>CABRXX010000031.1:0-30088 GCA_902475025.1 uncultured Lachnospiraceae bacterium | reverse complement strand
AAGCCTCTGCATCTGCCTTCATCTTCTGCAGGATCATAGCGGAAATCTCCTGTGGAGAATATTTCTTATCATCAATGGCTACTCTGTAATCCGTACCCATATGTCTCTTAATAGAAGAGATGGTCTTATCTGCGTTGGTAACAGCCTGACGCTTTGCCGGCTCACCTACCAGACGCTCTCCGTTTTTTGTAAATGCAACGACAGACGGTGTAGTTCTTGCTCCCTCTGTGTTGGCGATCACTACGGGCTTTCCGCCCTCCATCACTGCTACGCAGCTGTTGGTTGTACCTAAGTCAATACCGATAATTTTTCCCATAATCATTTCCTCCTGTCATGGTATAAAAACATTTCTGTAATACGCTTATTAGTTTGCAACTTTTACCATGCTGTGTCTTACCACAGTATCACGGTACATGTAGCCTTTCTGAAGCTCTTCGGCTACGATATTTTCACCCAGGTTTTCATCCTCCACATGCATCACCGCATTGTGGAAATCCGGATTGAACTCCTGTCCTACTGCCTCTATGGGTTTTACTTCCATAGCCTCCAGGGTAGTCATCAGCTGTTTGTAGATCTTCTGCATTCCCTCTACATAAGGATCCTCAGAATTCTCTCCCGCGCTGGCCAGCCCCCGCTCAAAATTATCTACTACCGGAAGGATCTTCTCAATCACACTTCTGGCTCCGATCTCATACATGGCTGCCTTTTCTTTTTCTGTGCGTTTGCGGAAGTTATCAAACTCTGCCATCTGGCGGCGCACCCGGTCAGTCAGCTCTTCGATCTGAATATCCTTCTTGTCTTTTTTTTCTTTTCGTTTTCCAAAGAAGCTCTTTTTCTGTGCCGGCTCCTCTTCCTGGGTCTCTTGATCCTCTGCCAGCTCCTCTTCCTGATCTTCACATACGGTATCCGGCTCCTGTGTTTCCACGGTTTCCTGCTCTATGGTCTTTTCCGCCTCTTTTGTTTCGGCGTTCTGCGTGGTCTCATCCAGGGCCTTGTCATCCTTTATTTCTGCCACTGTATCTTTCCCACCTTTCCAGCCTTCCGGCTAATTCTTTTTAAATAATTCATCTAACTGCTGTGTCAGGTTTTTCAAAACTCCCACAACCCGGTCATAATCCATACGCTTAGGTCCTACGATCCCGATACGGCCGTACATCCCGTCCCCCAAATCATAGGAAGCAGTCACTACACTGCAGTCCTTCATGGTAGGCACCGGCGTCTCCTGTCCGATATAAACCTGAATGCCATGTTCATCCGTTTCTGGCTCCGGACCGTCCATCAGGCTGGCCAGAGGATGCTTTTCCTCAAAAGCGCTGATTAACTCGCTGGCCTTTTCGCTGTCGCTAAGCTCCGGATACCGGAAAAAGTTGGTGGCTCCGCTGGTATAAATCTCCACATCCTCCTTCTGGCTGATGGCCTCCGCCACCGTATCCAGCACCCGGCTGACAAGCTCGCTGTGGATTCCCGCCTCTTCCTTCAGTTTGGAGATGGTTGCCAGATTAATCTGTTCAATGGTCAGACCGTTCAGACTGCTGTTTAACAGAATATTCAGCTTCAATATCGTTTCCTGATCCAGGCCGTGTTCCATGTTGATCATTTTATTCTTGACTACATTTCCCTCAGCCACAATCACTGCCAGTATCTGACTGGGACTTACCACAGACAGCTGAATAAATTTCAGTTTGGTCTGATGATACTGGGGTCCGGAGATCATGGTGGCGTAGTTGGTATTGGCTGCCAGAACCTTCACCACCTGCTTAAGCAAAAGCTCCATCTTATCCTGACGCTGGATCATCAGCTCCTTCATCTCCGTGACTTCCCGGTCCTTATCCTCCATCATCCGGTCCACATAGAAGCGATAACCGGCGTCAGAAGGAATTCTTCCTGCGGAAGTATGGGGCTGCAGGATGTATCCCATCTCCTCCAGATCTGACATTTCATTACGGATGGTAGCGGAACTCAAATTCAGATCCGGATATTTAGAAATGGTTCTGGAACCTACTGGTTCTCCCGTCTCCAGGTACGTTTTGATGATGGCCTGCAGGATCGTCCATTTGCGGTCATCCATCTGCATCTGAAATCCTCCTTCCATCTGGTAGTTGTTAGCACTCGTTTCTTTAGAGTGCTAACACTCATGACATAATAATATGACAGCCAGATTCGTTTGTCAATAGTTTTTCAAATTTTTTTTCAAATTATTACACTGATAGGAAGAATTGTGCTATAATAGCCAGATCTTATCTGCGCATATACATACGCATTTTATGCCGTTATTCTTCCGAATACCGGGCGCTTTGAAAAGGATGTGTGATTACTATGAAAAAAATCAGAAAAGAAATGATTTTTGGTATCCTGCTTTCTGTCTTTTGTATTGCAGGACTTGTGGGGCTTGGCATCTTTCTGATGCTGGATCAGAAAAATGACAAGCTCTCCTCTTGGTCGGATTCAGAAACTGTACTCTCTGAATCCGAGACTGCCCCGGCGCTTTCCAAAGAGGAGAACATGGAAGAATCCTTGCCGGATGAGCAGACTGCTAAAGCCCTGGCTGCCGCCAAGGCCGCTTCCGCCCCTCTTCCGACCCACCATCTGATCTTCGTTGGCGATTCCCGCACCGTAGGCATGGGGGAGGCGGAGGCAGAAATCCAGGATAGCTGTACTTACATTGGCGAAGTGGGGGAAGGATACCGCTGGTTTACCGAATCCGGCTTATTTCAAATGGAGGACGCCATAAAAGCGCATCCAGACTCCCCGGTGGTACTGAACCTGGGCGTTAATGATCTGGATGCCATAGAGGATTACCTGGCGCTTTACCAAACCTTCTCCTCCGCTTATCCGGACACAGACTTTTACTTTCTCTCGGTCAATCCGGTGACCGAGCAGGCCAAGCATGTCACCAATATGGAAATCGCAGCTTTTAATGAAAAGCTGAAATCTGCCTTCCCGGATCAGTACTTAGACAGCAATGTCTATCTGCGTTCCATGGAATTTGAATCCCCGGACGGAGTCCACTATTCCTATGACACCTACCGGATGATCCATGATTACGCAGTGCGGCAGATCCTGTCTCTAACCTAAAAAGGGGATTCTGCAAAATACAAATTCCGATGGATTTTGCAGAATCCCCTTTTTGTTCAGTAGTCTGTCTTGTGATAGAATCTTCCATTAATATAGTCTGTCTTGATAATATTCACAAAAGCCTGAGGGTCGATCTCATGCACCTTCCGCACCAGCGTCTTTGCCTCATCTCTGGACACTACGGAGTACAGCAGGCTGGTTCCCTCGCCGGTATAACAGCCATAGCCTTGAAATCTGGTGGCGGAGTGCCTGGTAAGATGGGAAATCTCCCGGTACACCTCGTCCGGCCTGTGGGTGATAATAAACAGCGTATGCTTTTTATATCTCTGGTGAAGCATCTGCACCACCTGAGTGGAAGTAAACTGAAAAATAATAGAATAAAGTGCCCGCTCCCAGCCAAATAGGATTCCTGCCACCAGAAGCATCACCGCATTGGCACAGAAAATATAGTTCCAGATATCTCTGTCATACTTTTCCGAGAAAAAGATGGCAATAAAATCCGTTCCGCCGCTGCTGGTGTTGCCGATGAGACACAGGCTGACAGCCAGCCCATTAATCAAACCGCCAAAAATACTGACCAAAAGAGTGTCATAGGTGATCGGCTGCACTGGTATCACATCTGTAAGCACACTGGAGAGTACAATCACGCAGCAGGAACTGAAAGTAAACCGTTTTCCGATAAATTTCAGACCAATAGCCACCGGAATGGCATTCAACAGCAGATTGATCACTGTGTAGGGAACCTCCACATAGAAAAATTTTTCAAAAATCCCCTGCAAAAGCAGTGTCAAACCGCTAAAGCCTCCTGGATACAGCCCACCAGCCCGGACAAAAGTTTTAATGTTCACCGCAATAATCACTGCTGCCAGAACGGCGCATCCATATCGCATGGCTTCTGGATTGATCTTGGTCTCTTTGTTAATGCCCTTTCGTATCTTCTTCATACTTCTCCCCCTTCGTTCCCGCCCTTGCCTCTCTTCCATCAAATACCGCATGGCAAAAGGCTTTCCCCCCTCTGGATAAGCTTTTTCAATCCAGCAGAAACTCCGCCAGCACTCGGTTGCTCACATCAATCCCCCGGCTGGTCAGGCGCAGTCTGGTTCCCTTCTCCTCCAGCAATCCCTGTTCCTCCAGCCGCAGGATCTGCTTTTGGTACACATCTTCCAGCGGTATCTGAAACTTTCGAAAAAATTCCTCCCGGTCAACCCCCCGCATCATCCGCAGTCCCAGAAACATGGTCTCCTCTATTTCATCCTTCCTGGTAAGCTCCTCCACTTCCTTTTTAGAAAAATCTCCCTGAAGGTACTCTTCCATAGAATCCGTATTCTTATAGCGCATATGACCTATCTGAGAGGAAGCTCCCAGGCCGAAACCTGCGTACGCTCTCCTCAGCCAGTAGCCGCTGTTATGGATGCTCTCACAGCCCGGCAGGGCATAGTTTGAGATCTCATACCGCTCCAGCCCCGCCGTTCCCAGAATTTTTTCCGTATCATAATACATCTGCCGCTCCTCCTCCTCTGAGGGAAGAGGAGGAAATCTCTGCTCCGACTGTCCATACCACCGATCAAAAACAGTCCCCTCCTCCACAATCAAGCTGTAGGCGGAGATATGCTCCGGATTTAAGGCCAGCACTTTCTGAAGAGTCTCCCGCCAGGAGGCTGCGCTCTGTCCCGGAAGCCCGGACATCAGATCGATATTAATATTAGAAAATCCAGCCGCCCTGGCTGCCTGATAATTTTCCAGAAATTCCTCCCAGGTATGGATTCGCCCCAGCAGACGAAGTTCCTGATTATCTGTGGACTGGAGGCCGATACTGAGACGGTTTATTCCCCATTTTCGATACTGCTCCAGCTTTTCTCTGGTAAGTGTCCCTGGATTGCACTCTATGGTAATCTCTGGCCCAAACCTCCCCGGAGCTTTCCTCTGTCCACCCCCTTCCCTTCCGGCATATCTGGCCGCTCTCACCTCCGAAAACAGCTGCCCCAGAACTTCTAAAATTCTCCCAATGTCCTCCCCTTCCAGCAGAGAAGGGGTGCCTCCCCCAAAAAATACGCTGACCACCCGATACCTTTCCGGGTGAGGGAAACAGCCAATCTCCCGGATCAGCTGTTCTACATATCTCTTTCGTACTTTCGCCTCTGCCGGCCCGGAGAGAAAATCACAGTAATTACATTTGCGAACACAAAAGGGGATATGCACATAGATCCCCAGCTGTGTTCTCCCCTCCTCTTTCATTCGGTTCCCCTTATCCGTCACTTCCATAGTTCGTTATCCCGTCTCGCCTTGTCCAAACACTATTTCCTTTTATGTCAAAGTCTCCTACTTCTCGTCCAACTTCAGTACGCTCATAAAGGCCTTCTGGGGAATCTCCACATTTCCCACCTGGCGCATCCGCTTCTTTCCTTCCTTCTGCTTCTCCAAAAGCTTCTTCTTTCGGCTGATATCTCCGCCGTAACATTTTGCCAGTACATCCTTGCGCATGGCTTTCACTGTCTCCCTGGCAATAATCTTTCCGCCGATGGCTGCCTGAATAGGAATCTCAAAAAGCTGTCTTGGGATCTCTTCCTTCAGCCGCTCACACATTCTCCGGCCCCGCTCATAGGCTGTCTGAGCGTGAACAATGAAAGAGAGGGCGTCCACTTCCTCCCGATTTACCAAAATATCCAGCTTCACCAGTTCAGAGCGCACATATCCTTTCAATTCATAATCAAAAGAAGCGTATCCTCTGGACCTGGATTTCAGCGCATCAAAGAAATCATAGATAATCTCATTCAGCGGCAAATCATATTTCAGCAAAGCCCGGGTCTCTTCCATATATTCAATGCTGATATAAACGCCCCGGCGCTCCTGGCAAAGCTCCATGATGGAACCAATAAATTCTGTGGTCACCATGATCTCTGCGCTGACCATAGGCTCCTCCATATATTCGATCTCCGAAGGATCCGGAAGATTGGAAGGATTGGTCAATTCGATCATTTCCCCGTTTGTCTTGTATACTTTATAGATAACTCCGGGAGCAGTGGTCACCAGATCCAGATTATACTCCCGCTCCAGCCGCTCCTGGATGATCTCCAGGTGCAGAAGTCCCAGAAAACCACAGCGGAATCCAAAGCCCAATGCAATGGAGGTCTCCGGCTCAAACTGCAAAGAAGCATCGTTTAGCTGCAGCTTTTCCAGAGCATCCCGAAGATCGGTATACTTGGCGCTGTCTGCCGGATACATCCCGCAATACACCATGGGATTTACCTTTTTGTAACCCGGAAGCGCTTTATCACAGGGGCGGCCTGCATCTGTCACCGTATCTCCCACCCGTGTATCCTTCACATTTTTCAAGCTGGCGGTGAGATATCCTACCATGCCTGCGGACAATTCCTCACAGGGAATGAACTGGCCTGCTCCAAAATAACCTACTTCCACCACCTCTGCCTCTGCCCCGGTGGCCATCATACGGATTCTGGTACCGCGGTGTACAGCTCCTTCCTTGATCCTGCAAAATACGATCACACCCTTATAGGCATCATACAAAGAATCAAAAATCAGAGCCTTTAAGGGGGCCTCCGGATCGCCCTTAGGCGCAGGGATCCTGGCTACAATCTGCTCCAGCACCTCGTCCACATTTTCTCCCGTCTTGGCGGAGATTCTGGGCGCATCCTGAGCCTCAATGCCAATCACATCCTCAATCTCATTGATCACCCGCTCCGGATCTGCACTGGGAAGATCGATCTTATTGATCACCGGAAACACATCCAGATCATGATCCAAAGCCAGATACACATTGGCCAGGGTCTGAGCCTCAATTCCCTGAGCGGCATCCACCACCAAAATCGCTCCGTCGCAGGCTGCCAGGCTTCTGGACACCTCATAGTTAAAATCCACATGTCCCGGAGTATCGATCAGGTTAAAGATATATTCCTCCCCATCCTTTGCCCGGTACACTGTGCGGACTGTCTGAGCCTTGATCGTGATCCCCCGCTCCCGCTCCAAATCCATATTGTCCAGTACCTGCGCCTGCATCTCCCGGCTGGTAAGCAGTCCCGTCCGCTCAATAATCCGGTCCGCCAGCGTAGATTTCCCATGGTCTATATGTGCGATAATGCAAAAGTTCCTGATTTTGCTCTGTTCTATTCCTGCCAAACTTGATTCCTCCTATAAAGCGCCCTGCCTATGCCGCTCTGCAGTCTCCATTTCCTGGGCGCTGATATTTAAAGGGCACTCTGCCTCATTCTAAGGTAGATTGTAGCATATCCGTTTTCCCTTTGTCCAGTAGGGGGATTCAATTTATTTTGCTGCCTAAAAACAGGAATACTAATCAAACGCTGAACAATTTTCATAGGTTTTTCTAGAGAAATCCGCTGTTTTTCCGGAAAAACCTATTTATTCTCTCCGCTTAATACCTCATGGAGAAGCTGCGCCAGAGGCTCCATGGCATTGCGCTCCTCCTCCACTGTATTCAACTGAGTGCCAGCCTCGATCAACAGGGAGCGTGGCCGCAGATGAAGGTTGTAGCGCTGACCTTTCAGATAAATATTCCGGGTAAAACCGGGATATTTTTTTTCGGCTGCCAGCTGCATCTGAAAAGAAAACGCCAGATTCTCCTGAATATAAGGATTGTACAGATAGTCTATGGGCTGGCCACTGCTGTTTTGGGAGATCCCATTGAAAAACATGATCCGGGAGGCTGGTTTTCCACCGATCTCTGTCACAAAATGTTCTCCTTCCACCCCGTCCCGGTGAAGATCAATGATCACCTCTATCGTGGGATGCTCCTCCAGGATCTTTTCAACCGCGGTTCTGGCATAATCGTAAGCAGCGCTGCGATCCAGCACTCCATTCACCAGATCATAAACTCCGGTATCATGGATCACCTGATACCCGTATCCTTCCAGCAGCTCTTTCAGATATTCGCCCATGCCAAGGATGGTATCCTCCTTTGCACCAGGCTCCGAATCCAAAAAAGTTTCCTGGGAATGGGTATGATAAATCAAAATCTGAGGCACCTCTGGCTCCTGCACCAGTTTCAGGTCATAGGAAAGAAAGCGCTCCGCATCCAGAAGCGTCTCGTCTGCCGTAGTATCCTGGTCTATCACAAAATAATGATTCAAAAGATAATCAAAATCCGCCAGCTGATCCATGAGCAGAGTTTCCTCCGGCCCTGCACCGCCTGCCAAAACTTCCTGATACCCCTCCGTCTCTTCTGTCTCCTGAGATTTTGGGTCTCTTTCCTCTCCAAAAGCAGTCTGTTCATCCGTCTCCGGTTCTGAACCCTTCTTCGCTTCCTCCGGATCTTTTATGCCTTCCTCCGTGTCTGTCTCTCCCGCCTCCGATATACGCAGCTCCTCCTGCCTTGCCTCCTGCTCAAGCCCCTGCTTGTACCAGTTTTTCAAAATCGGAATCAGCTGTTCCAGCCATTCTGCCAGTGCTCCATCCTGGGGAAGTTCCTCCAAAACGTGCGGATAGCCAGGGAGATATGTATTCAGGACAGTTTCCTGCACTACAGAAACAACCGGGTCTGAGGATAAAATACTCCCCAGATATCCGGTTTCCGCCAAAATAGTGCCGCCCCGATAAATAATGTAGCAGCCAGTGACCAGGATACATCCTTGCAGTAACTTTTCAAACCATCCGCCGCCATTTCCCATAGAAAACCCCCTTTTTATATATATGAAAGGGATTTCTTAAATATTCCGCCAAAAGGACAGATCTAATCTGCTATTTGCAGATCTGATTTCTATTGTATGGATCACTCCGCAAAGAATACCGCAGCATCTGTTCCTGTCTTTCTCTTCATCCTCCAAATGCCAGATTCAGTCCCTCGGAGATCGTATAGCTTAATCGCTTCACAGTATCGTCAATGTCCTTCGGGGTAACAAACATGGTATTTAGATGCGGGGAAATCAGCTCCCGAATCATCTCATACTTTTCCGCCTTATCCAGGGTTCCCATAACACCGCCCAGCTGCCGCATCTCCTTTGTGGCATCCATAGCCTCAACCAGATTTTCCATGGTGTCATTCACAATGGTGGCCGCATCCACCACAGTGGGCACGCCAATGGCGATCACCGGAATCCCAAGAATCTCTCTGCTGATTCCCTGTCTGTGGTTTCCCACTCCGGAGCCTGGATTAATTCCAGTATCTGTAATCTGGATGGTGCGGTTCAATCTTTTGGTACTTCTGGCTGCCAGAGCGTCGATCACCACTACCAGCTCCGGTCTGGTCTCTTTGACCACCCCTTGGATGATCTCCAACGTTTCCATTCCAGTCTGTGCCATCACTCCGGGCACAATGGCGCTGACGGAAGTCTCCATTCCAGACTCCAGAGAGGCCCTGCCAAATTCCCGGATAATATGGCGGGTAATCTGCAGATTATTCACCACATTTGGCCCAAGAGCATCCGGTGTCACTTCCCGATTTCCCAGCCCCACAATCAATACAGACTTTCTGGTATCCCCCATAAGCTGAAGAAGACGTTTTGCCACCTCCTCGGATACTTCCCGGTGATACCCCTCATCCGCGTCGGACAAATTTGGAGCTTCCAGGGTAATGTAGGTTCCCACCGGTTTTCCCATGGCCTTCGCCCCATTCTCTGTCTCAATTTTTACCACTGTGGTATAAATTTCCTTCTCCGGATCTTCCTCCTCCAGAATCTTCACTCCCCGGATTCTCACATCGTCCTTTTCATAGCTCTCCCTGGCCTCCAGCGCCAGATCTGTCCGTACCTGAAACTTTTCGATCATCACTGCCTCCTGCATTGGTCCTCCTTCGCATTTCTTTCCTTTTGGAGGATATTTTTTAATCCATTTGCTGAAACATTCCTATTTTCCTTATTTTTTGCAATTTTTCCCGAATTATGTATTGACAGGCCCATGACTTTGGACTAATATATATTAGTATGTTTACATTAAACGTCCGTGTCCGATTTTAATGGAACAAACTATAAATCACAATGTTTGGAGGTGTACGGGTTGGCTAATATTAAGTCTGCAAAAAAGAGAATCCTGGTAACAAAAACCAGAAACGAGCGTAATAAGGCAATCAAATCTGCTGTTAAGACTGCTATCAAGAAGGTAGATGCTGCTGTTGCTGCTGGAGATAAGGAAACTGCTTCTGCTGCACTGCTGGCTGCTACTGCCGCTATCGATAAAGCTGCTTCTAAGGGCGTGTATCACAAGAATACCGCATCCAGAAAAGTATCCCGTTTAGCAAAAGCTGTTAACGGCATTGCGTAAATAGATGAAAAGGAACCCCCGCTGATACCGTCATGTCAGCGGGGGTTTTTCTTATCTTTTTGTTTCCCAGGCCTTTCGCCGATCCTTATCATAGAAAATCTTATTTACAGACTTTCTCCATAGTCTCATTTCTTACTTCTTCTCCTGGCTGTACTTTACGATCAGCAGCTCCACTCCAAGCCGGTCTCCCAGCCTGCCGGTTTTGATGGCTTCCTCCGTGCGAACGCACTCCTCCACTGCCCCTCTCAGCAGTTCCGATGAAAAATATTCTCCCTGCCGCAAGCAATTTCGCACCACAAAATTCATAATTCCTGCCCTGGAGGCAATCTCTCCCTGATCAAACCCCTGACGCCTTAAATCCTTGACCTGTAAAAGCAAGTGGAACTGTCTGGCAATCAGCGCCAGTATTCGCAGCGGCGCCTCCTTTAAGGCCAGCAAATCATAATAAAGCTCCAACGCCCGCTTCTGCTTTTTCTCTGCAATGGCATTGATCATGTCAAAAATCTTGTTCTCTGTCCGAAGGGTACAGATCGCTTCTACATCCTCCCTGGTGATGCCTTCCCTTCCATATACATAGGAAATCAGTTTCTCCAGTTCTCTGCTGATATTTTCCATATCATTTCCGGTCCGCTCCAAAAAAAGCTGCATGGCAGAGCGGGTAATTTTCAAATTCTCCTTCTGCAGAGCCCGCAGAACCCAGTTGGTAAGCGTCTGCTCATTCTGTCTTGCAAATTCTACGATTCTTCCCTTGGATTTCACGGTCTTGTACAGTTTCCCCCGTTTATCCACTTCAGTTTCCACAAAAAGGAACACCGTCTCTGCAGGTGCTCCTTCTCCCAGATAATCCGCCAGCTCCGGGGCCGCATTCTTAAAAAATCCGCTGTCCTCCAGCAAGATCAGTCGATGGTCTGCAAAAAATGGCATAGTCTCCGCCTGATCGATCACCTGAGGAATGGAGATCCCTTTTCCCTGATACACATTCAAATTCATGGTATCCTCCGAACTGACCAGGGCGTTCTTCAGCCGATTCTTATACAGATTTTTTAGATATGCTTCCTCCCCGTAAAACAGATAGATGCTCTTAAATTTTCCTGATTTAATATCTTCCTCTATATTTTTCATAAGTTCTGAATTATTCTGCCTCCTGGTCAGTCTGCTCCTGATCAAAATTGAGTGAGGAAGTTTTTCCGGTAATCCACTTTTTCAGCTTTTCCGCCTGCTTTTTCATATTTGTGCCGCTGGGATCCACCGCCATAAAAAACAGACCGAATATCACTACTCCTGCAATAAATTTCACAGTCACCTTTACTAGCTTTTTTATCAGCTTCATGCGATCCTCCTCCTGCCGTCTCCTTGGCTCTGCGTTTGTGTTCTTTAGTATAACACAAAAACGACAGGAGGAAAATAAAAATTTTCCAGCAGTATCTTACCAGTACCGGCTGGCAGACACCGGCGTGCTGTAGTCATAATTGGATGTGGTGATACCGGAAGCTGCATTGGCCGCATGCACGATCTGACCTCCACCCATGTAAATGGCTACGTGGCTGATTCCTCCGCCGTCGCTGTAAAACAGCAAATCTCCCGGCTGAATGCTTCCCAGATCCACCGCGGTGCCGCCATAAGACTGATCTGCCGCTGTCCTGGAAAGACTGATACCGAAGTTGGCAAATACGGACTGGGTAAAACCGGAACAATCCGCTCCATTGGTCAGACTAGTGCCTCCGTACACATAGGGATTGCCCACAAACTGAATGGCATAGTCCACAATCTGCTGACCAAGATCAGAAGTCTGATCCTCGGTCTCCTCCACATACTCGGTCTCTTCTACATATTCCGTTTCCTCTATGTACTCCGTCTCCTCTACGTATTCCGTCTCTTCTGGGTATTCTTCCTCTGGCACATACTCGGTCTCCTCCGGGTATTCCTCCTCAGGCACGTACTCGGTCTCCTCCGGGTATTCTTCCTCCGGTACGTACTCGGTCTCCTCCGGATATTCCTCCTCAGGCACGTACTCGGTCTCCTCCGGATATTCTTCCTCCGGTACGTACTCCGTTTCTGTTTCCCCTGGATACTCCTCCTCGGGCACATACTCCGTCTCCTCCGGATATTCCTCCTCAGGAGCGTACTCGGTCTCCTCCGGATACTCTTCCTCAGGCATATATTCCGGTTCTGTCTCAGGCGCAGAAGCACTTTCCCCGGCCTGGCGCTCCGCTTCCAATCTGGCCTGCTCCTCCTCCAGCGTCTCTCCCACCGGATAATAGGTCTTATAATCTACATAATACGCGTTTACATATCCGTATACATCATTTCCAAGAGCCACCTTCATCCAGTCATTGCTGTAATCTACTACCTCCAGCTCCTCTGACTGGTGAGCCACGCCTAACACTCCCGCCTCCTCTGTGGGATCGGTTCGAACGTTCAGATCCTCCGGATGTACCACTGCCACCCGGTAAGCTACCTGATCTGCAATCTGCTCTGCTTCCTCGCCTGTGGCAAAATATTCTGCTTTCACATAACCGCTGGCATTTCCGGACTGGATCTTCAGCCAGTCTCCCTCCTGCCCAAGGACCGTGGCGGAATCCTTATCATACAGCTTTGCCACAACCTGAGAATCCGTACCTGCACTGCTGCGGACATTAATATACTCCTCACATTTGGCAAAGATCAGCTCTCCCTCAAGAGACGTCTCTTCCGTCTCAGCCATCGCTTCGCCTTCCCGGTCAGTCTCCACAGTCTCAGCTTCGGTTTCTGCCGTTTCCGACACTACCTCCGTCGCCCCTGCCTGCAAACTTCCCACACCTGCAAACATCATACCGGACGCAAGGCAGTAAACGGAAACGCTCAACATTTTTCTTTTCATTACCATTTACCTCCATGTTTCCTATTCCTTAATTATTTCGGAATTGTTACGAGTTTATTTCTCATTTCCGTAAAAGTGTAACAAACCACTTCTTCCATGTCAACAAAATCCGAAATCTTTCACACTTTTTTCATATTTATGATGGAAATGTGAGGAAACAGGAGGCTGTCAAAATCAATCTCTTGCGCCCGTCCTGCTAGTCTTTTTCTCCCGCTTTCTCCTGGTCATCAGGCCGCCGATCCGCCCCGTCTCCTTGGCAGACAGGGATTTCCAGCCATTTTCTCTCACCTGTTCCAACAGCCCCAGTTCTTCAGCGATCTCGTATTTCATCCGTTCCTGCTCTGGCAGATCCTCCCAGCAGATCTCCTGTTTTTTTCCAGCAGCCTGTTCTTTTGGGAAATCCTGCCCTTTGCAAAAAGCCTGCTCGTTCCAGGAACCCTGCCCATTCCGGGAATCCTGCTTTTTCTCCCATAATTCTCCTTCTTTTTGAACCTGTCTTTCTTTCATACTGTGCCATACTCCTTTCCTGTTCTGTTGTTTTTCTGGAGTATGGCCCTTTCCTGTTCTTTTTATACACTTCCCGTCAGTCTCTTTTAAACTGCTCCCAGATATTCCTCCAGGCAAACCCCTTGCTCCTGGATCTCTTTTGCCGCTTCTTTTCCCACATAGCGGTAATGCCATGGCTCATGGATCACTCCGGTGATCTCTGTCTTGTCCTCCGGATACCTGCGGATAAAACCATACCGATATGCATTTTCCGCCAGCCATCCATACACCTGGTCTCCGCTGGAATAAACACCGTCTGCATTGATATCTACTGCGATCCCCATCTGGTGCTCGCTGGTTCCCGGAAGCGCCACCCAGGTTTCCGCCTTTTCTTTCGCCTCCTGGGGAGAATACCCCTGGCCCTCATACTCTGCGATCTTCTCCGACATAATCTGCTCCTGTTCTTCCCTGGTGCGGTAGCCGGAGGCCACAATGGGGTATACGGACTCTGCCCTGGCATCGTCAAACATCGCCTGAAGTGCCGGGTAAATTCTGGCATCCACCTGCTCTCCGTTGTTCAGGGTCACCAGTTCTACCTGGTAATCCTCCGGAATCTTATTCCACCTGTTCACCAAAAGCAGACTCCAGGATGTCTCATCCGGAGTGGAATCCTCCGAATCCCGATTCTGGCTGACCGTATCTTCCTCCCATACATTGACCCCCAGCCCTTCTGCCTCATACTCTGAAGATACGTTCTCGCGAACCTCCCCCCTATCTTCCGTCATCACCTGGATTCCCTGCGCATAGGTTTCCAGGACAGCTCCTTCCTGCTGCCCTGATTTTACCGTTCCTGCTTCCTTTAAAAAATGAAGCCCTGCTGCCGCCGTTCCTCCTAAAAAGAGGCAGCCTGCCAAAATCCCCAATGTTCTCCCTCTATGGTATCTTTTTCTTCGCATCCTGCTTCCTCCTGTCCCAACCACTGTATATGAGCTGCCCCTTTGCAAAAAATGCTCTGACGAGTACTGCTCTGTTCGGTTTTATTGTACTAGACAGGAGACTTCCTGTTTTTAACATTCCATTGTTTATTTCCTAAGAAAATCCTAAGATTGTGCCAAATCTTTTCCCAATGCCTCCCCGGCTGTCTCTCTTCTTTGCCTTCTGTTCTCCTGCACCTTGGGCAGGGTGATGGTAAAGGTCACCGTATCCTCCCGGCTGTCTGCCTTGATCGTTCCTCCATGGAGGGCCACGATCTCCTTTGCAATGGCAAGCCCCAGGCCGGTGCCTCCTGTGTTGGAAGTGCGGGATTCATCCATCCGGTAAAATTTCTCGAAAATAGCCTCCAACTTATACTCAGGGATGGTTTTCCCCTGGTTTTGGAACACCAGCACCACCTGACCATCCCGCTCCTCTGCCCGAAGCATTATTTCTGTATTTGGAAAGCTGTAGGAAGCTGCATTTTTCATCACATTGTTAAACACCCTGGCCAGCTTGTCCGGATCCCCGTCAACTGTCAGATTCTCATCTGCCTGCAGCACAGCCCAATTCCCCCTGGCTGACAATAGAGGCGACAGCTCGTCCATCAGCTGCACCAGAAGGTAATACAGATCAATGGGTTCCGGACTGATGGTGATCTGCTGCAGATTGTACCTGGTAATCTCAAAAAATTCGTTCATCATTTTTTCCAGCCGGCAGGCTTTCTCCAATGAAATGCCCACATATTTCGCCCTCTGTTTTGCCGGAAGATCCGGCGCTTCCTGCAGAAGGCTGAGATAACCGATAACGGAAGTCATAGGAGTCCGCATATCGTGGGCCAGATACATCACCAGATCATTTTTTCGCTGCTCTGCCTGAGCGGCTGTCAGACTCCGGCGGGCAAGTTCCTCCTTCACCTCTTTTAACCGCCGCTCCGTCTCCAAAAGCTCCGGTGGAAGCTGAATCTTCCCTTCCTCCTCCAGAAGCTGATCAATCCCACTGTTCACCGCCTGAAAACACCCGATAAACTCATTCAGAACCTTCCGGATCGCCAGAAAAAACACCAGGCTGAACAGCAAAAGTGCAATGGTATCCTTGTTATTCCGGAATATCTGATTATACAGAATCATGGCAGAGGTCCAGTCCAGTCCAAACCCATTCTGAAAAAATTCCAACATCCAGTTACCACCCCGGTCCTTCCAAACCAGCAGATAAAAGCCAAAAACGATCCCCACAGAAACCAGCACCGTCTGCAAAAGCCGGACATAGAATTTTCGTTTCAGGCTGACATACTCTTCCCTGTCTCTTTTCTTTTTACTCATCGATCTTATACCCCACTCCCCACATGGTCCGAATATATCTGGGAGAATCCATGGTATCTCCCATCTTCTCCCTGAGATGACGGATGTGAACCGTTATGGTATTGTTGCTCTTGCTGTAATATTCATCCTTCCAGATCTGATGGAACAGCTCCTCTGCGCTGACTGCGCTGCCTTTTCGCTCCAATAACACCTGAAGAATAGAAAATTCCGTGGGCGTAAGCACCAGAGGCCTTTCATCCAGAAAACATTCGTGAGTCCTTTTATTCAGCACCAATCCCCTGTGGGTCAGCACCTCCTCCCGCTGTTCCTCCCTGCCGCTGTTGGCAGGATTGTATTTTTTGTACCTGCGAAGCTGCGCCTTCACTCTGGCTACCAGTTCCAGAGGACGAAAGGGCTTTGTCATATAATCATCCGCGCCAAAGGTAAGACCTGTGATCTTATCCGCCTCCTGATCCTTGGCTGTCAGCATGATCACCGGGTAATTGTGATGTTCCCGGATCTTCCGGCAAAGCTCCAGTCCGCTCACCTGGGGCATCATCACATCCAAAACTGCCAGATCCAGTTCCTCTGTCTCGATCTGCTCCAGGGCTTCCTTGGGACTGTAGCATTTTACCACTCTGAAATTTTCATTCTCCAGATACACAGCCACCAGATCCACGATCTCTTTCTCATCGTCCACCACCAGTATCTTTTCCTCCAAAACGTTCTCCCTTCTTTCCTTTTGCATTTCTCTGTTAAACGATTTTTATCAGTACCGTTCCAAACAATCCGGTCAAGTACCGCCCACTTTGTTCTGCTCCAGAGATTTCTTCCTGTCTCTGAACAATAACATTTTATCATTGTCCCGGAAACCTTACAACCAGAATAGTTCTCAAATCCTGCTTCCGGCTCCCCTGAGATTTTTCCGGACATTGTCCTGTGCATTTCCTGCTAAACTTTCATGTCCTCTGATGCGGACGCCACCAGGGATAAAAACCCCTCGGATTGCTCCACGCTTTGCGTTCCCGCAATTCGCCCCATATTCGCAATCCGGCCTGTCGGCCTACTTGCTCATATGAGTTAGCGTCTCTAAAGCAGAGCCGTCCCGGTCTGCAAGCAGTCCGGAACAACTCTGCTTTGAGACTGGGCTTTTATAGTAAATAATTCTTGAATCTTCCCGGCCTACATGGTAGACTACATAAGAATTAATTACGAAATCATTAACAAACACGCTGCTGCACTGCGCAGCAATCCAATAATAATAGGAAGGAACTACTATGTGGAAGGATCGAATCGAGTCGGTGAAGCAGAAACGGCAAAGTCATCTGGCCGGCGGCGGAGAAGCCAGAATCAAACGGCAGCACGAAAGCGGAAAACTCACTGCCTGGGAGCGGATCCACTGCCTGCTGGATGAACAGTCCTTTGTAGAACTGAATGGCTGTATGGCCACTGATACCTCCGCCTCTGCTTTTGGAAAATATAACTCTTTTCCCGGAGACGGTATCCTCACCGGCTGGGGTACCATCGAGGGCCGGAAGGTGTGTGTGGCTGCGGAGGATTTTACGGTAGTGGGAGGCACCTTGGGGGCCACTCATGCCAAAAAAATGGCCAAGCTCCAGGAGCTGGCCTACAATATGAAGGTGCCCATTATCTTTCTCAACGACAGCGGAGGAGCCCGGATTGAAGAAGGCATCAACGCCCTGTCCGGTTACGGAGAAATTTTTCAGAATCATGTGAAAGCATCCGGGGTCATTCCTCAGATCTGCGCCATCCTGGGGCCCTGCTCCGGAGGCGCCTGCTACTCCCCTGCTCTGTGCGATTTTATCTTTTGCGTCAGGGATACCAGCAAACTGTTTATCACCGGCCCGGCAGTGGTAGAATCCGTGCTTGGCACCCGTCCCACTCTGGAGGAGCTTGGCGGAGCTTCCATGCACAGTACCACCAGCGGAGTGGTACATGCGCTGTACAATGATGAGTACTCCTGTCTGAAGGGGATCCGGACCTTGCTGTCCTATCTGCCCTCCAACTGCGCGCAGCTGCCGCCCTGCCATCCTATCAGTGAACCGGCCGCGCGGATTCCTTTTGAGGAGCTGGTTCCAGACAATCCCAGGAAGGCTTATGACATGCACCAGGTGATCCGGCAGATCACAGATGATATCCCTTTTTTTGAAATCCACAAACACTTTGCCCCCAACGCCATTGTGGGATTTGGGTATTTAAACGGAAGGGTCACTGGCATCGTTGCCAATCAGCCCCTGCAGTCAGGAGGGTCTTTAGACTGTGATGCCTCTGATAAAATCGCCCGGTTTATCCGGTTCTGCGACTGCTTCCACATTTCTCTTCTGACCCTTGTGGATGTGCCTGCCTTTCTTCCTGGAAAGGATCAGGAACAAAGAGGGATTATCCGTCATGGCGCAAAGATTCTGTACGCTTACTCAGAGGCCACTGTTCCTAAAGTAACCCTGATCATGCGCAAAGCCTACGGCGGCGCCTACATTGCTATGAACAGCAAAACTATGGGGGCAGATTTCGTCTATGCCTGGCCCATTGCAGAGATTGCTGTCATGGGAGCAGAGGGCGCTGTAAACATTCTCTATAAAAAGAAACTGGCCAGCGCTCAGGATCCTGCTGTTGCCTTTCAGTGCCTGAAGCAGGAGTACGAAGAAAATTTCTTAAATCCGGAAATTGCAGAGAACAAAGGCTTTGTAGATGAAGTGATTCTTCCTGACGAAACCAGAAGCCGTCTGATCAATGCCTTTGATTTTCTGGAACTGCACAAGGAAGAAGCGTGCAGTTCCGGATTTGAAAAAAAACACGGCAATATTCCCTTGTAGCCATTCCCAACCATCTTTTCAGGAGAACGATTATGATTTTTTCAACTTATCAGTTTATATTTTTATTTTTACCAATTACCTTTGCAGTTTACTTTGCATTAAACCATTTTAAACAGCACTCTGTGGCTAAAATCTGGCTGGTAGTCTGCTCCCTGTATTTTTATGGACAGGGCAGCCCTGACTTTTTCCCCTTCTTTCTGGCCAGCATCACCGGCAACTACATCATTGGAAGCTCCATGTCCCGCATGGAGGGAGAACAGCCCTTCCAGAAGAAACTGCTTCTAGCCATTGGACTGGCAGGAAATATCGGTCTTTTAGGTTACTATAAGTACACCGATTTCTTTATCGAAAACTTCAATTTAATCACCGGCAGCGACTATGCCTTAAAGCACATTGTGCTGCCCATCGGTATTTCCTTCTTTACCTTCCAGCTCATTGCATTTCTGGTGGATTCCTACCGAGGAGAGACAAAACAGTATGATTTTGTGAATTATCTGCTGTTTATCACCTTCTTTCCTCAGCTGATCGTAGGCCCCATTATCCACCATGGCGAGATTGTTCCTCAGTTTGAAAATCAGAAAAATCTGAAGATCAACTATGACAATCTGGCTAAAGGACTGTTTCTTTTTTCCATCGGCTGCGCAAAGAAGATTTTGCTGGCTGACCCTATGACCACCAATGCCCAGGAGTTCTTTAATAATGTGACAGCAAATTCCGATCTGCTGCTCACCTGGTTTTCTTCTATTGAGTACACCATCTCCTACTACTTTGACCTGTCCGGATATGCAGACATGGCCATTGGACTGGGCTGGATGTTCAACATTGCCATTCCCCAGAATTTTGACTCTCCCTACAAGGCACGGAACTTTCAGGATTACTGGAGAAGATGGCACATGACCCTCTCCCGTTTCTTAAGCAACTACATTTTCCGCTCCGTCTACAAGAAGAACTGCAAGTGGAGAAACTATTACATCGCTACCATGGTTACGTTCTTTGTCTCCGGTTTCTGGCATGGAGCAGGCTGGACCTTTGTAGTGTGGGGACTGATCAACGGCTTCTTCGTCTGCGCAGCCTCCTGGATGAAACGGCGGAACCTGAAATTCCCCTTCTTCATTGCCTTCCCTCTGACGGCACTTGGGGTAATCCTGGTTCGGGTGCTGTTCGTATCCAACACCTTTACGGATGCCTGGAACGTATACCTTGGAATGGTGAACTTCTCTTCCCTGGGAAGTACCGTCTCCGAGGCTCTCTCTTCTGTATGGAACTTTATCATCTGGCATAAATCCAGCGGCCTGCGGCTGCTCATCGGCATTATTATCTGCTGGTTCCTGCCAAACTCCAAGACCATGACAGAGAAATTCAAAACCAATATCTGGACTGTGCTTTATGCAGCTCTGCTGATGCTGCTGTGCATTATGCAGATGAATAAAGTCGTACAGTTCTTGTATTTCCAGTTCTAAGGAGCAATGATCTATGAATAAAAAAGTATGGATATCAATATTTTTTATAATCCTGTTTGCCGGAATTGCAGGCTACATGGGCTTAAATTACGCAGTAGATCCCCTGGGCTATTTTACTGTGAAAAAAGGCACGGAGCTGTATGATGCTGACCAGTATGCCCGGGCCATCAAAAGCGAATATGTCCATGAAAATGCGGATGCCATCCAGGGCGCAGTCATCGGCGGTTCCAAATCCGGAGTATTAAGCACTAAACTTCTGTCCCAGTACACCGGAAAAAATTATTATAACTTTTACGTTACCATGGGAAACTTTGCTGACTATCTCACCTACTCCACCTACCTTGTGGAAAACACGGATATCTCTGAGCTGACCCTGCATTTAAGCAGCTTTGAGGTTCGGGCCTATAATCGGGAGACCCGTTCCTCCAACTATGAAATTCCCGCTATTGTGAATGGAAATGGCTGGGACCGCTTTACAGAGCTGCTAAGCTACCTGATGTCCGATCTTCCCACTGTTGCTGAAACAATTGCCGACGGCAACGCTCAGGACACCTGGGCCGCTGCCAATGAACTGTCCACCGGGGAGCGGATCTGGTTCAAGGAGGACGCTGCCTTTGAGAAAGATCCCAAGAAAGCCACCAAAAACCGGGTGCTTGGAAAACTGGAACAGAATCTGAAAAAAGCCTTTAACGGAAGCGCCAACAGTTTCCCAGCCTTTGATGACAACATCGCTGCCCTCCGAAAGATCAAAGCGCTCTGCGATGAGCACGGTGTCACCTTAAAGGTTGTCATCGGTGCCAGCTTTATCGGAGAGCGGGACACCTTTGAATGCGAACGGTACTACTCCTACTTAAGCCAGATTGTGGATATTACGGATGTGTGGCTCTTTGACGATTTCAATGACATCAATTTAAATCCTTACAACTTTGTAAACCGGAATCACTATTCCAATGCAGTGGCTGACCTGATGGTAAATACCATGTACGGCCAGGAACACTATGAGGGCTTTGGCGTCTATCTGACCAGCGACAACATCTACTCCTACCTGGATCAGCGCCGGGCAGACTTCCAGCGTTACAAAGAGGAATTTGAGACTACAGGCACCATCGCCCTCCAGGGGATGGAAGACGAAAGCTACATTCCAAGATTTTAATGAATACTGCCGTCAATCTTTCATCTTCGGCTCAAATACCAGGCTGGCCAGGTAAGATAACACCAGCGCCGCGCTGATTCCCACCGCGCTGGCCTGGAAGCCTCCCATAAAGATTCCTAAGAATCCTTCTTTGTCCACAGCCTCTCTCACACCCTGCCACAGCAAATTTCCAAATCCCATCAGCGGCACAGAGGCTCCTGCTCCTGCATACTCCTGAAACGGTTCGTACAACCCCACAGCTCCAAGCAGCGCCCCGGTACACACCAGGATCACCATGGTGCGTCCCGGCAGCAGCTTGGTCTTTTCCAGCAAAATCTGCACCAGCGCACAGATCAGCCCTCCTACCCAAAATGCGTTGATATAGTCCATAAGTGTTCTCCTTATCTCTTAATTTCCAGCTACTCCACATGCTCCAGCACTACCCCATGAGCAATCCCAGGCACCGGCTGGCCCTCATTAAAACTGATGGGAGACAGAAGGGCTCCTGTAGGCAAAAACAGCACCCGTTTCCAGACTCCCTTAGCCAAAAGGGGCAGAATATAAGCTGACAGGGTCACAGCACTGCACCCACAGCCGCTGCCACCGGAATGGGTATCCTGGGTCTCCTGGTCATAGATCTCAATTCCGCAGTCCATATGATTTTCCCGGATCTCATACCCTTCCCTGGAAACCAGTTCCAGCAAAATCTTCTGACCCACATATCCCAGATCTCCGGTAATGATCTTGTCATAATCCGAAGGCGTTCGGTCAAAATCCCTGAAATTCTGTACAATCACCTGACAGGCTGCCGGAGCCATAGCGGCTCCCATATTCATAGAATCCTTTACTCCATAATCCATAATTTTCCCTGTGGTAATCCCGCTGATTCTCACTCTGCCATGCTTTTTAGACAAAATAAAAGCACCGCTTCCCGTCACTGTCCAGGTAGCAGAGAGCGGCCTCTGATTCCCATATCCAAGTGGAAAACGAAACTGCTTCTCCGCACTGGCAAAGTGACTGGAAGTCAATGCCATCACATAATCTCCATAACCTCCGCACACAGCCATAGCGCCCAGGGAAAGCGCTTCCCCGCAGGTGGAGCAGGCTCCATACAAGCCAAACAGAGGAATATCCAGGGTCTCCAGACCAAAGGAAGTGGCAATCAGCTGTCCCAAAAGATCTCCTGCAAAAATGTAGCGGATCTGGGCAGCCAAAAGTCCGGCCTTCTCCAGCGCGATCTGAGCAGCTTTCTTCTGCATGGTGCTCTCCGCCAGCTCCCAGCTCTCCTGTCCCAGCATGGGATCCTCGCAGACCAGATCAAATTTTCCCCGCAAAGGCCCCTCTTCCTCCTTGCTGCCAACCACCGAGGCGCTGCTTATAATATACACCCCCCGATCCAGAAAAATACTCTGTTTTCCCGTCATTCTATCCATACCTGTTTCCTCACTTTACACTGTTTTCTTCTAGTATGGATCATTTTCCGGAAACTATTCTTTCGTTTTTTCAAATCCATGAATCCAGTCCGAACACCGGTAATAGATCAGATAGATCACAGAGCTGATTCCCCAGGTAAGAGGGTAAGCCCAATAAATGTAAACCAGATCATGCTTTACCTTCATTACAATGGTAATGTAACAGATTCGTAAAACACACCAGATGGCCAGCATAATGAACATAGGCACAAAGGCCTTCCCTGCTCCTCTGCACACAGCCGCTATGGCGTGGGAATAGGCCAGCAGGCAGAAAAACAATGCTTCGATTCTGGCCTGTCTGGTACCTATGGCGATCACCTCCGGATTATCGCTGAACATCTGGATCAAATAGGGCGCTGCCGCATAGATGGCAACTCCGATCAGCTCTGCGCAAAGTACAGAGGACCAGATTCCAAAATTCGCTCCTTTCTTTGCCCGCTCATGTTCCCTGGCTCCCAAATTCTGACCAATAAAGGTAGTCAGTGCCATGGTAAAACTGTTCACCGGAAGGAAAGCAAATCCTTCAATCTTAGAATAGGAACCGTAGGCTGCTGTGGCCAGCTTTCCAAAAGAATTAATATTCGTCTGGACAATTACATTGGCCAGGCCGATTACTGAATTCTGAATGCCTGCCGGAAAACCGTAGTAAATAATTTCCTTCACCATCTTTCCGTCAAAACGAAGCTTCTTCAGCTCCACCTGATAGAAGGTTCCCTTTTTGCACAGGTGCATCAGACAGAGGATCATGCTGACTGCCTGGGAAATAATGGTCGCCACTGCCGCAGACCAGACTCCCCAACCGAATCCTCCGATAAAAAGCAGATCCAGCACAATATTCAATAAAGAAGAAATAATCAGATAGTAGAGGGGACGTTTGCTGTCTCCCAGCGCATTCATAATACTTTTGCAGTTATTATATTCTACCACTGCAAAAACTCCAAGAAAATAGTAGCGGAAGTACTCTACTGCCTGTGGCATTATATCCGGATCTGTGTCCATCCACTGCAAAAGCACTGGAGTGAAAGCCACCCCCACCACAGTCAGAAAAACGCCGCAGATAATTCCTAAGACAATGGTGGCATGCACTGCCCTGGACACGTTCTCATAATCTCTCGCGCCAAAATATCTGGAAATCACCACTCCTGCCCCCATGGCAGTTCCAATAAAAAAACTGGTCAGCAAAAAAATTAAGTTTCCGGAAGAACTCACCGCCGCCAGGGCTTCTGTTCCCAAAAACTTACCTACAATCAGTGTATCTGCCGTATTGTAAAATTGCTGAAATACCTGACTCAAAAATATGGGAATCGCAAACTCCAAAATCAAACGGTACGGATTCCCCACCGTCATATTTTTCACACTGTCCTTCATTTTAATTCTCCTCTGTCATGTTCTCTAATGTAATGCTGCAAAATAATCCTAAAAAAAGACGCTTTGCAACGTTACTTTAGCATAGCACAATTATCTGCGCTTGTAAACATTCTAAAAAAGAAGTCTGCTCGCAGACTTCTCCGCCTACGGCGGGTCGCTTCAGCGACATCTTCTCTGCCCGCCGCAGTGCGATCCCCCGGAGCATTTTTGTTTCATAGGAAGAAATTTCCTGTGAAATAAAATAAAAAGAGTCCTTGAAAATCAAGGACTCTTTAGCAGTTCGTAGGGGAATCGAACCCCTGTTTCCGCCGTGAGAGGGCGGCGTCTTAACCGCTTGACCAACGAACCATTTCTTATTTTGTGTTCCCGTATCGGTGACACTCCTATAGTATACACTATATTTTAAAAAATGCAAGTGTTTTTTTTAATTTTTTTTATTTTTTTGCATTTTTGTATTTTTCATTTTTTGTCTTTCTTATTCTAGGCCATTTTGAAGAAAATATGATCTGCTTCTTACACAAAAGGAATCTGCCGTAATCCCTTTTCCATCCTTATGGTTTCAACGGATTACGGCAGCTCTCACAATCTAAGATCCAACTATTTTATTGCTTTCCTTCTCTCATCTGTCCATGCTTTTTCCGTCTCCATTGGCCTTCCATCCATATTTTCGAAAGCAGAACATCACACTTTTACAATATAATCTGCCTTCCTGGGCTTGGCCTGGACTTCTGCTGTTTCTTTCGGATAGCCCAAAATGCAGTGGCCTACGCCGATATAGTTCTCCGGAATGCCCCAAGCCTTCAGAAGCTCTTTTCCTTCCCCTGACGCAAACACCTCCCGCGCCCGGTGAATCCAGCAAGAACCCACTCCCAGGCTGTGAGCGGCCTGCATCAGAGTCCCTAGTACCAGACTGCCATCCTCCACGCAGGTGGGCCGTCCGCTGTCTGCCAAAACAATCAGCACTGTTGGCGCGCCGTAAAAGGGATCGGAATCTGTTCCCATCACCTCTGCATTCATTCTGGACAATTTTGCAATCAGATCCGGCTCCTGCACTACCACAATTTTAGGAGACTGCATCCCCATTCCTGTCGGAGCATAAGTACCTGCCTCCAAAATCGCATCCAATTCTTCATCTTTAATCTGCTCCGGACGGTAAGCCCGAATACTTCTGCGCTCTTTAATATTCTTAATCACTTCATTCATACCGTTACCTCTTTGAACAGACCACTGTCCGCCTCCCTGTAAAACTATCACAAGACAGCTGTCAAACTTTTTATAATCATCCAATAACCGTATCCTATTTCATAGGAATTCTGGCCACACCGGTCTTTACCGCAGCCTCAGCCACTGCTTTCGCCACTGCATCTTTCACTCTTGCGTCAAAAGCGGCCGGAAGAATATAATCCGCATTCAGCTCCTCATCGCTGACAATACCTGCGATGGCATAAGCAGCAGCCACTTTCATCTCTGCATTGATCTTAGAAGCACGAACATCCAGGGCTCCCCGAAAAATGCCTGGGAATGCCAGAACATTGTTTACCTGGTTAGGAAAATCACTGCGCCCGGTAGAAACTACTGCTGCGCCTCCAGCCTTGGCCTCGTCCGGAAAGATCTCCGGAGTCGGATTTGCACAGGCAAAAATAATGGGATCTTTTGCCATGGTCTTTACCATCTCCGTAGTGAGAGTTCCCGGTGCAGACACTCCAATAAACACATCTGCTCCTTTGATAACCTCCTCCAGGGTTCCTGTTTCCTTCTCCTGGTTGGTGATCTTTGCCATCTCTTCCTTGATGGGATTAAGGCCTGCCCGCC
The DNA here is from genome assembly GCA_902475025.1 of uncultured Lachnospiraceae bacterium. Taxonomy (GTDB): domain Bacteria; phylum Bacillota; class Clostridia; order Lachnospirales; family Lachnospiraceae; genus Merdiplasma. Next base: position 4,089 of record CABRXX010000031.1, on the reverse strand, counting down.
CCTCATAAATGGCTCCCTGACGGTCTGTCATGATCACATGTTTCAGACCCATGCTGATAAGAAGTTTAATAATGGCAATGCCAGCGGCTCCAGCTCCGCTGGTTACGATCTTAATATCTTTTATATCCTTTTTCACCAGTTTCAGGGCATTGATCAGCCCTGCCAAGGTAATAACAGCTGTTCCATGCTGATCGTCATGGAAAATAGGAATATCACAGCACTCCTGAAGTTTTCGCTCGATCTCAAAGCAACGCGGCGCACTGATATCCTCTAAATTTACACCGCCAAAGCTGCCTGCCAAAAGTTTTACAGTCTGAACGATCTCGTCCACATTCTTGCTTCTGACACACAGAGGGATGGCATCCACATCGCCAAATGCCTTAAACAGCACACACTTTCCTTCCATAACCGGCATTCCTGCCTCAGGGCCAATATCCCCCAAGCCTAGCACTGCGGTTCCGTCTGTCACCACTGCTACAGTGTTCCAACGTCTGGTAAGTTCATAGCTAAGTTCCGGGTTCTTCTGGATCTCCAGACAAGGCTGAGCCACTCCCGGCGTATAAGCTAAAGACAGCGCCTCCTTGGTGTCAACCTTTGCCCTGGGAGTCATTTCGATTTTGCCCTTCCACTCCTGATGGAGTCTTAATGATTCTTTTGCGTAATCCATAGTGTAATTTTCTCCATTTTCTGATTTCATCAACGGGTTACTTTCTTTCTTCTGACACAAACAGCGTATCTTTTTACGCTCCCATTATATCCAATTATCCTTCTGATGTAAATATGGAGTTCAAAAACAAGGAAGAAGCTGCGCTGTCTCCGGCCTGGCTTCTTCCCTGTCCCTTAAAATTCTTTGCTTTCCATAATCTTAACGCTTATCTTATAAGAAATCCATAAAATCAAAAGTACCGATCCAGCTAAAATCCCTCCTAAGAGAACGGCATTTTCTGCCAGCCGTCCTGCCAGCGCCTTCGCCGCAGCCGAATCATCCAGTAGCTCCATAGCAGCGAGGCCGATAGCCAAGGTAACTCCCACAATCCCGAAAAGGGCCATTCTGCTTTTCTCACTGCCGAATTTGAATTGAAGCGGCAATAGCAGCGCCACCATAAAACCAAGGAGCAAAATGATTGCAGCAGCTGAACACAGCAGCTCCGCTGCAAGAGGGTCTGTCCCGGTCAGCACCCGATAACCGTACACCAAGCCGCAGGCAAAAATGCTCGAAGCAATATTCATCAGACAGAGCAGCGCATATTTTTCCCTCACATAGCTTCTGCGGTCTATAGGCAGGGTGAACAAAAATGCATACCCGTTATCGTACTCGTCATAGTTGATGGTGCCAAGGACAAACATGGTCACCAGGGAGGTCAGATACCCCACCACAAAATCCGTGTCCGTTATCAAAAAGAATCCAGTAAACACCAGCAGCACCAGCAGAAATTGTCTCTGATGCTTCATCAGCTTTAAATCCTTGATCAGCAATCCCTTCATTTCCTATTCCCCCGAATCATCATTGTAATCAATTCATCTAGAGACCCTTTTTCTACTACCAGCCCCGGATAATTTTCCAGATAAAACTGCTTCTGATTGGTCAGACATTTATAGCCGTAGTGCTCCTTCTGAACTCTTAAAAGATACTGCTGATCCAGTTTGCTCATCTGTTCCGGATCTGCTTTTAAAACCGCATAGTCGCTTAACAGCACATCGGTCTCCTCATGAAAAATGATCTGCCCCTGATGGATCATATAAAAATCATCGCACAGGTTTTCCAGATCGCTGGAAATATGGGAGCTGATCAAAATACTCCGCTCCTCATCTTCCTCCATATACTCCCTGAGAAGCTCCAGCACCTCATCCCGGACAACCACGTCCATTCCGGCTGTGGGCTCATCTAGTATCAGCAGCGAGCTCCCATGGGTAATAGCTGCGATGAGCTTTAGTTTTGCCCTCATTCCTGTGGAAAATTTCCGGATCTGCTGATCCAGCGGAATGGCGAACCGTCCGCACAGCTCCAGAAAAGTCTTTTGGTCAAATTTTTCATAAAAGCTGCTCTCGATCGCCAAAAGATCCTTTCCCGTCAAATAAGCGCTGAAGCCAGAGTCAGAAAGTACCACTCCGATCTGCTCCCGCTCCTTTCTTCCAAGCTGCCTGACGTCTTTCCCAAAAATCTCTACCCGTCCTCCATCCGGAGAGATCAGCCCAAGGACAGCCTTGAAGGTGGTGCTCTTGCCAGCTCCATTCTGACCAATCAAACCGGTCACGCTGCCGGGCCGCACCTCTAAGGTGCAGTCCAGATGAAAATGGTCATACGTCTTCTTTAAACCTTCTATTTTCAACATATTGATTCCTCCAAAATCAGTTCAAAGAGTTCTCCTATTTCCTCCTTTGTCAATCCGTATCTCCTGCCTTTTTGAATGGCCATTTCCAAATCGGCTTCTACTTCCTTTCTCTGTTCCTCTGCGATCCTGGACCTATTGGCTGCAGCTACATAGGTCCCCTTTCCATGAACTGTCACAGTGAAGCCCTCCTGCTCCAGGTTGTCATACGCCTTTTTCACTGTCAGCGCACTGATCTTCAGTTCCTTCGCCAGAGAACGTACAGAAGGCAGCACCTCATTTTCCTTCAGCTCTCCATTGAAAATCATTCCTTTGATCCGTTCCATAATCTGCTCATAAATAGGAACCATAGACGAATGGTTAATGATGATATTCATGTTGTACCTCCTCTGTGTATAACAGTATATAACAGCATTTAACTGTTGTCAAGTGTTATACACTGTTTATTTCAAAAAAGCAAAAATGACAGTAAGCGTAAATTATGATATAGTTAGTTAACAATAGACTGAAAATCAAGAAGGATTAATATATTTAAAAGATGTTATTATCACAAAAACAGTCCATGCAGACAAGTATGTGAAATTTTTTCTGGATACCAAACCCAGACCTCATATTTGTCCTGCCTGTGGAAACTCCACAGCTAAGATCCACGATTATCGCTGGCAGACCATCAAAGATTTACCCTTTCAGCTAAAAAATTGCTATCTTGTTCTTCATAAACGGCGTTATGTCTGCTCTTGCGGAAAGAAATTCTATGAGTCCTATGAATTCCTTCCCAGATATCTGCAGCGGACCAAACGACTTACATGGAAAATAGCGGATCTGCTGCATGAAACTAACAGTTTAAAATCTGTGGCCAAAACATCCAATGTTTCTGTCACAACCGTCTGCAGAATACTCGACAGTATCCACTATTCATGTCCGCCTTTAAAAGAAGCTGTTTCCATCGATGAATTCAAAGGAAATGCCCGCACAGGTAAATATCAATGCATTCTTGTAAACCCGAAGAATCATTCCATTATAGATATCCTTCCTGATCGTACACAGTCTCATCTTACTTCCTATTTTCAGGAAATTGATCGTGCTCAGCGGCTCAGAGTAAAGTATTTCGTCTGTGATATGTGGCAGCCCTACGTTGATCTTGCCCATACATTTTTTCCGAATGCAAAAGTCTGCATTGATAAGTATCATTTCATCCGGCAGGTCACCTGGGCCATGGAAAATGTCCGAAAACGTCTGCAAAAAACCATGACCATTACTATGCGCAAATATTATAAGCGCAGCCATAAGCTTCTCCTGACAAGATATAAGAAGCTAAAAGAGGAAAACAAAAAGGCATGTGATCTGATGCTCCTGTATAATGATGATCTGCGGCTGGCACACTGGCTGAAAGAAAAATTTTATGAACTCTGCCAGGACACCAGATACTCCCGGCAGCGCAGGGATTTCCATGATTGGATAAAGATTGCGGAAACTTCCGGCTTAAAGGAATTTGAAAAATGCGCTGACACATATCGTCGCTGGTCAGAAGAAATATTAAATGCTTTTAAATACGGAATCACAAATGGGACAACGGAAGGTTTTAATAATAAGATCAAGGTACTAAAGCGAACCTCTTATGGAATTCGAAACTTTGAACGTTTCCGTACCAGAATCTTACATAGTACAAACTAAATAGAACCTTATAAACAAGACTGGCACGAAGGTTTATTTTTCATGCTCTAATATAAATATAGAACTTAAAAATGTAAAAAAGGCC
>CABRXX010000030.1:0-30798 GCA_902475025.1 uncultured Lachnospiraceae bacterium | reverse complement strand
GGATCTGAAAACCTGCAAGGCCTACATCAGCGTTCTGGGAGATGAGGAGGCTTTAAACGCCACCATTGCCGGTTTAAGAAGCGCAGAAGGGTATATCCGCCGTCAGCTGGCCCGCACCGTAAATCTGCGGAACACACCGGAGATCCGCTTTTTGCCGGATCACTCCATTGCCTATGGCATCAGTATGACAAAGCTGATTGATGATATTAACCGGGAAAGTAAAGAAAAAGAAGGGGACGATGAGGATGTTTGATCTGAAAGCCCAACTGCAGGATGCAAAGCTCGTGGGCATTGCCGGACACGTGCGTCCGGATGGCGACTGCGTAGGCTCCTGCCTTGGTCTGGGCCTTTATCTGAAGGAATATTTTCCCCAGCTAAAAACCCGGATATACCTGGAGGATTTTTCTGATTCCTTTCGGTTTTTAAAGGGTTCTGAGGAGATTGTGTCCGATTGTTCAAAGGACGAAGAATACGATGTGTTCTTTGCTTTAGACTGCGGTGATCTTGCACGGTTGGGAAATGCTGCGAAGTATTTTCGCAGTGCCAAAAAGACCATCTGCATTGATCACCATATCAGCAACATTTCATTTGCGGATATCAATTATATTGAGCCGGAGGCCAGCTCCACCAGCGAGCTGGTGTATACCCTCCTGGAGGAAGAAAAAGTAACGCGGGAGATGGCGGAAGCTATTTATATGGGAATTGTCCATGATACAGGAGTATTTCAGTATTCCTGTACTTCCAGCAAAACCATGAACATAGCCGGAAAGCTGATGGACACTGGCATTGATTTTTCCAGGATCGTGGAGAATACTTATTATGTCAAAAACTACGTACAGCAGCAGATATTGGGACGGGCGCTTCTGGAGAGCATTATGATTCTGGATAAGCAGGTGATCTTCAGCGTAATTCGCCAGAAGGATATGAAATTCTATGGCGTAGAGCCTAAGGATCTGGACGGTATTGTGCAGCAGCTGCGCAACACAAAAGGAGTGGAGGCGGCCATCTTTCTTTATGAGGTGGGGCCTCAGCAGTTTAAGGTAAGTATGCGGTCAGCAAATAAGATTGATGTAAGCCGCATCGCCGGATATTTCGGTGGCGGCGGTCATGTGAAGGCGGCTGGCTGTACTATGCAGGGTACGGTGTACGACGTGGTGAATAATCTGGTTGGTCATATGTACCGCCAGCTGAAGGAATGGGAGACAAAAGAAGGGTGATTTCCGGAATTATTAATGTGTATAAGGAAAAAGGCTGGACCAGCCATGATGTGGTGGCGAAACTTCGCAGGATCCTGCAGCAAAAAAAGATCGGGCATACCGGTACTCTGGATCCGGATGCAGAGGGAGTCCTGCCGGTATGCCTAGGGGCAGGGACCAAGCTCTGCGATCTTCTCACTGATACCGGGAAGACTTACCGGGCAGTTCTGCTGCTTGGATGTACTACAGATACCCAGGATACCACGGGAACGGTACTTTCCTCCCGGCAGGTCACATGCAGCGAAGAGGAAGCCAGGAAAGCGGTGCTTTCCTTTCAGGGAGATTATGATCAGATTCCTCCCATGTATTCGGCCCTGAAGGTTCAGGGGAAGAAGCTGTATGAGCTGGCCAGAGCCGGGGTCGAGGTTGAACGAAAGCCCAGGGCTGTGACCATTCATGAAATCCAAATTGAACAGATTCATTTGCCGGAGATCGCTTTTACGGTCAGCTGCTCAAAAGGAACCTATATTCGTACCCTCTGCCATGACATTGGTGAAAAGCTGGGCTGCGGCGGTACTATGAAATCTCTGCAGCGAATTCGGGTAGGAGAATTTCTTATCGAAGAAAGCAGAACCCTCGCAGAGATTGAACAGCTCCAGGAAGCCGGCAGGCTGAAGGAGTATGTGTTTCCGGTGGATGCCATGTTTCCGGCTTATAAAGCGGTATATGTGAAGCCAGAGACAGACCGGCTGTTAAAAAACGGAAATCCTTTGAAAGAGAGAGATTTTGTTACAGAGGTTAAGCCGGGAGAGGGCCGAAAACTGCGGGTTTATGATTCTTCCGGAAAATTCTGCGGAATTTATCGCTGGGTAGAAGAAAAAAACATCTACTGTCCGGAAAAAATGTTTCTGGATGCGTAGACGGAGGATGAAATGAAGTATTTTCATGGAACAACGGATTTTTTTGCGGAGGGGCCCACAGCGGTAACCCTTGGAAAATTTGACGGTGTCCATCTGGGGCATCAGAAACTGATGCGTCATATTAAGGAGCTGGAAAAAGAGGGTGTCTCCAGCGTGTGTTTTGCTCTGAACGGAAATGAGGGTTCTTTTTTAATGACCCATAACGAGCAGCGGCGCCTGGTAGAGGAGCTGGGGATTTCCTGTCTCATCTCCTGTCCCTTTGTGCCGGAAATTTTTACCATGTCCCCGGAACAATTTGTGGAGGAAATCCTGGTAAAACGGCTTCATGCCCGCTATATTGCAGTGGGTACGGATTTTTGTTTTGGTTACCGCAGATCCGGAAATGCAGCTTATTTAAAAAGTCTGGAACAACGGTACGGGTTTCGGGTAGATATTCTGGAAAAAGAACGGCTGGGAGAACGGGAGATCAGCAGTACTTATGTGCGGGAAGCGCTGGAGCAGGGGAATATGGAGCTGGTAACCCGTCTTCTTGGAAGACCCTTTCTTGTGGAGGGAATGGTGCTCCATGGCAGAAAACTGGGACGGACTCTGGGTTTTCCCACCATCAATTTGATTCCCAGCGCCCAAAAACTGCTCCCTCCCAACGGTGTGTATGCCACCAGAACCAGTATTGCGGGAAAGATTTATCCGGGTATTACCAACATTGGCTGTAAACCTACGGTATCCGGAAATTTTCGGGGAGTGGAGACCTATCTTTTTGATTTGGACATGGATCTGTACGGAGCTCAGGTATGGACACAGATCCATACTTTTGAAAGAAGAGAACAGAAGTTTTCTTCTGTAGAGGAACTGAAGGCGCAGGTACAGAAAGATATTGCTTTTGGAAGGGAGTATTTTTTTGAATAAAGGGTTATGGACAGCCAGCCTGGTGCTTTTGGTAGTGGGACTGATCTTTCTGGCAATGGGAATCGGCTGTCATCTGTATGAAAATTTTAAGGAACCTTTAAAGTGCCGCTGTACTGCCCGGGTAGTGGAGCTGCTTTTGGAGGAGCCAAAGCCAGGAGAGCAGTTTCTCTTTTACAAAAACTGCTACTATCCGGTGATCGAATATTACGCGGAAGGGAAACTGTATAAGCTCCGCTATCCCCATGGTTCCTATCCCAGCCGTTTTAAGCTGAATCAGGAGATTAAAATCACCTATAAAAAGGGACAGCCGGAAGAATTTTTGTTGGAAAAACAAAGTCCTCTGCGTTTGTTGTCCCAGTGTCTGTACGGAGTCGGCGTGGCAGCCCTTCTGACAGCCTGTATAATTTTCCTCATATTTGCCATGAGAGGTTGACGAAACAGGCGGGGTATGATATAGTGTGAAAGTATGATTGAGCCAATACCCAGAAATTGGACACTCCGACCGTTTCCTGGTATTTGGCGTTAAAAATTTTAGGAGGAAAAAAGCATGATCGCAAAAGAAAAGAAACAGGCAATTATTGCAGAGTATGGCAGAAAAGAGGGAGATACCGGTTCACCGGAGGTTCAGATTGCAGTTCTGACCGCACGGATCCAGGAGCTTACCGAGCATCTGCAGAATAACCCCAAGGATCATCATTCAAGAAGAGGTCTTCTGAAAATGGTTGGTCAGAGACGTGGTCTTCTGGCTTATTTGAAGAAAACTGATATTGAAGGATATCGTGCTTTGATTGCAAAATTAGGAATCAGAAAATAAGAAATCCAGGGAGCCGTTGCAAAATACCGTATCCGATGTTGTTTCGATGTGTTTTGTAGCGGCTTCTTTCTGTGTACAGAAAGCGAAATCTGAATTCCCGAGACCACTGAAAAGATGATTTTCTTCCAAAGTCATTTTTTCAGTAGTTTCGGATAAGATTTCGCCCTGCGAGCAAGAAGCGACAAGAAAAGGAGAAAGATATGTTCAAAAGTTTTTCAATGGAAGTGGGCGGAAGAACTCTGACGGTTGATGTAGGCAGAGTGGCAGCTCAGGCAAACGGCGCAGCATTTATGCATTACGGTGACACCACCGTTCTTTCCACAGCAACTGCTTCAGACAAACCGCGCGATGGAATCGATTTTTTCCCTCTGAGCGTGGAATTTGAAGAGAAATTATATTCTGTAGGTAAAATCCCTGGAGGCTTCAACAAGCGTGAGGGAAAGGCCTCTGAGAATGCAGTGCTTACCGCCCGGGTAATTGACCGTCCTATGCGGCCTCTGTTTCCCAAGGATTATCGGAATGATGTGACCTTAAATAACCTGGTGCTGTCTGTAGACCCCACTTGCCGTCCGGAGCTGGTAGCTATGCTGGGTTCTGCCATTGCTACCTGTATTTCGGATATTCCCTTTGACGGTCCCTGTGCTATGACTCAGATCGGCTTGGTGGATGGAGCATTTGTTGTAAATCCCTCTCAGGAACAGTGGAAAAACGGAGATCTGCAGCTGACCGTGGCTTCTACCAGCGAAAAGGTAATCATGATCGAGGCTGGAGCAAATGAAATTCCGGAAGCGAAAATGATCGAAGCTATTTACATGGCGCATGATATCAACCAGGGTATCATTGCTTTTATCAACCAGATTGTGGCTGAAGTGGGCAAAGAGAAACACGCTTATGAGAGCTGTGCAGTTCCCCAGGAGCTGTTTGACGCTATGAAAGAGATTGTAACTCCGGAAGAGATGGAAGCCGCTGTATTTACTGATGTAAAGCAGGTGCGGGAGGAGAATATCCGGCAGATTACTGCAAAGCTGGAGGAAGCTTTTGCTGACAAGGAAGAGTGGCTGGCGGTTCTTGGCGAGGCAGTCTATCAGTATCAGAAAAAGACTGTGCGAAAGATGATCTTAAAAGACCACAAGCGTCCCGACGGACGTGCGATTACCCAGATCCGTCCTCTGGCTGCAGAGGTAGATCTGATTCCCAGAGTTCATGGTTCTGCTATGTTCACCAGGGGACAGACTCAGATCTGCACCATCACCACGCTGGCACCTTTGTCTGAGGTTCAGAAGATCGACGGTCTGGATGAGAATGAAGTAAACAAACGCTATATGCATCATTATAACTTCCCGTCCTACTCTGTAGGTGAGACAAAGCCTTCCAGAGGGCCGGGAAGACGTGAGATCGGCCATGGGGCGCTGGCAGAGAAAGCTCTGGTTCCGGTACTTCCCACTGAGGAAGAATTCCCCTATGCCATCCGTACCGTGTCTGAGACCTTTGAATCCAACGGTTCCACCTCTCAGGCAAGTATCTGCGCCTCTACCATGTCTCTGATGGCAGCCGGTGTTCCCATTAAAAAACCGGTGGCCGGTATTTCCTGCGGTCTGGTGACCGGAGAGACGGATGATGATTATATTGTATTGACAGACATCCAGGGTCTTGAGGATTTCTTTGGGGATATGGACTTTAAAGTGGCTGGTACTCATGACGGCATCACAGCTATCCAGATGGACATTAAGATCCATGGACTGACCCGTCCCATCGTGGAGGAGGCGATTGCCAGAACAAGACAGGCCAGAGAGTACATTCTCAATGAGGTGATGCTGCCCTGCATCGGAGCACCCAGAGAGTCTGTATCCAAGTATGCACCCAAGATCGTTCAGATCATGATTGATCCTCAGAAGATCGGCGATGTGGTTGGTCAGAGAGGCAAGACGATCAATACCATCATTGAGCGCACAGGCGTAAAGATTGATATCACAGATGACGGTGCTGTATCTGTATGCGGAACCGATCAGGCCATGATGGACAAAGCCATTGAGATGATTCGCATTATTACCACAGATTTCGAGGCTGGGATGGTGCTGTCAGGAGAAGTGGTAAGCATCAAGGATTTCGGCGCTTTCATTGAATTTGCTCCGGGCAAAGAAGGTATGGTTCATATTTCCAAGATCGCGAAAGAGCGTATTGCTCATGTAGAAGACGTTCTGACACTGGGAGATAAGGTAAAGGTTGTCTGCCTGGGTAAGGACAAGATGGGCAGGATGAGCTTCAGCATCAAGGATGTAAAATAACCGTATAAGCAAAGATCGAGCGAATGGAAAGAGAACTTTCCATCTATAGCGGAAATGTACAGACGGAATTATTGAAATTTATATCTAAAATTTATAAATAAAAAAGGATTGACAAACCGTGCTTTTAGAGTTATTATTCTGATAACTTCATTTTCAAACCGTTGAGAAAGAGTAGTAAGTCTTTTGAAAGGTTCCAGAGAGCTGCGGAAGATGAGATGCAGTACCGGAAAAGAGACTGAATGGACTTTTGAGGGTAAGTTGATTTCCAGAAAGACAGGTATTATTCTGTGAATGGAAGGTAGGCTTCACCGGGAACCCAACCCGTTATCAATGAGGATGCATGTTGGTGCAGGAAAAGTGGGCATTGCCAAGTTGAGTGGTACCGCGTTGATCTTATCAGCGTCTCAAGTTTATATTATACTTGAGACGCTTTTTTTTATTTATGGGAACTTCTTTCCTATGAAATAAAAAAGCGTTCCGTGCAGGACTCTATTGCGGCGCAGTGAAATTATGCCGCAAATGGGATTCGGCACAGGCGGAGAATCTTGCTTTGCAGGATCGCGTTGTAGAAAAAATGCACACTTTGTTCCACCTTAGGCGGGGGCCTATGCGCAGGAAGTTGCAGGCAATTGAATTTCACTTTTAAGGAGGACAAATTTATGAAAAAGAAAATGATGGCAATGGTACTTGGAACAGCAATGGCAGCCTCAATCATGACAGGCAATGCAATGGCGGAGGATAAGAATGTTACAGTAGGAATTTCTCAGTTTGCTGAGCACGGATCTTTAGATAACTGCAGGGAAGGATTTCTCAAGGGGCTTGAAGAAGCCGGCTTTGTAGAAGGGGAAAATCTGACAATAAAATATGATAATGCCCAGGCGGATACGGGAACGGCAAGTATGATTTCTGATGGGTTTGTAGCTGATCGGGTAGATCTGATCTGTGCCATCGCTACCCCCAGCGCCATGAGTGCCTACAATTCGGCTATGGATACAGAGATCCCTGTGATTTACACTGCGGTGTCTGACCCGGTAGGCGCAGGTCTGGCTGACGAATCAGGAGTTCCTGTCGGTAACATTACCGGAACAGCAGACCAGCTTCCGGTGAAGGAGCAGCTGGAAATGATCCGCACTATTCTTCCTGAGGCGGAAAAGATTGGTATCCTATATACCACCAGCGAGGCCAATTCCGTAAGCACCATAGAAACCTACAAGGAGCTGGCCGGCGAATTTGGATTTGAGATCGTAGACTCCGGAATCAATACGATCGCGGATGTAGACATGGCTGCTGCAGAACTGGCAGGAACGGTGGACTGCATTTCCAACCTTACTGACAACACAGTAGTTTCTGCTTTGCAGACAGTGCTGTCCTACGCCAATGAAGCGAAGATCCCTGTATTTGGCAGCGAGATCGAGCAGGTGAAAAACGGCTGTCTGGCGTCCATGGGAATTGACTATGTGGAGCTTGGCAGACAGACGGGAGCTATGGCAGCCAAAGTCCTGACAGGAGAAACATCCGCTTCCAAGATGAATTATGAGACTTGTCAGGGTGCCAGCCTTTATGTGAATACAGAGGCAGCTGCCGTTCTTGGTATGGATCTGGATCCGGAGTATGCAGCAGAGGCAGCTCAGGTATTTGACACGATCGAGGTGAAATAGAAATCTAAGGGCAAACACAGGTGTGATGGTACTGGAATCTGGATGAGCACAGTCCCATAAAAATAAGAGAAGAGAAATGTTTGGAGGAAAAAAAGGTGACACTTTTACTCAGCGTACTGGAGCAGGGCCTGATCTATGCAATTATGGCTCTGGGAGTTTATATCACTTATAAAATACTGGATTTTCCAGATTTAACAGTGGACGGAAGTTTTCCACTGGGGGCGGCTATTGCAGGGGCTATGATCAGCAGAGATCTGAATCCTCTGCTGACCTTGCCGATCTGCTTTCTGGCAGGAGCATTGGCTGGAATTTGCACTGGTCTGATCCATGTAAAGCTGAAGGTGCGGGATCTGCTTTCCGGGATCGTGATGATGACCGCTCTCTACACTGTACATTTAAGAGTGGCCGGGCGGGCGAATCTTCCTATTTATAATAAAACTACAATTTTTGAAAATGATCTGGTGGCCAGACTGATTCCTCAGGGACTTCAGAAGTTTGACGTTGTGCTGATCATGCTGGCGATCACTATACTGGTAAAATATCTTCTTGACTGGTATCTCTCCACGAAATCCGGATATATTCTTCGGGCAGTGGGAGACAACGAGGCTTTGGTGACTGCCATGGCGGTAGATAAAGGCACAGTAAAGATCATAGGCCTTTCCATTGCCAATGGCCTGGTAGCCTTAAGCGGCTGCATTTTTGCACAGCAGCAGCGTTTCTATGATGCCTCCATGGGAACCGGAACTGTAGTCATCGGTCTGGCCAGTGTAATCATTGGCACCAGTCTCTTTAAACGAATTACATTTCTCCGAGTAACCTCCAGCGTGATCATCGGCTCTGTTCTATATAAGGGCTGCGTGGCCCTGGCCATTAAGCTGGGTTTTGAGTCAACAGATCTGAAGTTTATTACCGCAGCATTGTTTCTGATCATTCTGGTGCTGGGACGGGATCGGAAAAGGAAGGTGAAAACCAATGCTTGAATTAAAACATATTTCTAAATACTACAACGTAGGTACAGTCAATGAGATGTGCTTGTTTCAGGATTTTAATCTGAGCATCCAGGATGGAGAATTTATTTCCGTAGTAGGCAGCAATGGTTCTGGGAAAACCTCTTTGCTGAATATTATCTGCGGAAGCATTGATATTGACAGCGGGTCTATCTTGCTAAACAGCAGGGATATTACCCGCATGAAAGAATATAAACGATTGGAAAAGATCGGACGGGTTTTTCAAAATCCTGCTATGGGAACCTGCCCCAGCATGACCATATTGGAAAATTTAAGCATTGCGGATCACAAGGGGAAGGCTTACGATCTTAGGCGAGGGATTCAGAAAAAAAAGGTAGACTTTTATCGGGAACAGTTGTCCTTGCTGAATCTGGGTCTGGAAGATAAGCTTCACGTAAAAGTGGGATCCCTCTCAGGCGGACAGCGACAGGCCTTATCCCTGCTGATGTCTACCATGACACCCATAGACTTTCTCATTTTAGATGAACACACTGCTGCATTGGATCCCAAGACAGCGGAGATAAATATGGAACTTACCAATCGTCTGGTTCAGGAAAAGCATCTTACTGCCATCATGGTTACTCACAATCTGCGCTACGCCGTAGAATATGGAAATCGGATGATTATGATGCATGAAGGAAAAGCAGTGCTGGATTGCAAGGGACAAGAAAAGGCTGCCACGAAAGTAGAAGATGTGTTGGGTATCTTTAATGCCATTAGCGTAGAGAGTGGAAATTAGGCATGAAAGCCCCTGGACAGTCAGCATCCTGGTAAAAGAACACAGAAGAGAGGCCAAATAAGAAAGAGAAAAGAAAGGATGGCAGTTTATATGAACAAAGGAATTGTTTTGGTTACGATCCCTTTTACAGAAAAACAAAAGGAAAAACTTCGAAAGACAGCTCCGGAGGCAAAATTTTTGTTTGTCTCTAAATCAGAGGTGACAAAAGAACAACTGCAGGAGGCGGAAGTAATCATGGGAAATGTTTCTGCAGAACAGCTGCGTTCAGCCTCTCAGCTGAAATGGCTGCAGTTAAACAGCGCCGGTGCGAATACCTACTGCGAACCGGGAGTACTGAAGCGGGAAGTACTTTTAACCAATGCTTCCGGAGCCTATGATATTTCCGTGTCAGAAAATATGGTAGCTGCAACCATGGCGATGTTCAAGAAGCTGTACCGCTATTATGATAATCAGAAGCAGCATCTTTGGAGGGATGAGGGGGATGCTATGTCTCCATGGGGGGCAACGGTGGTAATTTTAGGATTGGGAAATATTGGGCTGGCCTATGCCAGAAGGATGAAGGCCATGGGGAGCTATATCATTGGCATTAAAAGCCGGGTAGGAGACTTGCCGGAGGGTGTCGATGAGCTGCATACCCTGGATGATCTTCCAGACTCCTTAAAACGGGCAGATGTGGTGGCCAACATTCTTCCTGAGACGCCAAATACTATCCATCTTCTGGGAAAAGAAGAGTTTGCACTGATGAAACCTTCTGCCTATGTGGTAAATATGGGAAGGGGAAGTGCCATTGACCCAGATGCACTTTATCACGCGTTGAAAACCGGAGAGATCGCAGGAGCAGCCCTGGATGTGACAGAGCCGGAACCGCTTCCGGCTGATCATCGTCTTTGGGATGCTCCCAATGTCTATATTATGCCTCATGTGGCAGGAGATTTTCATATCCCTGTCACCCTGGAAATTATCTCTGACTATTGTGCCGAGAATCTGAGGCATTATTTTTCCAAAGAAAAATTGGAGCATCTGGTGGATCGTGTAAAGATGTATTGATCATAACCTGCTATTTTGAATGAATCTTTTGTGTAACGGGACTTGGTATTTTGCAGCATCCCTATCAATTTTGAAGTGAGACAAGATTTTGATAAAATTGGGGATAGGAAATGGAAACGCAGTCCGCATCCAAAATCCTGGTGGTACCCTCGGCTACAAGACCTGCCACGGAAAAGCTCATGGCAATGCGGTGGTCCAAATGACTGTGGATCCAAGCGCCATGAAGAGACGCGCCGCCCTCAATGATCATTCCGTCCTCTGTAGGGAAAACTTTTGCACCCATTTTGGAGAGATTCTCTGTGATGGTCTGGATCCGGTCAGATTCTTTTACCCTCAGCTCTTTTGCATCCCGGATTATGGTAGTTCCCTCTGCGCAGGCAGCCATCACAGACAGAATGGGAATCTCATCAATGAGCGAAGGAATCAGTTCTCCCTGGATTACAGTGGCCTTCAAAGGGCTGTATTTTACCAGAAGATCCGCTGTTGGTTCCCCGCTGCCGCAGTTTGCATTTAAATAGG
Organism: uncultured Lachnospiraceae bacterium; assembly: GCA_902475025.1. Classification (GTDB taxonomy): domain Bacteria; phylum Bacillota; class Clostridia; order Lachnospirales; family Lachnospiraceae; genus Merdiplasma. The sequence continues at coordinate 19,707 of CABRXX010000030.1, read as the reverse complement.
TAATATCTGCCCCCATGGCTTCACAGACCCTGAGCATCCCATCTCTGGTCGGATTTGTGCCTACATTTTTGATCAGAAGCTCAGATCCGGGTATTAGAAGAGCAGCGGCAATAAAGTAGGCAGCGGAAGAGATATCTCCAGGCACCAGAATCTCCCTGGCTTCCATGGAAGGTTCCGGCTCCACAGCCGCCTGTTTTCCCTGAATGCGTACTTTTGCGCCAAAATGGGTCAGCATCCGTTCTGTGTGATTCCTGGATAAAGCCGGTTCTGTGACACTGGTACAACCATCCGCGTAAAGTTTCACCTGTGCGGAAGCCACCGGAGATCTATAGTTAATGGCTTTTAAGGCCCCTCCCGCATGACTGCCAATGGCAAGGGGAGCGCAGCCGTTTCCTTTGATACTGGAAATGTTTGCACCCATGGCAGTCAATGGAACTAAGATCCGGTTCATGGGGCGCTTCTGAATGGAGGCATCACCGGTGATGCCAGAAGAAAAAGTCTGGCCGGCCAGAATGCCTGATAACAGCCTGGTGGTGGTTCCGCTGTTTCCCACATCCAGAATCTGTTTTGGCCTAGAGAGGCCGTGCAGTCCCTTTCCGTGAACCAGAATCTCCTCCCCGGCGTGTTCGATTTTGATTCCCATCTGCTGAAAGCAGGAGATCGTGGAGAGACAGTCCGCTCCCTGAAGAAAATTTGTAATTCTAGTAGTTCCTTTCGCCAGAGATCCCAACATCACCGCCCGGTGAGAGATGGATTTGTCTCCCGGTACGGAAAGTTCTCCATGCAAAGGAGCTGATTTTTTTAGTTCTATAAATTCCATAAAGAAGTACTCCTTTTAGTTATTATTTTCCCAGACCTGATACCGGTGCTGTCTCAAAATCTCTGCCGCCTTTTTACTGGGTTCTTCTTCATAAAATTCAATTCTAAGAACCCCTTCTTCAAATTCCCGATTGTGAACAATTCCGATATTTTTAATCGAAATGCCATTGACTGCCAGGGTGGTGGCGATAGTGGCAATGGCGCCGGATTCGTCAATAATATCGCAGTGGATCCGGTAGGTCTTTTTGATGGTGCCAAGAGATGCGGAGGAGAAAGAATTTCGATACTCCCGGGATTCCTCAAACATTTTGTGAATAGCAGATCCATCCTGGCAGTTCATCTGTTCCCTGGCACAGGTGAGAAGACGGATAAATTCATCCATTACCTGAGAAATATTATGGTGGTTGTACAGACAGATCTGTTCCCACATCTCCGGGGAAGAGGAGGCGATGCGGGTAATATCTTTAAATCCGCCGGCGGCGATCAGTTTCATATGCTCTTCTTTTGAATCTAGATTGTGAACCGTATTCACCAGGGACGCTGCGATCACATGGGGCAGATGGCTTACTGCTGCAGTGATATAATCGTGTTCCTGATAATTCAGCACCAGAGGCAGCGCGCCCAGAGAAGAGACCAGCAGATAAAAACGTTCTACCCAGTCTTTGGGCACCTGGTCAGAAGGTGTGAGAATATAATAGGCATTTTCAAAAAGGTGGGGAACAGCATGTTCAAATCCAGTTTTTTCAGATCCGGTCATGGGATGGCCGCCGATAAACTGCCGTTCCAGCCCAAGACGCTGCACAGCTTCGTGAATATTGGTCTTTACACTCCCTACATCCGTCAAAACACAGTTCGGAGAGAGTACCTCCTTTAACTGTTCCAGCGCCATTATATTGTTGCCCACAGGGGCACACAGAAAAATATAGCTGCAGGCTCTGAATGCAGGATCTTTCGGTGAGCTGCAGACAACGTCCAGAACCCCTTCCTGCAAGGCGCTCTGGGCTGTGGCAGCTGTCCTTGTATAACCAATTATAGTACAGTTTTTGTCTTGTTTTTTCAGCGCTTTTGCCAGGGAACCGCCAATGAGCCCCAGGCCGATAAATCCGTAAGTTATTTTTTTCATAGCTCATCATTCCTGTAAAGTTTTTTCATCAGGATTTTTGACACCCTATTCTGGGATACAAGAAAATCTTTCCTCATTCTACACTGATTTTTTCTGGCTGTCAACCGAATACTTTAATACTTTAAATAGATAATTACCAAAACTATTATCAGAATAGTCAGAAAATAACTTTGTCCATTATACATAAAAGACTTGCATTTTTATTGTGATTTTAGTACAATGTATCCATGTGGGAAAACCATTCATTAAAACTAGTATTGGAGGATGAAGAGTATGAATGTTTACACAACGGATAAAATTCGCAATGTTGTTATATTAGGGCATGGTGGCGCAGGAAAGACCAGTCTGGTAGAGGCAATGGCTTATGTGTCCGGCATTACCAACCGCCTGGGAAATATTACAGACGGAACCACCATCAGCGATTACGATAAAGAGGAGCAGAAAAGAAAGTTTTCCATCAACACGACTATGGTACCCATTGTTTGGGGAAATACCAAGATTAATGTGCTGGATACCCCGGGATACTTTGATTTCGTAGGAGAAGTAGAGGAAGCAGTGGCAGCAGCGGATGCAGCTGTGATTGTAATAAACGGTAAGAACGGAGTGGAAGTGGGTACTCAGAAGGCCTGGAATCTGTGTGAAAAATATAAACTTCCCCGTATGTTCTATGTATCCAATATGGATTTTGACAATGCCAGCTATCGGAAGGTCGTTGAGGATCTGAAAGAACTATACGGAAAGAAAATTGCTCCTTTGCATCTTCCCATCCGTGAAAATGAGAAATATGTAGGTTATGTAAATGTAGTAAAACAGGCTGGAAGACGGTATGTGGACAAACAGAATAAGGTGGAGTGCGAAATTCCTGATTATTTGAAGGATTATCTGGAAAAGGACAGAGAAATCCTGATGGAAGCAGTAGCGGAAACCAGCGAAGAATTTATGGATCGTTATTTCGGCGGTGAGGAATTCTCTGAGATGGAGATCATCGCTGCACTGAAGAGTAATGTTTCAGAATGTTCTCTGGTTCCGGTTACCATGGGCGCCAGCCTGAATCTTCAGGGCATCATGATCCTGCTGGATGACATCTTAAGTTACTTCCCGGCTCCCAATGACCGAAAGATGGCAGGATTGAATTTAAAGACCAATGAAGTATTTGAAGCGGACTATGATTTCGCCAAAGCAAAATCTGCCTTTATCTTTAAGACCATCGTGGATCCCTTTATCGGTAAGTATTCCATGATAAAAGTAGCTTCTGGCGTGATCAAATCGGATGATACGCTGTTTGATGTAGAGACAGACACAGAATTCCGCGTCAGCAAACTGTATGTGTTTGAGGGAAGCAAACCGGTTGAGGTGAAAGAGCTGATGGCCGGAGATATGGGCGCCATCGGTAAACTGGAGGCTTCCACAGGAGATACTCTGGCTACAAAGGCCACACCGATTCGCTACGGTAAAATTTCTGTCTCCACACCGTATACTTATAAGAGATATTTCGCGAAGAATAAGGGAGACGAGGATAAGATTTCCCAGGCTCTGGCAAAAATGATGCAGGAAGATCTTACCATGAAGGCTGTGAATGACAGTGAAAATCGTCAGACTCTGATCTATGGAATGGGAGATCAGCATCTGGATATTATTGTGAGCAAGCTGCTGACAAAGTATAAAGTAGAGGCAGTTCTGGATCGTCCCAAGGTGGCTTTCCGGGAGACCATCCGTAAGAAATCCGATGTGGACTCCAAGTACAAAAAACAGTCCGGCGGACATGGACAGTATGGTCACGTTAAGATGCGTTTTGAGGCATCCGGAGATCTGGAGACTCCTTATGTATTTGAACAGGAGGTTGTGGGAGGAGCTGTTCCCAAGAACTATTTCCCGGCTGTAGAAAAAGGTATTCAGGATTCCGTGGGGAAAGGCCCCCTGGCCGGATATCCGGTAGTCGGTGTTAAGGCTGTGCTTTACGATGGCTCCTATCATCCCGTAGACTCTTCTGAGATGGCATTTAAGACTGCTGCCAGCCAGGCCTTCAAGAAAGGCTTTATGGAGGCCAGCCCGGTGCTCTTAGAGCCCATCGCTTCCATGAAAGTAACGGTTCCGGATAAATTTACCGGAGATGTAATGGGCGATCTGAATAAGCGAAGAGGCCGTGTCCTTGGAATGAATCCGGATCACAGCGGCAATACCATCGTAGAGGCGGACATCCCCATGTCTGAGCTTTACGGCTATTCTACCCAGCTGCGCTCCATGACCGGAGGATGCGGTGATTTCTCCTATGAGTTTGCGCGCTATGAACAGGCTCCCTCTGATGTACAGGATAAGGAAATCGCAGCCAGAGCAGCAGATAATGCGGAGTAATACCATATTTTTCTGAAAGAAATAAAGATATTCAAAGATATTCTATTATAAGGGATGAGGCTTGCATCAGTGTCCATGGGGCGTGTTGCCCTGTGGACACTGATGCTGTCCATAGGGCGTGTTGCAAAACCTTATTTTGTGAAAGAAGGAGATAACAATGAGCGGAATTTTATACGGAGTGGGAGTGGGGCCGGGAGATCCGGAATTAATGACCTTAAAAGCAGTCCGGCTGATCAGAGAAAACCAGGTGATCGCTGTGCCGGGGGAGGAGGCAGAAGCCTCTGTGGCTTACAAAATTGCCGTACAGGCAGTGCCGGAACTGGCAGAAAAGAAATTGATTCCTGTTTCCATGCCTATGACCCATGATAAAGAGGAGCTGCGGAACAATCACCAAAAAGCAGCTGATCAGTTAGAGCAATATCTGATACAGGGAAAAAATGTGGTGTTTCTCACCCTGGGAGATCCCACCATTTATTCTACGTACCTGTATGTTCAGCGGATACTGGAAAAGAAGGGCTATGATACCAGACTGGTGAGCGGGATTCCCTCATTCTGTGCCGCCGCAGCCAGACTCAATATTCCCCTGGTGGAACTAAAGGAGACCCTCCATGTCGTTCCGGCTTTTTACGGTTTTACAGAAGAAGAATTAAAGCGTCCCGGCAATTTTGTCTTTATGAAATCCGGCAAACGAATGGGACAGGTCAAGGAAGCACTGTTGGAAAGCGGGAAAGATGTCATGATGGTAGAAAACTGTGGGATGCAAAATGAAAAAATTTATGGGAGCGCAGATGAGATACCTGAGAATGCAGGATATTATTCTCTGATTATTGCCAAAGAAAGAAAATAGAAATTCTTTTTTAGTTTCTGATTCCATTTCAATTCGCTTGACAGGAGAGCTGCTATGTGTTATTGTAAATCCCTATAGATCTATACGCAAAACACATGTTTATCAAATAGATCTATCAGAGTTATGGAGGATGCCCGGCTATGAAAGAAAATTTTATGACTACTGATGTTATTACAGCAATGACTACTCAGCCCAATCTGTCCTACCATGAGCAGATGGATATTCAGAATACCCTGCAGCTGCGGGAAGTTTTGAAAACCTTGCCGCCCTTTGCCCGCAGCTATTTTCGAGCTATGGAGCCTACCACATCTACTAAAACCAGGATTTCTTATGCTTATGATATCCGTACCTTTTTCCGGTATCTTCAGGAGTCCAATCCGCTCTTCAAAGGAAAAGAGATCCAGGATTTTAAGGTAGAAGTTCTGGATCAGCTGGAGGCTGTTGATATTGAGGAATATCAGGAATATCTGAAGGTTTATGATATTGACAAATCTATGGCCGGAGCTGTCCGGAATGCCCAGGTCACCAATGGGGAACGTGGCCTGAAACGGAAAATGTCTGCTCTTCGCAGCTTTTACGCCTATTTTTACAAGCATCAGATGATTCAAAAAAATCCTACGCTTCTGGTGGATATGCCCAAACTCCACGATAAGGCAATTATCCGTCTGGATGAAGATGAAACAGCCGCTCTCCTGGACTTTATTGAACATGGAGGCGATCAGCTTACCGGTCAGAAAAAAATGTACTATGAAAAAACGAAGCTGCGGGATCTGGCCATTGTGACGCTTCTTTTGGGTACCGGAATCCGTGTCTCTGAATGCGTGGGACTGGATGTTCAGGATGTGGATTTTCGCAACAATGGAATCAAAGTGGTTCGCAAAGGCGGTTCAGAGATGATCGTATATTTCGGCGAGGAGGTGGAGCTGGCGCTGAGAAATTATATGGAAGAACGCAAAGGCATTACTCCCCTTGCCGGCCATGAGAATGCCCTCTTCTACTCTACCCAGCGCCGCAGGATTGGAGTGCAGGCAGTAGAAAATATGGTAAAAAAATATGCAAGAGAGATTACCACCACGAAAAAGATCACTCCCCATAAACTGAGAAGCACTTATGGAACGTCTCTGTACCGGGAAACCGGGGATATTTATCTGGTGGCAGATGTGCTTGGACACAAGGATGTGAACACCACAAAAAAGCATTACGCCGCTATGGATGACAACCGCCGCCGAAGAGCTGCCTCTGCGGTAAAGCTGCGGGAACCGTAACATCCGTGTGCACAGGGCAGCCCGCCTTCAGTCATGGGATTTTCTTGCACTTTCTCAAAATTAATTATGGTCAACCGGTGTTTCGCGTTTTCTCAAAATTAATTATGAGAAAAACTAAAACACCCGTTGACCATAGAGGTCTGAAAAACACAACATATAGAGGATAATTATGCTGCATCGAGAATATATAGGGAAATTGCCGGTTACGGACTCATTAAAGGAGCGAATTGGCAGAATAAATGGCCAGTTGAAAGAACATCAGGTTTCTCTGGCTCTGGATTTTGATTCCGAGGGAAATGGACTATTGATGGTGGAATATTACAAAAAACAAAAAAATGAACGAAATGCAGGAAGAAAACGGCTGGACGTATCGGGAAGTACCTCTTCTCTCTGGCGGCTTTCAGATATAAAGGCCAGCATGAAAGAAATCGGATGTGAAGAAACCGCCAGGCTCTTAGGCTGCAGCAGGGCAACCCTCTACCGGCGGTTAAAAGAACTAGAGGGAAAAGATACGGATCTTTTCTATTAATGTTATAGCTGTTTTGTTCAGAATAATTTGGGATTTTCTTGTGTTTTCTCAAAAATTTTCTATATTTTGTGCAGATTTTCATCCAGAATAATCGTAAACGGCCCGTCATTGCACAGATTTACCTTCATATCAGCTCCGAATTTCCCGGTCTCAACCACAGGTATCTGCTTTCTGCACTCCTGGATGATATACTCATACAACTCTTCCGCCATCTTCGGACCTCCGGCCTCAATGAAACTGGGGCGATTTCCTTTGCGGCAGTTGGCATATAGGGTAAACTGAGATACCAGAAGAAGCTGTCCCTTCACATCTTTTAAAGAAAGATTTGTCTTTCCATTTTCATCCTCAAAGATTCGCAGACCAATCATTTTCTTAATATAAAAGTCTGCGATTTCCCTTGTATCCTTGGCGCCCACGCCGATGAGTACCAGAAATCCCTTTCCAATCTCTCCCACGGTTGTCCCATCAATCGTCACAGATGCTTCTGTGACCCGCTGTATTACGAATTTCATGATAATTTCTCCTTATTTTGTTGATTTGTTATTGCTGTTTCAGCCGCCTGTAAACATGGCATGATGCAGGAATTTTTGTCATGTAGCTATTTTTGTCACAGGCAGCCTATATTCTCATAATTAATTATGAGAATATAGGCTGGTATTTCTATTTAAAACTGGTGACATTTGTTTGATTAGCTGCTATATATTGTGTTTATTTTTTCGTCTTTCCAAAAAGAAGCCTAGCAAAAAAACAACGATCAGATAGACGACAGACAGAACCCGCAAAGCAGTCATAGAGGCTCTTCCTATCGTATTCGGCTGAGGCTCGAAAAGGAGCGCAATTTTCCCCAATAAGTACCCAGGAGCGGCATCCGTATATAATTGAAATTTATTCATTAGAGTCCAAAGGATCCCAGTTCCGTTACCCGGCGTTTCCGACCAATATCTCCAGAAAGAAATTACCAGGGAAACCAGCCCTGTGGCATTTCCGATGAGTATGGCCTGCACAGTTTTCCAGGAGCTGCGTTCATACCATCTCCCGACGAAAAACCAAAATACCGTAGTCGCTAAAGGCAGTACATAAAAAAGGAGACTGCCGATGACCGGGAGAAGCAGGAAACGATTGATCAAATCTCCCACAAGAATGGGAACAAAGGTGAATGCAACTAAAAGCCATTTTTTCATAGTTTTATAGACTGCCCTCCTTTTCCGTCCCGCACGGCCACAGCAATCAATAAGAACCGTTATGGCTGTACAGTTCCTATTTCACACGATCCAGCATCCGCGCAGAAAAAACAATCTCATTGGCATTCAAGGAGCCGTATGCTCTGGCCGCGGATACCATCATCATTTTATCACAGAAACGGCTATCCGCCAATATGTTTTATTCTCATGGAACATTACAATCACCTCTGCTTTTTCCTTCCATATACTTTTTATTCAATAGCATCCGTGTTGTACTGTGTACATTGATGCTCAAAACTCCTAATAAAAAACAGTTGTCAAATTTCCAGCTTTTCGCTATGATAGAAACGATATAAATTAAAGGATGCCAACGGAGCGCGAAGCGGCGGGCAGACTTTTTTAAGACGCATTCTTTATTTAACAGAAAGGGAATTTTATATGAAATTACAAAAATTGATGAGTCTGGTGCGAAAGGCAGTTGATGAATATCAGATGATCGAAGAAGGAGACAAAATTGCCGTAGGGATTTCCGGCGGAAAAGACAGTCTCACATTACTCTATGCCCTCAGCGGCCTTAGAAGGTTCTATCCAAAGCCTTTTGAACTTCAGGCCATCACCTGCTCCCTGGGCTTCCCGGGATTTGATCTGGAGCCTATTAAAGCCCTCTGCGCGAAGCTGGAGGTGCCCTACACGATAGTGGATACCCAGATCGGCCAGATTATCTTTGAAGACCGGAAGGAGTCCAATCCTTGTTCTCTGTGTGCCAAAATGCGCAAAGGAGCTTTCAATGAAAAGGCAAAGGAACTGGGCTGCAATAAGGTGGCATATGCCCACCACAAGGACGATGTGGTGGAAACCATGCTTCTGTCTTTGATTTATGAAGGGCGTTTCTACTCTTTCTCCCCCAGAACATACCTGGACCGGATGGATCTTACGGTGATCCGCCCCATGATCTATGTGGATGAGGCGGATGTGATCGGATTTAAAAATAAGTATGACCTGCCTGTGGCAAAGAATCCCTGTCCGGTAGACGGATTTACCAAGCGTGAGTATGCAAAAGATCTGCTTCGCCAGCTGACAAAAGAAAATCCAGGAACCAAGCAGAGAATGTTCACTGCGATCCTGGATGGAAATATTCAAGGCTGGCCAAAACGAATCATCCATAAGCGCGGAGATACAAATCTTCCGCACCAAACGGATGTTGGGACAAACTAGAAGCAAACTGCCGGGGATTGTTTCTCGTTTCATAGGAAGTTCCTTCCTATGAAACAAAAATGCGCTAAATCACCCGAAAGGGTACTGCCGGAAGTATTTTGCAGCAATCTGCCAGGATCAGTGTCTTGCCCCATCCCTCTTCAGTTTTTCTAACAATTCCTGAAAATAATCTGGCAGAGGCGCCGTAAACTCCATATACTCCTTTGTAACAGGGTGAACAAAGCCCAGAACCATGGCGTGAAGGGTTTGCCCCTGAAGGCCGGATATCGGGCATTTGGAAGGCCCGTAGACATCGTCCCCCAGAAGCGGATGGCCTATGCTTGTTAAATGAACCCGTATTTGATGAGTGCGGCCTGTCTCTAACTGGCATTCAAGGTAAGTATATTTTCCGAAACGCTCCAGCACTCGGTAATGGGTCACAGCCTCCTTGCCATTTTTGTGATTCACAGCCATTTTTTTTCGATCAACCGGATGGCGTCCGATAGGAGCATTGACCGTCCCCTCTTCTTCTTTCAGATTCCCATGGACAATGGCCCGATATTTTCTCGTAATAGAATGGACCTTTAACTGTTCTGCAAGGAAATTGTGAGAGTAATCATTTTTACACACCAGAAGAGAGCCTGTGGTATTCTGATCAATGCGGTGTACGATCCCCGGCCGCATCACGCCGTTAATACCGGAGAGATCCCCCCTGCAATGGTACAGCAGGGCGTTTACCAGAGTTCCGGAATAGTGTCCCGGACAGGGATGCACCACCATGCCCTTTGGTTTGTTTACCACCAGAAGCTCTGAATCCTCATACAAAATATCAAGCGGGATGTTCTCCGCCTCGATCTCCGGCTCCACTGCCTCCGGAATTTCCAGTTCAATCTCATCCCCTGCGTTCACTTTATAATTGGATTTTAATGTGGCAGTGCCGTTGATCCGCAGCTGGCCGGTCTCTATGAGCTTCTGCAAAAAAGAACGGGAACAATCCGGCAGTTCCCTGGAAAGATATTTATCAATCCGGGTCCCCTGATCCAAAGTTGTCGCCTGAAAGATCATAAAAACGTCTCCTTTTCTACTTCTCTTCTTTATCTTCCGGTATGAGTTTCCAGGGTTTCCTAGTTCTTTTGATTCTCCTTATTCCTGCTCTCGCGGATCTTGTCAATGAGATCCCTCATGTAGTCCTGCTGTGTCTTTTTTCCCTGTATCTGATCCAGATCCTCCTCCTTGTAATAAAAGAGAATCAGCAGCAGAAAGCAGGCGGTTCCCACGCAGACGTAAATGTCCGCCACATTAAAGATGGGAAAATCGATAAGGGAAAAGTAGAGAAAGTCAATGACAAAACCATGAGCCAGTCGGTCAATCATGTTCCCCAGCGCCCCCGCCATAAGCAGTATGCAGATGCCTTTCAAAGGAACAAAGGAACGGGGGCCTGTAAATTTTCGGAAACATAAACGCAGATAAAGCCATCCTGCTGCTGCAGTAATAACCAGTGCAAAGAGGACAAAGATCCACTGCATATTTTCCAGCATGCCAAAAGCGGCTCCCCGGTTTTCCAGATACTGCAGCTCAAAAACATCCGGCAGAAGGCTTAAAGGGCCGCGGATGCGCAGAAAATTGTACGCCAGATATTTGGTCAGCTGATCTATTCCCAGCAAAATGGCCAGGAGGATAAGCCCACCAAAAAGGCTTATTTTCCATTCTCTTGTGATGGTTTCTTTTTTCATAGTCTGGTCATTCCCCTTGTTGTAAAATCTTATGGTCATTCTTTGTGATTCCTGGTAAGCAATCTATTTTCGAAAGCAAATGAGATTGCTCATGCAAGGATCAGGCTCTTTACAGCATCCAGTATCTCCTGATCCGTCACAGTGTCATCTAAGAAGGCTTTTCCAATTCCCTTTAACAGTACGAAGCGAATCTGTCCGGACACCATCTTTTTATCATGCTTTGTGGCCTCCAAAATAGCTTCCGGAGTGAGGCCGTCCAGGGAGATAGGGAGAGCAAATCCCACATTCATATCCCGTATCTCATAAAATTCTTCTTCCGTCAACAGTTCCCGTTTCCATGAAATATAGGCAGCTGCCACATATCCCAGAGCCACGCACTGACCATGAAGCAGGGAAAAATCTTTTAGCTTTTCAATGGCATGGCCAATGGTATGGCCGAAATTCAAAAGCGCCCGGTCTCCCTGCTCCGTGGGATCCTTTTCCACTACAGCCCGCTTGATCTGGCAGCTTTCTGCCACCAGAGCAAGGAGCGCCGTAAAATTCCGCTCCAGGATCTCATCCATGTGGTTGATGATCCATTCATAATAGGAAGCATTGCAGATCAGACCGTGTTTTAATACCTCTCCCATACCGCAGGCAAACTGTTCTTCTGAAAGCGTTTTCAGGGTGTTCAGATTCAGATATACCAAAGACGGCTGGTGAAATGCTCCCACCATGTTTTTATACTGATCAAAATCCACACCGGTCTTGCCTCCGATGCTGCTGTCTACCTGTGCCAGAAGTGTGGTAGGAATCTGGACAAAACGGACACCGCGAAGATAAGTGGCTGCCGCATACCCGGTCATGTCCCCGACAACGCCTCCGCCCAGGGCCACCAGAATATCCTTTCGGTCCATTTTCTGGCTGATCAGATGTTGATACAGCTTTCGGATCTCATCCAGGTTTTTATGCGCTTCCCCGGCGGGAATTACATAGAGAGAGGTCTCCTTACAGCATGGAGTCAGAATCTGTTGGATCTCCTGCCCGTAAAGTTTCTCAACATTGGTATCTGTTACAATGCAGAGCTTCCGGTCTGCTATATCCAGTTGGGCTATCCGCTCCGGCAGATGCTCAAAGGAATGCTCCAGATAAATATTGTACGCAAATTTTCCGTCTTTTTTTACCGGCAGACAGGTTTCCTTTGTCTGCGGCTGAAAGTTTTTACTCATATCAATCTCCATTCTGCCGACCTTTCTCCGGCGCGCACCTGTGGGCAGAGCTGTAACGCTCTGATGATTCAGATACCTTTCTTTTCATCATACATATTTCCAGAGGCGCACCAGATTCCGTCCTTTTTTCGTGACAGAAAGGATCCCCTCGTATTGGAAACGGCCATAGCCTCTCAAAGAGATCAGATCTCCCTCTTTTACATGGTAACCATTGCTGGTAATCAGGCGGCCATTTACAAAAGTTTTCCCGCCTTCCATCAGTCCCGTAAGGCTGCTTCTGGAAGTCTGGAAAGCAAGCGAAAGCAGAGCGTCCAGACGGACGGAGGCCACCGTCCCGGTGATCTCCATAAGCTTCGGGGTATAATGAAAGTCTTCCAGTGGACAGAGACTACACTGCACGCTGGTATGGCGGACTCTGGTCAGTTCCACTGACAGAAATTCTCCTATGGCCTCCTGACAAAACAGAAAGGCATCCTGATCCTGGAGCAAAATATCGCCCATTTTGCTGCGCTCTACCCCAAGATTCATAAGAGAACCCAAATAATCCCTATGGGTTAGGGTATCTGAAAATTTTTTGCTTAGCGGGCTGATCTTCAGACAGACCATGGGATAAGAAACTTCAAGATAAAAAGCATCAGAAGGAAAAAAGGCCACCATCTGACGCTCTGCATTTTCATATCCGCCGAAACTTTGACTTTGGACAAAAGAAAGCTTCGGCAAGATGCTGTGATAAATATTCTGTTCATTCAGATTCAGAAAATCTGTGAAGGTGACAATGCCTCGCTTCCAGGCTGCATCAGCCAGGTCCAGCAGACGTTTTTGAAATAATTCCTCTTCTCTGGTCATAAGGCTTAGAACTTCTTCTCAAAGGAAGGAACATCAAAGGCTCCGGTGAGAATCTCCTGGAAATCACCGGAAATATCCACAGAGGCAGGGGTAATAATAAAAATATAGTTGCTGATCTTCTGAAGGTTTCCGTCAATCGCATAGCAGGAACCGGAAGCAAAATCAATGATTCTCTGGGCAATATCCAGATCCAGTCCCTCCATATTCAAAACAACCGTACAGTTAGCCAGCAGGGTCTCTGTGATCTCTCTGGAATCCTCCATAGTATGAGGTTTGATCACACAGACCTCCATACCGGGCGCACCTGCTTTTCTGGGCCGAATGGGAGAGATCTTTGAAGATTTGGCAGTCTTTGCGGAAGCAGTCTGTTTATCCTTAGAAGAAGCGGAAACGCTGCGGCTCTCACTGGCTGCGGCAGTGCCGGTTCCATAATCCTCAAAGAGATCATCCTCGTCCTCTCTGGATTTTATCAGACGTCGTCTGGAACGTGGCTCCTCATAATCATCAATTTCCTCATCCAGATAATCGTCCTCATCAAATCCGTCATCATCGTTGAGTTTCATTGCATTTAAAAATTTATCTAAAACGCTCATTCTTAATCTCCTTACTAAGTACTTATGGATTACGTGTTCCAAAAATTCCGGTTCCCACACGCACCATGGTAGCGCCCTCTTCTATGGCCACTTCATAGTCTCCCGTCATGCCCATGCTTAAATGGCACATACAAACATTATCAATGTTTTTGGCCGCTATGTCAACCTGTAATTTTTTTAATTTTTTAAAATATTGACGATTTTCTTCCGGGTTCTCCGTAAACGGGGCAATCGTCATCAATCCCTGAATCTGGATATGGGGAAATTGGGCAATCTCCTGCACAAAATCAAGCGTTTCCTCGGGCATGATTCCAAATTTACTTTCCTCTCTGGCAACATTTACTTCTACCAGCACCGGCATAATAAGACCATGCTTTTCGGCTTCCTGATCAATGGCTTGCGCAAGCCGCACAGATTCCACAGAATGAATCATACAAGCCTTGTCAATAATATATTTGATCTTATTTCTCTGCAAATGGCCAATCAAATGCCATCGAAGGTCTTCTGGCAGCACCTCATACTTATCTCGAAGCTCCTGAGGCTTATTTTCACCAAAATCTGCAACTCCCTCCTCCAGAACCTCCTGGATCATAGAGACAGGCTTTGTCTTGCTTACTGCAATTAAAGTCACTTCTTTAGGGTTTCTGCCTGCCCGCAGACAGGCGGCTTCTATTCTCTGCTGTACGTCTCTTAATTGCTCTTTTATCATAATGTCCCCTCTTTTCCTGATTTGGCAAAATGCCGGTATGCATGATCTAAAAATATCCGCGCTAACTGATGATGTCATCATTATCCACAGTTGCGGCGTCCATGGCAATAAAATCATGCGTATCTAATCCATAGACATTGTTGGATTCTACAATGCAAAATTCTTCATTTTCATCAATCACCGTCACCTCGCGGAATACGGCATACCCTTTATTAATATTGTAAACACCCTGAATAGTCTCTACATTGTTTTCCTGGATCTGATATTTTTTATTGGTATCCTGCATCAGCACATAATCTCCGGGCTGGAACAAATCTGTACTCACCAGAATAGAGTCCTCGGTTCTTCCGTAAACAGTGGCAATCACATTTTTTACAGAAGAAGACCCGTCATTGTTGAAGGTCTCCCTGAGAATCGCTACTTCCTTTTGGGTTCCCGAATTATCTGTCACATATTCTTTGGGTATCTTGTAAAATTCCTTTTCTGCAATCGCAGAGGTTGGAATTTTAAGCCCTTCTTTTCGGCTTAGAAGAAGCTCAATCTCCAGATAACGGTCTGAGACGTACCGGATCAGCGAATTATTCAAAGCGATTTTGCCGAAATAGTTCCCATCATTTTGGATAATAGAAAACTTTGCAGTGAAAGTATTGTCATCCTTCAGAAAGCGGAATCTTATGGAAGAACGATCCATTAATTCCGTAGCCAGGCTTGTGTCCAGCGGAAAATACAGCGCCCAGTTTTCATCTGTCACCATCTTAAACAGAGGGCTTCCGGCAGTGGCTGTTCCGTTAAAACGCAGATTCGTTTTTTCATAACTGTTCTGGTCAAAAAGCTCAGGGGTAATCTCCTGTTCTGTAAGATTTTCCAGAGAGTCTACTGCGTACACCACAAAGCCGGAGGCAGGCGCGGTACACTGATTCATGCCGATGGCAGTGCCGGTACTGGTCTGGGACTGCTGAAGGATGTAGCTTTCCAGATCCGCTTTAAAATCATAGACATTCTGAAAACTGCTGTCATCAAAATTTAATGCAAAGGAAGACATCGTATTTTTTAAATTTGAGTAATCCTCCGCATCAAGCTCCAGATTGCCTAAGGCAGAAGCGTCTACACCGGCCTCATTGATGGAGCAAACTGTGGAACCTGCGCTTGCCTTAGCGCCTTCTCTGGCATAATAAGTCACTTTTCCGCTTTGAGGAGCCGTGACAACCGCTTCGGTCTTCAGAGCCAACGCACGGTATCGATAATTTCCGGAAATAGATCCTGAGATCACTTCATAAGAAGTAACATGTTCTGTGGTTGCATAAAGAAAAATACAGGCGATCATATAAATAAAAATGATACCAAACAGAATTGTACCAATATTTATTACGGAATACCGTCTGTATTTAGTAATTTTCCTATTAGATTTTTTTCCAGCCAAAAGTCCGGGCCTCCTCTCCGGTTTATTTTAGCACGTTCTCTCCTTTATCTCAACCGTAGTTTTGCATAAAAAAATACAAACTGGAAAAAATAAAATTGACATGATAAGGAGGAATAAACTATGAGTTCTAAATTTTGGGATTACACCTCTCTCACCCTGGTGATTGTAGGAGCAGTAAACTGGGGGCTGATTGGCTTCTTTCGATTTGATCTGGTAAATTTTCTCTTTGGGAATATGTCCTGGCTGTCCAGAGTGATCTATGCTCTGGTAGGGCTTGCCGGATTATATCTTCTCAGCCTTTACGGGCGGGTAAACCGTTTCGGCACAACTACCGAATAAGGAAGAAAATTTCCTATCTCATGAAAAAGGGGCGATCACAAAACAGGATCTGCGGAACTTTCCTGGCGCTTTTCTCAAGAAAACAATCCTATTTCTTAGGAAAAGTACAGGAACTATCCGGCACGATCAGCATTTTGCAGCCGCCCCTTTTATGTAGTCAATCTTACAATTCAGCAATTACGTTCTCTTTCATAGAATCCGGTAACTGATCTCTGGTTAAGGAGATACTGATAACAAAGTTTACCTGGAACTGCTCACTGATCTTGGCCAGCTTGTCCAGTGCAGGAGCCACATCTTCACCTTCCAGATGTGCGATTTTTAAAAAACTGTCAAGATACATCTGCTCCAGATCATGATCCTGGGAAATCACCCCGCAGATGAAACCAAGAAATTCATCACTGTTTACAAGCGGAAAAGTGGTAGCATCCACAAGACGAATCTTGTTATTCAGCTCATACATATGCTGTCCGCTCTTATCAATGTAAACCATGTTTCCGTGTGCGTTCTTGATCTCTGTGTTTGCCTTTTCTAAAAGAACTTTTGTTTTACCCTTGCCCTTCTCGCCTATGATTAATTGTATCATTGTAATCTCCTCCTTCAGTATCGGATAAAAATATTATAAAACAATTATAGACTATTTACCGCTAAAATACAACTGTTAATTCTCGATCAGGGACAATATCTGATTCATTTCCTGATACAGCTCGTCTTTGTTTCCGGCATGGAGAACCACAGCCAGATAGGGGTTTCCGTAAAGATCTTTTGCCAGAAGAGACAGGCAGGCTCCTGCATCATCTGTGGTACCGGTTTTTCCTCCGTAAACGATCACATTGTCCGGTGCATCTGCCAGACTGGTAAAATAGTGATTAGTGGATTCCCAGGTAACTGCCACTGCAGAGCCGTCCACTCTGGTGTACTCTGCATAATAATTCTTCCGGTTAATCATGTCCATAAACACATCATATTCCATAGCTGCCTGAAACATAAGATAAAGGTCATAGGCGGTAGTATAATGGTCGGAATCCGTAAGACCGTGGGGATTGGTAAAATGAGTGCCCGTAGCTCCAAGAGCCCGCGCTTCCTGATTCATCAGATCCACAAAACCGGCCACGGATCCCCCCACATGCTCTGCAATCATCATGGCAGCATCATTTCCGGAAGCGATCATCAATCCGTAGAGAAGCTGCTTTAAGGAAAGCCGGTCTCCCACCTTGATATCGCAGACGGAAGAACCGTACTCAATATCCAGGGCAGTCTCCGTCACAGTCACCATATCATCCAGATTACCGTATTTTAGTGCTACCATGGCAGTCATGATCTTCGTAAGGCTGGCAGGGGAACGTTTGGTAAAAAGATCTCTTCCGTAAACCACCTGCCTGCCGTTTAAATCAAAAAGCGCTGCGCTGTATGCCCCGATGGGCAGAGTATTGTTTACATCCTGGTCTGTGACACACAAATTGGCGGCAAAGCTTTCTGCCGTGTCGGAAACGGTAAGGCCGCTCTGAATCCCATAGACTCTGTCATTTGAGGCAAAGGGATGATCCAGTTCATAGTCATGGGAACGGATTACAAAAAAATATACCAGGTAGCACATCAGCAGAGTGACGGCTGTCAGTATCCCTAAAAATATGGCCAGCTTTCGCTGATGTTTTTTCTCTTCCTCTTCTTTTGCCGTAATTCTGGCCCATTCCCGCTCTGTATAATAGGAACGTTCCTGCGCAGTCTCCTTATTTGTACATTTCACGCCACTCAAGATCTCCTCGTTCTAATGATTTCAGCAGAACTTCTGCGGAAGCAATGTTGGTAGCCAGAGGAATATTGTGAATATCACACATGCGGATCACCTTGGTTATATCCGGTTCCGTCACCTTTGGCGTATTGGGATCCCGGAAAAACAGCACCAGATCCAATTGATTTTGTTCAATCATAGCTCCCATCTGTTGCTCTCCCCCCACATGACCGGCCAGAAATTTGTGCACCGAAAGTCCGGTGGCCTCCTCAATAAGCCGACCTGTCGTACCGGTAGCATACAATTCATTTTTTAACAGAATACCCCGGTAGGCAATGCAGCAGTTCTGCATTAATTTTTTCTTTGCATCATGGGCAATAAATCCAATATTCATAAGTGAAAACCTCCTAAAAACCTTCTAATATTTCCTGATCTGCAGTCCCACATTCAGCACAAAACCAATGCCGATACAAAAACTTACCAGCGACGTCATGCCGTAACTGACGAAGGGCAGCGCGATACCGGTATTGGGCAGTAACCCGGTGGTTACGCCAATATTTACGAAACTTTGGATCATGATCAGGGCCCCCATCCCGCAGCAGATCAAAGTTCCGGCCAGATCCTTGGCTTTCCGGCCGATGCGGATACATTCAAAAGCAATGAGAAATTCCAGAATTACAATCAGGCAGCAGCCCAGAAAACCTAATTCCTCCCCAGCCACGGCAAAGATAAAGTCTGTCTGGGACTCAGAAAAAAAGTTTCCGTTTTTGACAGAGGATACCGCATTATTGTTCAGGCCCTTTCCATAAAGTTGTCCGGAACCAATGGCAATAATAGCATTCTGCTGCTGTCTTGCAATATCCACATACTCTTCCGGTTTGAGCCAGGAAAGAATGCGGTTTACCTGATATCCCTCGATCAGTGTCTGTCCCGGCTGCAAAATCACAGTAAACAAAATCACCGCCATCGGAATAGTCACCAGCAGGATACCTCCTATGATCTTGTAGCTTAAACCGGCCACGAATATTATAACACAAAATACCAGGGCTGTCACAATGGTTGTGGACAAATTTGGTTCTTTGTATATTAAAAACAGAGGAATCCCCAACAAAATCAGAGAAAACAGGATCATTTTTACCGTGTTGATCTTTTCCTCATACTTGGAAAACAGCTTGGCAAAAAACACGATTAGAATGATCTTTGCCACATCGGAGGGTTGAAACTGAAAGCCGATATTGATCCAGCGCTTTGCCCCGTTTACCTCAACACCAAAAAGGAGCACCGCCATCAGAAGCCCGATGCCTGCCACATAGTAGATCCAGTAGAAATTGATCAGCCAGGTATAGTCAATGAGAGATACCGCCACCATGCACACCAGTCCCAGGATCAATCCGAAAATCTGCTTTGTCTGGGAGGCTTTCTGAGCGCTTCCAATGATCATAATGCCCAGTGTGGAAAGAGCAACTACCCAGAGTACCAGGCTGAATCTATAGTCCCTTAATTTGTATTGTCTTAACATATTGAACCCCTTGCTTTAATTCCTGAACCATGTTCAGTTGTATCTGCTGTGTCTCATTGATGTCCATATATCTGGAAAGAATTTCCAGCAATTCTTTTCGCATGATCTCAAACTGCTCCGGCGAACACTCCAGATAATCCGAAGCCAGAGTACCGGCTAACCGGATACGTGCAATCTCCCCGGAGGTTTTTTCTTTTGATTTCCTCTGCCTTTTTATTCTGCTGATTCTTTCCATAGTTCCCTCCTTACCCTCTCTTTTTCAACAGAGAAGTAAGACGTTCTTTCAGGGAAAGATTCTTTT
>CABRXX010000029.1:0-30825 GCA_902475025.1 uncultured Lachnospiraceae bacterium | reverse complement strand
TCACTTCCACTAATGGTTCTGTGTATGTTGCAAGAATACTCTTGAACTGATCTAATTCAACCATAGCTTCACCTTCTTTCTATTTTGCCTTTCGACCGCAGCACTGCTTGTATTTCTTGCCGCTTCCGCAGGGGCAGGGATCATTGGGATAGATCTTTGTCTCTGTCCGACGCTTAGGCGCTTTCTGAGCAGTGTCATCTTTATTGGTTCCCGTTACCTTAGCCACTTCCTCACGCTCTACCTTCTGCTCTACCCGAACATGGTACAGCATCTTTAGAGTATCCTCCTGAATGGCAGCGGTCATGGAATTGAACATATCATAACCGCTCATTTTGAACTCTACCAGCGGATCTTTCTGTCCGTAAGCCTGCAGTCCAATCCCCTGACGCAGCTGATCCATATCGTCAATATGATCCATCCACTTCCGGTCAACCACCTTCAGCAGAATCACACGCTCCAGCTCACGGATCTGCTCCTGCTCCGCAAACTCAGCCTCCTTGGCTTCATAAGCCTTCACCGCCTGCTCCTTCAGATACTGCTTCAGCTCATTTTTCTTCATGGAAGCCACCGTCTCAGAAGTCACCGGCTGAATAGGAATAATCGGGATCAGCAGGTCATTCAACTCACGAAGATTCCAGGAAGCGCTCTCCTGTTCGTCTCCAATGCAGATATTCACGGTATTATCCACCGTGTCCGTGATCATCTTAAAGATGGAATCCCGCATATTCTCTCCATCAAGAACCTTGCGGCGCTCCGCATAAATAATCTCCCTCTGCTCATTGTTTACCTGGTCATACTCCAACAGATTCTTTCGGATACCAAAGTTGTTGCTCTCAATCTTCTTCTGCGCCTTCTCAATCGCTGAGGAAAGCATCCGATGCTCAATCTGCTCATTTTCCTGCACTCCCAGAGACTTAAACATCCCCATCATCTTTTCAGAGCCGAAAAGACGCATCAGGTCATCCTCCAGAGAAATATAGAATCTGGATTCACCCGGATCCCCCTGACGTCCGGAACGTCCACGAAGCTGATTGTCAATACGTCTGGACTCATGACGCTCTGTACCGATGATCTTCAGACCGCCGGCTGCCCGGGACTCCTCATCCAGCTTAATATCCGTACCACGGCCGGCCATATTGGTGGCAATGGTCACAGCGCCGTGTACACCTGCATCCGCTACGATCTCAGCCTCCAGCTCATGGAACTTAGCGTTCAGCACTTTATGAGGGATTCCCTCTCTGCGCAGCATACCGGACAGCAATTCCGAAACCTCAATCGTAATGGTACCTACCAGCACCGGCTGCCCCTTGGCATGAGCTTCTTTTACCGCTTCTACCACTGCCCGGTATTTTTCCTTTTTCGTCATATAAACCGCATCATCCAGATCTTTTCTTTGAACCGGGCGGTTCGTAGGAATTTCAATCACATCCATCCCGTAAATATCCCGGAACTCATGCTCCTCAGTAAGAGCCGTACCCGTCATACCGGATTTCTTTTTATATTTATTGAAGAAATTCTGGAACGTAATGGTAGCCAGAGTCTTGCTCTCCCGTTTTACCTTCACATGCTCCTTCGCTTCAATGGCCTGATGCAGACCGTCCGAATAACGGCGTCCCGGCATGATACGCCCGGTAAACTCATCTACAATCAAAACTTCATCATCTTTTACTACATAGTCCCGGTCGCGGAACATCAGATTATGGGCCCGAAGCGCCAGGATAATATTATTCTGAATCTCAATGTTCTCTGCATCTGACAAGTTCTCAATCTGGAAGAATTTCTCCACCTTCTTGATACCGTCCGCAGTAAGGGTCACCACCTTGTCTTTCTCATTGACAATAAAGTCTCCGGACTCTGTGATCTCCTCCCCCATAATGGCAGTCATCTTGGTAACCTCACCGCTGGCCTCTCCGCGCTCCATCTGACGGGCCAGAATATCGCAGACCTCATACAGCTTGGTGGATTTGCCGCTCTGTCCGGAAATGATCAAAGGAGTACGGGCTTCATCAATCAGCACCGAGTCCACCTCATCAATGATGGCATAAGACAGCTCTCTTTGCACCAGCTGCTCTTTATAAATCACCATATTGTCTCTCAGATAGTCAAATCCCAGCTCGTTATTGGTAATATAAGTGATATCACAGGCATACTGTTTTCTTCTCTCGTCATTCTCCATGGAATTTAAGACCACACCTACCGTCAGGCCCAAAAACTCATGGATCTTGCCCATCCACTCTGCGTCACGCTTTGCCAGATAGTCATTGACGGTAACAATATGCACTCCCTCTCCGGTGAGGGCATTTAGATAAGCCGGAAGAGTGGAAACCAAAGTCTTACCTTCACCAGTCTTCATCTCAGCGATACGCCCCTGATGCAGTATCACACCGCCAATCAGCTGCACCCGATAATGTTCCATATTCAAAACACGTTTTCCTGCCTCCCGGACAGTGGCAAAGGCCTCCGGAAGCAGGGAGTCCAAAGACTCACCTTCTGCATATCTCTTTTTATATTCTTTCGTCTTACCCCGCAGTTCTTCATCCGTCAATGCCTGCATGGAAGGCCGCAGGCTTTCGATTTTATCCACAATAGGCATGATACGTTTCAATTCACGCTCACTGTGAGTACCAAACACTTTCTCAATCAGATTCATGTCCGTTCTCCTACTTTTGTTTTTCTTACTAAATTACAATCGTTTCTATTGTAACACCATCCCCTCATAAACACAAATGTTTTTTTCCTGCAAAATCTAGTTGAACCGGCTCCTGAAAAGGATTAAAATAAAAAACAAACATTTTTTTATGAAAAGGCAGGTATGATTAATGAAAAAACTTTCAGTATTAATTGGACTTCTTCCTTTATGCACGCTTCTTTCCGGCATTCCTTCCCTGGCGGAAGAAGCTCCGGCTCCCATCCGCGTAACTGCCCTGAAGGGGCCCACTGCCATGGGACTGGTGTCCTTTATGGACCAGGCCGATCAGGGCGCTTTTGCCGATTCTTCCTATGACTTCCAGATCCTGGGCTCCGTAGATGAGGTGTCCCCTATGCTGGTACAGGGAACCACTGATTTTGCCGCCATCCCAGCCAATCTGGCCTCTGTCCTTTACAATAACACAGAAGGAACTATCCAGGTGCTGGCTGTCAATACCTTGGGGGTACTCTACCTGGTAGAGCAGGGGGAGAACGTATCCTCACTGGAAGATTTAAAAGGCAAAACCATCTACGCCAGCGGCAAGGGAGCCACTCCAGAATATGCGCTGCGTTACATTCTTTCAGAAAATGGAATTGATCCTGAAAAGGATGTGACCATCGAATGGAAAAGCGAACACACCGAATGTCTGTCTTCACTCTTATCCGACGCTTCCGGCATCGCTCTGCTGCCCCAGCCCTTTGTCACCACTGCCATACAGAAATCAGAAAATATCCGGGTTGCTCTGGACTTAAATCAGGCCTGGGAGGAACTGCAAAAAGATTCGGACTCCTCTTCCGCCCTGATTACCGGAGTCTTAGTAGGCCGTCGGGAATTTATTCAGGAAAATCCTGATTCTGTGGAGGATTTTCTCGCCCGTTACCAGGAATCCGTAGAGTTTGTAAATGCAAATACAGAAGAAGCCGCTGAATTGATCGGTTCCTATGATATCGTTCCGGTTCAAGTCGCCAAGGAGGCCCTACCGGCCTGCAACATCACCTTTATTCAAGGATCAGAAATGAAGGAGAAACTTTCCGGTTATCTCTCCGTGCTGATGGAGCAAAATCCAAAGTCAGTGGGAGGCAGCCTGCCTTTGGATGACTTTTACTATCTGGGTGCAGAATGAAGGCCATAAAGGTACGCTTCTGGGCAGTGGCATTCTGGCTGTTTGTGTGGCATCTAGCCAGCATCGCCCTGGACAGCCGCCTGCTTTTGGTTTCCCCTGTCGAGGTCTTGCAGCGGCTGTGGGCATTGGCAAAAACCTTTTCTTTCTGGTCCTCCATTGTCTTTTCCCTATCCCGCATTGCTCTTGGTTTTTTTCTGGCTTGTATGGCTGGAATTCTGCTGGCAGCCTTGGCTGCCCGCTTCCGGCATATCCGGGAACTGCTTCAGCCCGTTATATTAACCATAAAATCGATTCCTGTGGCGTCTTTTGTGGTGCTTGCATTGATCTGGCTCTCCTCCAAAAGGCTGTCAGTGTTTATCTCTTTTCTGATGGTATTTCCTGTAATTTACACCAATCTGCTGGAGGGCATTTTTCAGCTGAACCAGGAACTTGCAGAAATGGCTCAGGTATTTCGGGTTCCCTTTTTCAGACGGCTGCGGTATCTTTCCCTCCCGCAGCTGCTCCCTTACTTCCACTCCGCCTGCCAGGTTTCCCTGGGACTTTGCTGGAAATCCGGAATTGCAGCAGAGGTGATCGGCATTCCGGAAGGCTCCATCGGTGCCAGGCTCCAGCAGGCGAAAATCTATTTGGACACCCCGGATCTTTTTGCCTGGACCTTTACTATTGTACTTTTAAGCCTGGTCTGTGAAAAACTGTTTTTACAGCTTCTGGATTTTGGAAAGAAACGGCTGACCGGCTAACTCTTCTGGCTTTCTGTCACTTTACCGTTCCTTTATTTTGTCACTTTCACACTACTGGCATAGCTGTCGGAAAGGAGACCTTATGGCCGACATTCAGTTTCAGCATATCTATAAATCTTATTCTGGCAAACCAGTTCTGGCAAATTTTTCCGCCCTGCTGCCGGATGGCTCTGTCACTGCCATCATGGCTCCCTCCGGGCAGGGCAAAACCACCCTGCTCCGGCTTCTCATGGGATTAGAACAGCCGGACAAAGGCAGCATTACAGGACTTGACGGTATGCGTATCAGCCCTGTTTTTCAGGAAAACCGCCTGTGTGAATATTTGCCCGTATCTGCAAACCTTCGGCTTACCGCCCCCCAGCTTACCGATGTCAACATCCGGGAAGCTCTTGGACAAGTTTGTCTTCCCCCATCCTGTGCCGGGCAGCCTGTGCTTGAGCTATCCGGCGGCATGAAACGGCGGGTGGCGATTCTAAGAGCCCTATTGACAGAACACGACCTTTTGCTTCTGGATGAACCATTCCAGGGCCTGGATTCCGCTGCCAAGGCGGCGGTGATCACCTTGATTCGCCAGAAATCCAAGGGAAAAACCCTTGTCCTGGTAACCCACGATAAGCAAGAGGCCATCCGTCTGGGGGCACAGAAGTGGGTGACACTGATATAGAAAGTATTTCCAACAAAGTTAGACTCCGCGTACACGGTTGCTGGCTTTCCCTATTGTAATTCATGTGTTTTTTATTTATATTTGATATTTTTATCAAACCCTGTATATTCTCCTGAAATCTGTCTATACTATGATTAATCTCAGATGAGCTTCCTGGCAAGCCAGAAAACCATTGAGATCAAACATTCACTGGATCCCCCTTCAGCGAATGGTACAAAAGATAAAAATACTACTTATCCTCCCCTTGATAAAGGGGGCTGTCGCAAGAACCTCCTGCGGTTTTGAACAGGTACCTTTTTCGCAAAGCATCCGTTTTACGAAAAAGACGCCGAAATTCGCTAAGAAAGTTCCTGCAGCAGCCCCCTTTTTGTGTTTCTGATTATTTTTATCTCTGCCGCAAAGCAAACTTTTCTAATTCTTTTTCAAACATCCCGCCTCTATTGCCACAGAAAATTCAAACGGTATTCCGGGACGAAGTACCGGAACGCTCCCCATCAGCCGTTTAGCAGTACCAATACTGTCATAATATCCGGTGCAAGGTTCCAAAGCGCAATTTTTGTCTCCCCGATATCCGCCTTCCGTAATCCAACAGCCCAAATAGGGCAGTTTTTTCTCATCATACAGTATTCTGACTGACGTATTTGTCTCCGGATAATCATAGCCGCAATACCCCTTCTGCACTGCTCCAGCCACATAATACTTCACCATATCTCTTCCTGGCATCCGGTCAAAGCGATAGGATTTTCCATTTATCCGGTCTTCCGGAAAAGCATAAATGGTTTCCGCCTTATCCAACAGGGCACAATCGAACACATTTTGAACCCGTTCTGTATCCGGCGGAAAAATCAGCTGCATCTTTGGCGTAGTGTTTACCAGACAATGCATTGTCCAAATACATGGCAGCTCTGTTCTTCCTGTATTTACAATTTTATAACTGCAATTCAGCCGTTTCCCATCTAATGAAAAAGTCTTTTCATAGCGATATTGAAACTCCTTACTAAAATACGTTAACTTAATCTGCCCCTCCGACGCTTCTGCGATAAATGCAGAAGACCATATTTCTCCATGATCCGGATAGTTCAGACGTCGGCCGTTCCACTCCAAGACTTCCGCATCTACATTGGGAAACGCCTCATCAAATCCGCATGCCTCAAACTTTGAAAAATCGCTGCCCAGTGAAGCTTCTTCATACTTTCCTTTTGGATTCTGAAACAATATCTCCATTTTAGTTTCTTTACAGAACAGGGAGGCTGCCTTCCCTCCCCTGTTCGGCAAGATAACTGCCTGCAGATACTCATTTTCCAACAGCATCCCCTGTTCATTCATAAACTCTATGCACTTTATCATACTCTGCCCCTTTTATTCGTTTCCGCCACCGGAAAATGCTTTTATCCTCATGTGTTCTTTATAACGATGCAGCCGTTTTATGACTGTTCCACTATTTTCACACATTTCTCAACAGCCGCCTCCAAAAGCTCTTCTCCGATTTCCGAGGTGGCATCCCGCGGATCATACCGCACAGAAAAATCTTCCGTTGGTCCTTGTTCAAAAGTCACACTGTCTGCAATCCCATACTCCGTCACAGATATCTTTTCAGTTTTTGGCGGCAGCTTTGATAAATCCACTGCCTCCGGGTAAATCCTGGTCATAATCGCCGTTTCAGCCAGCCCCGCATGGCCAAGTCCGTAGCCACAGTTATCAGCCAGTACCATAATGGCCCGAACCGATATTTGATATTTCTGTGAAAATTTTCTTGACAGTGTATCCAGGATTCGAATCTGTTCGTCTGCTCCATGGCCATTCATAATGATAATTTTCCGAAATCCCATACAGCACAGCGCTTCTATCTGCCAACCGATCAACTGTTCAAACAGTTGGGGAGGCCAATACATACTTTTTAAAGAATTAGCAGGGAAATCCATTCCTACAATATCTTCCTCTCCGGTAAAGCCCAATTTTTTTAAGGTCTCGGGAGAACGCCTGGTTTCCGTTCCTATGAAGAGAGGCGGAAAAACAATTCCCCCTGTACGCTCTGCAGTTGCCAGACTCACATGATACGCATTGCAGGTATCCATCCCCATCCCCATGTGGGGTCCATGCCATTCCATGGATCCGATCGGCACAAACACTGTGCTCGTCCCTCTTATTTCCTTTAACAGTTCCCCTGGGGGAAGCAGTTCAAACTTTTTTGTTTTCATGTACTTTTCACCACTGTTTCTTTTTGAAAAGGCTGCCGCAAAATGAAACGAAACATATCTTACATTTTGCGGCAGCCCCATTTATATTTTTGTATTACTCTACATATTCCGGCATAACTTCTGCCAGATCGTCTTCCGGAGTAACGATCACTGCCGGAACTGCATAAGTTTCAGGAATTTCTTTTCCTTCTTTAATATAATCAATCAGCTGCTGTGCTGCTGTTCCACCTACATCTCTTGCTGAGAAATATGCCGCTGCACGGAAACAGGAATCCTCGTTTGCAAATTCATCCGGGCAAAGATATCCGCCAAGTCCAACAACCATAGAATCTTTTCCAAGCCCTGCCGCCTCAATGGCCCGTGCTGCACCCTGAGAAGATTCATCAGAAACTCCCATTACCAGCCATTTGGTGATTTCCGGGTGACCAGTAATCACAGCATTCGCAGCTGTATTTCCATCCTCAGCAGTGGTGTCACAATCTGCCCGGAAAATACGGTCCTGATCGAACTCCTTCAATGCCTCCAGCTCGCCTTCTGTACGGGGTACGCAGGAAGAAACGGTGTCAGCCGTCATAAGAAGCACGCCGAAAGCCTCATCATCAGCCAGATTGTTTTCTTTAATGTAATTAGCTCCCCACTCTCCGACAGCCAGACCAATGTTGTATCCGTCAATTCCTACCCATGGAGCTAACAGATTTCCTTCTTCATCTTCCAACGCATCATCCACTGCTATCACCGGAATCCCAGCGTCCTTAAGCTTATCAACTGTCATCTGGCTTAAGTTCTGATCCGGAGTACATACCAGAACGCCATCTACCTTATCTGCAATTACAGTATCCAAAAGTTCTGTATAAGTCGCTCCGTTTAGATCGGCATCCATATATTTCCAGGTTCCTCCTGCTGCTTCTACAACTTCCTGAGAAGCAAGTCCTTCCTGAATAAACCAGGTGGCTGTTCCCATTTTGTAGATACCTGCAATAGTAAAGCCTTCCTCTTCTGCCTGTACAGCCATCGCTCCGCCCACTGCACAAGTCATCGCCAGTAACAAACCTGTTGCTTTACATAATGTTTTTTTCTTCATTGCCATCGCTCCTTTTTCTTTTTATTATTTGTTATTTAAACGGGAAGGACATTCGCTCCCACATTTAACGATTTAAAAACTGCTTAAAAACTTTTCTTGCTTTCTTCCAGAAGTTTCTTTTCTCTGCTCTTCTTTCGGTAGAAATCAAACGCCAGTGCAACTACCAACAGCGCTCCTTTTGCCACTTCCTGCCAAAAAGTCTGCAGGCCAACCATATTCATTCCTGTATTAAATCCTTGCAGTATCAGCATACCAATAAAGGTTCCCAGCATGGTTCCTACCCCACCGGTAAAAGCGCAGCCCCCCAGTACTGCCGCAGTCACTGCATCGAACTCCAGCCCTTCACAGGCAGAAGGCTGTCCGGAGTTCATACGTGCTGCCAGCAAAACACCTGCCAGCCCGGTAAGGCCGCCCTGCACAATATGAAGCTTATAAATGACCATTTCAGGATTCAATCCCGCCAACCGCGCAGCGTAGGCATTTCCTCCTAATACATAAACACTTCTTCCGTAATAAGTATTCTTTAATATCCAGCCAAAGACCAGAAAGGCAACCAACAAAATAATAACAGGAAGTGGAATAATGCCAAACAAACGAAAACTTCCAAATATCGTAAAGTCCTTCGCACTTGCAGAAACTGCTTTTCCGTTACATAATATGTAAGCAAAGCCGCGGAAAATGGACATGGATGCCAGGGTTGCAATAAAGGGCTGCAGATTCAGATAGTTGATCATCGTAGCATTGATTGCCCCTATGGCAATGCCTGCCAGGACACCTGCCAGCAATGCCACAAAACCGGGTACCCCCATTTTTAACAGTGTTGCCGCCAAAACGCCTGCAAAAGCTGCCGTAGCGCCTGCCGTTAAATCAATCTGGTTGGCTATGATCAAATAAGTCTCACCGATCGCCACAAACCCCATCAAGGAACAGGCTGTCAAAATATTCATCAAATTGGTAGTGGTTAAATAATTCTTGTTCAAAAAGGTAAATACAATTACCATAATGATCATTGCGATAATCAGGCTAATCTTATCTGCCAGATCACTCTTTTTTAGTTTCGTCATAAAACGATTCATTTTCCTTATCCTCCCGGTTATTTTTCTGTCATTGCATAACTGAGTAAAAGTGCTTCCGTTGCTTCTTCTCTTCGAACTTCACCAGTCACTTTTCCTTCTCGCATAACCACGATCCGATCTGCAAGTCCGATCAATTCTGTCAATTCTGAAGAAATTACAATGACTGCCATTCCTTTTTTCGCACATTCACAGATGATTTTATAAAATTCTGATTTCGCCCCCACATCAATTCCTTTTGTAGGTTCATCCAAAATCAGCACTTTTGGCTCTGTCTCCAACCACCTGCCTAAAATAACCTTTTGCTGATTTCCTCCTGACAGCTGACTGATCAATTTTTCTGAATCCGGCGTCTTGATCGCTAACTTTTTAATCTCTGCCTGTGCCATCTCCTCTTCTTTCTTTACATTGACAGCACCGGTTTTACTTCTAAGATGCTTTAAGACGGAGATACTGATATTGCCTCTTACAGATATATTAGGAAGTATTCCCTGCTCTTTACGATCCTCGGGCACAAGAGCTATTCCAAGATCAATCGCCTCCGCAGGAGATTTGGGCCGTATTTTCCGGCCATCCAAATATAGCTCTCCCCCTTCAATCTTATCCAAGCCAAATAAAGCACGGATGGTTTCTGTTCTTCCAGCTCCTACCAAACCTCCAAATCCCAAAATTTCTCCTTTTCGCACCTGGAAACTTACATCGGAGACAAAAGGTGTTGTAAGATTCTGTACCTTCAGCATTACATCTCCAATGTGCTCATTCCGCTCAAGCGTTTCAAAAATACTTCCAAGAGAACGGCCCACCATCATATTGATCATCTCATCTTCCGTTACCGCCCCCTGATCCACCACATCCACCAGACATCCGTCTTTAAAAATAATTACTTTTTGCGCAATCTGTGCGATTTCATTCATACGGTGAGATACATAAAAAATAACTTTCCCCTCAGCCTGAAGTTCCCGGATAATTTTAAACAAAATCATGATTTCACTGTCACTCAGACTGGCGGTAGGTTCATCAAACGCTATAATCTGGGAATTTCGGTTTACCGCCTTCATAATCTCTACCATCTGCTGCAGGGCCACCGACAGATCCCGTACTTTCATATCCGGTTCAATACCTGTCAGGCCAAAACGTTGAATAATCGCCGCGGTTCTTTCATTCATCCGTTTAAAATCAATGCCGCCTTTTTTCTTTTTAGGCCAATCACCAAGAAAAACATTTTCAGCCACCGTCATCTCTGCCAGTATCTGGCGTTCCTGGTAAATCACACTCACACCGCCTTCAATAGCTTCTTTCGGTGTGAGAAAATGTTTCTCTTCTCCATTAATGATATAGGCACCTTCATCCGGCTGATAATCTCCGTTCAAAATTTTTAATAATGTTGACTTTCCTGCTCCATTTTCGCCTAGAAATGCATATACATAACCGCTCAGCGCTTTAAAGGAAATATTATCCAGTGCCTTCACTCCGGGAAAATATTTGCTAATATTCCGAAACTCCACATAAGTATTCCCCATACTGTTTATCTTCTCCTTTTTCTTTTCAACCGCTTCAACATCCTTACTGCTCAAAACGTGTTATCGTTAACACTTATTTGCATTATAAATCCATTTTTATCTGGCGTCAATATTTTTATGGCTATTCTATACATATACGTCACTTTTAACAATTTATTCATCTATTTTTTGTCTATTTTTACAGTCTTTTTTCCTCTTACCCCAATCATAAAGCTCCTTTTTTACCTGCTCACGCTTATATTTTTTGTTTATCTATTGACTTTTTTATTTTCTGTATTTATAATCATTTTATATATAATAATTGATTTATCTTAAAATATCTTATTTTTTTTGTACTATTTTGCGTTAACGCACACACAGGAGGTCTGTAATATGGAAAGAAAAAAAGCGCTCATCACAGGAGCAAGTCATGGTATCGGTCAAACAGTCGCTGCAGCTCTTGCAAAAGCCGGATATGATGTAGCTGTAAATTACCGCAAAAACGCAGACGGCGCCAAAGAAACCGCACGGTTAATTGAAGAAGCAGGCGGAAGAGCTCTTCTGCTGCAGGCAGATGTACGAAGCTGCGAAGAATTGGAAGCCATGTTTGAAAAATATCAGCAGGAATTTAAAACGATCGATCTTATGGTTAACAACGCAGGAGTCAGTGAATTTTATCCGCTCCTGGAGATCACCGAAAAGCAATGGGAAAGAATCACCTTCACAGACTGGAAGGGAACCTTCTTCGGCACACAAATGGCTGCCCGTTTGATGGTTAAGACAAAAAAACCAGGTGTTATTATTAATATGGGTTCCAACCATGTGGATGGCTGCTGGCCCAAGGCCAATACCTACGCTCCCTCAAAAGCTGCCGTAACCCGTTTTGGAAAAAGTGCAGCGTACGAACTGGCTCCCTATGGTATCCGCGTACTTACTCTTTCCCCTGGATACACCAACGTCTGGCCGGAAGATCATCCTGTACAGGAAGTTGCTCCAAGGCTTCTCCTGAAACGTTTTGCTAAACCGGAGGAAATCGCAAATATTCTTGTTTTTCTTGCTTCCGATGCCTGTAATTATATGACGGGAACTACGGTCACTGTAGATGGCGGTGCGCTATTGCCTATCTATGCGGAAAATGATCTGAATGGCGGTTCACCTTTCGATCATATGGAAAATCCTTTTGGAGGTAACGAACTATGAAAATCAAAAAAATAGAAACTTTTCTAATAAAACCCCGCTGGCTGCTCCTCAGAATCGAAACGGATGAAGGCATTGTTGGATGGGGAGAGCCTGTTGTAGAGGGACGCGCAGAAACTACCAGTACCTGTGTCCACGAACTGGAACCCTATCTTTTAGGAAAAGATCCCAGATACATCGAAGATATCTGGCAAAGTATTTACAGAGGCGGATTTTATCGCGGCGGTCCGGTTCTTACCAGCGCCCTCTCTGGAATTGATCAGGCTCTATGGGATATTAAGGGAAAAGCACTCTCTCTTCCTATTCATGAATTGATGGGCGGAAAAGTCCGCGACAAAATGGAGGTCTACAGCTGGATTGATTCTAACACCCCCGCAGAGGCGGCCGAATCTGCACAGGATAAATTGGAACACGGATTTCATCATGTCAAAATGTTTGGCACAAATGGTATCGGATGGATCAATGACAGAAAAGAAATTGATCTTCTCCTGGAAAAAGTTCAGGCTATTCGAGACAAAGTAGGAAATAAACTGGGGATTGCCATTGATTTTCACGGTCGCGCTCACAAAGCCACTGCGAAAACTCTATTAAAAGAGTTAGAGCCCTTTCAGATCCTTTTTGTAGAAGAACCTGTTTTAATTGAAAATGAAGAAGCCTTCCTGGAACTTCACAACTGTTCTTCTATTCCACTGGCTACTGGCGAACGAAGTTTTACCCGATGGGGTTTTAAACAAATGCTGACAAAAGGTTGCGTAGATATTATTCAGCCGGATTTAAGTCATGCCGGCGGAATCTCTGAAGTAAAAAAGATTGCCACAATGGCCGAAGCCTTTGACGTCGCGCTTGCTCCTCATTGCCCATTAGGGCCCATTGCCTTTGCCGCCTGCCTGCAGGTAGATTTTACCTCTATCAATGCCTGTCTCCAGGAACAAAGTCTCGGGATGGCTTATAATAATGGTTTTGAAATGGGCCGTTATGTAACAGACCCTCAGGTCTTCCAGTATAACAATGATGGTTTTATTAGCCTTTTAACCAAGCCCGGACTGGGTATTGAAGTAAATGAAAAAGAAATCCGGCTTATGGCAAAAGAAGGCCACCACTGGAAAAATCCTCTGTTTCGTCTCAGTGACGGAAGTGTGACAGAATGGTAAGGGTAAATGTCCCCCTGTGTACGCTGGGCGAAGGGCCTCTGTGGCACAGGGAAACAAATGAATTTGTATTTACGGACATTGTAAACGGAATCCTCTATGCTTGGAATCCAAAAACCCATGCCTGCCGGATTCTTTTGGATTCTCGTTTCCAATTAGGGGCATTTCTTTTTGACCGCCAGGGTGATCTCATTCTTTTTACTGAATGCGGCGTGTATGCCTGTTCCTATGAAATGGAAGGGCGAAAGTTAGATCTTTTATATTCTGTGGATATGGCTCCCAGGGAGCGTTTCAATGATGCAATCTGCGATCCCCTGGGAAGAATGATTGCAGGCACAAAGACGGATACAAACGAAAACGGAAGCCTTTATCTGTTTGAACACGGGAAATCTCCAAGGCGCCTGATGGAGGGACTTCACATCTCCAATGGAATGGGCTTCTCCTGCGACGGAACCATTTTTTATCACACAGATTCTGGAAAACGAAGTATTTACCGCTACTATTACGACTTGTCAACCGGAACCCTCTCCTCCCCCACCGTCTTTCCAGAAACGGAACAGGCAGCATCCGGGGATTTTGGTGACGTAGTCTGGCAGGAAACTGCCCCGGACGCAGCCGTACCGGATGGCATGACTGTAGATGCACAGGGAAATATCTGGACTGCACTCTGGGGAAGAGGTTCTCTCCTATGCATAGATCCTATGCAAAAAAAGCTGCTTTCAAGCATCTCGCTTCCGGCAGTTCAAATTTCCAGTCTGACTTTCGGCGGAAAAGATCTGGATTTGCTCCTTGTCACCTCCGCATCCATCGGAACCGACGGGCCGCCGAATGGAGAAATCTATTGCCTTTGTCCAGAAGTACAGGGACGGGAAGAATATCGTTTTTAGCTTTTTGCTTTGGCACAAGTTTTTTCTATCCCTGTCTTTACTTCTGTTCTCTTATTTTGTATACTTATAATATTAGATTTTAATGAGACAGTTTTCAAACAGGAGCTAGAAATTATGAGCAATCAGCCAACTATTAAGGATGTTGCGCGTCTTGCCGGAGTATCCATCGGCACAGTAGACCGGGTATTACATAATCGCGGCCGGGTCTCCGCCGCTAATCAGGCAGCTGTAGAGCGCGCCGTACAGTCTCTTCACTATCGTCCCAGTCAGGTTGCCCGCGCGCTTTCTATTAGAAGGCAAAATTTAAAACTTGGGATTTCCTATCCCTTTGTAGAACAGGATTTCTGGACAGATGCTTATCAAGGCATTCAACGCGCCGCCCTTCAGCTTCAGAAATTTGGGGTAGAAGTGATTTGTGATAAATATTCCAGCTATGAAGCCGAAAATCTGGAACAATCCATAAAACATCTTCTCTTCCAAAATGTTCAGGGCTTGGTGCTGACTCCTGTAAGAAACAGCGATCAGGCTCTGGATCAACTGATTCCAAAAGACATTCCTTTTTGTACAGTGATTGATGATTGCCCCAAAAGCAGACGCCTCTTTCATGTAGGACCAGATGATTATGCCATGGGGAGAGTAATGGCAAAATACAATTTGCTCTATCGACCGGAAAATCTCCAAATTGCAGTGATCGCGCCTAATATTAATATGGAAGGAACCGTTAGGCGTATTGCCGGTTTCCGCGATATGTTAAAACAGGAGCAAAAAGAATACACACTTTTAGCAGTATGTGAAATTGAAGGCCAAACAGAAAAACTTTCCTATGAAAATATCTATGATAAAACTCTGGAATTAATAGAAACCTATCCTGGGTTAAACGCTATTTATGTAACCAACGGACTCACTCAATGGGCCGCTGCAGCAGTTATTGCGGCTGGCAAACAAACTAGCATCTATGTTTTTGGACATGAATACACCAAGATGACCAGAGATTTTCTGGAAGCAGGTCCCATCACCGCTATTTTATACCAAAAACCGGCTGACCAATGGGAATTAGCAATGCAGCTGCTCTATGAGTTTCTAATGGAGGAACGCCCCGCTCCTCCTCTTTATATTAATACCGAGTGTTCCATCATTACAAAAGAAACGCTTCCATTGGTACAGATCGGGCAAATTTAGCTTTTAATTAAAAAAATGCCTTCCATGTAAAACAGCGCGCTTCACCCCTTTGCTCTGTCTTACACGGAAGGCATTTTTCTCGCCAAGTCGTCCGTTCGCAGCTATCTTTGAACTCTTCCAGAAGCATTCCCGCCTGCCAGTGACAGCACTTCTGCTTCTGTAACCAAATTAAAATCATGCTCAATGGAGTGCTTTAAGCAGGAAGCCGCTACTGCAAAATTAATCGCATCCTGCTGGTCAAAATTATGCAGCAATGCATGAATCAGCCCTCCGCCAAAAGAATCTCCTCCGCCTACCCGATCCACGATATGTACCAGGTACTCCGGAGAGAAGCAGGCTTTTCCATCCTGATACAGCATCCCGGCCCACCGGTTATCCGTAGCGGAAATACTTCCCCGTAAAGTAATGGCCACATAACTGCATCCGAATCTCTCTGACAGTTCTCTGGCTACACCAATGTATCCTTCCCGACTGATCTTTCCTGTATTAATATCGGTTCCCTCTGCCCGTATTCCAAATACATCAGCAGCATCTTCTTCATTGGCAATGCAAACATCCACATAAGGCATCAGTTTTGCCATCACCTCACCGGCCTGTTCTTTCGTCCAGAGTTTTTTACGATAGTTCAGATCACAGCTCACCTTCACCCCTAATTTTTTCGCTGTCTGGCAGGCATCAAGACAAATCTGAGGTAGCTCGCCTCCCAAAGCCGGTGTGATCCCTGTAAAGTGAAACCAATCCGCATCGGAAAGTATTTCCTCCCAACAAAAATCTTCCCGTTTCGCCAGCGCTATCGAAGATCCCGCACGATCATAAATTACCTTGGAGGGACGCTGAGAAGCACCTTTCTCTACAAAATAAATTCCAATCCGGGGGCCTCCCTTTCTAATCATATGTGTATCCACCCCAAAGCTCCGCAGAGAATTTATTGCACTCTGGGCAATTTCATTTTCCGGGAGTTTTGTAACAAATGCAGCGTCATCCCCATAATTCGCTAAGGATACCGCCACATTCGCTTCTCCGCCCGCATAGCTGGCTTCGAACCGCTCCGCCTGTACAAATCGATAATATCCTTCCGGATTTAACCGCATCATAATCTCTCCAAAACATACTGCTTTTGCCATGTTTCACCCTCCTCATTGTCTTTTGTTATCTGTCTTTTAAGCTCCTACCTGTTCAATATTTTTTACAAACTCTTGTGCCAGAGCTGTAATTTTATCGTATTCTCCGTTTCGGATCCACTTCTGATTCACCAGATTGCCGCCAACACCTGCTCCCACAGCTCCTGCCCTCAGAAAATCCGCTATATTTTTCTCATTCACCCCGCCCACAGCCAACATAGGAATGTGCCCAAGAGGAGCCTTCATAGCCTTTAAATACCCTGCTCCCAGATTTCCGATGGGGAATACTTTTACAAAATCTGCCCCGGCCTTCCATGCATTCACAGCTTCCGTGGGGGACAATGCTCCCGGCATCGTTACCATTCCCTGCGTTCTGGCATACGCAATAACTTCCGAATCTGTTGACGGCGCAATCATATAAGCGGCCCCTGCTTTCCGTGCCAGATCCACCTGCTCCTTTGTCAGTACAGTTCCTGCCCCCACCAGGACTTTTCCTTTCATCTCACTGCAAATGCTCTCTATGGCATCTACAGTAGCCGCATAATGATCTGTACTCTTCTGATTAAAGGTCACTTCCACCATACGGATACCACCCTGATACAATGCCTCTGCCAATTTTACACAATATTCCGGCTCCATCCCACGCACAATGGCAATGATTTTATTCTTATATACGCTTTCAATGATCTGCTCTCTTGTTTCCATTTCCTTCTCCCTTCTGTTCGCATATACGAACATATTCTTATATAAGAACTATTGTATTTTTAGAGTACCATGATATAATCAAATTGTCAATTATATTCCAGCATCCAAAAGGAGAATTTATTTATGGCTGCCTCTGAACATCGTTCTACCATCAGGGTACTTGAAATTTTATCCATCCTTGCCCGCAATCGAACGGGATATTCCCTATCTGAAATTTCCAGAGAACTAAACGCTCCCAAAAGCAGTCTGTTCCCTATTATCCATACCATGGAAGA
Source organism: uncultured Lachnospiraceae bacterium (assembly GCA_902475025.1). Taxonomy (GTDB): domain Bacteria; phylum Bacillota; class Clostridia; order Lachnospirales; family Lachnospiraceae; genus Merdiplasma. The sequence goes on along the minus strand of CABRXX010000029.1, from coordinate 13,246 downwards.
CCGAAACTTTATCCAATATCACCCGGAAACCCTCCGCTACACCATCGGTATCCAGTCCTATTTAATCGGAAGCGCCTATGTAAGCGGATGTTCTGTTTATGATCTGCTCCAACAGGAAATGAATACCATCGTAAAAGAGAGTGGCGAGACCTGTCATCTTGGCATTTTGGTCGATGACTGCGTTTTATATCTGGCAAAAAAAGAGGCCGTCAGCCCCATTATGTTAAAATCCCATGTAGCTCAGCGGCTCCCTGCCTATTGCACCGGCATTGGAAAAGCGCTTCTTTCCGGGTGCAGCGAAGAAGAGCTTGATCATTTATATCCCCCTTGTCTGCAGGCTTTTACTCCAAACACCATTACTTCCCTGGAAAATTTAAAAAAAGAGCTTCGTCAAGTGCGCGACACCGGTTTTGCCTATGAAAATGCAGAATTAACAGAAGGCATCTGCTGTATCGCGGTACCCCTTCACTATCATTCAAAAGTCATTACCGCACTCAGCATCTGCTATCCTCAATTTCGTCATTCAGAGCTTTTGCTGGAAAACATGAAGCGCCTGCTGTCAAGAGTTCAAAAAGAAATTGAGCACTATTTTGAAGAATTTCATATTACAGACAGTTCCTGTCTTTTCTAATTTACCACAATTCTAATAATTCTCTATTTTAAGATTATCTTGACTTCTGTCCGATATCGGACTATAATGTCCTCTGCACAATCCGATATCGGACTATCTTCAGTTTCCTGCCCCTCAATTAACTGACAGCGAAAACCGGATAAGCGGAACGCTGCCATTTTTTAACAGAAGGAGAACCCGCCCATGTTTTCAGACCTTGAGCAACAACTTCACCAGTATAACAGCCTGATCAAAGAAAATGATGAACTTTACCGGGATGTTGCAAAATCTCTGGGACTTCCAGACTGCGCTTTCTGGATTTTATATTTTATCCGGGAAAATCCGACGCCTATGACCCAGAGCGAAATCTGTTCCTTTCTTTACCAGCCCAAGCAAACCGTAAATTCTTCCCTAAAAAAGCTGGCAAGCGAAGGATACATCCAACTGTCAGTTTCCGGACACCGCAGCAAACAGATCCTTCTCACAGAAAAAGGAAGGGAACTAACCTCCCAAACAGTGGATCGGGTCATGGATCGGGAACTGGCTGCCCTCTTGGCACTCTCAGAGAAAGAGCGGCACGACTTTCTTAATCTTTTTGAAAAATATACTGCTGAATTAAAAGAACAGATGAGGATTTTTAGACATGAAAAAACAGACCATACAGCTATCTGAACATTTTACTTATTCCAAATTATTCCGTTTTTGCCTTCCTTCCATTATAATGATGATCTTTACTTCCATCTACTCTGTAGTAGATGGACTGTTCGTTTCCAACTTTGTGGGAAAAACTCCTTTTGCCGCACTGAATCTGATTTTTCCCTTTGTAATGATTCTGGGAGGCTTTGGTTTTATGATGGGTACCGGAGGAAGTGCCCTGGTGGCCAAAACACTGGGGGAACAAGATCCCCGACGGGCCAATCGTTATTTTACCATGATGATCATTGTAACTCTGATCGCAGGCCTGATTCTCTCCCTATTCGGCATTCTATTTATCCGTCCTATCTCCTATTTTTTAGGCGCTACTGAGGCCATGATTGAAGACTGTGTCCTCTATGGGCGAACCCTCCTGGTTTTTAATACTGCCTTTATGCTGCAAAATGTATTTCAAAGCTTTTTTGTCGCTGCCCAAAAGCCAAAACTGGGTCTGATTGTCACCGTAGCCGCTGGTCTTACCAATATGGTGCTGGACGCGCTGTTTATCGCATTTTTTCACTGGGGTCTGGCGGGCGCTGCCCTCGCCACCGGATTGAGTCAATGTGTGGGCGGCATACTTCCGCTTATTTATTTTTTGCGTCCTAACAGCAGCCTGCTGCAGCTTCAGAAAACCCATTTGGAGTTTACTCCCATCAGGAAGGCCTGCGTCAATGGCTCTTCTGAGTTGATGACCAACATTTCTTCTTCCCTGGTAAGTATGCTCTACAACTTCCAGCTCATCCGGTTTGCCGGCGAAAACGGTGTAGCCGCCTACGGCGTGGTCATGTACGTACAATTTATTTTCATGGCCGTCTTTATCGGCTATACCATTGGCACCGGCCCCATTGTCAGCTATCACTACGGAGCCGGAAATGAAAAGGAACTGAAAAATATGCTGACAAAGAGCCTCCTCCTCACCATTCTGGCAGGAATTCTCATGCTGTCGCTGGGGTATCTTCTGGCACCGTCTCTCTCCAATGTTTTTGTTGGATATGATCAGACACTGTATGAAATGACGGTCCGGGCGCTGCGGATTTTTGCTGTCTCTTTCGTGCTCTCCGGTATCAACATTTTTACCTCCGCATTTTTTACGGCTTTAAACAATGGAGTCATCTCCGCTGCTATCTCATTTTTGAGAACTTTGGTATTTCAGGTTCTGGCAATTCTGTTCCTTCCTCTGCTTTGGGGAATCAACGGCATCTGGCTGTCTGTGGCCATAGCTGAAGTGTTTGCCTGCCTGGTATCTGTTTTCTTTCTGATCCTAAAAAAGAAGGAATATCACTATTTCTAGCAAACGGCTCTCTTCAGGAAAATAAAAAACGCCAGTTTCCTGAAGGGAGCATATCTGCTTCCATAGGTACTCCTTCTTTCCAATCATCAATGATTACCCTAAAACAAGTTTCAAACAGACAAGGATCCTGTTTCTCTTTTTAAGAGAACACATACCGGTTCAGCCGTTCCATAGCTTCCTCTACTCTTAAGATGGGAAGAGCCAAATTCACCCGAATGTGACAGGGGCCGTGGAAAGGCCTTCCATCCTGCCAGGCTACGCCAACCTCCCAGCCCGCCTGCAAAAGATCATCCAACGTCTTTCCATGATCTTTGCACCATCTGGAACAGTCCAAAAACAGCATGTAAGTACCCTGAGGTCTGGCACAGTCAATGCCCTCAAAATGGGTTCTAATATAATTCCAGGCAAAATCCACATTTTTGCTCAGTACCTGGCACAGCTCGTCCGTCCACTCCTGTCCTTCCTGTCCGTATGCCCCTATCAATGCATGCATGGAAAATACATTCATGGAATTATAATGACTCAACGCTGCTTCCCGCTCCATCCGCTCCCGAAGCCAGGAATTGTATACAATATGGTAAGAGCCCACCAAGCCCGCCAGATTAAAGGTCTTTGAGGGAGCATAGAGGGCAATAGTCCGCTGCCTTGCATCCGCAGACACGGACTGCGTAGGAATATGACAATTTCCGTCCAGCAAAAGATCAGACCAGATCTCATCAGAGATTACAAACACCTCATATTTCCGGTAAAGCTCCATAGCTTTCTCTATTTCCTCCCGCTCCCACACCCGTCCGCAGGGATTATGAGGAGAACAAAAAACTGCTCCGTGAATCTTATACTGCTTCAGTTTTCGCTCCATATCCTCAAAATCCATCCGGTAAATCCCATTCGCATCCTGCTTCAGCGGAGAGTGAATGATCCGGTATCCGTTATTCTCAAGACTTTTGGTAAAACCAATGTAAGTGGGCGAATGGAGCAGCACAAAATCACCTCTGGAGCAGACTGCATTCAGCCCGCTGATCACACCTCCAAGCACCCCGTTTTCGTAACCAATGTGTTCCGGCCGCAATCCTTCCACCCCATTTCTCACTTCCTGCCAGTGAATGATTGCCTGATAATATTCTTCGCTGGGATCAAAATATCCATACAAATGATGATTGGCTCTCTGAATGATCGCTTCCGGAACTGCTGGAACTGTCTTAAAATTCATGTCCGCCACCCACATGGGAATGGGATCAAATCCCGCCTTCGGCATCCCGGGAGCCGATGTCCCAGGCTGTCCCAGCCCGTCCACTGCCAGAGCATCCTTTCCTCTTCGGTCAATTATTGATGTAAAATCGTACTTCATCTTTTCGTACCTCTCCTTTGCTCCTCCGCTGTACTATCGTTAAGAACCAGCCTGGATCTTAACCATTACAGTTTATCATATCTCAGAGAAAATTCCTAGCAGATCACCGTTTACTTTGCGATACAAAGCGGTTATACTTTTGGTGTCGAGTCAATTAGATCCATATTCTCAATACCGGCAGAAAAATCTGTCCTTTGAAAGGAGATCACCATGGAACATACCAATCCTTTGCTGGGGGAAAATTCCAGCAGCCACAAATTTATCACCATCGGAGAGATTATGCTTCGTCTCACACCCCCCAACTATGAAAAAATCCGCATGGCTACCAGCTTTGAAGCCAGCTACGGCGGCAGTGAGGCCAACATTGCCCTGGCCTTGGCCAATCTGGGCGTGGACAGCACCTTTTTCTCTGTAGTTCCCAATAACAGCCTCGGTAAAAGCGCCATCCGTATGCTGCGAAGCAATGACGTACACTGCACCCCGGTAATTTTAAGCACCCCGGAGCAGACCCCCACCCACCGCCTGGGCAGCTATTATCTGGAAACCGGCTACGGCATCCGTGCCAGCAAGGTTACCTATGACCGGAAAAACAGCGCCATCACGGAATTTGATTTTCACACCATCGATATCAAAGAACTGCTGAGCCATTTTACCTGGCTTCATTTAAGCGGCATCACTCCTGCTCTGGCTCCTAACTGCCAGGAACTGACCATGGACTGTCTGAAAGCCGCCAAGGAACTGGGACTGACGGTAAGTTTTGATGGAAATTTCCGCAGTAAGCTTTGGAGTTGGGAGGAAGCCAGAGATTTCTGCACTGAATGTCTCCCCTATGTGGATGTGCTTCTTGGAATTGAACCTTACCATCTGTGGAAAGATGAGACAGATCACAGCCTTGGAGATGTGAAAGACAATATTCCCCTACAGCCCAGCTATGAACAGCAGGATGAGATTTTCCAGGCTTTTGTGGCCCGGTATCCCAATCTGAAATGTATCGCCCGCCATGTGCGTTATGCCCACAGCGGCAGTGAAAACAGCCTGAAAGCCTATATGTGGTATGAAGGCCACACCTTTGAAAGCAAGCTCTTTACCTTCAATATTTTAGACCGGGTGGGCGGCGGAGATGCCTTTGCCAGCGGCCTGATTTATGCCATGATGCACGATTACCGTCCTATGGATATGGTAAATTTTGCGGTTGCCAGCAGCGCGATCAAACATACCATTCGAGGAGATGCCAACATTACTGACGATGCAGGCACCATTCGTAATCTTATGAACATGAACTACGATATCAAGCGTTAAGCTAAGAACATTACTCAAAAAGTGGGTTCTGATGAAAAAAAGAGGAGAGCATTCCAGACAGCCAAACGGTCTGCAGCCTCTCCTCTCTTTTTGATTTCCAGATCCTGTATTCTTCGAATTAATTTCCACCTCTGTCTTCCTGTCTGCAATTCCCTGAATGCGCTCCTCTGCTTTCCTGTCTGATGTTCTTTAGACAGTCTCTCTTGTTTCCATTTCTCTCCTATCTGTTCTACTCATATCTTACGATTTCCCGTCGCAGCCTTCCTATGATCTTTTTTTCCAGCCTGGAGATGTAAGATTGGGAGATTCCCAAAAGATCCGCCACCTCTTTCTGGGTTTTCTCCTCTCCATCTCTTGTGTTCAAGCCAAATCTGAGGTTTACGATGGTTCTCTCACGGTCAGAAAGCTTTGAAATGGCCTTTTTCAGCATCTTATGCTCCGCCTCTGTCTCCATATCCTTATAGATGACATCCTCATCCGTTCCAAGAATGTCTGACAAAAGAAGTTCATTGCCATCCCAATCCACGTTTAAAGGCTCATCAATCGACACCTCCATCTTTGTCTTGCTGTTTCTCCTAAGATACATCAGGATCTCATTTTCAATGCACCGCGAAGCATAGGTGGCCAGCTTAATATTTTTGTCCGGGTTAAAGGTGTTAATTGCTTTGATCAGTCCGATGGTTCCTATGGAGATCAGATCCTCCACCCCAACGCCCGTATTGTCAAATTTTTTCGCTATGTATACCACCAATCTCAAATTGTGTTCAATCAGTGCAGCTCTTGCCGTTCCATCCTGCTCTGTTCCCAGCCTGGCAATGGTGCGCATCTCTTCCTCCCCATCCAACGGCGCCGGAAGCACCTCTGTCCCTCCTATATAATGAGTTTCACACTGTCTGGTAAAGAAAAAACTGTTAAATCGGTTTACGATATGAAATTGAAACTGGTTGGGCACTACCACTTTTGCTACCATATTTTCCCTCCTGCAATCTAATCATGTAACGTATGTAAAGGATTCACAATCATCTGGTACTGGCCTGCAAGGCTTAAGGGCTCCCTGCTCACAGCCAGCACCGGATGGGTGATTCTGATCTTTTCTCCTCTGTATTCCACATCCATGGCATCAATCACAATGCCCATCATCCACCCCTTCTCCCTCCCAATAGAATGAAAGGGAATATAGAGGTATCCATTCTGTTCCTGCCAGGTGCGGCAGCAGCGGGGAAGCTTCCCTGCTGTCTCTGGATCCAGAATACTCACCGGCCGTCCGGTTAATGGCTCTTTCAGATGATTGCCCGTATCAATTAGTCCAGTCAGCTTCCATCTGTCTCCCTGATCTTCCAGAGTAATTTCAGCCCGGCATTCCTCCAGTACTATACGTTCCCTCTGTTTATCAATGAGTATCTCCGCCATTGTGTAAATCACCACTGCCGCCAAAAACACCGGCGGCTCCCATATAGAAAAGATGATCTGAAAAAGCCCGGAATAGAGCGCCGAAATGACCAACAGACCTGCCATTCCCCTAAAAATCTCCCTCCTGCTTTTGTATTTCAGCCCCCATCTTGCGGCAGCAAACAGCATTCCAAATCCAGCCAAAAGAAGCTGACCCTTGGAAAGACGCAAAAAAAGTACCAGACAGGAGGCGGCAGCCTCTGCCAGGGCCACCAACCAAATCCTTTTCCAGGTAAGGCAACGACGGCTGATCTTTTCACAGGATTTTAGGAGAAATAGGAAAATTACCAGATTTTGTATATAAAATTGATCTATGTAAATTTCATAATACAAAAAACACCCCCTGTGGTCTCTGCAATCAGTTCTTTTCACTGACTACATTATAGACCACAGAGGGTATCATATTTTGTCAAATCGTGACGCCAAAATCAAAGTTTCTTTCGATCTGTTCCGACAAATCCCTGCAAAAAACGTCATTTTGTGTGCTTTCTCAGGCACCGTTTATTCCCGGTTCTCCGTCAGACCTGCGCTCTTCCTTTCTGCCACCTATGATAAGGCAAACATTCTAAGAAACTCTGCTGCCTCCTTCGCCGAAAACTGTCCTGGCGCAGATGCCCTTCCCGCTGTTCCGAAAGTAAGGGCCGAGCCAGTAAGACTCCCTGCAATTCTGCTTATCATCCCCAAGTTTCCCATGGACATGGTGATACAGGGGCGGTCTCCCTTCTCTTCTTCCATCTCCACCGCGGCCTCCAGCAGCCGCAGCACATCTCTTCTACACTTTGGCATCACAGCCAGCTTTGTAATATCCATGTTTAACTCCTGCATGCGGCAGAGCCGCCTTACCATCTCCCCTGTCTCAGGAGTTTTTTCAAAATCATGATTCGATCCCAAAGCATAAACGCCCACTCTGTGCAGGAGCTCTCCCAGAGCCGCTGCCTCCTTCTCATCCCGATCAATTTCAATGTCCACAAGATCCGCCTGTCTGCTCTCCCCAACCGCCCGGTTCAAAGCAAAGTACGCTGCGCTGGAAATCTCCCGATTCCCACCCTCTGCAAAGGTGCGAAAAGTAAATAAAAGAGGACGCTCCCCAATGCTTTTACGGATTTTCTCAAAAGCCCTCCGGCGCACCTCCTGGTTCTCCACATCTCGGTAAAAATCTGCCCGCCATTCCACCAGGTCGAAAGGTATGCCTTCTAACTGCTCTAACGCTGCCTGAAGCTGAATCTCATCTCCCGCCACCAGGGGAACGCAGATTTTCGGCTGTCCGACCCCTATTTTTATTTCTCTCACTGTAACGATTTTCTTTTCCACAAGGTAAACCTCCTGTTGTTTCTATTATTTCACGGAACAGTAGCCCTGTCCGACAGGATGCTGCGGGAATTCGTATTCTGAAGCATCCCCACATTTTTTATAATCTTACCACACTTTCTGGAAAACGGTGAAAAAATGTGTTACACTTGGAAAAAAATATTGCAAGGAGGCATACTTATATGAACATCACCGGACATACACGGCTTGGCGGCCTGCTGGGCTCCCCTGTATCCCACAGCATTTCCCCTCTGATGCACAATGACAGTTTTCAGGAATTAGGGTTGGATTTTGCATATCTATGTTTTGATGTAAAGCCAGACCAGTTGAAAGAGGCTGTTGCCGGCCTGCGGGCCATGAATACCTATGGCTTTAATCTGACCATGCCGGATAAAGAGGCTGTGCTTCCCTATTTGGATGAACTGTCCCTGGAGGCTCAGCTTGTAGGCGCAGTCAACACCGTTAAAAACGAAAACGGCCGCCTCATCGGCTACAACACCGACGGTCTTGGATATATGAAATCCGTAGAAGAAGCCGGCTGCCGGATCGCAGGAAAAGAGATGATGCTCCTGGGCGCTGGAGGAGCAGCCTGCGCCATTGCCGCTCAAGCCGCCATCAGCGGTGCAGCGAAGCTTCACCTGGTCAGCCGCCGGGGCCGTTCCTGGGAAAAGGCCAAAAAGCTGGTCTCTGCTATTAATCAGCGCACGGACTGCCAGGCTGATCTTATAGACCTGGCCGACCAAAGTGGTTTAAAAAAGGCGCTGGAGAACACCATACTGCTCACCAACGCTACCTCTGCCGGTATGGCCCCCCACACGGAGCTCACTCCCCTGGAGGATACAAGTCTGCTCCACCCAGGCCTGGTAGTATCTGATGTGATCTACAATCCGAGACAGACCCGGCTGCTCAGGGACGCTGCCGCCCTTGGCTGTCAGACCTTTAATGGCATGTATATGCTGCTTTACCAGGGTGCCGCTGCCTTTCACATCTGGACCGATCAGGATATGCCTGTGGAGCTGATCCGCTCCAGATATTTTAAGCACTAGTTCCTATTCGGATCAAAGTGGATGGTTTGCTCGCCCCTATAGGGGCAGTTTCCGAAAAAAACTGCTGCAGCAGCCGCTAAACGCAGCCTACCGCAGCAGTTTTTCCTGTTTTCAGTCATTGCTTTCTAATTTCTCTTTAAAAAATCCGGTATCTGAATATCCTTTTCTGCCACCTTACTCTCCGGTGTTCTCAGGCGCCCCATGCTTGGTGTGCTGGTGGTTGTCCTGGAAACTGTGGTGGATGCAGCCGGCTTCTGGAAAGAATATCCCCCTGCCGGGCGGCTTTCCTGCTTGGGATAACGGTAATCCGGCACCAGATTTCTCCGAATACCGCTGGTTCTCTGCGGTTCTTTATTCACATCCTCCAGACCGGTAGCGATCACTGTGATGCTTGCCTCATCGGCGTAGGTGTCATCGTACATCGCACCAAAAATAATATTGGCGTTCTCGCCTGCCATCTCCTGCACATAACTGGCTGCATCGTTTGCATCCATAAGAGAAATATCTCCGGAAATATTGATAATGACATGAGATGCCCCTTCGATAGTCGTCTCCAGAAGAGGACTGGCCACTGCCTGCTTCACTGCCTCCAGAGCCTTATCATCGCCCTTCGCCTGACCGATACCAATATGGGCAATTCCCTTATCACTCATAACAGTCTGCACATCCGCAAAGTCAAGGTTAATCAGTGCAGGCAGGTTGATCAGATCCGTAATGCCCTGTACTGCCTGCTGCAGCACCTCGTCTGCCTTTTTCAAAGCCTCCGGCATCGTAGTTCTCCGATCAACGATCTCCAGAAGTTTATCATTGGGGATCACAATCAATGTATCTACATTTTCCTTCAGTCTCTCAATACCTGTAACTGCATTGTTCATGCGCACCTTTGCCTCAAAACGGAAAGGTTTTGTCACAACACCTACCGTCAAAATGCCCATCTCTTTTGCAATCCCTGCAACTACCGGAGCAGCTCCTGTTCCCGTTCCGCCTCCCATACCGCAGGTAACAAATACCATATCCGCTCCCTGGATGGCCTGTCTGATATCTTCTGCGCTCTCCTCGGCAGCCTGCTGACCGATCTCCGGTTTTGCTCCGGCTCCCAGTCCCTTTGTCACTTTTTCACCGATCTGAATGGTCGTAGGCGCCTTACACAGCGTCAGCGCCTGTTTATCCGTATTGATTCCGATAAATTCTACTCCGCCAATGGTATCCTCAACCATCCTATTTACTGCGTTATTGCCTGCCCCGCCAACTCCAATAACGATGATCTTTGCTGCGGATTCCATATCATTTGACATAATCTCTAACACTGTATTTCCTCCTTTAACGGTACCTCCCTTATTTTTCTACAGTACCGCCATCCTAACCATATATCATATCCCTTATATAATATAAGTAAATGGCCGATTAATCAAGAGTAATTTTTAAGATTCCAAACTTTTTTTGCAGGTTTTCCGGGGAAATACAGACTCTTTTCCCTTATTGATAGTCGTTTACCAAAAACATGGGTTTTATGGCCATGATCTCATCAAACGCTTCCTGTTCCACAGTCACACTGGAATTTAACGCCTTTAATTCCCTCTTTACAACCTCCAAAGATTCCGGTACTGCAGCTGCCTGCTCCATGGCAAGCGCCTCTATCATCCTGGAGAGCACTCCTGGATGAGCATACCTGGCAGGCAGGGGAAAATCTTCATATCCTGTCAGATACTGTTCCATCTGTTCCTGGGCCTCTTTCAGAGACTTCTCAATGGCCCAGCGATTGTTCTTCGCTGTGGGAAGCACATTTGCACTGGAAAAAAGAAAAATGGCCGCAAGTCCGAAAAGCAAAAAATACATGGCAAAGCCTGCTTTTGTACTCAGGGCATAAATGCCATAGGCTGCGGAAGCAAAGCCCAAAAGAGTAATAAACAAGGCCACCCATTTGTAGGTGGGATTGGTTCGATCATAAATTCTCTTTTTCTTTGACGCTGCGCTTAGCTGTCGGTACAACTCCGGTTTTTCCTCCAGATAGGCCGCAGCCCGCTCCAGGCTCTCAATCTCCTTTCTTGCTTTAGCAGAGGCAATCCGCTGCTTCCGCTCCTCCAAACGGCGCTGCTTTTGCTCTAGCTGATGTTCCCCTGCCTCACTGTGCAGCCGAATATGGGGATGCGTTGTTCTCAGATAATCCAAAAGCCGATCCACCTGCTCCTCATGCTTAAAATTGCACTGCTTCTGTTTTCCTCCGTCAAATTCCACCACCAGATAGGGGATAGAGGCAAACACTCCTCTTCCTGTAAAACCGCCTTTACTCATGGCGATCCGCTTAAACACTCTGGTGACAGAAGAAAAGGGCACATAATATCTGCGTTCTACATAAAAACTGTTCAGATATAAAGCTTTTTCTCCCACACCACAGGGTCCAAACTTTCTGCATTCTTTCCTGTCCTGAAGCATTTCCTCCCGATTCAACGCCTTTTCACCCAGCTGCAGCGGTTTTATGATCATATTTAAATCCTCCCAAAAAATAATGAATGTTAACGCATTCCCGGCATCCGTTGTAAAATCAGGGTGCCAAAAGCCCTCTGAACACCCCCTCTCTGTCCGATTGCACAAAAGGGGGCCAATTCATAATGATAAAGAAAGGACTGCCGTAAAACAAAGCAAAACCTTTTCTGCACTTTTACAGATCCAGTGTCAGAAACCCGTCTGCCTTATTTTACAGCAATCCCTATTCTGCATTATCAAACTACTGCTATGCTTTCTTGGGCTGTTTCTTTGTGGCAAAAATGAAAATACCAAGGAATGCAGCTGCCAGAACAACACCTGCCGGATAGGCAATGGCAGTAGACAGATTCAGGCATTCTTTGGCGCTGAAGAAATAGGTCATGGACACAGCGCTCATGAAAGTAGCCGGAACTGCAGTGATCCAGTAATTCTTTTTCTGCTTAAACAGATACATGCTGGCCGTCCAAAGAACGATCATAGCCAAAGTTTGGTTGGTCCAGCTGAAGTATCTCCACACAATAGAGTAATCCAGATGGCCAATGATGGCGCCTGCGCCCAGAAGAGGCACACACAGCAGCAGACGTTTCTTAAAGGAGGTCTGATCTAATCCGATCCAGTCAGCCAGAGTCAGACGGGCACTTCTAAATGCGGTATCTCCAGAGGTAATGGGACATACGATAACACCTACCATGGCAAGTGCTACACCAAGGCCGCCCATCGTCTTTAAACACACATCATAGATAGCTGCTGACTGACCATTCGCCAGTGCTGCCTGCAGTCCAGTACTCAACCCACCGGTCACTTCATAAATAGAGCAGCCTGCTGCAGCCCAGATCAAAGCGATCACACCCTCACAGACCATAGCTCCATAGAACACAAAGCGCCCCTGCTTCTCAGATTTCATGCAGCGCGCCATTAAAGGCGACTGAGTTGCATGGAAACCGGAAATTGCTCCGCAGGCAACGGTAATAAACATAAACGCCCAGATCGGTTTTCCCGTAGGCTCCATATTGGCAAAGTTTGCCCAGATCTCCGGAATCACATACTCAGAGTTGGTAAAGATACCAAAGGCAACCCCGATGGCCATAATAATCAGGCAGATACCGAAAATAGGATAGATCCGGCCGATCACTGCGTCAATCGAGATAAAGGTTGCAATAAAGTAGTATGCCAGGATCACCCAAAGCCAGAACTCTGTGCTGGAGAGAATGCCGCCAATATTGGCCCCTTTAAACAACGTAACGATCAAACCAGCAGGTCCCACCGCAAATACGGTTCCAACCATCACCAGAAGTACTACGCTGAACACGCGCATCACATTTTTCATGGCACCGCCAAGATAAATACCGCAGACCTCTGAAATAGAGGCTCCGTCATTCCTCTCAGAAAGCATACCGGAAAAATAGTCATGCACACCGCCGGCGAAGATGGTTCCAAAGGTGATCCACAAAAACACAACCGGTCCCCACAAAGCACCCTGAAGAGCGCCAAAGATAGGGCCGAGCCCCGCAATGTTTAACAGCTGTACCAAAAACAGCTTCCACTGGGGAAGTACTACATAGTCCACACCATCATTGATGCGAACTGCTGGAGTCTCCCTGTCATCCGGTGCAAAGGTGTTTTCCACAACTTTACCATAGACGAAATAGCCTCCGATCAGTAAAACCAGGCAGATAAAAAAACTAATCATAGCCCGCTCCTCCTTTATAGAATTTTAA
>CABRXX010000028.1:0-31032 GCA_902475025.1 uncultured Lachnospiraceae bacterium | reverse complement strand
AACAATGTGAGCCATTCTCATAGAAGAAGCAATAAAATGTGGAAATCCAACATTAAGCATGTTGCTTGCAAAGTAAACGGAACTTCTAAGAAACTGTACGTTTGTACTTCCTGCTTAAGATCCGGCAAAGTTGAGAGAGCTTAGTTTTAAAAAATCAAAGGACTTGGGAATTTTTCCCAAGTCCTTTTTTTATCCTTCATGATCTCACAGCGCTTTTTAAAACCCACTGCAGCCTATTCAGGAACTTTTCCAAAACCTGCTCTCCTCTTTTAACATACAAAAAGATTGTACCCAATCAGCAGCAAAAGAAGAATCACCACTGACTGAAAAAACAAATTGGTGATAAAGATGCCGATCAGCATGCCCAGGGCAATGCAAAACAGAGAAAAACCACAGAGACGCTTCATTTGCTGCCGCTTCCTTTTTCTGTCCTTATTCTATTCTATGCAAAAGCTCCGGAAAACTGCATGATTTTTGTTCCTGCTCAGCCTCAAACCATTTCCAATCTCAAAAATTCTCTTCCTTTTCGGCCGCTTCTTTGCAGGCTGCTTCCTCATCCGCATTCATGGTTTTGGAGCCATTTCCTTTCCCGGAAACAAAATTGTTCACCAGATCAGGAACCATATCCAAAATTTTCGTCACCCCATCCTGCTGTTTTACATTTACCAGTTTGGTAGTACCATCCTTAATAACCAGAATGGCACTGGGAGACATTTTTCCTCCCATACCGCCGCCTCCGTTATTTTTCCGCTCCTCATGTTTGGCTGACGCAGCCACGCCAAAGGTGACGTCCACCAGGGGAAGGATAATGGTATCTCCAATGTGAATCGCATCCCCCACTACCGTTTTTGTGGTAATAAAATTCTCCATTCCCTTAAATAAAGAATCTACCGTTGTCTGAAAATTATCTGCCATTGCTTTGTCCTCCTTTGGCTTTTACTTTTCTTATCCATTTTCTTAATTCCTGATCCCTCCACAGCAAAAACGCTGTCCTTACCAGGCACCAGACCTGAATACGGCCCTTTATCACAATATCTCCTTCCAGAATTTGCTCCTGAAAATCAGGCTGAAATGAAAACTCCTCTGCACAGGCAGGCAAAAGCAGATAAATTGCTCCCGCCAGCGCTCCTGTGACATCCGGCGCTCCCGTTCCTAAACGAAGCCATCCTTTTATCTTTCTTGGCCCGTAGGACCGCAGCAAATACCCAAGATGCCCCAAAAGTCTTTTGTAAACTGCTCTTGACTCCTGCTGCAAAAAGGGCTCCACCTTTTTCTTCAAACTCTCCCAGCCTTCCCGCAGAGCTTCCCCTCTGCTCTCGCCCTCATCCAGGAACTCCGAAATCTTCCACCAAAACTCCCAAACCCGATTCGGAAGGGTGACTATAAATTCCCAGAGGGCTGCGATCATCTGCCAGAGCCTGCCAAAAAAGGATTTCAGAAAACGAATGGGATGAAGACTTTTCCAAAAACGGAAGCGTTCTTTTTTTTCCACAGGATAAAGAGGCGTCTTCCAACTCTCCTCCGGACTTTGCTCCTTTTCGAAGGCTTCCTGAAAATCCTGCTGACAAAGTTTCCGGCGGGCCATGTCTTTGCTTTCTGCGGTGTCGCGTTCCGTCTCTTTTGGCGCTGTGCTCTCTGCGGTTCCGCTTTCTGCCCCTTCCCAATCTTCGGTCTCTGCAGTCTTTCTTTCCTTCTTTTCTCCTTCTGTATTTTCTCTGTTTCCGGGCGCTTTTCCAGCGTTTTCCTCTTCCCGCTTTTTCTCCGGATCTCCGATCCTCTTTACCGTAATGCCAAAGAGCTTCAGTTTTGCCCAAAAACCGTCATGATCATAGTTTCCCGTAAGACTGATGCTGCGAAGCAGCCAGGAAATGCCTCCGGCTCCAAATAAATCCTCAGAAGTCTTTTTCCCTTCCACCTGATAACGCAGAGGTACAAACAGTACCGCCAGCAGGATTACCAGCATCAGGCTAAGCAAAATCAGCAGAAGAATCCCTATCACTTTCAGTATTCCCAAAATAATTGAAAGCATATACCACTCCTAGTTACTCAAAATAATCCCTGATCCTCACATCCCCGGTCTCCCGGTATACCTGACCCACAATCTCCAAGAAAACCTCCAGCGCTTCTTCCCTTCCGGATGCGATTCCAAGAATCATGGGACAATTTCTCCGGATATAAGAAAAGCGAAGCTGATGCACGGAGAAGATCTCCAGCTGATTAGCCGGATTGGCTGCCAGGGTGATCAGATATGTATTTCCCCGGTAGATTCCTTTATTAATCTCTTTGATCCGTCTCTTTGCATTTTTTTCTGCATTTTTGCCAGTATATAAATCTGAATACCAGTTCATGCACCTTTTCCTTCCATGTTTGCGGAAAGGGGCCCTTGCAAACAATACAACGGCCCCTCCACTTTAGAAATATTTTTTATTTCCCCAAAGATTTTTCTTTTTCAGTTCCAAATATTCATTGTACGCCTTCTCCAGGATCATCTTCTCATTGGAAAACTTCAGAAGATGATAGGCCTCATGAAACTTGTAATATCCTGAGTCTATAAAATACTCCTCTCGCTGTGGTTTACTGTAATAACTGTCCGCCATCATCAGATACCAGTGAACATCCTTTTCCACCGTATCCTCCGGTACGTTGAAAGTATACTGGCTTTTTCCGATGTATTTCACAATAGAAGCTTTTACACCGGTCTCCTCCAGCACTTCTCTCGCGGCGGTATCTTTGTATTCCTCGCCAGCTTCAACAGTTCCCTTCGGTAATACCCATCCTTCATACTTGTTCTTATAGCTCTTATAAAGTACCAGTATTTTACCTCGAAAAATCACCACACCGCCACAGCTCGTTGCTTCAATCACTGCAATCCCTCCTGTTATGCGTTGTGCCTTTTAGACTAGGAACAGTATAACTCTTTTTCTAAAATCCTGCAACCTATTTTATCCGTAATAAGAGTCACCTATATTATCCATAATAATAGGCATTGAAAATCTGTCTGGCAATGGGAACTGCCGTCTGGCTGCCGGTTCCCCCGTCCTCTGCAATCACAGCTACCACAATATCCGGATTATCCACATTGGAAAAACCTACAAACCAGGAGTGGGTTCCCATAGCCCCTTCGGTCTCATACTCAGCGGAACCGGTTTTTCCTGCCGCCGTGTAGCCGTCATAGCTCAGTTCCACTGCCGTTCCGGAGGCAACCGTCTCCTTCATAAACTCTGTAAGGATCTCTGCCTCTTCCGCAGTCATCAGCTTTTCATAGACAGATGGTTTCGTCTCTGAAACGGTGTCCCCATCACTGTTCAAAATACTGTCAATATAATAGGGTTTCATCAGGATGCCTCCGTTGGCCACTGCTGCTGTGATCATAGCCATATGCATGGGGGTCACCAGGGTGTCTCCCTGACCGATGGATGTGGTCATCACTTCACCGTCAGAGGAATCCTTATCCAGTTTAAATACACTGTCACTGTGTATCAAATCGGTTGGCAGAGACGCGTTAAACAAAAACTGCTCC
The DNA here is from genome assembly GCA_902475025.1 of uncultured Lachnospiraceae bacterium. GTDB lineage: Bacteria > Bacillota > Clostridia > Lachnospirales > Lachnospiraceae > Merdiplasma. Next base: position 27,512 of record CABRXX010000028.1, on the reverse strand, counting down.
GCCACCTTCTGAAATCCCTTCTTATCCAGCTCCAACCCGATATGGGAAAAAGCGGTATTACAGGAATGGGCAAAAGCAGATTTTAAATCCTCCTGCCCGTGAACATTGCCGTTATAGCAGGTGATCGTCACATCTCCCTGCGTCAAAGCTCCTGTACAATCAAAAGAAAAATCCTGATACTGATTGTTGTGCTCCCGCAGATAGGCCAGAGTGGTTAAAATCTTAAAGGTAGAGCCAGGCGGATATAAGCCCTGAGTAGCCCGATTTAAAAGTGCGCTGTTGCTCTCATCCATCACCATGGTGTCCCAGTCCTGGGAAATGGTGTTGGGATTGAAATCCGGCTTGGAAACAAGAGCCAGGATCTTACCGCTGTCAGGTTCCAACACCACCGCAGCCCCCTTGTAGGATCCAAGGGCATCGTAGGCCGCCTGCTGCAGCTTCACATCCAGAGTCACTACCACGGTATCTCCCTGAGGCTTCTGGCTGTTGTTCTCATCCCGTATCTGATTTAACAGGGAGGAATGAGAGGTGAGCAGTTCATTATTCATCTCCGCCTCCAGCCCCGCCTTTCCATTGCTGGAATAACCAACCACATGAGCGAACACATTTTCGTAAGGATAATAGCGGTTTTCTTTTCCCTCCTCATCCACATAGGTGGTGGCAAGCTGGGTGCCGTCCTCCGTCACAATCGATCCCCGGATCACCCGGTCGGACCTGGTATCCTGCTTGGTATTGTAGGCGTTGGTCACAATATCCTGATGCTTCACGGTATTTAAATAGATCAGGTAAACGGCCAGCAGAAGAAACAGTGCAGAGAACACATAGGTGACAATCACCAGCTCTGTGTTCCGTTTCCTATCGGTACTGGGTTTCTCCTGGGGCTCCGTATCCAGCCGCACCTCCCGGACCGGAATATTGCTGGAGTTTTTTGAATCGTTTTTCTTCATCCTCATCTTCCTCATCTCTTCTGAGCATATATAGTCCTTGCACAATAGCAAACATTGCCAATGTGCTTAACACTGAGCTGCCGCCGTAGCTCACCAACGGAAGGGTCACACCTGTGAGCGGAATCAGCTTAATGCTTCCTCCCACTGTGAGGAATACCTGCACCGCATAGGTAACCCCAAGCCCCAAAGCCACCAGACGATAAAAACGATTGGTCAGCTTCATGGAAATATTGATGAACATAATAAAACAGCTCATACACACCAGTATCATGCAGATGGAAAAAATACCTCCCAGCTCCTCTGTCACTGCTGAGAACATAATGTCCTGCACTGCATAAGGGATCGCCCCCGGCGAACCCTGAAACAGGCCGGTGCCAAACCAGCCTCCGGCTCCGATGGCGAACAGAGACTGACAGATCTGGTAGCCGTCTCCGGAATAGTCTGCAAAAGGATCCTGCCAGACCTGTACCCGGACTCTCACGTGACTGAACAGAAAATAGGCTGCCACCGCCGCCAAAGCCCCCGCCAGCAGCCCCGCCAGCACCAGGTAGGGATTTCTTGTGGCCACAAACAAAATGGCCAGGTAGGTAATAAAAAAGATCAACGCACTTCCCAGATCCTTGGATACCACCAAAATCAGCACATGAACCGCTGCCAGCCCGGTGGCAATCACCACCCGCTTAAAATCTTTTGCTTCCGACAAAAGTCCTGCCACTGCAAAAACAAAAATAATTTTTACAAACTCAGAGGGCTGAAAAGAAAACCCTCCGAACTCCAAGGACAGCTTGGCTCCGTTGGTAACCCTGGCCGCCACCAGAACCAGCCCTAACAGCCCGATGCCCACAAAGCAGTAAGCCCAGCCCATTTTCGTAATCACCATCACCTTGCGGATGATAAAAGGAATGAACAACGCAATCACTGTGCCCAAAGCTGCGATCTTAAACTGTTTGATGGCCAGATCATACCCATTTTCATAGGAAAGGCGGGTGATCATGATAAAGCCAATGGTCATGAGCATACACATATTGTTGACCAGAAGCCTGGAAGCCTTTGGATAAATATTGCGAAACAAAATCAGCGTGGCTGCCAGATAAATTACCTGGGCCCCGTAAAATACCAGCAGATCTATGCTCATGGTCTCCAGAAACATTACCACATAGGCAATAAAATGAATGAAAAACATAGACACATTCTGCCTTAAAAACACATACTCTTTGGCCTGGACACTGGTTTTGCGAAACACTGTATAACTCTGCACAGTATAAATAATCATCAGCAGAATAATCAGGTATCGGGAAACCGTCCCTACCAGATTGATCAGATTTGCCATACTGCCTCTATTCTACTCCCCTCTTAAAATGTCCCTTTGTTCCCTCTGGCACTGCCTTCCTTTGCCCCATGCCTTTCTGAAAGCAATCAGCCGCCGCCTGCACCACTTGGCGCACCAGCGCTTCCTCCTCAAAGGTAAAGCTCAAGCGGCAGGAAGCAGGTCTTAGAGTCAGCACTTCTTCTCCACAGGAGACCAGATCCAGAGGAAGGGAATTGTATAGCACATTGGTACAGCAGGAGCACTGGTTCCGCACTGGAAATACCGCTTTTTTCCGATCTTCCAGCCACAAAATCCCAGGCCGTCTCTGACAGCCTGACAGATTCTTTTGCAGACACTGGGCCGTCACCATCAGAGGAATCCGTCCATAGACAATGCACTCGCTGCCCTGACAGCCCCGGCGGTTCAGTTCCCTGCTGTTGCACTCTAAGGGCACAGTATCTATGGTAATGCCCCGCTGCTTTAAAAATGCTCTTGCCTCTCTATTATACGTGTAAATCCCGGAGTCTGCAATCATTTCCTTTTTTCCTGCAAAATCCTTAAAATACTCCAGCTGTTCGCTGCTGCGAAGCAAAAAACCGTCTGCCAGATCCAGAAGCCTTTCCGGAAAAGCTTTTTCAAAAGCTTTTTTCCCATTTTCCCGCCAGATTAACGGCAGCATCAGGAAACACTTCTTCCCGGTTTCCCGTATCCGGCTGGCCAACTCCTCAAACCGGTTTTCCTTCTGTCCAAGAAACAGATAACTATCCAGATAAATGCCCTGAATTTCCTTCAGCGTAATTAACGTCTCCGCCTGCTCCCAGGTCTCCGCAGAAGCCCGAAGCATGGGAATATCTGTTCCGGACCGGATGTCTTCCCCGACTTTTCCAAAAATCTTCTCTCCAAATTGCTCCGACGCCGGGTCTGCCGCTTCCTCTTTTTCTCCGGCTTGCTTCGGAGCCGGGTCTGCCGCCTCCCCAGCCGTCTCTCCCATTCCCGTGGACAGGCTTCTGCGAAACTGCGCCAGCCAGCGCTCTTCCAGCTCCTCCAAGGCTCTTCTGCGCAGTTCATTCAACCCCTGCATGGAGTAGAACAACTGCTCCTCCAGGTCTATGACAAGCTCCTGAAAAACAAAAGGAGTATTTCCCGTTTTCTTTAGCTGACGCGCCACCGTCTCCGAATCCAAAGGCCGGGTTTTGGCTTCCAGGGCTTCTTCTCCTGTCACCGTCACCTGGCAGTCTTTCTTCCATACCTGGAGTATAGCCCGGCTTTCCTTTTTAAGAATAAATTTTCCCTTAATTTTTTCCTGACCGGAGGATAAAACATAATTCTCGCGAAGTCTCTCAAGCTGCCTCTCTGAGCGCACCCGCAAGAATATCTGTCCTGGCTTTACTGCTGGAAAACTTCCGGAAAGAGAAAATTCTCTTCCCCTGGGCACCGGAAGTTTGACAGCAGTCTCCATCTTTCGTACTGTATCTTCCGTTTTTTTTCGCAAAAGCGCCCTCTCCCCTGTACTTTTACTGCCGCTTCTCAAACTGATATAGGGTTCCACCACGTCTTTCTCAAAAAGAGGTTCCAGGGCTTTCAGTCTCACACTTCCCCTCTTCACTTCCAGTACTGCGGCTGCCTCTGTTCCCTGATGGTTGGGCCTCTCCATGGACATCATGACTTTGCCGTTGTAGGTTTCATAGTAGCCCTGGGAAAACCCGCCCCGGTTATACAAATCCATCAAAGCCTGCTCGTCTTCCCTCAGTACTCTGTAATCTTCTTTTCCTTCCTGATAAAGATCCAGATACTTCCGGTAAATCTCTGTGACTCCCGCCGCATACTCCGGCCGCTTCATTCTTCCCTCTATTTTAAAAGAGCAGACCCCTGCCTCTGTCAGCTTAGGCAGGCTGCGAAGGGTACAGATATCCTTCAGGCTCAAAAGATATTGCTGATCCTTGCCATTTAAACGCTGAATAGCTTTCCCGGAACGCTTCCCGTCTTTTAGCCGCTCCCGAAACGCTTCTGGATTCCCTTCTCCCTCTATCTCCTTATACAGACTGTACGGCAGACGGCAGGGCTGAGCGCAGCGTCCTCGGTTGCCGCTTCTTCCTCCCAGGATGCTGCTCATCAGACATTGGCCCGAATAAGAGTAGCAGAGTGCCCCGTGAACAAAACATTCAATCTCAAGATCTACCTGCCTGTGAATCTCTCTGATCTCCTCCAGCGTCAGCTCTCTGGCCGGCACAATCCGCTCTGCTCCCATAGATTTTAACAGTTTTGCTCCGTCCACGCCGGTAATCGTCATCTGAGTGCTGGCATGAAGGGGAAGATCCGGAAAATTCCGGCGAATAAACTGAAATACCCCAAAATCCTGCACCAGCACTGCATCCACCCCATGTTCATAAAGCGGCGCCAGATAGTCATACAGTTCCCTCTCCAGTTCCTGTTCCTTCAGCAAAGTATTTACCGTAAGATATAGCTTCTTTCCTCTCAGATGGCAATAATCCAGAGCTTCGAACAACTCCGCTTCCTCCGGATTCTGGGCGTAAGCCCTGGCGCCAAAACGTTGTCCCCCCATATAAACTGCATCTGCCCCTGCATTTACCGCTGCCTTTAAGCCCTCCAGAGAGCCTCCTGGAGCCAGTAGTTCCAACATATCCATTCCTCCTAAATTGCCTGCGAAACAAAAAACTGCCGCCAAGTAAAGAACAGAGGGTTTTCGCACATCCGATTGTCCCATGTCAGAAACCCGTAATTCTCCTTTTGCGGCAGCACCTTATCTTTTTAGTTTCTGGTGTTTTTCTGATTTTTCAGGCTTTCCAGCTGAGTCTCCAGCTGGACAATCCGTTTCTGATAATCATTGGCCTCTTCCTGGAGAGTCTCCAGAGATTTCTCTGAAGCCTCCAGCTTAATCTGCGCAGAAATCAGCTCATGCTTGATCTCATACAGTTCCCGGTCCTTCTCCGACAACTCCTTCTCCAGATTATCCGCCTGCTTTTTTACTTTAAAATAATCATCCGCCGTATTGAGATTCAGCAGAATCCCCTGAAGATCTGCCGACAGCCTATGGTATCCTTCCATACTTTTAATCTCAGAAATTTTATTATTCAGATAAACAGCTACCCTCTGAAGATATTCTTCACTTTCATAACCGCTCATGGTATATATTTTTCCATCTATCAGTACTTCTGTCTTATTTTTGGATGACATAAAAGCTGTCCGTCCTTTCCCCTGTATTAATCCCGTATCGTTCTTATGGCTGCGAAAATACGCCTTCCTTTGTACTAACGTTACTTCTATTATAAACGAAATCCTATGAATTACAAGAAATTTCTTTTCTCCCCTCTTTGGAAGGGTGTTTCTGCTGGCACTCGCACCGCAGCCTGCATTACTCCGGCAGAAGCAGGCCCAGATGATGATAGGTTTTCTCCGATACTGTACGGCCTTTTGGGGTTCGGTTTAAAAAACCGTTCTTGATCAGGTAGGGCTCATACACATCCTCCAGGGTCCCGGAATCTTCTCCGATTGCCGCAGCCAAAGTGTCAAGCCCCACCGGACCTCCGGAAAATTTTTCAATCATCGTTGTTAAAATCAGGCGGTCGATAGAATCCAGTCCGCAGCGATCCACCTCCAGAAGATCCAACGCCATAGAAGCTACCTCTTTTGTGATCTCTCCATTGCATTTTACCTGGGCAAAGTCCCGCACCCGCTTTAGGAAGCGGTTGGCCAGTCTTGGCGTTCCCCTGGAACGCCTGGCCAATTCCAGCGCCCCCGCCTCATCAATCTTCACTCCCAGCACTTTGGCCGACCGAATGATAATGGTCTTTAATTCCTCCTCCGTATAAAACTCCAGATGATGGATCACACCAAAGCGATCTCTAAGTGGAGCTGTCAAAAGTCCCGCCCTGGTAGTGGCTCCCACCAGAGTAAAACGGGGCAAATCCAGCCGAATCGAGCGGGCCGCAGCCCCTTTGCCGATCATAATGTCAATGGCAAAATCTTCCATAGCCGGATAAAGTACCTCCTCCACCTGACGGTTCAGCCTGTGTATCTCATCTACGAACAGCACATCCCCCTCCTGGAGGTTGTTCAGCACCGCCGCCATCTCCCCCGGCTTTTCAATAGCCGGGCCGGAAGTGATCTTAATATTCACTCCCATCTCATTGGCAATGATCCCGGCCAGAGTAGTTTTCCCAAGTCCCGGAGGACCGTAAAACAGCACATGATCCAGAGTATCCTTTCTCTGTTTGGCTGCTTCTATATAAATCCTTAAAGTACTTTTTGCTTTTTCCTGTCCAATGTATTCTTCCAGCTTCTGAGGCCGCAGACTCGGCTCCAGATGCAGATCTTCCGCTGTCATATCTGTGGTGATGATCCGTTTTCCCATGGTAACTCCAATCCTGATTTTCTGTTAAATTTTTGTAACTTAACTGTTCTCTCTCCTTACAGCAGCTTCTTTAAAGCCTGTTTCAAAATAGCCTCTGTATCCATATCCTCTGTAATCTCCACCCGCTTCACTGCCCGGAAGGCTTCTGTATTGGAGTAACCTAAGGCCACCAGCGCCTGTACCGCCTGGCCTCTGCTCTCCTCATCGCCTTCTAAAGCAGCCTCTGCCTTCTGAAGCTTCTTTTCAAAGGCTTCCTCCAGAGATAATTTATCCTTTAACTCCAAAATCAATTTCTGGGCTGTCTTGGCCCCGATTCCCGGCGCTTTTGTGATGGCCTTCACATCATCGGACAGCACTGCAAACCGCAGGTCATCTGCTGAGAGAGTCGACAAGATGCCAAGTCCTGCCTTGGGCCCAATACCATTAACGCTGATCAACAGCTTATAGATCTCCAAATCATCCTCTGAGAGAAAGCCAAATAGCTGCATGGCATCCTCCCGCACGTTTAAGTAGGTGTGAATTGTCACCTCTTCTCCCACAGGAGGCATATCCGCCGCATCCCTGCCAGAGATCAGAATCTGATATCCGATTTTATTCACTTCCAGCACCAGCCGGTTTTCCCCCACTGCTGCCACCTCGCCCTTTAAATATGCTATCATTGCTCTGCTCTCCCTGTATATCTCAGGCGATAGTATTCCCTCAGCCGGAGATTCTTTTTCCATTCCTCCGGTTCCAAGTATATCACATAGCCGCCGCCGTTTTCTACCTGCCACTGAAAATAGTCCGCTGGCGGACTGGTAAACCGCTCCATAATACTCATAATAGTACCTCCGTGAACCACCAGTCTCACCTGCTGCCATCCCGCCTCCACAGCCTGATTTACCACGCTTTCAAAAGCAAGACAGCTTCTGCGCCGAAACGCTTCCGGTGCTTCTCCCTCCGGAAAGGGAAGCGTTCCTTTGCTGTCCACCCACTTCTGATAGGAAAGACAGCCTTCAAGTTCCAGATAATTTTTGTTCTCAAACAACCCAAAATCACATTCCCGAAAATCCTCCACCATGTACGCAGGCGTCTGCCCCTTCTGCCCCAGGACTTCTGCCGTCTCCCTGCACCGTCTCATAGGGCTTAAAAACCAGGCATCCGGCTCTTTTCTTCCATAAAGACCTGCCGCTTTGCGTTCCTCCAGCCCGCGGATGCCTTCCGGGCACAGCGGCTCGTCTGTTGTTCCGATATATCTTTTTTTCAAATTTCCAGCAGTTTCCCCATGCCGGATCAGCCATAATTCTATTCCCATCTGTGTTCCTCTAACCTGCTCTGCCAGAGTCGTTAAACCCAAGTATTCCCTGCTCTCACCAGAGCAATTCACCATCGATGTTCTTTCTCGCATTCAGATACACTTTCTTAAAGTTCTCTCTTTTCTCCTATCCAGGGAGTTATTCGGACTTCAGCACCATACCAAGGCCACAGACCACCCGTTCTACCCGTTCTGCTCCTTTGGCCAGTCCGGTACACACTCTCCCCACCGTTTCCCGCCAATTGCGGTCAAAAGGATCCAAAGGTACGATCCCATATCCCAGTTCATTGGTAATAATCACCACATCCGGATTCTCCATCAGCAATTTTTCTGCCAGTTCCTGGCAGTCTCTGCCCTCCTTCATCCGGTTTTTAATATATTCATGAAAATGGCGGATACCTTTCGCGCCAAAGGCCTCCTCCTCCAAGCAGGTGCCTCCATCCAAAAAGTCCTCTTTTTTATACCCTGTCAGTCTGCAAGCATAGTCCAGCTTTCCCTGGAACGCTCCTCCTACAATTAAAATCATCTTCCGTCTCCTATCTGCCGCTTACCTTCCTGCCAGCACCACCGCCAGTGCAACAGCCAGCTCACACACCTGCACAAAACAACCGGCCAGATCTCCGGTAATACCGCCAAACTTCCGGTAAGCCATGCTCCGATACCACCAAAAAACCAGCAGCGCCGCTCCGATGGCTGCCGCTCCCAGCTTGACATCCAAAACCAGCATCCCAGCTCCTGTTAAAAACAGATACAAAGTCATGAAAAATGCCACTTTCCGGTTGGCAGCTGCGTCCGCAAAGGTTCTGAGAAGTCCGGTATTTTTCGCTTTCTGAAAGCTTACCAACGCCAACCCGGATAACGCTCTGCTTAGCACAAATCCAAGCCCTATGACCTGCAGATGCCTTCCCTCTGCCTCCGAATACACCCCAAGCGTCAAAATAAAATAGGCAATCCCCACAATAACAGCAAAGGCTCCTGTATGGCTGTCCTTTAAAATCTCCAGCTTTTCTTCTTTTGATTTATAGGAACTCAGGGCATCTGCTGTATCCAGAAGTCCATCCAGGTGAATTCCTCCAGTCACTGCCACCGGTATCAACACCAGCACCGCTGTACGAAACAGCAAACCAAAGCCTGCCAGATCGGCCAGGGCATACCAGCCATTCAACAGCAGGCCGATTACTGCTCCGATCAGCGGAAAATAACAGATACAGTATTTCATATTTTTGTCATTCCATTCCACTCTTGGCATGGGAAGTTTCGAATACATAGAAAAGGCTACCACAAAGCTCTGAACCATATTTTTCATCATCATTTCTTCCTTTTTAAGACATCCTCTACACGCTGCATTTCTATCATCTTCCCGCAGCTCTCTCTGCGTTTTCCTGCGCTCAATTCTCCGCCCGGCACCGCCCCTTACCTTTCAGTGTCACAGGTATCCCATAGACAACCTCTACCACCTCATCCGCTATCCCGGCCAGAAAACGATTGATCTCTCCCAAAACCTTCTGATAAGCCAGAGTATCCGGATCATATAAAATTCCGTCAGAACATACCTCATTGGTAACCACAACGAGATTATCACACGTTCCAACTAATCTGTCAATTCCGCGTTTAATCTCTTCCACGGTTCTTTCCCGGCTTCCGCCAGGTGCAAACATTTCGTTCGCTGCCAGATTGGACATACATTCCAGAAGAACTGTGAACTGACAAGAAGCATACTCCGGGTCATCTCCTCTGCGCTCTCCAGGATCGCCGAAATTGGAAAGCACAACTTCTCCTCCGGTTCCTGCTGTATCGCCGGAACTTTTCTCAAAAACCATTCCTCCGGGCTTCCTAAATTCCAGTCCCTTAAGATCCAACGGACGCTCCACAGTGACAAAGCCTTTTCCTGCCCGCATCCTTCTGTGGCGCTGCACTCTTTTTTTACTCTCCTCGTCAAAACACTGCATGGTAGCCAGATAAATCCTGTATCCCGCTCCCAGCTCCAGCACCCGCCGCTCTGCATACTCCGATTTTCCGCTTCCGCTTCCTCCTGTCACCACCAAAAACATGACTCAGCCTCCATCTGTGTTTTTCATCCGAAAAAATCAGACCGAAGAAGCGTTTTCTCCCCTTCGGCCTGATATTTTAAAATCAATATCTCCGTTTTTCTCCGGACATTCTGCTGTCAGACAGCTTCTGCTCCGTCAGTCTAAGTAGTATTTGTACTTCATATCTTCCGGAGTCAGCTTATCCAGAACCTTCAGATACTCAGCAGCCTCTCTCTTGCAACCTTCCAGGTCATGATCCTGATAATTGCCGCACTCTTCCTCTTTCGCACCGGGAATCTCTCCCTCAAAAGTGGTAATCTGACGGAAAGACTCACGAATGCAGTCTAACACTTCCTGATCAGACAATCCTCTGGTAAGGAAATAAGCGCCTGTACGGCAGCCCATTGGGCCCACATAGATGATGCCGTCCTTATACTGGCTGTTTCTTGCAAAGGTGGCAAACAGATGCTCAATGGTATGGCTTACGCCGGTAGACAGATAGTCTCCATGGTTAGGCTCTTTGATCCGCACATCCCAGGTCTTTACATCATCATCCTGTCTGGACAGATACACGCCTTTCTCTAACTTTGTGTGGTCAATACTAAAACTTGGAATTCTCTGCATAATCTTTTCTCCTTATGTCATAAAATATTTATTTAGATGGATCTGCCACAGCCCGATGCTCCGGCTTTCCATACTTTCGTAAGTTACCTGCAGCAGCTTTCCCGCTTTCTCCAGCCTGACTGTTTCCGCTATTATTCAAACTTTTCCTGCCGCTGCTGCCACAGCCGTCTTTTCCGGCCTTTCGGTCTCCGGTACCGCCCTATTCCTGCTCCCCGATCCGGATCAGCACCTTGATATGCTCCGGTCCATGGGTAATCAAATGTTCAAAACCGTCCTCCACCAAAGTGTCCAATGTCACCTCTCTGGTCACCAGTTCATCCGCATTGATCTTTCCTTCCCGCATATACTCCAAGGCAGAAGCAATCTCATCCACATGGGCCTGGCTGGTGTAAATCACCCGCTCTGCCTCCTGGAGAGTATTCATATCAATCACAGGCTTTTTGCCGAACACGCCCATCACCATGATCCTGCCTCCCGGCTTACTGATGCGGATACACTGATCCAGAGTTTTCTCAGCCCCCAGACACTCATATACCACATCTGCCAGTCTTCCCTTGGTCCACTCCCTCACATACGCTTCCAGATCCGTCTTGGAAACATCCACATAAGTACCCCCATAGCGCTCAATCAGCTCCCTGCGGTACTCCCCGATGCCAGACACCAGTATCCTGCCTGCCCCAGCATACTTTGCGCCAAAAAATGCAGACAAGCCGATGATACCCGGGCCGATCACTACTACATCTTTTCCCTTAAGATCCCCCAGAAGATTCGTTGCATGGATTCCACAGGCCAAAGGCTCTGCCACCGCTGCCTGCCGCTGGGTTACTCCCTCTGGAATAGCAAACAGCTTATCCGCCCCAAAAATCACATATTCCGCAAAAGTTCCGTCATCGCCCACTCCCACAAATCCTAATCGCTGACAGATATTGTAACGGCCGCTTTGGCAGGCTTCGCACTGCCCGCAGGTAAGGCTCCCGTTTCCGGTAACCCGATCTCCCACCTTCCAGCCCGTCACGCCTTCTCCAAGCTCTACGATCCTGCCTGAAAACTCATGCCCAATAATCAGGGGCGCCACCCGCCCGGTGAGTCGATGGGGCTTCTCCACCGGAATAAAGTTCGGACCCTCATACTCATGGCGATCCGTTCCGCAAATTCCAGCCCAATTCACCTGAATCTTTACCTGTCCGGCCTTTGGCGCAGGCTCCGGCATATTCTCGATCCGCACATCTTTATGTCCATGCCAAACTGCTGCTTTCATCTCCTATGATCCTCCCATTTATTTTTCCCGCAGCTCTTTTTGATAGCTGCCTTTCACTGTCTTTGCTATGCTCCAAGGTAAGCCTGCATCAACTGATCGTTTGCCAGCAATTCTTCTCCAGTTCCCTCTGCCACCACATGCCCCACATTCATCAGATAAGCCCGGTGACACAGCTTCAGAGCTTTATGGGCATTCTGCTCAATCAGCAGAATCGTAGTTCCCTTCAGATTCACCTGTTTTAAAATTTCCATAATCTGCTGCACAATAATAGGCGCCAAACCAAGACTGGGCTCGTCCAGCATCATCAGCTTTGGCCTTGCCATCAGTCCCCTGGCAATCGCCAGCATCTGCTGTTCTCCGCCTGAAAGCAATCCCCCGTACTGGTGTTCCCGTTCCTTTAAGCGCGGAAACATCTCATACACCATCTCCAGATCCTGCCGGATTCCTTCCTTGTCCTTTCGCAGACAGCTGCCCACCTGCAGATTATCATACACGGACAGCTTATAGAAAATCTGTCGTCCCTCCGGCACAATCACCATACCGCTTTCCACCACCTGATAGGGTTTCGCAGGCAGCTGCTCTCCTCCAAAAACGATTTTGCCTCCTGATGGCCGTTTCTCCCCGGAAAGACATTTTAACAGGGTGGATTTTCCCGCGCCGTTGGCTCCCAGCACTGCCACAATCTCCCCCTCCTTTACCTCCAGGGAAACATCATCCAAAGCCCGGATTCCTCCATACGCTGCGGATAAATGCTCTACTTTCAGCAACACATCTGACATTATTCCTCTCCTCCCAGGTACGCTGCAATCACTTCCGGATTTTTCTTAATCTCCTCCATAGTGCCTACAGCCAGCGTCTTTCCAAAATTAAGCACCGTACAGGCATCGCAGAGGTTGGATACCACATCCATATGGTGCTCGATCATCAATATCGTGATGGGGAACTTTTCCTTCAGCTCCCGGATAAATTCTACCAACTCCAGGGATTCATCTGCATTCATACCCGCTGCCGGTTCATCCAGCAAAAGAAGTCTGGGATTTGTTGCCATCGCTCTGGCAATCTCCAGTTTTCTCTGGTGTCCGTAGGGAAGGCTGCTTGCCAGATCTTCCGCCTTATCTTCCAGACCCACTGTCTTTAAAAAGGCCATGGCCTTCTCCTCTGCCTCCCTGCTGACGCGGCGGTATTTAGGAGTCCGAAGCAGTGCGTCTCCCAGATGATATTTCAGCCGCATGTTGCAGGCGATCACCACGTTCATCTTCACCGTCAGATTACCAAAAAGCCGGATATTCTGAAAGGTTCTGGCAATCCCTTCTTCCGTAGCCTGGTGAGGCTGAATTTTCGTAATATTCTTGCCCTGAAAAAAAATCTCTCCCGCATCCGCCTGATAAATTCCCGTTATTGTATTAAAAATAGTAGTTTTCCCGGCGCCGTTTGGTCCGATCAGACCGTAAACCATCCCCGGCTCCACACTCAGACTAAAATCATCAATGGCCCGAACACCGCCAAACCGCTTTTCCACATTTCGCATTTCAAGAATTGGTTCACTCATGTTTCTGCTTCCTTCCTGCGCTTTTTCTTTCCTATCGTCTTAATACGGTTCACCAGCCTCTTTAAACTGAACTCCCGGTAGCCGTACAAACCGTTGGGACGCACCAGAATCACCAGCACCACTGCAATGCCATAAAACAGCATCCGGTACTCAGACAGACTCCTGAAAATTTCCGGAAGGATCTGTACAATGATGGTTCCCAACACACTTCCAGTCAAACTGCCCAAACCTCCCAGCACAGTGGTAATCACCAACTCACTGCTTTTGCCAAGGTTGAACAAAGAAGGGGTAATAAAACGGAGGTAATGGGCATACAGACCGCCAGCCCAGCCCGCAAAGACAGCGCTGAACACAAAGGACATTTTTTTATACCGGACTACATTGATGCCGTTGGCAGCTGCAGCCACTTCATTTTCCCGGATGGCAGAAAGAGCCTGCCCATATCTGGAGTGAATAAAATTCCAGGCAATGACAAACGCCAGAACTGCACATCCAAGAGCCACCGCCCCGTTGGTACAGTAGGGGATATTCGAATAACCGTTAGCTCCCCCTGTAAGATCCCTAGTATAATTAAACAGCACCCGGACGCATTCTCCAAATCCCAGACAGCTAATAAGAAAATAATCCCCCCGCAGTCTGATCGTCAGGCTTCCCAAAATGTAAGACACACCCCCTGCCGCCAGTGCTCCGATCAGAACAGACACCGGAAAGGGCAGATGAAACTCCACGCTGCAAATAGCCGCCGCATAAGCTCCGATAGACATGAAGCCTGCGTTTCCAAAAGAAAACAGGCGGGTAAAGCCGGTGAGTACCGACATCCCCAGCACTGCAATCATGTTCACGCAGCAGACAACCAACACACCTTCCTGAAATGAATTCAACATACTACGCTCCTCCTGTTTTCCTCTCTACGCTTTCTCCTGTACATCCACACCAAAAAGGCCGCTGGGCCGGATCAGGAGTATGATAATCAGGAGGGAAAAAGAGATCAGATCCCTCAGCCCGGAACTGATATATCCAGATACCACCGTCTCAATCAGCCCCAGAAGCAGCGCTCCCACAATGGCTCCCGGCACGCTTCCCAGGCCGCCGATTACGGAAGCAATAAAAGCCTTAATCCCCACATTTCCCATGGTTGGATAAACATTATATTTCATACCGTACATGATACCTGCCAGGCCGGCCAACGCTCCTGCCAACATAAATACCATGGCGATGACTCTGTCAATCTTAATGCCCATCAGTCCGGCAGTCCGGCCCGAACAGGCTACTGCCCGCACATGCAGGCCAAATTTCGTCTTATTAATGATCAGAAGCAGCGCCACCAGCACTACCGCTGCCACTGCCAGACACACCATATCGGTGGTTCCGATAAAAATACCATTCAAATTCACAGTACTCACAGAAAACATTTTGGGAAGCTGCTTAAACTTGGAGCCCCAGATCACGTTTGCCAGGTTCTGATAGGTAGTAGAAAGACCCATAGCTGCAATCATAAGAAACATATTGGGGGATCCGTTTTTCCGAATGGTACGGTACGCCAGCTTCTCATTAAACAGGCTGATCAGGGCAGCACCCCCGATCCCGATCAGTATGGAGAGCCAGTAGGGCATCGTGCCCACAGTGGTGGCCATAAAACACACGTATGCCCCCAGCATACAAACCTCCCCGTGCGCCCAGTTGGAAAAATCCAGTAAACTGTATACCAGTGCATATCCGGAAGCAATCAGTGCGTACACACTTCCTATGGATATTCCGGTAATCATCTGCTGTATCAATATCTTCATTGCCCAAGTCTCCCTCGCATCTGCAAAATTTCATTACATTTTCGAAACCGGACAGCCTTTACGGCCTCCGGTTTCGATCTCTTTCTTATAATTTCTCAAGCCTTTCCCCTCAGCTTCCTATGCCTCGGGATTGTAGATGCCGACATACTCTACCACATCATTCTTCACAGTGAACACAGCGGCATCCCGGCTGGGATTATGTGTGGCAGGATCCACACTCATATGACCCAGCAGACCGTCAAAGCTCTCCGTATTCTCCAAAGCATCCCGAATGGCCGCGGGATCATCGCTTCCCGCTGTCTCAATGGCCTGTTTAATCCACATCACACCATCGTTTCCGTACAAGCACTCACTCTCCAGAGCCACATTGTACTCTGCTGTATACACCTCTCCGTAAGCAGCCGCATCCGGCAAGTTAAATCCGGGCCTTGAAATATAGTAACAGCCCTCCAAGGCGCCATTAGCCAGTTCGGTGAGCTCAGTGGTATCCCATCCGTCTGCTCCAAAAAGGACGCTCTGGATGCCAAGTTCTCTCGCCTGCTGTGCAATCAGAGCCACATTGGCATAGTTCCAGGGAACAAACAGCACATCCGGCTGCGCCGCAGCGATCTTGGTCAGCTGTGCCCGGAAATCATTATCTCCGTTCTGAGCCTCTTCCTTAGCCACCAGTTCTCCGCCCAGCTCTGTGAAGGTATTTACCATATAATCTCCCACACTGACACTGTAGCTGTCTGTAATATCCTGAATCACGGCGCAGGTCTTTAATCCCAGCTCATTGTAAGCGTAAGCCCCAGCCAGATAGCCCATATAAGAATCAATGAAACAGAGACGGAAAGAATATTCATTCAAATTTCCCTCCGCATCCACAGTTACCAGCTCATTGGAAGCTGCGGTGGCAATCACCGGCACCTGAAGCTCTCCGGCTACTGCCGCAATCGGAATGTTGCAGTTGGAAAAATTGGTGCCTACCACTGCGCACACGCCTTCCTCTTCCACCAGTTTCTTATAAGCTGCCACAGAATCATCCGGCATACCCTTGCCGTCCAGTCCAATAATTTTTACCTCTCTGCCAAGAATACCGCCCTCTTCATTGATGGTTTTTGCAGTAAGCTCCATGCCGTTTAATCCTGCCTGTCCCCAAAGGGCAGTATCTCCGGACAATGCTCCCACGTATCCGATCTTGATCGGGTTCTCTGTATCCAATTCTGCTCCCATAGCAGTCATTCCCACAGTAAGGCTCACGCTCAGTGCCATTGCTGCTGCCAAAACTCGCTTTTTCATTGTAAAATCCTCCTTTTCGCGTATTGCGCTTCCATTTCACAGGCAGTTTTTCCCATGAAACGACCTCGTTCATCCGCAATTTTCGCAATAATATGGAATATTATACATCATTTTTTTTGCTTTGTATAGTTTTTTCTGTGAAAAATTGCCAAAATGGCTTTGACAGCATCTTTCCTGTCCTCCCCAGTACAAGCCTGCCAAGCATTTTTGTTTTATGTTTTACTAGGAAGAAATTTCCTATGAAACGAAAAAGCACTGCCGGATTTGTTTCTCCGACAGCACTCTTTGCTTTTTTATGTCTTATCAATATTTTCGTTTCCCGCCGTTTTGGCACGAAAGCTCCCGTTTTCTATTTCTGCCATACTTTAAAGAACACATGATCTCCAAGGGCAATGATGGGAGAGGTGAGTCCCAGCCTGTTATAAGCTCCTTTTGTCATAAAGAACAAATGATCCTTCATATTCTGGCTCTTACCGTTTACCTTAATCGTATACTTATTTGCCCGGTACATCTGCAGTACTTCCCTGGCTGCCTTTTTGCAGCTGGCTGTGATCAGGCTCTGGTTTTTCAAGGCTCTGGTAAGGGCTCCGTCAAAGGTAGGCGAAAACTGGGTGGTCTGATACACCACTTCTTTCAGCTTGTCCGGGAATTTAGAACTTCTCATACGGTTCGTGATCACCAGCCCTACTCCAAGCTGACCGTAATAGGGCTGATTTCCAGCCTCACAGTAGATGATAGCAGACAGCAGCACTTCATCGCTGACCTTGGGATCTGTGTAATAGGTACTCTGCACAGATACGCTGGGCTTGTCTGTCTCATTGGAGTCCGTTCCTACGGTTCCCTTTCCATTTTTATCAAAGGTGTATTTTACACCATTGATGGTCTTGGACGTGTTGGTAATTTTATTGTACTTGCTGTCAAAATAGTAGTAAACGCCGCCGATCTTCTGTAAACCCTTTTTGGCATAACCGTCAGAGCCAAGGTAACGCTTACCCACCCAAGCGCTGGTTTCTACATAGCCTTTCGAATTTACATACTGCATTCCGTTTTTGCTCTTTAGCCAAACTTTTTTCCTCAGAGTGCCGTCATCGCCAAAGTAATATTTTTTTCCGCTGATTTTTACCAGCACTTTGGTCTGCATCCGACCATTGCTTCTGGAAAAATAGTACGTCTTATTCTTGATTGTGGATTTTCCGGTCTTCATCACTCCATTGCTGTCAAAACCGTATTTGTATTTTCCGATCTTCACAAGACAGTTTTTATAGATGGCACCGTTCTTGGAAGCATAGTATTTCTTATTTTTGCTGCGAATCCATTTGGACTTCAGCATTTTTCCATCCTTGTCTATGTAATACCGCTTGCTGCCGTTGGTCAGCCATCCTCTATACTTGCTTCCATTCAGCTTATAGCAGTAAGTTGTGCTGCCAACCTTAACAAATCCAGCCTTCTTGGAAGGGATCCATTCGCTGGGAAGTATTTTTCCCGCCGTATTTTTCCATACATAAGAACCGCTGGATTTTTTCACCCAGGCTGCCTCTGCCTTCACCGGCAAAAATACCAATAGCGCCAGCAATAAAAACGCTGCAGCAACGCCTGATCTTCGTTTCATGATAAGTCCTCCTGTAATGCTTTTTTCTCTTACCTCTTCAAATATTACATATTTGTTAACCACTTTTTACATTATATAACAACTATTTTCGTTTGTCAAACATTTTGTACCGCAATGCACAACACCAGAATCGGGTTTCCACATCCCCTCCTTTCCCCAAAGGTTCCAAAGACACGGATGCGGAAACCCGATTACACGAATTTTTCAGCGTCTAAATAATAATGCAGATCAGGCCGCCATTGCTTTCATTAACAATACGTCCCATAGTATCTTGCAGTTTTCTTTGACTCTCTTCTCCGATCATAGACAATTTTCCCCGGATACCGTCTGTCACCAGCTGTTCCACCGATTTCCCGAAAATATTGGTTTTCCAGATACCATTTTGTTCATCACTGGATGCCTTGATAAATTCCATCAGATCCCTGGCCTGACTTTCTGTACCTACGATAGGAGCAATCTCTGTCTCAATATCTGCTCGGATCAGGTGTATCGAAGGACTGGCCGCCTTGATTTTCACGCCATATTTACTTCCCTGCTTGA
The DNA here is from genome assembly GCA_902475025.1 of uncultured Lachnospiraceae bacterium. Classification (GTDB taxonomy): domain Bacteria; phylum Bacillota; class Clostridia; order Lachnospirales; family Lachnospiraceae; genus Merdiplasma. The sequence goes on along the minus strand of CABRXX010000028.1, from coordinate 8,912 downwards.
TAATCTCAGGCTCCGCCAGCTGAATCTCCTCCTGGTTGGGTGTGATTACCCCATATCCAGTAAGGCGCACCGTCTCCACTGCATCCTGCACCTTCTCGTACTCTCTGCGGCTGCCGGAAAGCTCCTTTAAAATGGAAATCAACTGATATTCCCCCTCAATGGGAATGCCTGTAATCTCACTTAAGATATTATAATAATAGGAATCATTGGGTTCAATGGAAACTTCCGCCATACCATTGGACAACTCTACCCGATCCAGCTTCACTCTGCGAATAAACGGCTTCTCCATGGCAAAAAGCTGGGGCGTTACATCTCTAATACAATGTACCTGCTCCATAATGCGATAGACCTCTTCCAAAAGCTCCTGCTTCATCCAATGGTCATTACTCAGCATTTCTATCCATTTTGGTACAAAAAATTCCAGCCTCACTACAGGAAACTCATACAATAATTTCTCAAATATCTTCTGTATTTCCTCCTTGCGAAGCTGTTCACAGTTCACTGCCATGCAGGAAGCTCCGTAAGCGTTTTCGATATACGCAACGGTCTTCGCCGCCTCATCTGCGTGAGGCCGTTCTGAATTGACCAGCACCAGGAACGGTTTCCCAATCTTCTGCAGCTCTTGAATGGACTTCTTCTCCGCTTCCAGGAATTTTTCTCTGGGCAGCTCCCCAAAGGTTCCGTCTGTAGTCATCACAATCCCCACGGTAGCATGTTCTCGTATCACCTTATCGGTTCCTAGAGAGGCCGCCTCTGCAAAGGGAAGCTGTCTTTTATCCCAAGGTGTTTTTACCATTCTGGGACTGCCATCCTCCCCGGTATATCCTTCCGCCCCCTCTACCACATATCCTACACAGTCCACCAGCCGAAGCTTCATAGAAATGTCCTCTCCCACAGAAAGCGCAACTGCCTTCCTGGGCACAAATTTAGGCTCTACAGTGGTAATCGCCTTTCCCACTCCACTGGTGGGAAGCTCATCTCTGGTCTGCTCCAGTTCCGGGCCCTCAAGTCCCGGAAGCACCGCCTGCTCCATAAATTTGCGGATAAATGTGGACTTTCCCGTGCGGACAGGGCCTACCACCCCTATGTAGACAGTTCCTCCGGTGCGGGCTTGTATATCTTTGTATAACTGAAATTCCTGCATAATGATCCTTTGCGCTCCATACTTGCCGGTTATTGCTATACTATATGCAGTTCCGCCCAAAACTAGAACCCACAAAAAATTCCCCCGGCTGCCCACACGGCGCATTCCAAGAACCAAATGGCAAGTCTCCTTTAAAGCCGCTGCTTTGCAAAGCCTTCTTTGTCTCAGAAAAAGCATACGTTATGGTATAAAAAAAGAAGCTAAGGAAAGATATGCTCCGTTACCAAAAACAGTAACCATCTTTTCTCAGCTTCTTCTCATCCTGTATCTGTTTCATACAGTCTGAAGGAGGTATGTTTCGTGTTCCTACACCTTGAGATCACATCATCCTCCTACACTGCAATTATAATCCTGCGGGAGGTCTTACCGCCAGAGGAAACTTATCTCCCCAGTGCGATAAAATGTCTGCTTACCCATCGCAGACTTCATACAGAACGGATGTGCCAGATACCATCCTGTCAGATGTTCAGCCTTCTTCGGAGGCCCATCTCGCGCATTAAGCAGGTTTCCTGGCTCGCAGTTCTCCACAGGATTCTCCCTTCTCGCTCAATCGGGTACGCAATGGTTCTCTAAATCCTGCTCCCTGCCTACAGTGACCGGATCGCTCAGGCATTTCACCTGATTCCCTCTCAACAATTTTAAAAAATCATTTCACTTAATACGGCATATTCACACTGAGGACAGTTTATCAAAAATCAATAGAATTGTCAATTTTAATTTTTTCAACAAATTCTTGTTTTTCTTATTGCCGCTAAATTCTCCCGAAAATAGAGCAGGAAAGACATCAGCATCACTGCTGCACACAGACCGGTTAACAGATGACTCACCCAAAGGGGAATCGCAAACCACAAAATATGAATCAGCATCGTAGCGTCCAACAAAAAGGTGGTTATCTTTCCATGCCAGTCTGCTCCCCGCACCGCCTGCGTTTTTCTCATCACAACGAGAAACATCACTCCGGTCACAGCTTCCTTCAATACAAACAAAGCCGCCAGCACAAAAAGCAAGGGAAATCTGCTGCCCAAACTTAACAGCACTGCTGCCTGTGTCAGCTTATCCGCAATGGGATCCAGCATTTTTCCCAACACAGAAATCATATGGAAACGCCTTGCTATAAATCCATCCAGCAGATCTGTAACACCGGAAAGCAGAAGAACCACAAAGGCTGCCATATACTCTTTTTTTACGCTGTACAACCAGACAAAAACCGGAAGCAGTAAAATGCGCACCATGGAAAGCAAATTTGGAATTGTAAAAATCTTTTTTGACGGTTCCTGCATGGTTCCCTCTGCTTTGCAGCTATTTTTCCCATTCTCCGAAAGCTCTTTTTTATTCATCCTCATCTTACCTTACCCTCTGTACAGCCAGACGTCTCCTTCCAGTTCATGTTTCATTTTACGGATGTATTCCGGTGTGGTGCCGCAGCACCCTCCTACGATAGAGGCTCCTGCCTCTGTCAGCTTCCTCATATTCCGTGCAAACTCTGCCGGTCCCATACTGTAAGAGGCATTTCCCTTCTCATCAATCAAAGGCAGCCCTGCATTTGGCTTGGCAATCACAGGTACTTGGGCAATCCGGCTCATGTTCTGAACCACACTCACCAACTGATCAGGACCCACAGAACAATTCAACCCCACCGCTGAGGCCCCCATGGCCTGCAGTGTCTCCACTGCCTCCAACGCATTGCCTCCATACAGAGCTGTACCGTCCGCTTCAAAACTCAAGGTACAAATCACCGGAAGATCACAGACAGAGAGAGCTGCATCCAACGCCACCATGCACTCCTCCACAGACATCATGGTCTCCGCGCCAATCAGATCCACTCCCGCTTCCACAAGATAAGAAATTTGTTCCCGATAAATCTCAAAAAGCTCGTCCACCTGGGTATCTCCACCCTGAGATACTAAAATCTTCCCTGTGGGAGATACATCTCCCGCAACCAGTGCTCGGTCTCCCACCGCTTTTAAAGACAGCTCCACCAGCCGCTTATTCATATCCTCCACTTTTCCTTCCAGCCCATGCAGACTCAGGCTGGCCCGGTTAGATCCAAAAGTGGAAGCATACACCATCTGAGACCCCGCATCCACATACGCTTTCTGAAGCCGTTCCAGCACTTGGGGATTCTCTAAAATCCACTGTTCTGGGCAAATCCCTCTCGGCATCCCGGAAAGGTATAGATTGGAGCCTGTAGCTCCATCCATATAAAAGATCTTACCCTGGGTTAATCTCTGAAATTCCTCTCTTGTCATCTGCTTACCCTCACCATTTATTTTTTGTGCTTAGCATCCGTGTACACTGATGCTATCATACACTTTTCTGCAAAGAGAGTCAATGACAGGAAAACCTTTATACAAACTAGATATGCAATTCAGTTGCAGACATTTTTTCAATATGTTAAACTATTATTCACCCCAAACCATTAAAATATAATTTGAAAGCAGGTTATTTTATGGAATATGGATATTTGTTTTATATTGTCGTTGGTTTTTGTTCTGGAAGCATCCTCTTTGGCAAAATCATACCCTTTCTTTTCAAAAATGTGGATGTAATTGAGGCCTCTGATGACGGAAACCCAGGAACTTTTAACGCCTTTGCATATGGGGGAACACGTTGTGGGCTTCTCGTTTTATTCCTGGATCTCTTAAAGGGAATGCTTCCAATTCTGTTATGTGCATCTCACATTGGAACAGACTCCTGGTTATTTGCATTTGTAATTGCATCACCTGTATTTGGACATGCCCACTCTATTTTTAATAGAGGGAATGGCGGCAAAGGAATTGCCGTTTCTTTTGGTGTTTTTCTTGGACTGCTTCCCATTTGGCAGCCGCTGTTTTTACTCGTTATCTGGTATTTACTCTTTCTTGTGACACTGCCTGCCAAATCCAACACACGAAAAAGTATATACGCTTTTTTTGCATTCGGAATCAGTGCTCTCTTTGTCGTAAAATGTAAAATAATCCTGTGTGGATGTCTTCTAATTGCCGGAATCGTCATTCACAAACATTATTTAAGTGCAACTGCGCGAAAACAACCGCAAGAAAAAATTTATGAAAAACGTAAAGAATGGAGGCTTCGATGAAAGCATTAATATTATCTTGCAATACGGGAGGCGGCCACAATTCCGCAGCAAAAGCAATTGCAGAAGAACTTCACAGTCATGGCGACGAAGCTTATGTGTTCGATTACCTTTGTCTCGCAGGTAAGGGAGTATCCAAATTAGTTGGAAACGGTTATGTACAAATTGTGAAAAAAACTCCTCTTTTATTTGGACTTTTCTATAAATTAGGCATGTTAATCAGTCGGATTACTCGAAAGTCACCTGTTTATTATATAAACGGACGTATGGCAAAATATCTCAACAGTTACCTGAAGGAACATCCCGCAGACGTTTTAATCATGCCGCATCTCTATCCTGCCGAAACAATTACTTACATGAAACGAAAGGGAATGGATCTTCCTGTAACAATTGCTGTAATGACCGATTACACTTGCATTCCATTTTGGGAGGAAACGGAATGCGATCACTATGTTCTTCCCCATGAAGCTTTACGAAAATCCTGCATAAAAAAAGGGATCCCAAATGAAAAAATTCAAACATTCGGAATTCCTGTATCCAAAAATTGCCGTCTAAAAATCAGCAAAGAAGAAGCTCGGGAAAAATTAGGCTTAGAATTAAACCAAAAATATTTTCTTGTAGCCGGAGGCAGCATGGGTGCCGGAGATTTTACAGAACTTATTCAAAAATTAGTTCTCAGTACAGATACCGAACAAATTCTTGCCGTTTGTGGAAATAATCGAAAAGCAGAACGAAAATTAAAGAAAAAATTCAAAGACGAATCTCGCGTAATGGTGTTCGGTTTCACCGAACAGATGCCGCTTTATTTGAGTGCCTGTGATGTGGTATTTACAAAGCCTGGGGGCTTAACCTCCACAGAAGCTGCTGTCATCGGCGTTCCTATCATTCATACAGCTCCAATTCCTGGCTGCGAAACGATCAATCGCCGTTTTTTTATGCGTGCTGGCATGAGTTGGTCTGCGCTTACTTTAAAAGGGCAAGTTCACAAAGGAATTCGTCTTATGAATGACCTGGAAGCTCAAAAAAAGATGAAAGACCACCAAGCAAAACAAATTCATGGAGATGCTGTCGAACAATTATACAAATTCATCTGTCTTCAGTGCAATTCCAGAAAGTAATTCGTCAAACCGATTCTTCTTTACAAAAACAAATCTATGTGAATGATGGTGGGATTCTTCCCAATAAAACAAAAGATGCTGCAATCTTATTTTAAGACTGCAGCACCTTTTTGAATTATGTGGCAGTAATCAAACGGAAGAAACCACCATTCTGTTATTTTTCGCTAAAGCGATTGCTACATGGCAAAGTTCCATGGAAGCACATATTTTGTCTGCTAAAGTAATAATCCATCCTTCTTTATTTTTCGGAATCGGTCCAAGGGGAAACATGTGGGAAAGGATCGCATTTTGTTCCCGTTCGCCAATGGCAAATACACGCTCACTATTTTGAGCAGCGGCTTTGGGATGATAAAATGCTTGGGCTTCGCCAGTCGGTGTTTTCTCTTTAAAATCATAAAGGCAAAAATCATGGAGCAATCCCGCTCTTGCAGAAACCCTTTCATCACATCCAACCTTTTTGGCAATGAGCCAAGAGACATACGAAACGTTTATGCTGTGCATTAAACGATTTGTCCATTGATGGTGACAAAATCTGCCGAGAGAAAGAAATTCTTCGTTATTTAGAATCGGCAACACCTCTGCCAAATACTCCTTTGAGACTTCATCCGATATCTGAAGATCCATCGGCAATCACTCACTTTCTATATTATATTTTACTTTCATTATGACCCTTCTCTTAGAAAAAGCAAGTGTTTTTCGCAAAAATTAAGCAAAAATTCATTTTTACAGAATTTTTAAAAAATCTCAGAATTTTTATCGCACTTCTGTTGGAAACATTCCCATTTTTATCTGAATTTATCCAAATTCTTTCAATTTCAGCTCTATTCCATACTAAAATCTTCTGACTTTTGTTTGTACTGAAACATATTGCGATCAAAACATTCCGTTCTTCTGTTCATAGGAATAATAGGGAAGCATCAGTTTCTGGCCATAATAAACAGAATCCGTCCTCATATTATTCAATTCACAGATCTCCTTCATGTATTTTTTCATGGAGGAGTACTCTTTGGTAATATGCTCTCGGGCAATCCCCCACAGCGTGTCATCCCTTCCAACAGTGACAGAAGTATAATATTTGTATACTGGAACCTTCGCCTTAGGCGCTCGGTTAAAACCAGAAAGAATGATCCCCAGCAGCAGCCCGATGACTAAAACCCCTGCCATCCTTAAAATCCTGGCTCTCCTGGCTTTTCTTCTCCTGCTCTCTCTGATCTGCCGCAGTCTGGCTTCTCTTCCATATAGATATTCCTGCTCTCTGCTTCTAACACTTCTGGCTCTCATCTGTTTATCCATCCTGCTCGCTCCCTCCGGGCCGCAGCCCACACCTTCTGTCTGATTTTCTGCACGGTCTTTTTCAAAATCCCTCGGTGTAAAAGAAGAGATCCTTTTCCCCCTCCAATGCCGCGGTTTTTTACCGAATCTTTTAAAAGGAACATTTGTTCGTATCACTGTATTTTTATTATAGTACCAGAACATTTGTTTGTCAATCTTTTTTCGAACAAATGTTTTGTGTTTTATCAATACACGAACAGATGTTTAGAATATCTGTTTGCTTTTTATTTTTCGCTGTGTTATAATTGAATAAATATAAATTTCGGGAGGATGCGGATATGTCCTATGGCAAGATTACGAAGAAACAGGAGGAAATCCTGAATTATATGAAAAATGAAATTCTTAACCGGGGATTCCCCCCTTCTGTTCGAGAGATCTGCGAGGCAGTGAGTTTAAAGTCCACCTCCTCCGTTCACGCTCACTTAGAAAGTCTGGAAAAGAACGGCTATATCCGGCGGGATCCTACCAAGCCAAGAGCCATTGAGATTCTGGATGAAAATTTTAATCTTACCCGGCGTGAGATGGTGAATGTTCCCATGATAGGCACGGTAGCTGCCGGGCAGCCCATCCTGGCCACTGAAAATATAGAAAGCTATTTTCCCATTCCGGCAGAATTTATGCCCAATGAACAGAGTTTCCTTCTGAAGGTAAAAGGCGACAGTATGGTCAATGCAGGGATTTTAAACGGAGATCATGTTCTGGTAAAGCAGCAGTCCACTGCCCAAAACGGAGATATTGTGGTGGCTCTTATAGAAGACTCTGCCACAGTAAAGACTTTTTATAAAGAAGATGGACAGATCCGTCTGCAGCCGGAAAATGATTCCATGGATCCCATTATTGTCCACGGTAATCTGCAGATCTTGGGAAAGGTATTCGGTGTATTCCGTTTTATGGCATAAAAAAGGTGCAAAGCCTTTGATTGAACAAGACTTTACACCTGGTTAGTGATTACAACCGAAAGGTTATGCTGACTTTTTAAACTGCTCAGAATGTTCCATCACAACCTTTTTCATAAATTTTATATCTTGGAGAACCAGCTCTATATTTTTATTGTTATACTGATATCTTCTGTATGTATCAGTATAACAATTTTCAATATTTTGCAAACGTGGTAAAACATCGTTTGCAAGCATTTCTGAAGAAAACAATCCTTGATAAAAGCCCCTATTTTTTCTCAATCATAATCTTAAGAATTTCCCGGTCTGTCTCCTTCATCCCCTCTTTTCCGATCAGGCCGACACAGCTGATGGTCTCAGAGGTCTCCTCCTGAAGGATCCCGGTATAAGGCGCATATCCCTGATTATTCATAGCCAGATGATGGGCCAGATAAGCCGCATCTAAGCTGGCTGCAATCTTGGCTGCACAGGAAATCTTAGCTCCATCGCAGATGATACCCGGAATATTCGCCAGCGTATTTTCAATGGTTCTTTTAATCCTCTGGATATCTCCTCCCACCATGTAGGTGATGGCCGCACCAGTGGCACAGGAAGCTGACACTGCCCCGCAGAAAGCTGAGAGTTTGCCGATGTACATTTTCTGATACACGGTCAGAAGATTGGAAAATACCAGCGCCCGGTAGAGGCTGTACTCCGGAAGCTCCATCTCTCTGGCATACACAATCAGGGGAACCGAACAGGCAATGCCCTGGTTGCCGCTGCCGGAATTGATGATCACCGGCATCTCACAACCGCCCATTCTTGCCTCAGAGGCCGCTGCGGTAAGGCTTCTCATTCTGGTGAGCATATCATCCGAGTAGGATTCCTTGATTACTCGGCCGATTCCAAGACCGTATTTTCCTGTCATTCCCTCTCTGGCAATCGCCATATTATACTGAATCTGCTGATCCACCAGGAGTCTGATATCCTCCAAATCTACCGTGTCCGAAAATTCTTTAATATCTTCCAGGTTCAGAAGATGCCGGTCCGCCGCCTCCTCCTCATGGAATTCAGCTGTTTTTTCAAAGAGAACCTCTTCATTTTTTACAATCCTGGTCACATTCATATGGTCGTACTTGATCTCCAACAGAACCGAATCCTCTCCTGCCTGCATTTCAATAATAAAATGCAGAACAACGGGAGATTCCAAAAGCTCCACATGGCAGATCTCCTGTTCCAGCAGCTCTTTGGCCCGCTGCCGCTGCTGCTCTGTGACAGAACTCAATACCTCCATATTCTTATCCGGATCTCCGCCTACTGCTCCCAGGATCACCCCTGCCGGAATTCCCACCAAGCCGCCGGAATTG
>CABRXX010000027.1:0-31430 GCA_902475025.1 uncultured Lachnospiraceae bacterium | reverse complement strand
GCCCAGATAGCTCAGTTGGTAGAGCAGAGGACTGAAAATCCTCGTGTCGCTGGTTCGATTCCGGCTCTGGGCATTGGTTATATAACCATGGGATATTAGCTCAGTCGGTAGAGCACTTGACTTTTAATCAAGTTGTCCGGGGTTCGAATCCCCGATGTCTCATTTTCAGTGTGCAGGAAGCTTAGAAATGAAGCTTCCTGCATTTTTATTTCATAAGAAATTCTTTCCTATGAAATAAAAATGCTCCGCAGGATTGCACTGCGGCGGATGGGAAGGATGTCGCTGAAGCGACTCGTCACAGGCAGAGAAGTCTGTCCGTAGACTTCTTTTCTTTTTTTACAGATTCTTACAGATATCCCTGGAATTGGCAAAAATGCACAAAACAAAGATCTAATGATAAGTAAATCATATTATATTGATAATAAAAAGCTATTTTACATTATCAATATTCAATGTTATATTGTTAGTATCAAAGAATACATATCCAAAAGGGGGATGGATCATGAAAAAATGGAATTTAGTGATGGCGGCAACAGCAATGGTGGCTTCTTTCGTTGTTTTCGGCGGAATGAGTGCCTGCGCAGAGGAAGCTCCGGAAATTGAAAAGATGGTAACAGTATTGCCCAATGTGCGCGGTGACGGGGGGACTCATGATCTGGCATGTAAAGCATCAGAGGCGATTGCAGAGAGTATTGATGCAGAGCTGGATATTATTGAGTTAGGTACAGCAGTGACAGATTCTGCAAAGTGGGAGGCTGCTATGTGCGATCTTTGTGAGTCTGATTATGACCTGATCATTACAGGTGGTTCTCTGATGAAAGATACCATTCAGATTGTGGCGCCTATGTATCAGGACATTCCGTTTATTTGCTACGACGTAAATCTGGACTTTGATGCTGTGGAAATGCCTAATGTATACGCCATGGATTTCTATCAGAATCAGGCAGCATTTATGGCGGGTGTGATTGCGGCCAGCATGACAGAGAGTGATTATCTTGGCTTTGTAGGGGCAACAAAGATTCCGGTTATCTATGATTTTATGGTAGGCTTTATTGCAGGAGCCCAGGAAATCAATCCGGATATTAAAGTGGCAACTGCGTTTACCAATGATTTTAATGATGCAACGCTGGCAAAAGAGCTGGCTATGGCCCAGATTGATGATGGAGCAGATGTGGTTTATCCAGCATGCGGAAACGCAGCGGCAGGTGTTTACGAGGCAGCCAGAGATAAAGGCGTATTTGCAATTGGTAATGACCAGGATGTAGCTGCAAAGTATGCAGGAAACGACGAGTCTATTTTGAAAGTGATCCTTGCATCCGTTATGAAGAAGGTTGACAATGCAGTGAATGCTGCATATGAAAGATATGCAGCTGGAGAGCTTCCCTTTGGAACTCAGGAGACGGTAGGCATAGCTACAGACGGAGCTGGTATTGTAAAAAACGAGTACTATGAGAAGGTGATTCCGGAAGAAGTAAAAGAGGTGGTTGCTTCTTATGAGGAGAAAATCACAAACGGCGAGATCGTTGTTCCCACAGCAATCGGCATGGCAGCGGAAGAAATTGATGCAATGATTGCCTCCGCACAGTAAGACAGAAGCTAAAAAAGATTTTTGTATTATAAAGATAAAGGGAGTACTGCAAATTATATCCGGTGGATTTTCAATGGGTTTCTCCCTGAAAACAAGTTGGTTTTTGGGAGAGATCCAAGGGAGGGGACTTGGAATAGTTTGCAGTACTCTTTTTTTGAGCAAATTTGATAAAACTGAGAAAGGGAGGTACCTAGAATGACTGCAGAAGCAAGACAGCCTGTAATTGAAATGAAGGGTATTACCAAAATTTACCCCAATGGAGTGGTTGCCAACAAGGATGTGGATTTCAGCGTAAGACCTGGTGAGATACATGCAGTGATGGGCGAAAATGGTGCGGGAAAATCCACACTGATGAAAATGCTTTTTGGTTTGGAGAAGATTGATAAAGGACAGATTTTTTTTAAGGGAAATCCGGTTACCATCGCGAAACCCTCCGATGCTATTGGATTAAAGATTGGTATGGTGCATCAGGAGTTTATGCTGGTTCCGTCTCTGACTGTGGCTGAGAACATGATGTTGCGGGAGGAGCCGGTAAAGGGAATTTTTATTGATCGGGCGAAAGCGGTGGATGAGACAGTGAAGATTTCCGAAAAGTACCATTTGCCTATTGATCCCCATGCAAGGATTATTGATCTGCCGGTAGGTATGAAACAGCGGGTGGAGATACTGAAGGCTCTGTATCGGGGAGCGGAAATTCTGATCTTAGACGAGCCCACTGCCGTATTGACGCCTCAGGAGACGGAGGAGTTGTTTCGCCAGTTGATTATATTAAAAGAGAACGGTCATACCGTAATTTTTATTTCTCACAAGATTCGGGAGGTAAAACAAATTTGCGATCGGATCACCATATTGAAAAACGGACTTTCTATGGGGGTATACGATGTGAAGGATATCACAGAGGCAGATATCTCCCGGCTGATGGTAGGGCGGGAAGTAAAGATGAAGCTGGATAAAAATGAAGCCCATCCTAAGAATGTAGTTTTGCAAGCGGATCATCTTTGTTATGGATACGGAGAAGGAAAGCTGAAAGTGAAGGATGTAAATTTCACAGTCCGCAGCGGGGAGATCGTAGGAATTGCAGGCGTGGAAGGAAATGGACAGAGGGAGCTTCTGGAGATGATCACGGGTCTTCGGAAAATTCAGAGAGGTCAGGTATATATTTCGGGGATGGATGTGTCAAAAATGTCCATTCAGCAGATTCGGGATAAGGCTAAGATGGGATATATTCCGCAGGATCGTCTGCTGTTTGGAGTAGCTGCGGAGGCAACCATCAAGGAGAATCTGCTGGCAAACCGCCTTTCTCATTCGGAATTTTCCAAAGCCGGTGTAATGAAAGAGAAAAACCTTACGAAGAAGGCAAAGGAACTGATTCAAGAGTTTCGCATTAAGTGCGGTGGGGAAAAACAGACGGTAAATATGCTTTCCGGAGGAAATATTCAGAAAGTGGTTGTAGCCAGAGAGCTTTCTACCCAGAGATCGCTGATCGTCATTGATCAGCCCTCCCGTGGTATTGATGTGGGCGCCACAAAGTTTATCCATGAAAAGATTTTTGAGCTGCGGGATGCAGATGCCGCAATTCTGGTGAGTTCTGCGGATTTGGCAGAAATTATGGAGTTGAGCGATTCGCTGTTTGTTATGTACGAAGGTGAAATTGTAGCATATTTCAAAAGCCTGGAAGGAGTTACCGAGGAACAGCTGGGAGAGTATATGCTGGGAATTAATCGGCAGACACCGGAGGAAATCAAGGAGGCATATTATGAGCAATAAACAATTAAATCAAGTGTTTTCTGTGGTTAAGACATTTCTGGCCATAGTAATCGCCATGGCGGTTGCCTTTGTTATCATCCTGGTAGTGAGTGATGAGCCCATGGAAGCGCTGCACGCCTTCCTGCTGGGGCCATTTACCTCTGTCCGCAGAATTGGAAATCTGATTGAGAATACGATTCCCCTGATCTATGTGGGGCTGGGAGTTTGCGTATTGTGGGCCACTGGAAAAAGAACATTATCCGGTGAGGGCTGCTACTATTTTGGCGGTTTGATGGCAGCTTTGGCGTCCATCAAGATCTATTTTATTCACGGAAAGAGCCTGACTGTAACTTCCATGGTGATCGTGCTGATTGTCTGCGGGATTATGGCGCTGCTGCCCATGATTGTAAACCTTAAATATGGTACAGATGCTTTTGTGGTATCTTTGCTGTTTAACTATGTAATGTTCTATATTGGTAACTATATTTTTAGCAATTATCTTATGGACATTACTTCCACTTCATCAGGATCTTATCCGCTGCCAACAGACAGCTTTCTTCCCACTCTGATACCCGGAACGAAGGTAAATGCCAATCTGATTGTGGCGCTGCTGATGATCGTGGCAGTATGGTTCTTTATGTATAAGACAAAATGGGGATACAGTATCCGTTTGGTTGGCTTAAATCCTAACTGCGCAAAGTATGTAGGTATTAATGTATTCGCCGTCTGCATTCTGGCTCAGTTTATCGGCGGAGCCATCAGCGGCTTTGGCGGCGGTATGGAAATGTTTGGACGAAATCCCCGATTTTCCTGGTTTTCCCTGACCAATATGGGATGGGACGGAATCATGGTGGCCACTCTGGCGAAATACAAGCCTCAGTACATTCTGTTTTCAGCACTGTTTTTGGGCTATGTGCGTACCGGAGCAGATATTATGAACCGATCTTCTGATGTGGCCAGTGAGATTGTAATGATCATACAGGCGGTCATGATTCTGTTTATTGGAGCAAACTCATTCCTGGCAGCAATGCAGCAGAGAGTTCGCGTGAAGTACAATGAAAAGGCAGCGAAGGAGGCGTAAGCATGGGAATTTTAGAAAATATTTTTACTGCTCAGTTTATTTACACCATTATCCGTGTATCTACCCCGCTGATTTTTGCCAGTTTGTCCTCTCTGATTGCAAGAAGAGCCGGAGTGACCAATATTACCATTGACAGTACGATGCTCATGTCTGCCCTGACTGGCGTACTGGTGAGCGCTTTTACTGGATCTTTGTGGCTGGCGTTAGTGTCTGGCATGGTGGTGGGCATTGTCATGGGAATTTTTATGGGATATTTTCATATTATGATGAATACGAATATGATCCTGACTGGTGTGGCGATCAATACTTTTACCAATGGCGCAGTAGTAATGATCCTGTACGCATTTACCGGTGATAAGGGTTCTTCTTCCATGATTAACAGCTTGGGAGTCCCGGCGCTGGAGATTCCCCTGATCAAGGAGATCCCCATCCTCGGAGAAATACTGTCCGGCCATAATATTTTTACCTATGTGGCCTTTTTGATGGTGATTGTTGTGTGGTTTTTGATGTATCGGATGCCTTTGGGCCTGCGGATCCGTGCAGTAGGCGAAAACAGCAGCGCGGCGAAATCTGTGGGAGAGAATCCTACCAAGATTAAACTGATCGCTCTTGGCTTAAGCGGTTTCTTTGCCTCCCTTGGCGGAATGTATCTTTCCATGGGAAATATGCAGGTGTTTATTGTGGGAATGACTTCCAGCCGAGGGTTTATTGGTGTGGCTGCAGACGCTATGGGGCAGGGAAATCCTGTAGGTGCTATGCTGGCTTCCCTTCTTTTCGGAAGCGCCAATGCGGTAGGAAATGTGCTGCAGATCAATTCTTTCTCTACGGATGTGGTAATGGCAATCCCCTATGTGGTGTCCATCATCGGTATTATTGTTTATTCTGCCCGTGAAAAGCAGAAACGGGAGAGCAAGATCAAGCGTGCTATCGCCCAGGCGGAGAAACTGCAGGGCGTCTAAAAAGAGGAGACGAGCATGAAAAAAATACCAATTATTCTGGACTGTGATCCGGGACATGACGATATGGTTGCATTGGTGCTGGCTTTAGGAAGTCCAAACGTGGATGTGAAAGCCATCACAAATGTAGCTGGCAATAAAAAAATTGAAAAAGTAGTAAAGAACACTTTAAACATTCTGAATTACTGCGGAGTGGAAAAGATCGTGGCGGCAGGAGCAGAAAGACCCTTGGTGCGTCAGTATACAAGAACAGATACGGAAGGCGCTCATGGGATAAACGGTTTGGATGGTTTTGACTTCGGAGAAGAGAATCCTTTGCGATGTTCAGAAAAAACAGCGCTGGAAGTGATGGCAGAGGTGCTTAGAGAGAGCAGGGAAAAGGTGACCATCGTGTGTACCGGGCCTTTGACGAATATAGGCCTTTTGCTGAGGGCTTTTCCAACACTTTGTCAGGAAAAAGTGGAACGAATTTCTCTTATGGGAGGAACCTGCCATTATATTCTCACCAAGCCATTTATGGAATTTAATATTTTTCTGGATGCAGAGGCTTCTAAGATTGTGTTTGAAAGCGGGATTCCGATTACCATGTATGGATATGATGTGACGTATCAAACATTATTGCCGCCGAAGTTTTTGGATGACCTGGATCAGGTGGGAAACCGCACTGGTCATATGGTATCCAGCTTGCTGAAAGCTTTTTCCAGAATGCACAACAAGGTGTGGGTGGATCTTGAAGGGTGTCCGATTCATGATGCCTGCGCTGTGGCAGGTCTGATTGATCCATCTGTTGTGACAAGAAGTGAAAAAATGAATGTGCAGATTCCTACAGAGCCTGGCCCTCTATCGGGTGCCACCATCTGCGATTACGCCCACCGTTCTGGTATGCCGGAAAATGTAAAAGTGGTATTTGAGATGGATGTGGAGAAAGTCAAAGAAATGATTATGTCCGCAGTGAAGGCGCTGGCATGATGTGGGCGTGGGCAGGCTATCTGCTGATCCTTTTTGGTGCCAATGTGCTGGGAGCTGTGGGCGGCTTTGGGGCGGGGATGATCAGCATCCCCTTCCTGACCCAAATCTTTGATGCTAAGCTGGTGATCATGGCATCCACGGTAACCTGTATTCTAAATATTTTTATTGCAGTGAAGGGCTGGGGAGACATCCAGTGGAAGAAGCTGGGAATCATCACGTTTTTCATGTGTCTGGGACTCCCTGTGGGAGTCTGGGGGTTAAAGAGTTTGTCAGTACCGGCGCTAAAACTGGTTTTGGGAATTTTTATGGTGCTCCTTGGAATTTACGGATTATGTAAGCTGAACAGTGAGAAGCTGGCAAAAAGAGTGATCTCCAAACCAGTATTATATATCTGTCTTTTACTGGGAGGCATCGTTCAGGGAGCAATTTCCTCCGGAGGAAGTTTGATCCTTTTATATGCGCAGCAGGAGATGCCGGATAAGAAAGGGTTTCGGGCCACTCTGGCGCTTTTATGGAGCGTTGTTAGTGTGATAACCGTGGCCCAGTACGGGTATGCAGGAACTTTAACTGGAGAGGTGTTTACCATGTCTGCGGTGGGAGCTCCGGCAGTGCTGTTTGGAATTTATGTAGGCGGCGTGCTTTGCCGGCGTTTAAGTCAGCGGATGTTCCAGTATATGATCAATATACTGATCCTGGCAGCGGGAATCATTAACTGCGTGGCAAATGGTTAAAGGGTGATATCCAGATCACGGCAAAGATCCATAAAATCCAAAAGCGGATTGGAAAAGAATTTATTTTTGTGCCACAGCATCCAAAATTTACGGTTGATCTGGCAGCCCTCCATTTGGATTTCCACAAGAGAGCCGTTTTTCAGTTCCGGGGCAACAATTCGACGGGAGATGACGGTGATGCCATAGTTGTGGGCTACAGCCTGTTTCGTGGTTTCTGAATTATTGCAGAACCAGGTGGCATTTAAGGGATAGTTGTGCAGTTCCATATATTCAGCAAAGATTTCTTTTGAATTGCTTTCCCGGGCAATGTAGTTTTCCTGGCTGATCTGAGCCAGAGTGGCTCGGCCGGTTTGGGCAAAAGGATGGTCAGGACTGCATACCAGTACCATGGTATCATCCAGGAAGGGTTCGTACATCAGTTCCGGGTGAGAAGGCATCGTTTCCACCAGAGCAATGTCCAGATCATTGCGGGCCAATCCGTTGGCTAGACTGCTGGGAGTATCAATGAAGACCTTTAAGGCAGCCTGAGGATAAAAGCTGCGGAATTGATTTAGCAGTGTACTGATAATACAGGTGCCAATGGTAATGGTGGCACCTATTTTTAATTCCGCATTTGTGGAGGCGTTATTGAGCTGCTGTTCCATTTCATTGAACAGAGACAGGATGTTATTGGCATAGAAAAGAAGCTGTTTTCCGGCAGCAGTAATGTAAAGTTTTTTGGAAAGCCGTTCAAACAGCAGAATATGATAATGTTTTTCCAGTTCAGCAATGGCCTGGCTTACGGCAGGCTGAGCAATGTAAAGTTTTTTGGCGGCGCCATGCATACTGCCGCATTCAGCCACAGCGGTGAAGATTTTCAGATGGCGGATGGTCATAGAGCTTCCTTTCTAGATTTATAAGTAAATAGTTATCAGTATCAATAATATCATAAACATTTTTTATAGAAAAAGCAAGAGAGTGAGGAAACAACATGGTAATTGATTTTAGAACAAGACCGCCCTTTAAGAGTTTTGTTACAGGCGGGAATTTTTTCCCCCGTCCTATGGAAGATCAATTTTCCAGACCGGAAGATGTACCGGGCATTTATCGAAACAGTGTAGATATAGAATCTGCGCGAAAAGGAGAATTTGGTCTGTATATGAAGGAACTGGCAGGATCAGGGATTGATTTGCAGGTTGTTCAGGGGCGCCAGGTGCGGCCTGGCATGGCTCATGTGGAAAACGACGATGTCTGCGAGCTGGCAATCACCTATCCGGACAAATTCATTGCCTTTCCGGCGATTGACATTTCCAATGTGCCGCAGGCTCTTGCAGAGATAGAGCGCTGTGTGAAACAGTATCAGATCAAGGGGATAGCGATAGAACCGGGGTGGTGTGCTCCACCCAGATATGTGGATGATTCCTGCCTGGATCCTATTTATGAGAAATGTGAGGAGTTGGGGCTGATCTGCGCCTTTACCTTAAGCGTGCTGGCGGGAGAGGATTTGTCTTACTGCAATCCTATTGCACTGCAGAAGATGGCATTGCGTTTCCCGAGAGTGACCTTTACGGTATCTCATGGGTGCTGGCCGTTTGTAGAAGAATTTCTGGGAGTTGCGCTGCAGTGTATGAACATTTATTTTTACCCGGATTTTTTCTGCTGTCTGCCTAATATGCCCTTTGCAGACCAGTTTGTCCGGGCTGCGAATTCCTATATGCGCTACCGGATGATGTTTGCCACCAGCTATCCGGTACGGCCTTTAAAGCAGAGCCTGGAGCAGTTTCTGGAGCTTCCGTTTGAAGAAGAAGTAAAAGAATTTCTTTTATATAAGAATGCCCAGAGGATTTTAAGGCTGTAAAGAAAAGCGGCTTCGGATTGAAATGCTGTTGCCAAAGAAGCTGGCCGCAGGTGGAGGGGAAGTTGCAAAATACGAATTCCGGTGGATTTTCGGTGTGTTTTTCTCCGAAAAGATGTTATTTTTCGGAGAAAAATCACCCGAAAGGGTACCGCCGGAAGTATTTTACAACTTCCCCTTTGCAACGCTGTTTTATAATTTCTTTGGAACTCTTTCATAATTTCTTCATAGAGCTATCACAGATTGGACACGAATAGGTTTTATGATAGTAGCATACAAAGGAAATACATAAACAGTTAAGCGTTTCCTTTTTTAAAATAAATTTTTTCATACTTGGCGGGCCTACAGCCCGCAACCCTCCCTTTTTTTATTCCAGCGAGCAATGAGCCAAGCAGCCGCACTGGCGCTGATATTTGGCGAATGCCGCAAGGGTCAAAGATCTCACAGCTTGCTAAGAGACTTTGACCTATTATTTTTATAAAAAGGAGCTGCCGCAAATAGCATACCGATCCATAAGAGTATCGGTGGGAATTAGATCCCAGGCTGTAGCGGAAGCTCCTTATTATGTTTTTACATATTATATTTTACAATGTATTTCAGAACGTCACAGCATCGCTGACTTTAGGCTCTCCGGATTTGACAAAGGGCAAGCTGGCCGGCGGGAGAAGTATCCTCTTATTTCTGAAGCGCTTCTTTTAAGGCTTTGGCAAGCTGATCCGGGCAGGAGGTAGGTTTGGGGCCGCAGGTAGTGCCCTCCAGGCGGGCGATCACATCCTGAACCTTCATTCCCTCTGCCAGTTTGGCCAGTCCCTTGGTATTCCCATCACAGCCTCCGATAAAGTGTACATATTTTACCGTATCCCCATCCAGTTCAAATTCAATGGCCTGTGAACAGACTCCTTTTGTTTTGTAGATCATAGGTATGCTCCCTTCTGTATAATTCTGCTTCTATTCTATCAAACCAGATAGAAATTGCAAGATAAAAATAACAGCGGATTTTCACGCTGGTTTTTCTCAGGCAACTATGATAAACTGATGCTGCAATCGGAAGTATGTGCAGAGAAAAGAGAGGAACAGAAGATGAATAAGATTGGAATTATTGGTGCAATGGATGTGGAAGTGGAGAAATTGAAACAGGACATGGAGATTCAGGGCACCTTACATAAAGCCGGGATGGAGTTTTGCCAGGGAATCCTGAAGGGCAAATCGGTAATCATTGTGCGCAGTGGAATCGGGAAGGTAAATGCGGCAGTGTGTACGCAGATTTTGGCAGATGAATTTGCAGTGGACGCAGTGATCAATACGGGCATAGCAGGATCTCTGAATGCGGATATTAATATTGGCGATGTGGTGATTTCCACAGATGTGGTGCATCACGATGTGGATGCGGTGAATTTTGGTTATCCCCTGGGGCAGATTCCTCAGATGGACACCTTTTCCTTTTTGGCGGATGAGTTTCTGGCAGGAAAAGCAAAGGAGGTCTGTGAGAAGGTGAATCCGCAGATCCGGGTTTTCAGAGGCCGGGTGGTCAGTGGAGACCAGTTTATTGCAGATCGGGCGGCTAAGAACCGGATTGAGGAAAATTTTCATGGATTTTGTACAGAGATGGAGGGAGCAGCCATTGCCCAGACCGCTTATCTGAACCAGATTCCCTTTGTGATCATCCGGGCCATCTCAGACAAAGCAGACGACAGCGCCACTATGGATTATCCGGCTTTTGAGCGTAAAGCAGTGGAGCACAGCGTAAGGCTGATCGAGGGCCTGATGGAAGTATTATAAATCTTATAAGAAACGCAGGTTTTATGAGGAGAAACAGGCGCTGGTAAGAAATGCAAAATCTTATGAGAAGAGTCGGAATCTCATGAGAAAAGTGGGAATCTCAGGGAGAAATTGGCTGAATTTGTCGAACGATTTTACTTTGCAAACGGAAAAAGGCGGACTATAATGACCATACGACTTGGGAAGAAGCGCAGCCAACCGGAAGGCTTGCAGAAGAAGCGCAGGACTGGATAATGGTTATCCGGGAGTGCGGGGACATCTGAGGCCGAGAGCAAGCTTGCGGCGGCGGTTCCACCGGCCAATATTTTATATCTAAAGGGGGATTCCTATGTTGCAGTTCATTATGGATCAAAATCTTTTGCTTTATGTTTGTGGGGCAGCCTGCGTGATGGGAGTGGTCAGCCAATTCCTACTAAAGCATTTATACGGAAAGCTGATCTTAGAAACACAAGATACAGGAGAGCCAAAGGGCAAATTTATGAGGCAAATGCAGCAACGTTTTAGAAATTGCCGTCATATCAATGAAAAGGTAAATGATATTCAAGCCTTTGCAGAGCGGAGTATGCTGGATTATGAATTTCTGAAAATGAATTTGCATCAGTGGAACCGAATGGGAAAAGAAGCCCTGGCGGTATGCCTGTTAAGCTGCAGTCTGGGCCTGTGGCTGCTCTATCGAAACGGGGCGGCGGTAACTTTGCAGACCAGCTACAGCCGGGCAGCTATGTTCAGTGTGCTTTTGATCGGCCTGGCCTATGGAATGACCGACAATCAATATCGCCATCGCGCTTTAAAAACAAGGCTGATGGATTACCTGGAAAATACCGGGGCGGTGAAGGAATATCAGGAAGTGGATTTTCCGGAACAGGCGTCAGAAGGAACCCAGACATCCGTGGGAATGCAGGAGGCGGCAGCAGAGACTGCCTCTGCTATCAGCATCGGAAGAAGGCTGCGTAAAAAGGGGCCGGAGCCGGAGAGCAAGGCTCAAAGGGACAAGCGTGAGCTGAAGGAACATTTGGGTAAAAACCGGCAGGGCTTCCAGGAGATGGCGGCAGCAGGGGAAGGAACTCAGAGGGAACAAAGCCGCAGCTTTCTCCAACAAATGGATCCTCAGGAGAAAGAACAAATTCTCCGGGAAGTGCTGCGGGAATTTTTATAATTGTTTTGCTATCGCAGCTAAAATTCTCGCTTATGGCAGAACGCCAGATATAAAGTATACAAAAATTTTCGTCTTCAAACTGGTTTGAACTCAAATTTTTGTGACATTGTACATGGCTGAGCTGTTGCACAAAATCATGCCAAATTGGCCTTGCGAAAGTAATGAGCAGATGGTAAAATTTATATATAGGGCTTTTGGAACCGGAGATTTCCGGTTCCCACGGACAGAGTTGATTCCCGCGCGCAATGAGCCAAATAGCCGCGCTTGTGCGGATATTTGATTTTGGTATTGCCCTGATGTGTAAAATAATAAACCATAAGGAGAGAAGCATATGTCTAGCAGAGTTACATTTGATTATTCCAGAACTGCAAACGTGATCGCAGAGGGTGAGGTTGCATCCATGAAAGCGATTGCAGAGACAGCAAAAGAGATCTTAGTGTCAAGAAGCGGAGCAGGAAATGATTACCTTGGTTGGATCGACCTGCCGGTGGATTATGACAAGGAAGAGTTTGAACGAATTTTGAAATCCGCAGAAAAGATCAAGCAGGACAGTGAAGTACTGCTGGTGATCGGCATCGGCGGTTCCTACCTGGGAGCCAGGGCAGCCATTGAGTTTCTTCGTCATAATTTCTACAACAGCGTATCCAAGGAGATCCGCAAGACACCGGAGATTTATTTTGTGGGCAACAGCATCAGCAGCACCTATATGAAGCATCTGATGGATGTTGTGGGAGACAGAGACTTCTCGATCAATGTGATTTCCAAATCCGGCACTACCACAGAACCGGCTATCGCATTCCGAATCTTTAAAGAGATGATGGAAAAGAAATATGGCAAGGCGGAGGCTGCCAAGAGAATTTATGCCACCACAGACAAAGCCAGGGGCGCACTGAAGACACTGGCCACGGAAGAAGGCTATGAGACTTTCGTTGTTCCGGATGATGTGGGAGGCCGTTTCTCCGTATTGACCGCAGTGGGACTTTTGCCTATCGCAGTCAGCGGAGCTGATATTACCAAACTTATGGAGGGAGCTGCAGCAGCAAGAGAGCGGGCTCTGAAGGATGCTTACGAAAACAATGATGCCATGAAATATGCGGCAGTGCGGAATATTCTGCACAGAAAAGGAAAAGCCATTGAGATCCTGGCCAACTATGAGCCCAGCCTCCACTATGTTTCTGAATGGTGGAAACAGTTATACGGCGAGAGCGAAGGAAAAGACCAGAAGGGTATTTACCCTGCATCGGTAGATCTCACTACAGATCTGCATTCTATGGGGCAGTTTATCCAGGACGGCAGCCGTATCATGTTTGAGACAGTGCTGAATGTGGAAGAATCACAGTGCGAGCTGGTTCTCAAAGAGGAGCCGGTAGATCTGGACGGCTTGAATTATCTGGCAGGAAAGACCGTAGATTTTGTGAATAAGAGCGCTATGAATGGAACCATCCTGGCTCACACAGACGGCAATGTGCCCAATCTTCTGGTGACGATCCCCAGACAGGATGAGTTTTCCCTGGGCGAACTGTTTTATTTCTTCGAGTTTGCCTGCGGTATCAGCGGTTATATTTCGGGAGTAAATCCCTTTAATCAGCCGGGAGTTGAGAGCTACAAGAAGAATATGTTTGCGCTCCTTGGAAAACCCGGGTTTGAGAAAGAAAGAGAAGAGCTGCTGAAGAGACTGTAGGAAGCGTTTCCCGGAAACCGGGGATCCGAAGAGCACATAGATAAGCGCAGAGAAAAGATAAGAGTATATAAAAGCAGAAACAAGGACTCTTACAGCAGAATACCTCCGGGCGGACAGCGTGAAGGAACGAAAGCCGCCCAGGAGGTATTTTACTGCCAGAAGGAATGAATTCTGCTCCCATTTCAATGCAGATCCAGGGGCGGATTGTGTAAATCCAGGGCGAAACGTGTAAATCTTTGTTGCCAAGCAGGGTAAAAGAGAGTATAATGATAAACAGCAAAAGTTGCGAAGCAGCTTGCCTAATAAAAGAAAGGAAGGAATGAATATTATGCCTTTAGTTACGACAACTGAAATGTTCAAAAAAGCCTACGAAGGCGGTTATGCAATTGGTGCATTTAATGTAAACAATATGGAAATCGTTCAGGCCATCACAGAGGCTGCTGGAGAGCTGAATTCCCCCATCATTCTGCAGGTATCTGCAGGCGCAAGAAAGTACGCTAATCATACCTACCTCACCAAACTGGTAGAGGCAGCCATTATTGAGAACCCCAACATCCCCATTGCTCTGCATCTGGATCACGGCGCAGATTTTGAAATCTGCAAATCCTGTATCGACGGTGGATTTACTTCCGTTATGATCGACGCTTCCAAGTATGCGTTCCAGGAAAACATCGAGATCACCAGAAAGGTCGTAGAGTATGCTCATGAGCGCGGCGTAGTAGTAGAGGCTGAGCTGGGTAAACTGGCAGGTATTGAGGATGACGTAAAGGTTTCCGCTGAAGATTCTGCTTACACTCAGCCGGATGAAGTAGAAGAGTTTGTTACCAAGACTGGCGTTGATTCTCTGGCTATCGCCATCGGAACCAGCCATGGTGCATACAAATTCAAACCAGGCACAAAGCCCCAGCTTCGTTTCGATATTCTTCATGAGATCGAGAAGAGAATCCCCGGATTCCCCATCGTTCTTCACGGTGCATCTTCTGTTCCTCAGGAATATGTTAAGATCATCAACGAGAACGGCGGAAAATTAAAGGATGCTATCGGTGTTCCGGAAGATCAGCTTCGTGAAGCTGCAAGATCCGCAGTATGTAAGATCAACATTGACTCTGACCTGCGTCTGGGCCTGACTGCCGGTATCCGTGAGACCATGTTCAGAGATCCCTCTATCTTCGATCCTCGCGACTACCTGAAAGTTGGACGTGCAAACGTGAAAGCTGTAGTAGCTCACAAGATCAAAGACGTACTGGGCAGCGAAGGCAAAGCCTGAGTATCGGCTGATTTAGAATTTAAATAAGTAAATAGACAGGGAGCTCAATCTGTTATCAGATTTGGGCTCTCTATTTTTATTGTTTCATAGGAACTTTGAAATTATTAAATTTTGTTTATTTCGTAGGAAGATATTGACATCGTTATTGAAATTTAGTAATATTTTAATAACGATGTAATAGAATTGTAATCATTTGTGTTCGGAGAGCGCATATGACACAAGATATGGGGATATGGGGTTTCTGGTGTGAGAAAGGGAATGGATTATGAAAAAGAGATTGATTACCTGGTCTGTAATATGTATGCTGATGCTGGCCATTTGCCCGGCGACTGTGCAGGCTGCATGGAAAAATACTTCTGCAGGAATGATGTACACAACCAGCAATGGTTATTATAAAGGCTGGCATACCATTGGCGGTTCCAAGTATTACTTCTCCTCTCAGGGTATTATGTCCACCGGATGGAAAAAGATTGGAAAGTACTATTATTATTTTGGTGACAATGGAAAGATGCGCAAGGGCTGGCAGACCATTGACAATAAACGCTATTATTTTGGGGACAATGGTGTCCGCAGACACGGCTGGCGCACAATTAAATCAGGAAAAAAGAATTTAAAATATTATTTTGATAAAAACGGCGTGATGCAGACCGGCCTGACCAAGATCGGCACCAAGCTCTACTATTTTAATGCTTCCGGTGTTCGGCAGCACGGTTTTATCACGGAGAATAATAAAACCTATTATGCAAACAAGTCCTCCGGCATTCTGGCGCAGGCCCAGTGGGTAGGGGACTACTATTTTGACGAAGACGGTGTGATGGCCAGAAACCAGTGGATTGAAGGAAAATGGGTGGGTTCTGACGGCCGATATACCGGTGTAAAGAACAATGTGGGCTGGATTACGGATAATGGTATTAAGTGCTATTATGACCGGAACGGCAAAAAGGTAAAAGGTTGGCTGACCCTTTCCGGTAAGAAGTATTATTTAAGCCCCAGCAACGGAGCTTTGCAGACCGGCTGGTTTACGGTGGGCAGCAATAAGTATTATGCGGATAAGAAAGGCGTTGTCCAGACCAGTCAGTGGAAAGGCAAAAAGTATTTAAAGAAAACTGGCGCTGTGATGAAGGGCTGGCTGACTTTGAAGGGAGAACGCTATTATTTCAGCAAGAGCAGCGGGGACTATGTAACTGGCTGGCAGAAGATAGGCAAGAGCACCTACTACTTTAACAGTAAGGGCCAGCTGCAGAAGGATACCTGGATTGACGGCACTTACTATGTAAACAGCAAGGGAGTCAGGGCCACAGGGGTGACCCAGGTGGGAAACAAATACTACTATTTCAGCAAGAAATCCGGAGGTAAGCTGTTAAAAGGCTGGATCAATTACAATGGAGATATGTTCTATGCTGATAAAAAAGGCGTCCTAAAGCGAAATGGCTGGTTTACTGTAAGCGGGAACAAATATTATGCAGGCAAGGACTGCGAGCTTTACAAGGGATTAAAGACGATCTCCGGAAATCTGTATTACTTTAAGAGCAACAATGCCCGAATGGCCAAGAACGCCAAGGTAAGGATTGGAAATGTGACCTATTTCTTTGGCTCCAACGGCGTTGCTGCCAAGAACAAGTGGCTGAAGATCAATAAGAAATACTACTATTTTGAAGGCAACGGCCACATGGCCAAAAATAAGTGGATTGGCAAATACTATGTGGGAGCAGACGGCGCCCGCACCAATAAAACTCTGACCACAGGCATTAATACCATCAATGGCAAAAAGTACTGCTATGATTCCAAGGGCAATAAGCTTACCGGATGGCAGACAGTGAATGGAAATAAGTACTACTTCGGAGGTAAGGATGGCGCCGCGGTTACGGGACTGAATGTGATTAAGAACAAGAAGTATTACTTCCTGCCCACAGGTATATTGGTGGTAAATCAGACTTTGGCCGTGGGAGATAAGGAATATACCATCAATGCCAGCGGTGTGGTGGTTTCGGAAGAAACCATTCAGATTTCAGGAAATACAAAGGGATCCAGGATTGCCAAGTTTGCGGTGAAGTATGTGGGAAATCCCTATGTGTGGGGAGGCGTGAGCCTGACGAACGGAGCAGACTGTTCCGGATTTGTGCAGACGGTGTTCTCTCACTTTGGCATCAAGGTGCTGAGAGTGGCGGATGATCAGATGAAAGGGCCTAATTCCTACTATATCTCTCAGGGGTATAAGAAGGCAGTGAATGTAAGCACCACTCAGATGCTGCCGGGAGATCTGGTGTTCTATGGTTCATCCAATTACGCAAGCCACGTAGCCATTTATATTGGCGATGGCAAGATCGTACACGCCAGCAATTCTCAGCCTTATCCCCAGGGAGGCATTAAGATTTCTAATTATAACTACCAGACACCGATCCGGATCGTCCGGTACTGGTCCTAAGAGAAAAGGACTTTTGGGAGAAACATTTTTGTTTGTGGGACGAAGGGAAGTTCCTACTTGACAGACGGTGTGGTTTGGCACATAGCTGTCAGCAGAATGAAGATGATATGAGAGAGGCTGCTGCAAGACAGGTGAGAGGAAACTCTCCTGCTTTGCAGCAGCCTCTTTTATTTATTTGGCTCTTTGTCAATAGTTGGGGTGAGCTCCTGTTATTTTTATATGGCACAAACGTGTTCTGCAAATTGCGCAGCGTCAGATCAAAAAGACGCGGGCAAAGCGGTTTTAATGTTTACTTTTCTTCAAATTCCCGGAGCAGAGCCTGATACATCACATCATAGGGAGCTTCCTGGCCTGTCCAGATGGTGAAGTTTAAAGCTCCCTGGCACACCAGCATTCCAAGGCCGCTGATGGTTTTGGCGCCTCTGGAAGCGGCTTCCTTAAGGAAGGGAGTTACCGGAGGATTAAAGACCACATCGGATACAACCATAGAGCTTTTTATGGTGTCGTAATCCACGTCCGGCTTTTGATCCCCATGGGGATGGAGTCCGATGGGGGTGGCGTTGATCAGGATATCTGTTCCCTCCGGTATCGGCTGGTGGGCAGTCCATGGGAGAAAAGCGGCTTTCGCAGGGGTGTGCTCCAGAATGGAATGTACCAGATTCAGCCCTTTTTTTTCATCCCGGTTAATGATCGTCACAGAAGAAGCACCGGCCAGGGCACATTCAATGGCAATGGCCTTGGCAGCGCCTCCGGCTCCCAGGATTGTAATGGATTTCCCCTCCGGTTTTGTGTGTTCTCTTTCCAGCGCCTGGACAAAGCCTTTGCCGTCTGTGTTGTCTCCAATTAATTTTCCGTTCCGGATGACAATGGTATTGACTGCCCCGATAATCCTGGCAGCCTGAGAGATTTCATCCAGATAGGGGAGTACGGTAATTTTGTGGGGCATAGTGAGATTGATCCCCTTCATGTTCAGGGCTTTCAGGCTCTTCATGGCAGCATCAAAATCTTCCGGTGTCACTTTCATAGTGAGGTAGCGATAGTTTAATCCAAGGGCGGCGAAGCCGGCTTCCTCCAAAACTCCTGTAGGGTTGCCCTCAACCGGATCCCCGAATACTCCTACCAGTTCTGCACGATAATTTTTAGTCATAAAAAAACTCCTTTCTGGTTCAATATTATTTGATAATCAGTTAAGGTGATTATATAATAGAGACAGAAGCTCTGTAAATCACAAGAGGGATAGAAAATGAAAATAAATAGAAAAATCAGATGCAGATGGAAAAAACAGCTGCTTTGTGCTGCTGTGAGCCTGGGATTGATCGTTCAGGCCGGGGCTTCTGCCTGGGCCAGGGAAGATTTTTTGATTGGAGACGCTGAAATTGAGGAAATGCAGCAGGATTCTGCACAGTCCGATGGAGCTGCGAATTCCGCTGCCGGAGATCTGATCGAAGATCAGGGAGTTAGTGAAGGGATCACCCAGGGGGAGTTGGATTGGGGAGACTTGATTCTTGAGGAGGGTTCTGTGCCGGAGGATCCGCTTCCTGGAGAGATGGAGAGCCAGTCTCAGAGTGAGGAGGATTCGCTTTCGGGGGAGACGGAGAGCCAGTCTCAGGGTGAGGAGGGTTCGCTTCCAGGGGAGACAGAGAGTCAGTCTCAGAGTGAGGAGGATTTGCTTCCGGGAGAGTCAGGGAGTTCGTCTCAGGAGCCAGCGGAACTTCAGGAAGAGACGGAGCCTGAGACGGAACCGCTTCTGGAGGAGACTGAAACAGAGCTGGATTTGGAAGGGCTTTTTGAGGAAGAGTCGGAGACGGAAGGTGAGGTTCTTACGCTGACCGAGACTGTGGAGCTTCGGGATCCGTCTGTGGTGCCGGATCAGACAAAAAGCCCTGGGATCGCTCTGTTTCGGGCCAGAAATATGGTCAGCTACCATGGTTCTTTCGGCAATCAGCTGTCCGGAATGGCCAGGGAAATGTACAATATCCGGGTATCCTACTATGTAAGCCAGCGCAGGACGGGAAATCTGCAGCTTGCGAAGCGCAAGGCGGCAAATGCGGATCCTGAAATACAGGTTGTGCCGGAACTACTGAAGAAATTCGGCAGTTTTCAGGCCGAAGTGGTTACAAACAGTTCCGGGCAGTCTCAAATTCGTACAGATACCGCAGCGTATCAGCAGTTTGTATTCCAGATTGAACAGGCCATGCAGGCTTCTTTGGATGCCTTTGTATACGATCATCCGGAGATATTCTGGCTGCGAGGAGGGTCTTATTCCATGGCAATAGAGGCTGTGGGGAGTGCAAAAGGGGGATATACAGGCTCTTTAAAAAGCCTGACCTACATTCCAACAGAGGCATTCCCGGGAGCAAAGTCTCTGATGAGCAGCTATGACGCAGCGGTACCCCAGGTGACAGCTTCCATAAAAGCCGGGGCGGATGCAGATCAGAACGGAGTTCTTACCGGATACGAGCTGGTGAAGGCGGCTCACGATTACGTATGCCAGCGGTTTTTCTATGACAGTCAGGCTTATGCCAATTATCAGACCACCAAGGATTACCGGATCTTTTGCTCGGCAGGAGCCTTTCTGGGAAATGTGGGAACCGGGGTGGTGTGTGAGGGTTATGCGAAGTCTCTGAAAGTACTGTGTGACCAGATGGGGATTCCGTGCGTGCTGATCGGAGGCACAGCCATTCAGAATGGGCGCTCTGAGGGGCATATGTGGAACGGGGTGCAGATAGAAGGGAAATGGTACCTGGTGGATGCCACTTGGGATGACACAGGATCCGGAGTGGCCTACCGGTTCTTCCTGGTGGGAGATCGGCCCAATAGCCATGTCAGTTCCGGAAATTTTAACGGTTCTGGAAATTCTGTGGTTTTTGCGTATCCGTCTTTGGAGAGCAGTGGTTTTGCATTGCAGGAGCATGAGTATGAGTGTACTGCCACAGTGGCTTCCACCTGCAGGACGGCGGGAACGAAAACCTATGTGTGCAGGATTTGCGGCGCTTCCTATCAGGAGGAACTGCCGGTGGATACCAATGCCCACCGCTATGTGAAGAAAGTAACTGCAGCCACCTGCCTGTCGGATGGCTATACCACTTATACCTGCTCCAATCCCGGATGTACTTTCCGCTATCAGGGGGATAAAACCAAAAAGCTGGGACACACTTATAAAAACGGGCAATGTATCCGGTGCAGGGCAGGAGATACGATCGTGAAAGCAAAGGTATCCGGTATTTCTAACCAGAAGTATGCCGGGAAGTCTATCACCCTGCCCATCAAGGTGGCTTTTGGAAGCAATGTTCTGAAGGCTGGAATAGATTATAAGGTTACCTATCAAAAAAATAAGTCAGTGGGAACGGCGAAGGTGACGATCAAGGGAATCGGCAGATATACGGGAACTCTGACTCGCAGCTTTAAAATTTCCAAAAAGTCAGTGACTGCCTTAAAATATACGGGAAATAAGGACCGAACTTACACAGGGAAAAGTCAGAAGCCGGAAATTACCGTGAAAAACGGCAGTGTAAGGCTGAAACAAAACAGAGATTACACGGTTCAGTATTCAAAAAATAAGAATATCGGGACAGGGGTGATCACGATTAAGGGGAAGGGATCTTATACAGGAACGAAGAAGCTGTATTTTAAGATCCTGCCCAAAAAGGTGAGCTGGCGGTCTGTAGCCTCAAAAAAGAAGGGAAGCCTCACGTTATCCTGGAAGAAAGTATCTCAGGCTTCGGGTTATCAGATACAGTACAGTCAGAAGAGCAATTTTAAAAACAGCAGGAGCGTTTCTGTGGGAGCGGGCACTGCATCCAGAACGATTCAAAAACTTTCCAGAGGGAAACTCTATTATGTGCGGATCCGAACCTATAAGAAAGTGGGAAGCAAAAAGTATTACAGCGCCTGGAGCAGTGTAAAAAAGGTCAGGATACATAAATAGTCTGGCTGAGCCAGAAGCGGTCTGTACATCAAAGAGACAGGGGAAGGTAATAAAGAAGGAGGTTTTTTATGCGAAAAGCAGCGAATGTGTTAGTAGGACTGGCAGCCGCAGGGATTTGTGTGGCAATCACAGTGATGATCCGGGATTCGGATGTATTTACACTAATCTATAATTTAGTTTTTCTGGGGCTTATGCTGGCGATCATCGGGGTTGCCTGGATTTTTGGTTTCCGCCGTCTGTATCAGACCATAGGGGGCATGGAGACTGCATCAGCCAAACTGGTGGATATTTATAAGAAGAAGGGAAGCGTGGCGGAGATCACCATGTCCGGTGCCAGGATCTTTGAGGTAGAATACTTAGATCACAAATATCAGGAGTATCTGGCGTATCTGAAAAAGACCAACAGCCCCTGTGATATTGGGGATTACATTGGAGAGTATGAGATCAACAATTATACCCACCGGAAGGTGATCGAGATGGTGCCGGATATGCTCACCAGTCTGGGAATCCTGGGAACATTTGTGGGTCTGGTATGGGGACTGAAAGGATTTGATCCCCAGACCTATGAGGCAATGACCAGTTCTGTTTCTTCTCTGGTAAATGGTATCAAGGTGGCCTTTATCACCTCCATTTACGGAATTACTCTGTCCATGGCTTTCAGTTATTGGCTGCGGGGGACCGTGTCCCGGGTTTCTGAGAGCCTGGACAATTTCCTGGACAAGTATTATCTGTGCGCCGTACCGCCTACAGATGCCACAGCTATGAATCATGTGCTGTCTAATCAGAGAGAGCAGACGAAGGTGATGCAGGGGCTGGCTTCTGAGCTGTCAGGTCAGGTGGTAGCCAGTTTTGACCAGCATTTCGGTCCGGCCATGGAGCATATGAACGCTACCATGGACAGCTTTACTCAGGTAGTGACCATGCAGCAGGAGCAGCTTCTGGAAAATATCGCCCACCAGGTGATGGGGAGCATGAAAAAAGAGCTGCTGTCAGAATTTACAGAGATGCGCTCTCTGATTCGGGAATCAAATCGGGTGCAGAAGGACTATATCCAGTTTATGAGCGAGGCCCAGTCCCGGTTCCAGAAGGATTTTCTGGCAGGAGAACAGCAGATGAACCAGGCTATGGAGGCCAGTGGACAGAGCCAGGAGGCATGTCTGGCAGCCATGGTGCAGCAGCAGGAAAACTTAAGAGAGTTTGTGGGCTATATGGCTCAGGTGATGGAGAAGATGGCTCAGGTGAACGACATGGGAAATCAGACCCTGGAGGCAGTGACCAAGCAGCTGGAACGAATCTCACCCCAAAAAGAGAATTCTGATCTGGAGGAACTGACAGAGCGGGTGGAGCAGCTGATTTCTGCCATGGAAAAACAGCAGCGGCAGCAGAAGAAAAAGAAGGGATTGTTCGGCTAGACCCAAGGGGGTAGATCATTTATGAAGAAGGTAAATCGCAGAAAAATGCGGGATGCGGCCAGTCATAATGTCTGGCGTTCCTATTCGGATATGATGTCAGGGCTGCTGCTGCTCTTTGTGTTGATCATGGCAGTGTGCCTGATGCAGGCGCAGAGAAATTATACAGAAAAATTGCAGGAGCAGGCCAAGCAGCTCCAGACTCAAAACGCTTTGGATGAGAGTAAGACTCAGATTGACGAGCAGGCAGACAAGCTGGCTTCCCAGCAGAGTACGCTGGATGAGCAGGCAGCGGCGCTGGAATCACTGCAGAGCGCTCTGGCAGAACAGGCGGACAAGCTGGCTCAAAAGGAGGAGGATCTGGCGGCCAGCCAGTCCAAATTAGATGAACAGAGCCAGCTTTTGGCACAGCGAGATGAAGCTTTGGCAGCCAGCCAGGAGAAACTGGATGAGCAGACTACGCTTATGACTCAGCAGCAGCAGAAAATTGATCAGATTATTGGAGTGAAGGCAGATTTGATTGCCTCTCTGAATGAAGAATTTGTGGCAAATCAGATCAATGTGGAGATTGATTATCAGACAGGAGCCATTGTGCTGGATTCCAGTGTACTGTTTGATTACAATGAGAGCGTGCTCACAGAGGCTGGGGCGGCTATTCTGTCCCAGATTCTTCCGGTGTACTGTAAGGTGCTTTTGAGCAAAGAGTACGAGCCTTACCTGGCAGAGGTCATCATCGATGGATATACGGATACCACAGGTGATTATATTACGAATCTGGATCTGTCTCAGAGGAGGGCTTTCGCGGTGGCGGAATATCTTATGAATTTGAAGGATTCTTTTTTATCTGCAGAAGAGAGCGAAATCCTCACCCAAAAACTTACAGCCAATGGCCGTTCTCTGAGCAATCCCATTCTGGATGAAAATGGTCAGGTGGACATGGATGCATCCCGCCGCGTGGAGGTGAAGTTCCGCATGAAGGATGAGGAGATGATGGCAGAACTGCAGCAGATCATCGAGGATACCCAGACGGGGGAGGCAAAGCTTCAAAAGGAGCAGCAGGAGGAATCGGAAGAGTGACAGAAACTGATTGCAGCAGAAAAGGGATCAAAGGAAGCAATCAGAGCGTATGCCAGGAAGGGCGGTCAGAGAGCGTGTCGCAGAAAGAGGCCGAAGAAGCAATCAGAGCGTATGCCAAGAAGCAGGCCAGGGAGGCGGTCAGAGAGCGTATCGCAGAAACAGGACGGAGAAGCGAGGATAGAGAGAACAGCACCCACAGGCGTGGGACTGGAAAATGGGAGAGAAGAACAGGTATGAGATTTATGCATTTGTCAGATCTTCATATTGGAAAGCGGGTGAATGAGTTTTCCATGCTGGAGGATCAGAGATTTATATTGAAGCAGATTTTGGATCTGGCCAGGCAGCAGCAGGTGGACGGCGTTTGGATCGCAGGTGATATTTATGATAAGACCGTCCCCTCCGGGGAGGCAGTACAGCTATTTGATGAGTTTCTCACAGCGCTGGCAGCCATGGGGATTTCCTGTTTTGCGATCAGCGGGAATCACGATTCTCCGGAGCGCATTTCTTTTGGAGCCAAGTTGGTGGAGCAAAGCGGCATTTACCTGTCCCAGGTGTTCCGGGGAGAGATTGCTCCGGTGGAATTAAAGGATGAATTTGGGGGGCTGCGGATTTATCTGCTGCCCTTTCTTAAGCCTGCCCATGTGCGGGCAGTGTATCCGGAGGAAAAGATAGAGAACTGTGAGCACGCTCTTGAGATCGTGCTTTCCAGGATGAAAGAGCATTGGGATCCGAACTGTAGGAATGTGCTTTTGGCCCATCAGTTTGTGGAAGGAGCACAGCGCTGCGACTCAGAGGAATTCTCTGTGGGGGGACTGGATCAGGTTTCAGCAGATATTTTCCGGGAGTTTGATTATGTGGCGCTTGGGCACATTCACACCCCCCAGTGGGTAGGCAGGGAGACCGTGCGCTATTGCGGCACTCCTCTGAAATATTCTTTTTCAGAGGTAAATGTGGAAAAAACGGTTACCATTGTGGAACTTTTGGAAAAGGGGCATCTGAAGATCCGTGAACTTCCTCTGAAGCCCAGAAAGGATATGCGTAAGATCCGTGGGTCTTATCTGGAGCTGACAGCTCTGGAAACGTATCAGGGCACGGAGGTGGAGGATTACCTGCAGGTGACACTCACAGACGAGGAGGATGTGCCTGACGCACTGGGAAAACTGAGAAGCATTTATCCCAACATTATGAAGCTGGAATATGATAACCAGAGAACCAGGAAGGGGCAGGCTGTGGAGGCCTCGGCACCGGAGCATAAAACGCCCCTGGAGCTGTTCGAGGAACTGTATCAGATTCAGAATAATCAGCCTATGAAGGAGAACCAGAGGAAGCTGGCATCGGAGCTGATGGAGACCATCTGGGAGAGCCAGTGAGGTTTCAAAGGAGAACTTTGTGGAAAGATTCAGGAAAAGGTTTTGTGTTTGTGTACAAGGGGGCTGACCTCTGTACACAGATGTTATAAGCAGGAAACCATAGAAAGATTATTTACATAGCGGTTTGATAGAGAATACCGTGGGGAGGAAGAAAATTTGCGTCCAATAAAATTGACAATGTCTGCTTTCGGGCCTTATGCGGGAGTGGAGGTGCTGCCTCTTGAGGAGCTTTATCTGATTACCGGAGACACCGGGGCGGGAAAAACTACAATTTTTGATGCCATTACCTTTGCCCTGTACGGGGAGGCCAGCGGAAACAGCAGAGAACCGGAAATGCTCCGAAGTATGTATGCCAGTCCTCAGACGCCTACTTATGTGGAGATGGAATTTCTTTATCAGGGAAAGCCTTACCGGATACGGAGAAATCCGGAATATATGAGGCCAAAAGGCCGGGGCGAAGGGATGACCAGGCAGAGAGCGGAGGCGGAGCTGTATTTTCCAGACGGACGGCCTCCGGTGACCAAAACCCGGGAGGTGACCCGGGCAGTGGAAGAATTGCTGGGGCTGAATAAACAGCAGTTTACCCAGGTGGCTATGATTGCGCAGGGCGATTTTTTGCGGCTTCTGTTGGCCAAAACAGAGGAGCGCAGCAGGATTTTCCGGGAAATCTTTCGGACAAAGCCTTACCAGGTGCTGCAGGAGCGGTTAAAGGACGCGGCAGGAAAACTGCGCCTGGAATATGAGGAGTCTACCAGAAGCATCCGCCAGTTTATTCAGGGAATCCGGTGTGAGGAATCCAGCATTTACCGGGAACCGTTGGAAAAATTTCAGACTGTCGGTGGGTGGGCAGCTCTTGCGGAGGTTCTGGAATTGCTGGACGGCATTTTAAAGGAAGACCAGATGCAGGATGAGGAAGCAGCCCGTAAACTGGAAGAACTGGAAAGGGCGCTGGAGCAGGTGAATCAGAAGATCGGAAAACTGGAAGCCTTTCAGAGAGGAAAAAAACAGCTGGCCTTTGAGGAGGAGCAGCTGAAGCTGTGGGAGCCCAGGTATGAGGCGGCTTCTGAGGCATGGCTGACTGCCCAGGCATGGAAACCGGAAAGAGAAGCTATGGCGCTTCAGATCCACGAAGCCCAGGGGAGACTTCGGGAATATGAGGAAGTTGAGGAACTGCGGAAGCGAAAAGAGCAGCAGCAGCTGGGAGAGCAGGAGCTGAACAGAAAATCGGAACAGTTACAGAACGCCGGGATACAGTGCAGCCAGCAGATAGAGGCGGTTCGCCAGGAGCTTTTACAGCTTGCAGATGTAGACGGAGGCTATCAGGAGCTTTTGCAGAGGCGTCAGGAGCTGGAACTGGAAAAGCAAAGATTACAGCAGTGGGATCGGGAGCAGGCGGCTTATGAAGCATTGGAAAAGAAACTTTTCCAGGCAAAACAGCGCTATCTGCAGCAGGCGGAGGCGGCCGGACGGCTGCGGCGGGAATACGAAGCCAGGGAGCGAAGATTTTTAGATCAGCAGGCGGGAATCCTGGCCCGGGAGCTGAAGGAAGGAAGACCTTGTCCGGTGTGTGGTTCTGTGAGTCATCCGGCTCCAGCTGTGTTTGGCGAAAAGGGAGTATCCAAAGAAGAGCTGGATCGGATGAAGGCTCAGGTTTCCAGGGAAGAGGCCTATATGGGAGAGCTAAGCCTTGCGGCTGGAGAACTGAAAGGCAGAACGAAAGCTGCCTGGGGGCAGGTGCGAAAGACCGGCCAGGATATCTTGGGGCAGCTGCCGGAAATTGGAAATCCATTGGATCAGGAGACAGAAGAGACACCCTTTTTGGAACCGGTGGAGTTCATCCGGGAAAAACGGAATCCGGCCGGTTTTTTGGAGAAAAGGGCAGCAGAGGATTCTTATACAGCGGCCCGGCTACTGCCGCATTTTCGCAGGCTTTTGTTTTCCGGACTGCAGGCGAACCAGGACAGAATAGAGACAGTGAAAAACGCGATTGGGATAAAAGAACAGCTGCTTCGCCGCAGACAGGCCTTAAATGCCCGGCTGCCGCAGCTGGAAGAACAAAGACAGGAAATTTCCGGCAGGAGGGAGACGCTTCTGCAGCAGCAGGCGGCCCGGAGGGCACAGATCGCTTCCTTGCAGGAACAGATCCAGGAGAGGGAGGCAAAGCTGGCGTATGAAAAAAAGGAACTGGCGCAGGCGTACATCAGACAGTTGGAAGAAAAGAAAAAAGCGCTGGATCAAAGCTATGAGAAGGCGAAAAATGCATATGAGATGGGCAGGGGCGCTGTTGAGAATGGCAGGAAGGCTGTTGAAGTCTTAAAAAGTCAGTTGGGACGGGAGCCGAAAGAGGATCTGCCCGGACTGCAGCAAAGACAGAGAGGACTTTTGGAAGAGCGAAGGATGGTTCTTGGAGAGAGAACTGGCATTGCAGCCAGGCTGGAGGCCAACCGCAGAGTATATCAGGAGCTTCAGATACACCAGGAGGAGCAGCGGGAGTTGGAGGAGCATCTTGTATGGGTGCGGGCACTCTCCAACACTGCCAATGGAACGGTGCCTGGAAAAGATAAGATCATGCTGGAAACCTACGTGCAGATGGCTTATTTTGATCGGATCCTGGCAAAAGCCAATATTCGGCTGATGACCATGAGCGGAGGCCAGTATGAGCTGATAAGGAGAAGTCAGGCTTCTAATCAGAGAAGTCAGAGCGGACTGGAACTGGATGTGCTGGATCACTATAACGGAACCCGCCGCAGCGTTCAGACCCTTTCCGGAGGAGAGGCCTTTCAGGCCTCCTTATCTATGGCCCTGGGATTGTCTGATGAAATTCAGGCATCGGCAGGCGGAATCCAGTTGGATACCATGTTTGTGGATGAGGGCTTTGGTTCTCTGGATGAGGAAGCTCTGAATCAGGCGCTAAAAGCTTTAAATGGCCTGACAGAAGGCAATCGTCTGGTGGGCATCATTTCCCATGTCCAGGAGTTGAAGGAGCGGATCGACCGGCAAATTGTGGTGAAAAAAGGAACCAGCGGAGGAAGCAGGGCAGTGGTGGTGTCCTAATTCCAGTATTCTTTTCGCTGACGTTCATTCAGCCCTTTTACAAAACGTTTTTTAAACAGCAGAAATTCTTCGATATCCATAAGGATATGGTACAGAAGAGCCCGATTTTCAAATTCTTCCATAGAAAGAGGAAGTTCCTCTTTCCGCATACAGTCGAAGATCTCTTCCAGCTTTTGTATTTGCAGGGCAGGTTCGTTGCGCTCTATGACGTAAGCGGTGAGATAGCGGAGATATTCGGCTACCATTTGGGATTGTTTCGGCAGAGTGCGGATCTTTCGCATTTCGCCATGAAGATTGTGAAGCATCTGGCACTGATTCTGCCTCATTTCAAAATAATCAATATAATAGCCGGGATGGGAATGAAAGGTATTTTCCTGGTATTCGTAGGCTTCTTTTTGGAACCCCTGAATCTCTTTTTCCAGCTGGCGCAGATCCTGCCAAACATCCCTCTGCAGTGCATCTCCGGACAGGTAGGCAGCCAGCTCGGTAAGAATGACCTGTAATTGCCGCTCTGTGTAGCGCATATCTGTCACAAGATCCTGTCTCCTATGGTGATTGTCATGGAACAGATTCAGAACCAGGGCAATGGCAATACCAATGAGGATCAGCATCAATTCATTTTCCAGGGAATGAAGAGAAAAATCCATGGAGATCAGCAGATGAGCGCCGATCACAGAATTGACGGAGATGGTGGCTTTCAGTCCGGAGACTTCAGCAAGAAATACTACGATAAAAATAAAGACGCCGTAGGAAATAATTTTGCTGTCAATGTGAGCAAAAGCAGCCCAGGCTGTCAGCGCTGTGACAGCAAAGGTAATCAGGCGGAAACCGGAGAGCTTTACCGTGTCCCACTTGGTAGTCATTAAGGTCAGCAGGGTGATGGTGCCGGCTGAGGTGGCGTGCTGCAGATTCAGAAGCTGAGCGATCCAGATGGCTGCGCTGCTGCCGATCCCAATTTTTGCGGCAAGCAGTAAAATTTTTTTGAAATGTTTTTTTCTTTCTATTGAAATTTCCATAAAAATCCCCCTGTATGGTATTGTTGAAACAAGCATACCATACAGGGGGATTTTGGGCTAGTCCCAACCCCTAAATCAGCCTTCAATGGAAATAAATTTTTTCTGCTCTACAGCCTTGGCATCTTTCTTGGGTACAAACAAGTTCAGAACACCGTCTTCAAATTTTGCTTTGATATCTTCCTGGGTGATATCTGCGCCTACATAAAAATTTCTGGAACAATGGCCGCAGAAGCGTTCCTGGCGGATATATTTTCCTTCTTCTTTTTCTTCTTTTTTGGCATTTTTGGATGCGCTGATGGTGAGATAACCATTTTCCAGCTTGGCGCTGACATTCTCTTTCTTAAATCCGGGAAGGTCAATGGCGATCTCATAACCCTGCTCCGTCTCCTTTACATCTGTCCGCATAAGATTTTTTTCATTTTTTACATAAGCGGGGCGATGTTCCGGTCTGTTGAAAAATTCTCTCTCAAAAGGAAAATCCATAAAATCATCAAATAAATTTTCTCCAAAAATACTGGGCATTAACATAAATCATTCCTCCATTCCAAATTCTATATCAATGAAAATTTCTTACTTTGTTTGTTCTAGAAAGAATATAACATAAGTTGTTAGCACTGTCAAGAGGTGAGTGCTAATTATTTTGTGAAGAATTTGTGAAGCCTTGATTTTACGGGCTTCACAGGGATTTTTCACTTGCTTTCGCACTCGATTTTCTTGATTTGACCACATTTTTACGACAAATTCTTGGAAAAATATATTCGTCTGATTTTCTTACCACATTTTACGACAACGACTTATGGTTTATACCACAGCAGGTACGGTTTCTGGCAGGTTCATTTTGGACATCTCGTTCTCCACATGAGACTTTTCTGCAATATGATTATAGACATTCATTGTAATCTGTGCATCTGAATGGCCCATCACATACTGCATAACTTTGGGATTGACGTTATTCTCACCCAGTCTGGTACATCCCGTATGACGAAGGGTATGCGATGAAATAGGAGGCATCAGCTCCGGATCTCGCTTCTCTTCTTCTGCCAGTTTGCTTTCTTTCTTATTATAGGCATTGACAATATTTTTCAGAAAGCTGTTCACTCCCGCCGGCATGATCGGACGTCCATGCTTTGTATTGAAGATGAATCCACTACGTCCACCGATCTCCACATTACTCTGCAAACCAAGCATCAGATTCAGTTCTCTCTGCTTACGGAACGCATCATATACCATCTGTGTCATAGGAATGTCTCTGATTCCTGCATCCGTTTTGGTTTCTGAATCATGGAAACAATATCCTTCATCACCTTCATAATACACAAGCTGTCCACCTACATGAATCTCCCGGTTCTTCATATCCACATCTGACCAGGTTAAGCCGATAGTCTCTGCTTTTGTCAATATAAGACTAAAAAAAATATGTTTTTCTTGCAAAAAGCACCGCCAGTTTTCCCTGGCGATGCTCCTGCAAATAATTACTCATCTTTTTTCTCATTCACATCTATGACTTTACTCTTATCTCCCACAAAGAAAATATCATCCATTTTCCAGATGATCTCTATTCTTCCGCCGCCATAGACATACACTTTATCAATAATCTTGTACAGCACGTTTTTATCAAAAGACTGTAATGCTGCAATATCATTCAGCTCTGCCTGTTTCGCTCCTGCTTCCTCAATCTTTTTCCGGGCTTCTTCAATTTCATTTTCAATCTCCGGAATACACTGATCAATTTCAGCAATGCGTTTTGTTGTTATCTCCAGCTCTGAGATATACTGGTCTTTCGTAAGACTTCCCATTCTGTAATCAGAATATAATTTCATCTTTCTGGATGACAGACGCTTCTTTTCGCTCGCCAGAGTAGAGAGCTTTTCTTCCTGAATAGATGTTTCCAGCCACACTTTTTTCTTCTTTTCCAGATTATCTGATATAAACCGAACCATGTTTCTGGCACAGGCTAAAACCGTTTCCTCCAATTCCACTTTGTCCATCTTGCTGTTGGAACACTCTGGAAGTCCGGTCATGTGTGCTTGTGGACAGCGATACGATTTACCAGATCCCGTTAAGTCCAACCGTCTACCACATGATGGACACATCAAAATTGCATGACTTTTTTTCTTTGGTTTGTATGGACGTTTTTCTTTTGAAAATGCCATCTCATTCGCCTTTGCAAATAATTCCTCTGACACGATTGGTTCATGTGTTCCTTCTACAATAATCCAATCCTCTCTGTCATTTTTGGCAAGTTTGGTACTTCCAGTTACTGCAACTCTTTTTTTACTCCACACAGTTTTTCCCAGATAGACCTCATTTTTTAACATGTCTGAAATGGTTGTCTGCGACCATAGCTTTTTTTCTTTCTCTAT
>CABRXX010000026.1:0-33490 GCA_902475025.1 uncultured Lachnospiraceae bacterium | reverse complement strand
AAAGGTTCTGCGCACCCATGGAGGCGTTTCTTAAAATACAGGATGAAAATGTGGATCTGAATATAAGGATTTCTCAGCATCCATTAGCCAAAAAAATCCTTGCCAAAGAAGCGATCCATTTGATCACAGATAAACATGTACTTTTTATTGATGCAGGAAGTACAAATATGTACTTTGCAGAACAACTTCCCAGCGATTACTGCGGCACCATCATTACCAATGATCCTTCCATCGTCTTATGTCTATGCGCTCATAACAATATCAATCTTGTCATGATGGGCGGAACTGTGGATAAAAGCTCACGTTGCATCGCTGGTACTAATGCAATCAGCCAACTTGAAACCCTGAACATAGAATGCTGCCTGTTAGGTGTAGGCGCAATATCCCCCGAAAACGGCATTACCTATCCAACTCAGGAAGAAGCCATCCTAAAGCAAACAATTGTAAAGCAAAGTAAATGCGTGATTACTATGCCTACTAAAAATAAGCTGGGAAAAATCAACACTTTTTTTGGATGCAACACATCTGATATTGATTACCTTATAACTGACGAAACAGATGAAGCAGTTCTTCAGGAATATACACAGTTGGGCATTCACGTCATCTCCGTCCCCTTCCTGGAAACAGAATAAAGCCACAATTCAAAACAGGCGCCCCATTCCCGGTGCGCCTGTTCCTTAGTCTTTCCTTATTTCGTTCTTTTCTTATTTGATCCAGTCAGTTCTTCTCTGCACTTTCTCCCACAGTTTTCCCTGCCGCTTCCTGCTCAGATCAGCCCTGAAATGGCTTCCAGCACGATTTTCAAAAACAGGTTGTTCTGGTACATGGGCTGAAGCACCGTGCTGCTGTTCACCATCTCCATGAGCCGGATTCCCCACTCAGTTCCCGAAAAGGCGGAAATGATCAGGAATATCAGCCACACTACAAAAAGCCCCTGAAGAATCCCGATAGCCAACCCTCCCAGCCGATTAATAAAATTCAAAATCGGAAGTCTGGCAAAAAGATCCAATGCGGTGATGCCTGTCCAGAGCACCAGCTGCGCCAGCAGCAGCGCTGCCACAAAAGCCAAAATATTCAGCACAATGTTGGCCAGAAAATGCACCAGATAGCCGCTGAAATCTTCCACATTCAGTTTACTGTATCCTTCGCTGTTATTATAATTGAGCATGGACTCTTTTAAAAAATCAGGAAGCGGAAGATTTTCTATGAGCTTTGTCTGCTCGATTTTAGTAAGCCCCAGGCCGCTGCTTTCGGAACTCTGCTCCGGCGCTGCATCCAGATACTGCTGAAAATATTGAGCTGCCAGAGCCTGCAGCTCCTCCTCGCTCATATCGTCCACACCGGAGCTGTCCATGCCATACTGTTCCAGAAGGGATTTGATCTCTTTCCGGTTGATCACAGTACCGTTCTCTCCCTGGGTCTGCAGGGATGAGGTGACCTGGTTGCCCATCATAGACTGGCACTGCTGCACCACCAACTCATAAATCGGCGTCTCTGTCTTAATAAACTCTGTAATATAAGGAAGGGCGGCAGATACCAGAAAAAAGGACAGCAGTAAGGATACGATCCCCGCCAGCTTTTTTACCAGCCCTCTTCGCCACCCGCTGGCTGCAAACACCAAAAAAACCCCAAGTACTATCACTGATAAAACATTCATATCTTTCGCTCCTCTAACTGATACGGATCCGGTCCATACTGTCATTGGTAATCACCAGATACCTGCGGTAGCCCGGCACCTTGCCGAAGTATTCCACCTGTTTTTCATAATCCGTAGCAAAATTCTGCGCCCCTGAGGTACTGTAAACAGTACAATTTTTCGCATCATACAGCAGTATCTTTCCGCTGTCCATCTTTACTTCCTGATAATCGCAGTCAAACTCCTGCTCCATGGACCGCCTTCCGCTGTAACGGTAAAGCTCCATCCGGTAGCGGCAGTCCTCTGCCTCGTTGTGAAATACGAAACCCACATACTCCTCATCGTGGAAACTGCTGACAATCTCGCTCTCGAAAGAGACGCTGCGCTTCTCCTCCAGGGATTCTCCGTCGCCAAACACAGCAAAGCCGTGATCCCAGAGTCCCACCGGAGTGGAACTGTCCGCAAAATAGACTTCCGGAAAAATCTGTCCCGGATAATCCAAAATCCCGGTGAGGCAGTTATCTCCATTGGCCAGGCCAGAAGAGAAATCATAAAAAGCGATTCTGCCCTTTAATTCTCCCTGTGCAACTCCCAGAAAAGACACCATCAATTTTTCCCCATTTTCTGTGATGGCCGCATCCAGAGGATAACCGGAATCTTCCATGGTTGTCTTTACTCCCGCAAGCTTCGTCCCATTGCAGTCGTAAAGATTTACCCAGGTTACCGGATCATCCTCCTGCACCAAAGCTACCACTCCCTGAGCGGAAACACAGGCCTTCAGCACCGGAAGATCGGTCTCAAAATTTCCCATAGGGCCTTTTTCGTTCATTACATAAACCTGATTGCCCTGCTGCTCCGCCACTACCATGGTGTTTTTGCAGATATCTATGATGGGAGACTGCATACTGTAGGCCACGCTCCACTTTGACGTATTGTGGCTGTCCACGCAGAAAACTCCGTCAGGGCTGTATTTGATCACCGAATCCCCCAGCATGGCATACTGAGTTCCCGCAATATCCAAACTCTCCGCTGTGGAAGTCACCACATATTCCGTAAAAAGATGGTGGCCGCTATAATACCAAAAGCCTCCGGCCACCAGCAATACCAGGGCAGCAATGCCTCCGGCCAAATATATCTTTCCGTTTTTTCCCTTAAACCATATAAATTCAGGGCTTTCCTCCCGGGCTTCCCTGCTGGTGTCATTGGCCTGCATACTGCGGATTTCCAGATCATCGTCCTGATCCTCCTCATCCATGTTCCAGGGCTTTAAAAACGCCAGACGCTTTTTCCAGACGCCCATTTTTTCCTTTACTTTCTCTTTATCCATTCTGCATTCCCTTATTCTCTATTTTCTTCCCCTAGGGCAGTACAATTTTCTGACCGGGAACAATATGATTCGCATTGTCGATATTATTCATTATGCAAATATCTTCCACTTTGTCAAGTGTTCCGTAGTATTTTTGACTGATATCCGCCAGGGTATCCCCATACTGAATTGTATAGGAAGCCTGACTCTGGCGGCTACCCACAGAGGCCAGCACCTCATCCACTCTGCCCGGTTCTTCCTGAAGTACTGTGTCCGGACTTTCTGCGGAATAGTTCCGCTCAGCCAGAGATCTGG
The DNA here is from genome assembly GCA_902475025.1 of uncultured Lachnospiraceae bacterium. Classification (GTDB taxonomy): domain Bacteria; phylum Bacillota; class Clostridia; order Lachnospirales; family Lachnospiraceae; genus Merdiplasma. Next base: position 30,233 of record CABRXX010000026.1, on the reverse strand, counting down.
AGGTGATGGAAGCGCCGGATTCCTGCAAAAGCTCCTGACCCCCTGCCTGTAAAACCTGCTGGGTCGGATCTCCTGCTGCCTGGGCGGAAGCCTCTTTGGCCAAATCTCCTGCTGCCTGGGCAGAAGCCTCCTGAACCGGATCCCCGGCCGCCTGGGCGGAAGCCTCTTTGGCCAAATCTCCTGCGGTCTGAGTGGAAACCTCCTGGGCTAAATCTCCTCCGGTCTGGGCGGAAGCCTCCTGGGCCAAATCTCCTGCGATCTGAGTGGAAACCTCCTGAGCCAAATCTCCTGCGGTCTGAGCGGAAGCCTCCTGAACCGGATCCCCGGCCGCTTGGGCGGAAGCCTCCTGGGCGGCTCCCTGAGAAGAAAGCTGCTGTTCCCACCCCCCTCCTGTCTGAACAGAATTTTCCTGACTTTCTTCCTCTCGCTTTCGAAGATCCAGCACCACCGCTTCTCCCTGAGTTCCTGTTTCCGCCCCGGCCTTAGCTCCTGTATCTGTCTTGGTTCCTGTTTCGTTTCCAGTCTCAGCTTTTGTTTCCGTTCCCATCTCCGTTTGAATTTCCCCAAGGCGTTGGCTTCCCTCTATAGCTGCCTCAGCCTCCGGCTGGCTCCCCTCCTGGCTGTCTGCCACAAGGCCCTGGGCATTCACCCCTTGGGTTGTATCCGATCTGGACATGGTGGCCAATACCTTTTCCATCTCTTTCATTTTATCATAATTACGGATGATGGTGACTCCCAGCATAAGGAAGGTCAGCACCGCAAAGGAACCTGCCAGGTAACGCGTGCCTCCCTGATGTTTCCTGACTGCCTTTTCCTTTATTTTTTCCCGAAAACTTGCAATAGCCTTGTCCGGAACCTCCTCTTCTCCCTCCACCTTTTCCGGTTCTGAAAACTCTGCCATATATTTCTGCATCTGAGGATTTCTTTCATAAAAAACAAAGTATCCCTTCAGACGCTGATACTGTTTTTCTTCTGACCAATAGACCGTATCCTCCTCTTCCTGCAGATGATAAATCACCAGCGGCGGCCCGGGCAAACGCTCCGCAATCTCCTTTAATTTTTCCTCTTCCAGCGTCCCCAGCACAAAGTATCCCGCCATATCCAATTCCGGGAAAAATCTGGCGCGCTCCGCCTCCAGCTTCTCCCAGCGCTCCATCTCCTCCAGAGACTCCTCCAACAGCAGCGCTCCCTTGATAAATACATAGGTTCCCTGCTCATCCTGCTCTTTTTTTCCCATAAGGATTCCTGCCCAGCCTTCAGGATTTTTTCTGGCTTTTTTCTGAATGAATGTCATCACATAGTCTTCCAGATACACCTTTTTATCCTGCTGCACTTCACCTATCTGACGTATGTTTCTGGGCAATACCATTTCACTTTTCATACAAACACTCCTTTAGCGTCAGTCTCCGGCGTTCTCCCGGCCAGATCCAAAGCTCCCCAAATTGATACAGTACATCTTATTAGATTTGTCCTGCAAAATTTAGTATTTTCTGTGTTTTTGTGAAAAGAATCGTTCGACATTTTTCTCTGAATCATTACAGTATACTTTTCTGAAAACAGGGATATACTTAAGAAAGCTCAATTATTAAAGGCTCTGCCTCCCGGTTTCAAAAGGCTTTCCTGCCTTTAATGTTTAGCTGTTTTCAAAGACTTCTTAACTCCGAAATGTGGGACTGCTGCAAAATGGCTCCGGCATAGGAGGACTTATCATCAAGAAAATGGAGATTCGCCATGAAAACTTCCCCTGTTTATTATATCAACAGCAAAAACAAGAATGCCTCCTGGCAGCTTGGCTGCCGCCTCTCCTCTCTGGTACAGCCTCTTGCCCTGGCCAGAGAAACTCCTGTCATTCTCTGTATCGGTACCGACCGGGTTACCGGAGACAGCTTAGGTCCTTTTGTAGGCACTTTTCTGTCCGCCTACGCCACCAGCCGGGAGCTTCCAGTCTATGGAACCCTCAATGCCCCCATCCACGCCCTGAATCTCTCCGATGCCTGCCGGCAAATCAAAAAAAAGCACCCACGCAGCCCCATCGTTGCAGTGGATGCCTCTCTCGGCACAAAAAAACATTTAGGTTATATTACTATTGGCTCCGGCAGTTTAAAACCCGGTGCAGGAGTTCAGAAAAATCTCACTGCCATTGGGGATATCTTTATCACCGGCATTATCAATACAGCTGTGCCTGAAGCCCAGGCAGCTTTGCAGAACACCCGGATCTCTGCTGTGGCCAGCCTGGCCTGCTGTATTGCCCATGGGATTCTTTATGCCTGCAGCCCTGCTCAGCTGGTAGCCGCCTCAGACGATCGTTTTTCTTCTGCCAGGGAAGAACTGCCTACAATGTGATTCTTCCCTCCAAAGCCCGCAGCAAGGTTACCTCGTCAATGTACTCTAAATCCCCTCCCACCGGAACGCCGCTGGCGATTCTGGTGATCTTGATTCCTGTGGGCTTGATCAGCTTGCTGATGTACATGGCTGTGGTCTCTCCCTCCAGACTGGAATTGGTGGCTATAATCACTTCCTCCACATCCCCCTGAAGCCGGTGCATCAACTCCTTCAGCTTAATATCTCCAGGCCCAATGCCAAGCAGAGGAGAGATGGCTCCGTGAAGCACATGATAGACTCCCTCGTATTTTCCGGTCTTTTCATAAGCCGCCAAATCTCTGGAACTTTCCACCACCATAATGGTCTTTTTATCCCGGTTGGGATTGCTGCAGATGGGACAAAGTTCCTGATCTGTCAAGGTGCAGCATTCTTTGCAGTAGCAGATATGCTCTCGTGCCTCCAGGATGGCCCCTGCCAGCTTCTGCACCTGCTCTTTCGGCATATTCACAATATGAAAGGCCAGCCGCTGTGCCGACTTTCCGCCTATGCCTGGAAGGGATGAGAGCTGTTCGATCAGCTTTGTGATCTGACTTCCGTAATAATCCATGTTTTATCACTCCAATCAGAAAGTACCACACCCAAAACAGCATCCGTGTACATAGAACAACACGCCTACGTATACGGATGCTGGGGGCGCTATAATACTCTGAGATTTCTTTTTCTGTTACCCGTTCAATTCCCGGCTCTATCAAAAACCGAAGCCGCCTCCCAGACCGCCCAGTCCTCCGGTGAGCTTGGACATGGCAGAGGACGCCTCCTCCTCCACTTTCCTGAACGCCTCGTTGGTGGCTGCCACAATCAGATCCTCCAGCATCTCAATATCATCCGGATCCACCACTTCCTCCGATAGCTTCACACTCGTCACAAGACGCTTGCCGGAAACCGTCACCTCCACAGCTCCACCACCTGCAGTGGCTGTAAATTCCTTTTCTTCCAGCGCTTTCTGATTCTCCTCCATCTGCTTTTGCATCTTCTGAGCCTGCTTCATTAGATTATTCATGTTGCCGGGCATACCTCCCGGAAATCCTCCACGCTTTGCCATTTTTCTTATCCTCCTAATATATTCTTCTCATTCTTCTATCTCAATATCTATATGGATATTTTCTCTCAAAGTCTCCTCCAAGTCAATGTTTTCCAGTCTGGCATTCTGAATTCCCTCATCTGCCGCCAGGATAAACCGCACCTCTGCTTTCTTTCCCGTCTTTTCCGCTATGAGCTGCTCCAGCTCTGCCTTTCGCGCCTGGTCATTGAGATACGTCTCTCCCAGGAAATCAGCAAATACCACAAAAAGCTGACTGCCGCTCTCATCCGCCAGGTTAAACTTCAGCGCCGCTGAGGCCAGCACCGTCTTAAATCTTGGATCAGTCCCTGCGATAATACTGCTCCACATGGTTTTGATCTGCTGAAGATCCTGGGGAACTGCTTTTTTATAAGGAAGGTCATCAGAGAATACGGGGGGCGAAGCGGCTGTGCCTTTCCCAGCCAAAGTCCCATCCTCTGACTGCGCTCCTGTTTCCCTCGGGTTTCCTGAAAAAGCGCTTCCAAAGCGCCCGCCGGATCCATTCACAGCCCCGGAAGCTGCCTGACTTACCGCCACCGATCCCTCTGCCAGCTGCTTTTCTATTTTCCGTATCCGCTCTGCTAAGGAAAGCTCGTCTCTTTGCATCTGCGGACGGCACAGCTTAATAAACGCCACCTCCAAAAGCACTCTTCGATTGGAAGCGTACCGGATCTGATTGGAAAGCTCCGAAAAAATCCGGATATAACGCATCAGGGTATCTTCCCGGATCAATCCGGCTTCCTCCTTCAGAAGCGCCAGATTCTCCGCTGACACATCCAGGCTGTCATCCATCTGATCAGATGCCTTTAACAGCATCAAGTTCCGCAGGTACCAGGTAAAATCATTCACCAGCTGGGTCAAATCCCGGCCCTGGACGATCAGCTCCTCCAGATGGGAAAAAAGTCCTGCCACGTCCCCCTTTAGTACCTGACGCAGCAGCTGGCTGAACACCTCTGCATCCACAGCGCCCAGCACCTCCAGCACTTTTTCATAGGTCAGCTTTTCTCCCAGGTAAAAAGAAATGCACTGATCTGCCAGACTCAAAGCGTCACGCATTCCTCCGTCCGCCTTTTTGGCAATGTAGCGGATCGCTTTCTCCTCCGCTTCCACCTGTTCCCGCTCCAGAAGATCCTCCAGCCGTTTGGTGATCTCATCCTGGGTAATCCGCTTAAAGTCATATCTCTGACACCGGGACAGTATGGTCACCGGAATTTTGTGCGCTTCTGTGGTGGCCAGAATAAAGATGACATAAGACGGCGGCTCCTCCAATGTTTTCAGCAACGCATTGAAAGCTCCGATGGAAAGCATATGCACCTCGTCAATAATATAAACCTTATATCGCCCCTCTGCCGGAGAGTAGGCCACCTCATCCCGGATTTCCCGGATATTGTCCACCCCGTTGTTGGAAGCTGCGTCAATCTCAATCACATTCATGGACGCCCCGGACGCAATAGCTCTGCAGGTTTTGCATTCATTGCAGGGATTTCCATTCACCGGATGTTCGCAGTTCACTGCCTTGGCAAAAATCTTAGCCACTGTGGTCTTTCCCGTTCCTCTTGTTCCGCAGAACAAATAAGCGTGGCCGATGCGGTCTGCCAGTATCTGATTTTTCAACGTGGTCACAATGTGATCCTGCCCCTTCACCTCAGAAAATTCATCAGGGCGAAATTTTCGGTATAGCGCTGTATAACTCATGCTGTTTCATTCCCTTTTGCTTTTTATCCCATACAACATAGAGGGGGCTGCCGCAAAACAATTATTTACGGCAGCTCCGCCAAAACCCCTCTGTTCTGTTTCTTTAATCGCCAAAGCTGATGCCCAAAAGCTTGGTCTCCTTAATGATCTGATCCTCCGGATCCACCATCTTCAGCTTACCGGCCACATCTCCCAGAGGGATCTTCTTGGTCTTATTATTCACAATGCCAACCATGTAGCCGTATTCGTCATTCAGTATCAGCCTGGCCGCAGCCACGCCCAGTCTGGTGGAAAGCACCCGGTCATAGGGACAGGGACTCCCGCCTCGCTGCGTATGCCCCGGCACAGTGATACGCACCTCTGTTCCGCTGCATTTTAAGATCTCTTCTGCCAGTTCGTAAGCCACAGAGGGATATTTCTTCTCCTCCTGCTTCTTCTTCAGCTCCTTCTTGCTGAGCTTGGCATCCTCCGCCGAGATGGCTCCCTCCGCCACTGCAATCACGGTAAAACCTTTCCCGGCTTTGGTCCGCTTATCAATGGCTTCGATCACTTTATCAATCTTATAGGGTATCTCCGGAAGCAGGATGATGTCTGCGCCTCCTGCTATTCCTGCATACAGCGTCAGCCAGCCCACCTTATGGCCCATGATCTCCACGATAAATACCCGGTTGTGAGAGGCTGCAGTGGTATGGATGCAGTCAATGGCATCTGTGGCAATGTTCACTGCACTGTAAAAACCAAAGGTCATATCCGTACCCCAGATATCATTATCAATGGTCTTGGGCAGATGGATAATATTCAGTCCCTCTTCACTGAGAAGATTGGCTGTTTTCTGCGTCCCATTTCCCCCCAGAATCACCAGGCAGTCCAGTCTCAGCTTGTAATAATTCTGCTTCATAGCCTCCACCTTGTCCAGCCCTTTTTCATCCGGAACCCGCATCAGCTTAAAGGGCTGTCTGGATGAGCCGAGGATCGTTCCTCCCTTAGTAAGGATACCGGAAAAATCCTTAGAGGTCAAAAGACGGTAATCTCCATAGATCAGTCCCTTGTAACCGTTCATAAATCCGTAAACTTCCAGTTCTTCCAGGTTTGTGGAAAGTCCCTTTACCACGCCCCGCATAGTGGCATTCAACGCCTGACAATCGCCGCCGCTGGTCAATAATCCAACCCGTTTCATAGCCTTCACATCCTTCATTTTCATTTTTGTTCGTTAAAATATAACACGTTCCTTCGGAACTGGCAGCCCTTTCCTACGGAAAGTTCTGCACGCTGCTTTGCAGCGGTTTCGACTCTCAAAAATGTTTTTCATTTTTGTTCGTTAAAATATAACACGTTCCTTCGGAACTGGCAGCCCTTTCCTACGGAAAGTTCTGCACGCTGCTTTGCAGCGGTTTCGACTCTCAAAAATGTTTTTCATTTTTGTTCGTTAAAATATAACACGTTCCTTCGGAACTGGCAGCCCTTTCCTACGGAAAGTTCTGCACGCTGCTTTGCAGCGGTTTCGACTCTCAAAAATGTTTTTCATTTTTGTTCGTTAAAATATAACACGTTCCTTCGGAACTGGCAGCCCTTTCCTACGGAAAGTTCTGCACGCTGCTTTGCAGCGGTTATATTTTACATTATACCTTTTTTGGGAGTGGTACACAAGTGATTTATCTGAAAATTGAAGTGAATTGCAGGGAAAAGTTCCTGCTTACAGCTGCCTCAGACAGCCAGTGTCTGAGGCATAAGAATGTAATCCAGGGACGAAACCGCTCTTTTTTGAAATAAGATTTTCAAAGAAAATTGGCAAACAGCGAGGCGGCTCCCACAGTCAGAAGACCGGAAACCACAATAGCCAGACTGCTGATAGCCCCCACCAGATCTCCCATTTCAATGGCTTTTACAGTTCCCAGTGCATGGGAGGCCGTTCCGATAGCCAGCCCCTGAGCCACCGGCTCCTGGATACGGAAAATCTTGCAAATCAGCTCTGCCATCACGTTTCCTAATATCCCGGTAATGATAATAGAGGCCACTGTAAGGTTCACCAGACCTCCCAGTTCTTCTGATACGCCCATGCCGATAGCGGTGGTAATGGATTTGGGAAGCAGAGTCACATACTGCTCATGGCTAAACCCAAACAGATAGGCCATAAGAAGGACGCTCACCATGCTGGTAAACACTCCGGCCACTGTTCCCGCCGCAATAGCCTTAAAATTTTTCTTCAGATGGCTTAACTCCCTGTACAAGGGAATAGCCAGGCAGACCGTGGCCGGAGTCAGAAGATAGCTTAAATATTTTGCGCTGCTATTATAAGACTCATACTCCACTCCTGTGAGCAGCAGAAATGACAGCACCAGCAAAATGGAAATCAGCAGCGGGTTTAGAACGGCCATCTTCCATTTTTTCTTGATCAGCAGTCCTGCCTCATAGGCCAGCAGGCTGATAAACATTCCAAAAAACAAAGACTCCCTTACAAATTCATTCATTTTCCGTCCCTCTTCTTTTCTCTGCGAATTACCCACTGGGTCAGTTTTCCAGTCACAGCCATCACCACTACTGTGGAAACCAGGATAATTACTGTAAAGGGAAGCCAAATCTCCCCCAGCTCTTTTCCATTCGTCATCAAACCTACGCCGGCCGGAATGAACATCACCGGCATCACGGCCACCAGAAAATCCGCCGCCTGCTCTACCTGATCCAGATGCAGCTTCCCGCTGCACAGCGCCGCCAGCATCAGTACCAGTCCATAAATACTGGCCGGCACCGGCAACGGAAGCAGATAATGAAGCAGCTCGCCCACAAAGGTGACCGCCATAATCAGGCCAAATTGCCTTAGAAATTTCATCTTTTCAGTCCCTTCCTTTCTTACACGGATCCAGCTCCTCCAGCGAAAGTCTGCTTCCAGACTTCTCCTCCAGCAGAGGGACGCTTTGACCGCATCTCACATCCGCCGCTGTGAAATTTCACGGAACTGATCCCTCTGATTTTAGCACCGCAAAATCATTTTTGCAAGCTATCCTTTAATAGCAAAAAGTTCAAGACTCAAAAACCCCAAAAAGTTCCCTCTCTTATTGTTTCGAAAATCAACTTTAAACAAAATTTATTCTTTCTTTCTCATTGACTTTAATATTATTTATGTTATAATCAATAATATTAAAGTCAAACAGAAAGGAGCGTTGAAATGGAGCTGGATAAAATCCCGCAATGGCTACTTGCTTTAGAGCAGGAAGATGTTACATTCCTGAAAAACTTTGTCTTAAAATCCGGTTCGCTGAAAGAAATCGCAGCGCTGTATCAAGTGTCCTACCCTACCGTCCGTCTGCGGCTTGACAAACTCATTCAGAAAATCGAATGGAATGACCAGAAGGAAGAAGAACCTTTTTCTGCATTTATCAAAGGGCTTGCTATTGATGCCCGAATTGATTTAGAAACTGCAAAAATCATTATTGACAAATACAAACAGGAAAAGGAGAGATGACTATGCTGACTACGATTGATCTGATTATCGGATTTTTGATTGCCGGAGTACTTTTCACTGCAGAATATTTCCTTTGCATTAAACTGAAAAACCCTTTATGGGGCGGCATTATTCCTATGCTTATTTTGATAGGAACGGTCTGGATTTTTGCCAGCGGCAGAGTACCGCTTACCATCCGGAATATTTTTCTGTTTATAATAGCCAATGCTATTTTTTTTGGCGATTGGGGAAATTGCAGAGAAAAATATAAAAAATTACAGCAGGCTGAAATGGACAGAATGAAAGCACGTGATATTCACTAAACAGCACATCACAAAGGGTGTTTGCAAACAGGTGCAGACACAGCTATCCGCAAGCAGAAAAAAGAATATGCTGCTGACCGCGTTTTATTTAGGTACAAGGGCAGCTCTTTCTTCTTTACGGAGGAAACATTTTAAATAAAAAGGAGAAACTTTATGAAATTACTTACCTTTCAGACAAAAGAAAAACCCGGCCTGGATCGGCTGGGCATCATGACGCCGGATGGACAAAACGTCCTACCCCTGGAACAGTTTGGCCTTTGCTTTACTTCCATGAACGAACTGATCGACACGATCACCGAAGAACAGATGGAACAGTTAAAAAACGCTGCTCTTTCTCCTGCGAAAGAAGTCCTTCCCTACAGTTCTATCATCAAACGCTCCCCTATCCCGGTTCCGAAACAGGATATTATCTGCCTGGGAATCAACTATGCGGCCCACGCGGAAGAATCTGCCCGCTATAAAAAGGAGGCCTTTGAACGCAACCGTCAGTATGCCGTATACTTTTCCAAACGGGTAAACGAGGCGGTGGCAGACGGATCCCCCATTCCAAGTCACCGGGACCTTCTGGAGCGGCTGGACTATGAGGCAGAGCTGGCAGTGATCATTGGAAAAGACGCTGAAAAAGTCTCTCAGGAAGCTGCCTTTGATTATGTATTCGGCTATACCATCCTGAACGATATCAGCGCCAGGGAGATTCAAACCCGTCATAAGCAATGGTACTTTGGAAAGAGTATGGATGGCTTCTGCCCTATGGGACCCTGGATTGTAACAAAAGAAGAATTTCAAAATCCTCCGGTGCTGTCTATCTCCTCCCGGGTCAACAAAGAACTGCGTCAGAACAGTTCCACTGATCTGCTGCTCTTCTCCATCGCCCAGGTCATTGAAGAGCTGAGCCATGGCATGAAACTGAAAGCCGGGACGATTCTCTCCATGGGAACCCCGGCCGGAGTGGGGATGGGCTTTGATCCTCCCAAATTCTTAAAACCCGGTGATGTAGTTGTGTGCGAAATCCAGGGGATCGGAACCCTGACCAATCCCATCGTGTAGCGATTGGGAAACATTCTTCTCCCTTCACCGGCTGCTCTATTTTGTATTTTCGTTTTTACCGATCTTCTGTCAGGCTTCCGTCTCTGACCCACTGTCTCCAAGCCCCGCGCTGTACTCCTCTATTCTTCCCAGAATCCGCTCTGCTTCTTCTCCCTCAGCAGGCGTAGGCTGGTAGTTGTTCCACCAGGCTTCGGAACTTACAGAACAGGGAATGATGGTGGGTTCTGCGCCTGCAGCTCCTTCTTCCCGGCTCACAGTGAAGGTCTGCTGGAAGATCATGGTGTCCATATCGCTGGGGGTGGAATTTCCTCCGAAGCAGAAATTCCCCAGACTGTACACAATATATTTTCCCTGATACAGCTCAATTCCCTGCAGCACATGGGGATGATGTCCCACCACCAGATCCGCTCCCTGATCAATGGCCAGATGAGCCAGGGTCTTCTGAGTCTCATCCGGGTAATTGCTCCTCTCACTGCCCCAATGGAAGCCCACCACAATCAGATCAGCTCCCTGTGCTTTGGCAGAAGCGATGGTACTCTCCACCTGACTGCTCTTCTCCAGTCCGGTATCCAGCACATAGATCCCGATCAGGGCTACCTTGACGCTCTTGACTTCCTTTAGGATGATTTCCTCTCCGGTGCAGTAATCAATCCCCGCCTCTGTCAGGTACTGTTTCGTATCTGTCAGACTCTGAGCGCCGTAATCACTGCTGTGATTATTGGCCAGAGTCACTGCCTCCACCGATCCTTCCTTCAGAATGTTGGTGTATCCGGGAGCTCCCTTAAAAGCGTACTGCTTGTTTTCCCTCTGTTCGGAGGTGGTAAGGGTTCCCTCAAAATTGACAAAGGTCAGATCATCTGCCTCAAAGACAGACTTTACATTCTGAAAAAAATAGCTGTCACCGTACATGGACCATACCGTGTCAAAACTGTTGGCTGTTCCAAAATAAATGTCGCTGCCCAGGGTACAGTCTCCTGCCGCCGAAATGGTGATCTCCGCCTGGGAGGTTACTGTCACCTGGCAGCTCACCTTGGAAAGACCATCCGCCTCCGCCTCAATCAGGGCGCTTCCCTCTTTCAGAGCCGTTATCTGCCCCTGATCGTCCAGACTGATAATCTCCGGATTCTGATTGGTAATCCGCAGATTGTTGCAATAGGCTCCCTCCGGAACGGTGGAAACCTGAAGATCCGCCGTATCTCCCGGAAACAGGGTCAGAGAATCCGGGCGGAACTTAAGCGCTTCTGCTGGCTTCATATTGGTTGCCGTGGGCACTGTCTTATTTCCTGCGTAGTCCTGGGCATAGTAATAATAAGTCTTTCCCTCTTCATAAAGGAACGGACCGGTATACCGCGTGTAGGTAGGGATATCTGACAGCCCGCTGGCTGTCCCGTAATAAATCCCCTCCAGACCGGAGCCTTCATCTGCAGCCGCCAGCGTCACCTGCCCGTTTTGCTGGCTCACTGTAACCTGGGGAAGGGCTCCGTCAACCATAGGAATCACCACCTGAGCATTCAAGGCCTTTTCCTCTGTCATTACCATCAGTTCCAGATCGGAGGTATCTGCCTCCAGGGAAATCTCTGCCCTTTTTCCCGGTTCAAACTCAAAACTGTTTCCATTGATGGTAATGGACTGCATGGGCTTGGAGGTACGGAGACTCAACCTGACAGTGCCGGAAACGCACCAGTTCTCCGGTTCCTCCAGTACCTTCACCGTCAGACCCGGATCTGCGGTGACATTCACGTTTTTCTTTTCTCCCCGCAGCAAACCGATCACAGATGCCAGGATCAAAAGCAGCAGCAGCGCCCCGCCGCCGATCATCACCAGCTCCCGTCCGCCGATCCCCTTGGCCTTCAGATCTTCAAAATACTGCTCTGCCCTCCGTCCAAACCGCCGCCAGATACCGTCTCCTTTGGAGGTCTTTTTTCTCCCAGTAAACTTAAATGGAGCAGAGTTCTTCTGAGAGGGATTCTCTGATAAAGCTTTTGCCGAAGAACTTTCCCTTGGGGAATCTTCCGTCAGAGAGGGTTTCTGCCGGAAAACCGAATCTGGTTCTTCCAAAACGCCTTTTTCCAGCTTTTCTGCCTCCGGTTCCAAACTCTGTTTTTCCGACTCCCTGTCCTTTTCCCTGAAATCCTGCTCCTCTTCCAGTTCGGGCAGCTCTCTTTCCTTCTTTTGCCCTGCTGCTTTTTGAGATTTTTTCGGATGTACTTCTTCCCGGATCCTCTTATCCTTTTTTTCCGACCATCCGGATCTTTTCCGGCTCTTTTTGGGAGCCGGAGGTTCTTCCTCTTCAAAATTGATCCGAATCGTCTCGCTTTTCACACTGTCCTCTGCATCGGAACGCTCCTTCAGTTCCCGCAGCAGTGCTCTGATCTCATCATTATCCATTATTTAAAATATCCCACACCTGATTCAAAAATCTTCAGATCCTGCTCTCCGTAAATGTTCATGGCCACCGCAGTATCCCTGCGCTCAGAATGGGCCATTTTGCCAAGCACACGGCCATCCGGGCTGGTGATTCCCTCAATGCCCATGTAGGATCCGTTTACATTCCACTCCTCATCCAGAGACAGCTCTCCATCGCAGGTGGCGTACATGGTAGCGATCTGTCCGTTGGCCACAAGACGGGACAGCCATTCCTGATTTGCCACAAAGCGTCCCTCGCCGTGGGAAGCCGGATTGACATATACGCCTCCCAACTGAGCCTGTGCAAGCCACGGAGATTTATTGGACATAACCTTGGTGTACACCATCTTGGAGACATGACGTCCAATGGTGTTGAAGGTCAGAGTGGGGGAATCCTCCTTCTGCCCTGTGATCTCCCCATAAGGCACCAGGCCCAGCTTGATCAGCGCCTGGAAACCGTTACAGATACCAAGAGCCAGGCCGTCCCGCTCATTTAACAGCTTCATCACTGCTTCCCTAATCTTCTCATTCTGGAAAGCTGTGGCAAAGAATTTTGCCGAGCCGTCCGGTTCGTCTCCTGCGGAGAAGCCTCCCGGGAACATGATGATCTGAGCCTGACCGATGGCCTTCTCAAAAACCTCCACAGAATCGCGGATATCTTCTGCTGTAAGATTCTTAAATACCTTTACATCTACCGAAGCCCCTGCCCGTTCAAAGGCTCTGGTGCTGTCATATTCACAGTTGGTTCCCGGGAATACCGGAATAAATACTCTGGGAACTGCCACTTTATGTTTGCACACATAAACCGATCCTGCATGGAAGCATCCCTGCTCATCTATACGGCCAGAATTTTCCCCTGCCGTATCTTTCTCATATCCGGAAATAATGCCAACTGCGGAAGCAGCGGATTCTGCCTCCTGGGAACGGGTGCGGAACACCTTCTCCAGGGTTCCGGTCCATGCATTCAGCGCATCTTCCAGCGGAATGGAAAGATAGGAGTACTGCAGAGCCGCCTTATCGGTCACCTCACCCACCAGGGTGTAGGTGATAGCCAGCTCTCCAACCTTGTCCTCCGGCACCTCAGCTACAATATCACCGAATCCTGCTGCGAAGAGATCCTCCGGCGCCACATTGTGCTCGATCTTGACGCCCATGCCGTTTCCAAAGGCCATCTTGCTGACAGCAGCTGCCAGGCCCTTGCCGTCCAGAGCATACGCGGAAAGGATTCTTCCTACCTTCACATCCTCAAAGAACTTTCCGTACTGATCCATCACCTGCTCATAAACCGGAAGGTCATACTCGTCTTTTTCGATTCTAAGAACCACCAGCTTGCTTCCTGCTTTTTTCAGCTCCGGTGAGACGATGTTCTGATAAGTATTTACATCCACTGCAAAGGATACCAGGGTAGGTGGAACATCAATCTCATTAAAGCTGCCGGACATACTGTCCTTTCCTCCGATGGAAGGCAGGCCAAATTTTATCTGAGCCGCATAAGCTCCCAGCAGGGCTGCAAACGGCTGACTCCATCTGGAAGGTTCCTGAGTCATTCTTCTGAAATACTCCTGGAAGGTAAAACGGATCTTTCTGTAATCGCCGCCGTTAGCCACGATCCTGGCCATGGACTCCAACACTGCATACACAGCGCCATGATAGGGGCTCCAACTGGACAGATAGGGATCAAAGCCGTAGCTCATCATCGTCACCGTATCTGTGTGTCCTTTCAGCACCGGAAGTTTGGCTACCATAGCCTGGGTCTCTGTGAGCTGATATTTCCCGCCGTAGGGCATCAGCACAGAACCGGCTCCGATGGAACTGTCAAACATCTCCACCAGCCCCTTCTGGGAACAGCAGTTTAAGTCAGCCAGCGTCTCCAGCCATTTTCCTTTTACCTCATCCACGGAAAGAGGCGTTTTCTTGAAATACTTCTCCTCCTGGGAGGGAAGCTCCACTGCCACAGAGGTCTCCTGATGAGCGCCATTGGTATCCAGGAAGGCTCTGGAAATGTTCACCACTTCCTTGTCTCTCCAGATCAGCACCAGTCTGGGATCCTCCGTCACCACTGCCACTTCCACAGCCTCCAGATTCTCCTCATGGGCGTATTGCAAAAATTCTTCCACATCTTTGGGCGCTACCACCACAGCCATCCGCTCCTGAGACTCTGAAATGGCAATCTCAGTTCCGTCCAGACCCGCATACTTTTTCGGCACCTTGTCCAGATAGATCTGCAGACCGTCTGCCAGCTCTCCGATGGCTACCGACACGCCGCCCGCTCCAAAATCATTGCACTTTTTGATCAGTCTGCTCACCTCCGGACGGCGGAACATTCTCTGAAGTTTCCGCTCCGTGGGAGCATTTCCCTTCTGAACCTCTGCACCGCAGACCTCAATGGAAGCCTCCGTGTGTACCTTGGAAGAGCCGGTAGCGCCTCCGATACCGTCACGGCCGGTTCTTCCTCCCAGGAGGATAATGATATCTCCCGGATCAGAGGTCTCACGAATCACTGCACTTCTGGGAGCCGCTCCCATAACAGCGCCGATCTCCATCCGCTTTGCCACATAATCGGGATGATAAATTTCTTTTACATACCCGGTAGCCAGGCCGATCTGATTTCCATAGGAGCTGTAGCCGTGAGCAGCCTCCCGCACCAGCTTCTTCTGAGGCATCTTTCCCTTTAAGGTATCCTTCACAGACACCGTGGGATTAGCTGCTCCGGTTACACGCATTGCCTGATAAACGTAAGTCCGTCCGGACAGGGGATCCCGGATTGCTCCGCCAAGGCAGGTGGCAGCGCCTCCGAAGGGTTCGATCTCTGTGGGGTGATTATGAGTCTCATTTTTAAAGTTCACCAGCCACTCCTCTGTTTTTCCGTCGATCTCCACCGGCACTACAATGCTGCAGGCATTGATCTCATCCGACTCCTCCTGATCCTGGAGCTTTCCTTCTTTTTTCAGTTTCTTCATCGCCATAAGGGCCAGATCCATCAGGCAGACAAACTTATCCTTCCGGCCCTGATACACCTCCTGCCGGTCAGAGAGATACTGTTGATACGTCTCTTCCAGAGGTTTTCTGTAGTAGCCCTCCTCAAAGGTTACGCTCTTTAACTCTGTAGAAAAAGTAGTGTGACGGCAATGGTCAGACCAGTAGGTATCCAAAACCCGGATCTCCGTCACAGTGGGATCCCGGTGCTCTTCCTCTGCAAAATAGCGCTGGATATGCTGAAAATCTTTGAAGGTCATAGCCAGATTCAAAGAGACATACAGCTCTTTCAGTTCCTCTTCCGGCATCGCCAAAAAGCCTTCAAACACCTTCACATCCTCCGGTTCCTCAAATTTTGTTACCAGAGTCTCCGGCTTTTCCAGGTTGGTCTCTCTGGAATCCACCGGGTTGATGCAGTAGCTCTTAATGGCCGCAAACTCGTCCTCACTGACATTTCCCACCAGACAGTAGGTGGTGGCTGAGCGGATAATGGGCTCTTCATCCTCTTTCAGGAACTTCACGCACTGTACTGCAGAATCTGCCCTCTGGTCAAACTGACCCGGCAAAAATTCCACGGAGAAAGTGCGGTCCTGCTCCCCTCTTGGAAAAGTTTCCTGATACAAAGTGTCCACCGGCGGTTCTGAAAAAACAGTTTTGCAGGCTGCTGCAAATACTTCATCTGAAATATTTTCCACATCATAGCGGATCAGAATCCGGATCTGCTCCAGTCCCTGTACTCCCAGATAGCTTTGCACTTCATGAGTCAAATCTCTGGCTGCTCCTGCAAATGCCTCCTTTTTCTCTACATACACTCGCCTAACATTACTCATAGGTTTTTCCTCCTTGTTTTTGAGCTTCCGCTCTAAGACTCTGGTGTATCCCGAACAGTCCTCTGCCCGGAGTGATCTATCATCATCATGTACGAACTGCCTGAGCCAAGCTGCAACATCCCCGTCTCTCTGCAGTTATCTGATACATAAATATAGATGCCTGATTTTTGAAAATTTTATATTTGAATCGTCTCCGTATCCCAAATCTCCTGACATTCCTCTATCCTGGTTTCCTCTGACAAAATCTCAATTCCTGCCGGATCCCCCTCCGGTACCTGGGGGTGGCTTCTGGTCATAAAGAAAAACAGGATCATAAAAGCAGCCACAAGCACTGCCATCACCAGCAGAATGGTCACTGTCGTCAGCATGGCATGGGACTTATCCTCTTTCTTTTCCAAAAAACTGTCCCGATACCTTCCCTTGTATTCCCGATACAGATTTTCATCATAATAAACCTGTCCCTGCCTTCCGCCTCTGGCTCCCTGCCTTTCTCTGGTATCCCCGGCAGATCTGCCGCCTTCAAACCTGGCATCTGCCGGATTCTCATCGGTCTCCCAGTCCTCCCGCAACAAATACCGGCCTGGCTCTGTTTCCAGCAGATCCTCCTGATCTGCCTCCTCATCCAGGTAATCTTCCTCCTCCAAATATTCTTCATCCTCCCCCTGCTCCTTTTCTTTTCCTGGAACAGAAGGCAATGGCAATCCGTCCTTCACCGGCGCTCCACACTGACTGCAGAAGCGGTCCCCCTCCCGCAGCCCAGCGCCACATTTCTCACAAAACATTGCTTCCCTTGTATGATGTTATCAAAAACCCCTTGTCATACTTTCCTTTCTGTCTGTCGCGTTCATTTCTATATTTGCTCTATGTCAAAATCTTCTTTTATTTTCCGACAAATTATTTATATCATAAGAAGCCCGCCTTGACAAGAATTCTCCCTGGAAATTCCCCCTGGAATTTGGCCCTCTGTACTTTTCAGCCATCCGTCTTTAAGATTTCTGCAGCATCCTGCTCCTGCCAAAATGCCCGGATTTTATCCGGGATCGTCCTGCTGGTGCCAAAATGACAGCCCGCCCATTCTCTGGGAAACATCTGCCGGTACTGATACTGGCCGAACCGTTCATCCAAAAGCAGAATCACTCCCCGGTCCTCCTCTGTACGGATCACCCGTCCTGCCGCCTGAAGCACCTTGTTCATTCCGGGGCACAGATAGGCATAGCGAAATCCGTCCTTCTGCCTCTTATCATAGTAGTTTTTCAAAATCTCCCGTTCATTGCACACCTGGGGCAGCCCGGTGCCCACAATCACCGCACCGATCAGCCGGTCCTTTTTCAGATCAATTCCTTCACCGAAAATGCTTCCCATCACGCAGAAGCCTACCAGACTGGTCTCCCTTCCCGCTGCAAAGGTCTCCAGAAATTCTTCCCGCTGCAGCTCGCTCATAC
Source organism: uncultured Lachnospiraceae bacterium (assembly GCA_902475025.1). Lineage (GTDB taxonomy): Bacteria > Bacillota > Clostridia > Lachnospirales > Lachnospiraceae > Merdiplasma. The sequence goes on along the minus strand of CABRXX010000026.1, from coordinate 12,633 downwards.
GACTGGTCTGACACAGTATTTCTGTGTTCTCCGGCTTCACGTTTTCAAAGCATTCCGCCACATCCTCCATCATCCGGTAGGAAGAAAAAAACACCAGATAGTTTCCCTGCTTTGCCTCCACAGTCATTCGGATGTACTCTGCCATCTTCCGGTACTCTGCAGGCCCCCGGCTGGCATAACGGCTGCTGGTATCCTGTCCAATCAGCACCTGCTGCTTTCTCCTGTCAAAACAGGACTCCGCATACACCGCATAATCCTCCCCGGAGCGGCTTAACAGGCTTTTATAATAATCAATGGGCAGCAGTGTAGCGGAAAAATAAATGGTGCTGTTTCCCTTATCCAGACATTCCTGAAGGTTGACGGAGGGATCCACACAGTAAAGCTTTAATTTGAATCTGCCGTCTGCCTCCAGTTCGCTGTAGATCACATAGCAATCATCCAGACGATCACTGATGTCTAAAAAACTTCTCACCTGAAAATACAGTTCCAGCACCTGGTCATTCTCTTCGTGAAACTCTTCCATGAATTTTTCCATCACTCCGCAAAGATTCATCAGAGCCACCGGAAACAGGCCGATATTTTCCAGCAGTTCATAATTTTCGCATTCCCGCTTCAGCCCCAACAGATACCGGTTGCATCGCTCCAAAGCCTTTGCAAGCCTGGAACTGTGCCCCTTCACTGCTCCTTTCACTGCCAGAAAATCTTCCTTATAAAGTTTTGCACTGAACATCTCCCGGCCCCGCTCTACCAGATTGTGGGCCTCATCAATCAAAAACAGATAGTCTCCCTTTACCCCTTCTGCAAAAAAACGTTTTAACTGAGCTCTGGGATCGAACACATAATTATAATCACAGATCACTCCGTCCACCCAAAGCGATACATCCAGCGAAAGTTCAAAGGGACATACCATCCACTGATCCGCCTGCGCCTCCAGCGCCGCTCTGTCAAAAACCTCCTGGGTAGTGATCATATCAAACACTGCATCATTGATCCGGTCATAATGTCCCTTAGCGTAGGGACAGCTTGGCGGATTGCACTCTCCCTCCGGGCAGCGGCAGATCTTCTCCTTTGCAGTGAGCGTCACCACCTTATACCGCAATCCCTGCCCCCTTAGAATGGAAAAGGCCTCCTCCGCCACCGTCCTGGCAATGGTCTTGGCTGTAAGATAAAAAATCTTATCGCCCAGCCCCTCACCCACTGCCTTTACCGCCGGAAATACGGTAGAGATGGTTTTGCCGGATCCCGTAGGCGCCTGGATAAACAGCTTTTTCTTTCTTGCAATGGTGCGGTACACCGCTGCCGCCAGATCCCGCTGCCCTTCCCGGTAGGAAAAGGGAAACTGTAGCTCTTTGATGGAAGCCTTACGCGTTTCCTTCCAGTGAAACTGCCAGGAAGCCCATTTTTTATATTCCTCCAGCACCTGAAAGAACCAGATTTCCAGCTCTTGCAGAGAAAATTTTTCCCGAAACCGTTTGATCTCCTCTGTCTCCAGATTGCAGTAGGTCATCTGCACCGTCATGTCTTCCAGCCCCTGGCCGGCCCCATAAAGGTAGGCATAGCACTTGGCCTGAGCCAGATGCACCAAAACCGGCTCCTTTAAAAATTCCAGGCTGCGGAAAATTCCCTTGATCTCGTCTACCACCGCCCCCTCTTCTTCCTGGATAATGCCGTCCGCCCGGCCTTCCACCCGGATTGCAAATTCTCCCATATCAAAACTTTGAGACAGGAACACTTCCGCCTGATAATTAGCTCCCATTTTCCCCTGAATCTTCCGGTGCAGCTTCCCTCCAAGGAGCATGGCATCCTTATCGCCCATAGGGCCTCTCCGATTATCAATATCTCCGGAACGCAAAATAAATTCCACCAGATTCCGCACAGAAATCCGTATCTCCTGACTCATAGGGAAGCTCCTTTCCTGATTCTTCTGCAGCGCTAACCCGTGTTACCCGCTTTCTCTCCATCTCTAACTGCTCTTTTTTTCCAGCCATTTTCCCATCACCACTGCTGTAAAACCATCACAGGAAACCTGTCGGCCAGTCTCCAGAAACTGATTCTTCCTCCAAAAATGACTGCTCTGCTCATTTCCTCTTGCATAGGCCAGCTCCACCCGTTCAAACCCCTGCTCACTAAAAAAACTGCATGCCTCAGCGATCATCCGGCTCCCCTTGCCCTGCCCCTGCAGAGCCTGATCCATCATAAAAAATCCGATCCATACGGTGCCCTTCTTTGGATACCCAAGAATCAGATCCGTCACTGCCGCCAAGTTTCCTCCGGAAAAAAAGCCCAGATAATATTTATCTTCTTTTCCCTTGCCCGCAGGCAAGGCGCTCATGTCCTGCAAAATCCCCTCCTTGGAAGGACGCGGAGGACAATATTCATAATATAGTGGATTGCCCCGGCACAAAGCCAGCACTGCCGGCACATCCGCCCTGCCAAGACGTCGTACCTCGTAAATGTCTGACAAATCTTCAACTTTTATCATAAGTTTCTCCTTCCCCCACACCCAAGCTTTTTATTTCTTAATGATTATAACACGGTTAGAAGAAAAAGTGTTCCCATACTCTCGGAATTTTCTCTTCCAAAGAATTTAAAAAAGGGGGTTGTAAAATACGAACTCCGGTGGATTTTCGGTGTGTTTTTCGCAGAAAACATGTTCGCTTTCGGAGAAAAATCACCCGAAAGGGTACCGTCGGAGTCCTTTGGTAACACCCAATCCGCCACAGTGCAATCCTGCGAAACATTCTTGTTTCATAGGAAGGAATTTTCTATGACATGAAAAAGCTGTCAAAAAATAGAAGAAGAAAATTTCTTTCTGTTTTTTGACAGCCCTGGGGGTTGTGGCCCGGGATCCATCCATCTCCGGGCCAGTATCATGCCTTTGAAACTATTTTAATAATTTCCGGTGAAGGATTGCTCCCAAATGGCTGCAATCCAGCTCTAATGTCCGGCCATAACATTCCCCGGCCTTCTGATAATTGCCAAGTCCATAATTGCCAAGTCCCATAAGATAATAGCAGTGAGCCTGATTCCTCTTATTCAGATCCTCTTCAAAAAGCTGCAAATCCGGAAGTGAAACGGCAAAATAATCAATTCGCACATCGTCATACACATGTTTTTCTCCGTAATCAATCAGCTTATGAAAACGGCTCAGCGCCTCCTTCGTTTTTCCCAATGCCTGATTAGCCAATCCCTGGTATAAGATCAAATCCGCCGGCTGGTCATTATAATACATCATGCCCGCTGGCTCCTCTGTTCCTACAGAAGCCCGAAGCAGACATTCTTCTGCCTCTTCTTTCTGTCCCAGCTCCCGTTTGGCCAGTCCCAGATAATAGTAAATATTATTGTCCTTCGCGCCTTCCAGTTTTCCTTCTCCCAGATTATGTGGAAATACAAGAGCCTGCTCTAAAAGCTCCACGGCTCTCGCCGCCTCTCCATTTTCCAGCGCACACTTTCCAAGCTGAGTAAGGGCAACCGCATACTGGGTTGTAATTTTTCCTTCTCCTCCCTCCCATGGATGGAAGCGGCGCTTCATAATCAGATCATAGCTCTCCTGGTATCTGCCCAGAGAATTCAGCATGGTAACGTACTCCACATACAGATCATCCCGGATTTCCACCACATCCATGTGCTTATGAAACAGTTCCAGCCGTTCTTCAATCTTCATACCCATTTTTTTGTGAAGCTGATCCAGCTCCAGGAAAATGCGCGCATCTTTCTGGTTCAGCACAAAAGCCTTCTCCATGCAGGCTAACGCCTCTTTGGGCTTCTTTTGCTTGTTATAGTAAGCCAGCGCCAGATTTCGGAACACGGTGGGGAACTGGGGCTTAGCGGCTGCCGCTCTCTCCCACAGCTTTGCAGCCCGCTCATACTGCTTTTTGTCATAAAACAGATTTCCCAGATAATAAGGCGCATAGCCGTCCTTTGGATTCTCCTCCATAACAAACTCCAGTACCAGAATATCCTCCAGTTTGTTGGGGAAACAGTAGGCAGGATCTGTCTGGGCTCCCGCCTCCAGAGCCTTTCTCATCCGCTCTTTATCAAAGAAGGACGCATAATAAGCCTCATAATAATGAAGCATGGGAGACTCTTTCTGACAGAGCGTCAAAATCCCGGCTGCCTCTTTGACAAAACCGGCTTCCCCGTAGTCAATCGCACATTCCATAAAAGTGCTTACCCTGTCTGCCATCAATTTCAGGCATGGATCCGCCTTCTCCTGCTTCAAAGCGGAGTACTGAATCATGGAAATATAATCAAAGCCATCCTTCTTTAAGTTTTCCTCATACCAGGCGGCAGCTTCTTCCTTCCTTCCCAGAGTCTCCAAAATCAGTCCTTTCAGACCTCTGGCCTTTACATTCTCTGTATTTCTGGAGATACTTCTCTCAATGTGTTCCAGGGCTTTTTCATACTCCCCGGCCCTGCAGTCGATAGCGGCCAGATAGTAGAAGCCCATCTCCTGCTGGGCGGCAGACCAAGTGGCTTTGTAAAAAGCATCATACGCTTCCTTTTCTCTGCCCTGATACCAGAGCGATAACCCCAGATTGAAGCTGACTTCCCCGTCATAGGGATTGGGATTTCTCCAAGTGGATCTCTCCTGCGCCTTTCTAAAGTACACCTCGCTCTCTGCAAAGCAGCCTCTCCGCAGCAGCAGCATGCCATAAGAATTATTGAGGCGGATATCTCCCGGATCTCTCTTCAGCCCTTCCAGATAATAGGGATCCGGATCATATGTGGCATGACGGTACTGTTCAATATGCTGTCCTGTCAGATAAAGTTCTTCGCAGGTCATAATATCCCCGGGCAGTTTTGCCGGAGCTGCCGGTTCCGGGATCTCTTCAATCTTTTCAGCCTCCGGCACATAGGAGAGCATCTCTCTTCCCGTCTGATCCATCACAGACAGCCTCAGCGCCGTTTTATCCCCGTCCCAGTCCACCGTATCTTCCAGCACTTCTACCGGACTGATTGTGGCTGTTTTTTCATAGAGTACTTTATCCCCTGCCGTCAGGCGCACCTTGGCATCCGGGTAAACACCAGTAGCGTAAACGACCAGCTTTATCCGGCCATCCTCCGCCTCCAGTCCAAGAACCGCCTCTGTGCTGGCGTTCTTTACCTGTGCGGCTTTCTTGTACGGCATAAAATACTGGGTAAATTCCTTTTCTTCAAAGGGCTTCAGCCAGGTAAAATCCGGCTGATTGTCCGTAAACACGCCGGTCATCAGCTCAATGTATGGGCCGTTCTCATCGGTAAGATTTCGATCCCAGGCCTGTCCAAAATCCCCGCAGCCCCAAGTCCACTGCTTCTTTCCCGGACTGATATGGTGGTCTGCAATATGCAGAATACCGGCTTCTTTCTGATAATCGTATCCTCCCACAAAGTTATAATCTGAATGATAGCACATGTAACTGGTGGGTACCGGAATATTTTTATACCTGGAGATATCCACGCCTTCGCCGTAATCGTGTTTATAGTAAACTCCCGTGGCAATCGGAAACTTGCTTACATCCCGCTTGCCATGGTCGAATACTGCATGAACATCCGGCGGAAAAATAGACTGGGTGTAATCATTGACCGGAACCGCCGGGTTCGCCCACCACAAAAAGGTCTGGGGCAGATTCGTTCTGTTATAAAGCTGTCCCTTAATCTCAATGTAAGCTTTATCCGGATACAAGGTAAACATCATGGTTCCCTTTGTACCGTACATCTGATCTACCTCGCTGCATTTCACCGTGCAGCTTCCGTCTTCATTTTGGGACCACTGATAATCCACCGGTGAAAATGTGGTGGGGCGATGATGCTGCGGCCAGTTAAATTCAATTCCACCGGAAATCCAGGGCCCTGCCAGTCCCACCAGCGCCGGTTTGATTACTTCATTATAATATACAAAATCATACCCATTGGTTTTATCGTAAGCCCTCTGGATTCTTCCTCCCAATTCCGGCAAAATCATTACCTTCAGATAGTCATTCTCCAAAAAAACTGCTTTATAGGTCTGATCCCTTTTCTCATCATAAATTTTATCAATTACGGGAAGGGGATACACCTTTCCGGAACTTCCCTGATAAACTCTCTTTTCCATAAACATGGGATTCTTGTCCGGTTCTCCCACACCGTAAGTAGGAATAGAAATCATCTCCTCCCACACTTCTGTCTGTCCTGTTCTATGTCCCATATCTAAAACCTCCTTTTATTGACATCGTTTTCCATTCTATCTATAATTAAGTGAAATTGAGTGCAAATCAAATACTCTGCAGCAAGGTGCGGAGTATTTCACTCGCGCGGTATGCGTTAAATCGCAAAAATGAGTGCCAAAGCCCGGAAAGGAGACTGTTATGCAGGCAATCGGAAAAGGCATTATGCCTGATTCTCCCCTCTATTTCTATACCCCCAGCAGTCTGGCAAAGGAGTTGTATTTTTATCCTCTCTGCACTGGAAAATATCACTGCGACAAAAATTATATTGTGCGCAGACATAATTATGACAGTTACCTGCTTCTCTATGTAATTCAGGGAAAAGGCTACGCGCAGTGCTGCGGACAGCCGCGCCGCACATTGAAGTCCGGAGACTTTGCGCTGCTGGACTGCTATAACCCTCACTGCTATGGCAGTCAGGACGGATGGGATATTCTCTGGATTCATTTTGACGGGCCTCTGGCCAGGAAATTTTTTTCTGTCATCTGCGCCTCCCCGGTTCTTCGCTCCAGAGATACAGATCACACGGTAAGATCTATGTACCGTCTCTTTAATGTTTTCCATGAGCATGGGAAAATCGAAGAGCCCTTATTCAACAAATATCTCACAGATATCCTCACCAGTTTTCTAGCTTCCTCTGACAGCCAGGATTCCTCAGCCAGCTCTCTGATTGAAGATATCCGTACCTATATCTCCGACCATCCCCATCTGGATCTCACCCTGAATGCGCTGGCAGAGCGGGCGAACCTAAGCCCCTATTATTTCCTCCGCCTGTTTAAAAAGGAGACCGGTTTTACGCCCCATGAATATTTAATCCTGGCCAGAATCAACACAGCCAAATTTTACCTGAAAACTACCACGCTTTCCATCAAGGATATCGCCTACAGCCTGGGATTTTCCAGCGAAAGTTCCTTCTGTACCTCTTTTAAAAAGATGGAAGGATGTACGCCCAACGAATACCGCCATTCCTCCTAGCGGATCGGTTCGATCTGGTAATTTCCCATATCGCACAGATCCAGAGGCAGATCCCGGCTTTCTGTCACATAGAAGGAAGGGCACAGGCCTTCTTTATCAAACACGCCCTCGCCATGAGGAATGCCCCTGTTCATGACAAAGAAGCTCACCTCCGGGTCATTGAACCTGGTCTTTATCAGATAAAAATCCCCGGCTTCCAGAGTCTGATCTCCTACTTTTTTCTCCAGTTCTTCCCTTCCCATCCGGGCTACCAGAAGGTACATGGGCTTGGAATCATTATTTCCGATCAGCCAGAATTCTTCCATATCCGGGTGGGTTCCAAAGCCGGGGAAACTTTCCCTGTTCACTGTCAGGGCTATGATCTTGTGAGGACCATACCCTTCTGCCCCCTCATATAAAGACTTGTACCAGGTATTTCCCTCCGGAGTCTCTATATCATGGCGATTCGGACACAGGCGCGTAATCAGCCCCTCCTGTTCCATCTTCTCCATAAGATCTGCCGTCATCTCCCTGACGGGAATATTTATCGTTTTTTTCTCCATCTTACTTCTCCTTTGTCTGTGTTCGTCTCTGAATAATAATGACAATCAATACAATGGCTCCATTGATGATCTTCTGCACATAAGTGTTAATATCTCCCTGAAGATTGATAATATTTCCAATCAAACCGGTAATCAGCACTCCGGAAATAGTTTTCCCCACACTTCCAGAACCGCCGGAAAGAAGGGTACCTCCAATGGCCACTGCTGACACGGCATCCATCTCCCAGCCGTTTCCTCCCACCGGCTGTCCGGCTCCCAGTCTGGAACAGAGTATCACGCCTGCCAGGCCAGAAAGGCCTCCGGTGAGCACATAGCTAAGAGCCTTATTTCGATCCACCTTGATGCCCATCATCCTGGCAGCATCCTCATTTCCTCCAATGGCATAAAGGCTTCGCCCAAAAGGAGTCTTGCTGCATACGAAAATCATAACTGCTGCTGCCAGTGCAAAAAGAATTACCGGAATCGGAATCCCCAGAAAATGTCCGCGGCCGATTACCAGAAAGCTCTCCGCCTCATCTGCAATCGGAACAGATTTCACATCTGTGGCAATGTAAGCAATTCCCCTCACTGCCATCTGAACTGCCAGAGTAGCAATAAACGGTACAATCTTCAGCTTTGCAATTACAAATCCGTTCACCACTCCAATCAAAATTCCAATGAGAACCGGCACGATCAGAGCCAGCAGCACGCTGGTTTGTGTCAAAACTGCCGCAGACACTGCGGTCAGGGCAACTGTGGCTCCCACAGAAAGGTCAATCCCTGCTGTGATAATCACGCAGGTCATCCCCACCGCAATCAGGCCAATCATACTGGACTGACGCAAAACATTAAAAATATTTGAAACGCTCAGAAACGTGGTCCCATAAAATACTGTCGCAGCCACCACCAGGATGAACAATGCGATCCATGTACCGTTTCCTTTTAACTTACTCTTCCACATGTCCGCACCTCCCTACTGATTCTTTTCCTTTTGCAGATACAGAGCCACAATAATGATCACAGCCTTGATCACCAGCCCGTATGCATAGAAAATGTTATTCATATTCATCATAGTGGTGATCAGCTGCATCACCAGCGCGCCTACCACAGTCCCCCAGATCACTGCCTTGCCGCCGCTCATGGATGTTCCGCCAATCGCTACCGCAGCCACACAGTCCAGCTCAATATTGTTTCCAATGTTGTTGGGATCTGCCGAACAGAGTCTCAGCGTTTCAAAACAGGCTGCTCCGCCGGCCAGAAGCGCGCACAGCACATAGGTCATGATAAGAACCAGGGAGGTTTTCAGCCCCACCAGATGCGCGGCCGACCGGTTATCTCCAATCGCCTGCACATACAGTCCGAAAGTGGTTTTTTTAGCAACAAAATAAATGATCAAAATAGCCGCTGCTGCCAGCACCACCTGTATCGGCACTACTCCTCCGATACGGTAAATGCCGATGTCTGCAAATGAATTTCCATAGAAGGAAATCACCACGCCATTGTTAAACTGCTGGGCAATTCCCCGTCCGGATATCATCAGGATCAGAGTGGCCACAATGGGCTGTATATCAAATACTCCCACCAGAACACCATTAAAGAGGCCGAAAACACAGGCTGCCGCCAAAGCTGCCGCCAGGGCTACCCATATATTCATCTCATAAGTGATCAGCAGTTTTGCAAAAATGATGGAGGACAGCGCCATAGTCGAACCCACTGAGATATCGATGCCGCCCGTTGCAATGACCAGCGTCATTCCGAGAGAAATAATAATCACAGAAAATGCCTGTATTAAAATATTCCAGATGGTATTCATATGAAGAAAGTTCGGAGTAACCACCCCGTTAATGATCAGAAGCACAACCAGCACAATCAGTGCGCCGTAGGTTCTGACAATGTCATTCATCTTCATCTTTTTCATACTTCCTCACCTCCCGGAGTTCCATTTGCAATTAAATTCATAATATTATTTTCTGTGATCTCTTCCGCCAGAAGGCTCCCTGCATTTCGTCCATCCCTGATCACCTCAACCCGGTCACAGTTTCGAATCAGCTCCTCAAATTCCGATGAAATAAGAAGCACGCTGATCCCCTGATCTGCAATCTGGCGTATCAGTTCCTCAATCTCCCGCTTCGCCCCCACGTCAATTCCCCGGGTAGGCTCATCCAGAATAATGAAATCCGGCTGCATGCTAAGCCATCTTGCCAAAATCACCTTCTGCTGATTTCCTCCGGACAGATTACAGATCTGCTGATCAATGCCCGTTGTTTTAATGCGGATTTTTTTCACATACTCTTCTGCCACCGCCCGCTGTCTGGCTCTGTGAATGATTCCAAAACGGCTCACCCGCTTCATATTTGCAATGCTGATGTTCTCTGCAATGCTCAGGTGCGGAATAATCCCTTCCACCTTTCTGTTTTCAGAGCAAAAGGCCAGCCCGTAATCAATCGCCTGTCTGGGCAGTTTAAACTCCACTTCTTTTCCGTCAATCTGTATCGTTCCGCGGTCCTTTTTGTCAATACCAAAAATCACTCTGGCAAGCTCCGTTCTTCCAGCTCCCAGAAGTCCTGCCAGCCCCACAATCTCTCCTTTGCGGATGGTGAGATTCAAGCCCCGCAGTTTAATACCGCTCTCAATCCCCTCTGCCTTTAAATACAGTTCCTCCTGTATCTGCCGTTTCTGGCGGTGTACCTCCACGATATCCTCTGCTGAACGGCCGATCATTTTGGACACCAGGTCTTTTTTCGTCAAAGATGCTGTTTCATATTCTCCCACCAGGAATCCGTCCTTTAACACAGTGACCGTATCTGTAATCTGGAAAATCTCCGGCAGGCGATGAGAGATAAACAGGATCGCAATTCCTTTCTTTTTCAGTTTCCGAATAATATCAAACAGTACCTCCACCTCATCCTCATCCAGAGAAGATGTGGCTTCATCCATAATCACCAGCTTAGCCTCTATCAAAATAGATCTGGCAATCGCCACCATCTGTTGGATCGCGGTTCCATAGCTGGACAGCGGTTTGGTTACATCTATCTGTATTCCCAGACTGTTCAGAAGTTCTTCACTCTTCTGGTTCGTTGTTTTCCAATCAATCATGCCGTTCTTTTTGATTTCCCGGCCAATATAAATATTCTCTGCCACACTCAGCTGCGACACCAGACTGATCTCCTGATAAATCGGACTGATTCCCAATTTCTGCGCCTCCAGAGAATTGGCCGGAGCAATTTCTCGGCCATCAAAAACCACCGTTCCTCCGTCCTTACTGTAAACGCCTGTCAATATTTTGATTAATGTAGATTTCCCGGCTCCGTTCTCTCCCATCAGGGCATGTACTTCTCCCTTTTTAATGCGGAAATCCACCTCATGCAGAACCTTCACTGTTGAGAAAGACTTGGTGATTCCTTTCATTTCCAGTATGTATTCCTGCGGCATAAGCAACCCCCATTTCCTGCTATTTGCAGCATTTTTTGAAACCAAAAGCGAGCTGTCCCAAATAGTTCTCCAAAAGATTATATTTTGAGACAGCCCGCCATCATAATTGATACACGAAAGCAAGCAATTCTTAGAATGCGCTGGGCATATATTCTTCTACATTAGAAGCGTCGATCATATATCCCGGATTTACCACCTTCGTATCGATCTCCTCACCTGCAACAATCTTCTCTACCAGATCAAAGGCAGTCGGTCCGAACCAGGGACTGCAAAGAACCGTTCCATCCATCTCTCCATTCTGGATCGATACGCAGGCATCCTTAAAGCCGCCCACACCTACAACTGCAATATCCTCTCCCGGTTTCAAACCAGCAGCCTTCAAAGCCTGAATTGCGCCGATGGCACACTCGTCATCATGTCCAAACACGGCATCAATCTCATCGCCCTGGGCCTGAATAATATTCTCCATAGCGGACTGTGCGATGGAGCGGGTAAACTCACCGTTCTGAGTTGCAATAATATTAAAGTTATCATATTTTGCCAGTTCTTCCTCAAAGCCCTTCTGACGGTCAATAGCTACCGAAGATCCTGGCGTTCCGGTAATCTGTACCACATTTACTTCCTCTTCAGTTCCGAAACGCTCTACCAGCTTTTTCGCACATTCCTGACCTTCCCAGTAGAAGTCAGCGCCTACAAATGCCAAATAATCCTCTCCCGGAACGCCGGCAGCCTCACGGTCCAGCAGCAGTACCGGAATTCCGGCTTCTTTCGCTGCTTCCAGAGCAGGTTCTACTCCGTCATACTCTCTGGGAGCCATCAAAATCACATCCGGCTTCTGAGTTACGATATCTTCCACATCCGATACCTGCTTGGCAGTATCACCGTTGGCATCTGTATAAATCAGTTTAATTCCTCTGGCTTCCGCTTCTTCCTGAATAGAATTTGTCTCAGCCACACGCCATGCATTGTTCATCTCCATCTGAGAAAATGCTACTACAATCTCCTCTTTTTCTTCCGCCTGTGCGCATACACCAAACAGGGTGGATGCCATAGCTACTGTCATTAATCCCGCCAATACTCTCTTGTTCATATAAGAGCACCTCCTTTATTTGATGACTCGATTATATCCCATGTCTCCTCTGAATTTCTTCTCTTAAATTGCCAAAAAGTTTCTAAATATTGCTCTTTTCTTCTTTTTTATCAATTTCATTTTCAGTTTTTTTAAATCCAAAATATTTCCTTTTAGCTTTAAACTTTCTTCTTTTCAATCCTATTTTTATATATTTTGTATATTATATATTCTTTTCAGGCTGAATACGAAGTGTTTTTTTATCTATATTATACAATCCTTGTCCTTCTTACTTTTTTATCAATTTAAATTTATTGCTTTTCATAGCAATTCATTCAGACCAACCGTTCAGAAAAATAAAAGGGCCTGGGACCAGCTGTTTTGGCGACATCTTCCCTGTCCGCCACAGTGCGATCCTGCGAAACACGTTTATGGGAATGCGATAAAATAC
>CABRXX010000025.1:0-33692 GCA_902475025.1 uncultured Lachnospiraceae bacterium | reverse complement strand
ATTTGGGAGTGACTTTTTATGGCAAATAAGGGGTCACTCCTACACTATTTATACATTAATCCTATATGATATTCCTACATTTTGCTGTGCGAATAATTGGTTTACATAACTGTGGTGTTTTGACAAAAGTTATTGACTTTGCGCATATACTAATGTATATTAAAATTAGAAAAAGGGATAATGTTAAAGAGGGTGTCCCACTACCCATTACAAAGGTGGAGCATTAAAGAAGGTGTCCCGCTACCTATATCCGCTACCTATATCCCAAAGGTGGAACATTAAAGCTTAGTGGAGGAGAGAAATCTTCTCCACTTTTTGACTAAGGAGAACTATGGCCGAATTTGAAAATTTTGGTTTCTATACCATTGATGCTGATTATTTGGAATATCTAAACAACAAGAATTCAGAAGTATATTATAATGCTTCTTATAGGAATGCGATAAAACCTTTTGTTGGTATTATCATAGACATGATAGAATGTAAATATTTTATTCCTTTAACATCGGCAAAGGAAAAACATAAAAAGTGGAAAAATAGTTGTGACGAACATTTTTTAATATATGAAGTGATAGATAAGTCTGTAAATATTTCGGGTGATGTATATAAAGAATATTCCAAAGATAAAAAAATGCATGTGCTGTCTGTCTTGGATATCAAAAAAATGATACCCGTTCCGGATGACGCTTACAAAAGAGTTGTATTTGATGAGTTGAGCGATGAACGTTATCAGGACTTATTTGAAAAGGAATATGCTTTTTGCTTAACCATTAAGGATAAAATACTGACAAAAGCAGAAAAAATTTATAAGCATCAAAAAGAAACACAAAATGTAAGGCGTACATACTGTGATTTTTCATGTTGTGAGAACGCAATGAGGGAATGGCTGAAAATCAAGGTTTCCTGTTTCTATCGAGGAAGCAGCGAAGGCAGGTAAGTTCTAAGGTTTAGACAACTGAATTTCTAAAAAATAGAGTTAGACACATTATTTTGAGCAAAATGCCCATGATGTGTCTAACTTTTTTCTTTTAAAAGAGAGGAAAATTCAGATGGCTGAAATCAAAATGACAGTTGCAAATGACATTATTACATTTCTTTTATGAAGGTTTCTATTTCCGTAATATTCCTCAGCCATGTCCTCTGCGTTTGAACGTACTTTAGGAATTTCATGCAAATATTTTTCATAACAAGAGACCAAAATTTTCATGACATCTTCTTGTGGCAATGGCATTTTCCTGTTTTCTTTTTCCATACATATTACCCATATACCCATAAGGTATGTTTTATTTTCTGTTGGTTAAGCATAATGGTTAGACCCTGGAAAGTTTCCAAAAGTTAGGGTAGGAAAATCCGATGAAAAATGATATACTTTATTCATATTGGATTTTTAAGAGTGATGAATGAGGAGAACGGATTATGAAATTAATTTCCTGGAATGTGAATGGCATCAGAGCGTGCCTGCAGAAGGGGTTTCTGGATTTTATGAATGAGGCGGATGCGGATATTTTCTGTATCCAGGAGAGTAAGCTTCAAGCCGGACAGTTGGATTTGCAGACACCGGGATATGAGCAGTATTGGAATTATGCGGTAAAGAAGGGGTATTCCGGAACAGCAGTTTTTACGAAGCGTCATCCCCTGTCCGTATCTTATGGGATCGGGATGGAGGAACATGACCAGGAGGGGCGCGTTATTACGCTGGAGTATCGAGATTTTTATCTGGTGACGGTGTATACTCCCAATTCCCAGAGCGAGCTGGCAAGACTTGACTATCGGATGAAGTGGGAGGATGATTTTTTGTCCTACCTTAAGGGATTGGAAGAGAAAAAGCCGGTGGTGTTTTGTGGTGACCTGAATGTGGCTCATGAGGAGATTGATTTAAAGAACCCTAAGACAAACCGAAAGAATGCAGGGTTTACAGATGAGGAACGGTCAAAATGTACAGCGATGCTGGATGCCGGATTTATTGATACGTACCGCTATTTTTATCCGGATCAGGAAGGGGTTTACAGCTGGTGGTCTTACCGCTTTCGGGCCAGAGAGAAAAATGCAGGATGGAGAATCGACTATTTCTGTGTCTCAGAGTGCCTGAAGGATCGACTGAAAGGAGCCGGGATCCATACGGAAGTTTTTGGCTCTGATCACTGTCCGGTGGAGCTTGAGATCGATTTGTGATCCGGCTGCGCGGTGCCGAGAGAGTGATTTGTGATTCGGTTACACGGTGCTGAGAGATCAATTTATGATCAGATCATAAGTGTACCTGGAAAATGGAATGAGGGAGGGAAGTAATCAATGACAGATAAGAGATGCAAACAGTTTTCGGCTGCGGAGGGCGCAGGCAGAACCTTGGGCGCCCAGATCGAACAGGATGGGATTACCTTCTCCGCTGTAGTACCCCGGGGAGAGCGTGCCAGCTTGATTCTGTATCCAAAGGGGTGTCAGGAGCCGGTACAGGAGATCCCCTTTCCCGGGGAAAGTGTGACAGGGATGGTGAGAAGCCTGAAAGTTTTGGGGCTGACACCGGATGGGTATGAATATAATTTTCGTATTGGGAATCAGATTAAAAAGGATCCAGCCGCCAGATTAGTGAGCGGGACAGAAGATTTTGGCAATCTGACGCCAGGAGAAGAACACCAGACAAGATGCGGATTTTTAACAAAGTCCTTTGATTGGGGAGGGGATCAGTTTCCGGCGCTTCCCTATCAGGATCTGATTCTATATCAGCTTCATGTCAGGGGCTTTACGAAGCAGAAAAATTCCAGGGTGCGCCATAAAGGGACTTTTTTGGGGCTTCAGGAAAAGATACCCTATTTAAAGGATTTGGGAATCAATCAGGTTCTTCTGCTTCCGGCTTATGAGTTTCAGGAGGCTATGAAGTACTCTGCTATCGGAGCGGAGAGCCGGCAGGAGTGGAAATTAAATTACTGGGGATTTACCGGGGATTGCTGCTATTACGCGCCAAAGAGCGCGTACTGTGCGGGGAAATTTCCGGACTTGGAGTTTAAGTCTATGGTAAAAGCGTTCCATGAAAATGGTATGGAAGTGGCCATGGAATTTTGTTTTCCGGATCCTGTGGATGTCTCCATGGTGTGCGACTGTCTGGCCTGGTGGGTACGGGAATATCATGTGGACGGTTTTAGGCTGTTTATGAACCAGGAGGCGGCTAATACAGTGGCAAGAAGCCCGTTTCTTACGGGGGTGAAGCTGATCTCCTGGTATTTTCCTGCTGAGCAGATTTATGGTATGGAGACCGGCTTTCCGGAGAAATTTCTGGCGGAGTGCAATGAGAACTTTCAGGTAACTGCCAGACGGCTTCTGAAAGGGGACGAAAATCAGCTGGAGCAGTTTGTGAGCCGGGTTCGCCACAATCCTAAGAACAGCGGCGTGATCAATTACATTACCGGGCATGACGGCTTTACGCTGATGGATCTGGTTTCCTATGACAGGAAGTATAATGAGACGAATGGAGAGCAGGGAAGGGACGGTTCCGAGTGCAATTACAGCTGGAACTGCGGCGTTGAAGGACCCTCCAGAAAGAAAAAGATTGCCCGACTGCGGATGCAGCAGATGAAAAATGCTTTTGCCATGGTGCTGCTGTCTCAGGGAACGCCTATGCTGTTAGCTGGAGATGAATTTGGAAATTCCCAGGAGGGGAATAATAATCCCTACTGTCATGACAGTGAATTGACATGGGTGGATTGGTTGCTTTCCGAAAGGCTCACAGGATCCTGCATATGGATCAGGAATTGGCCGGATCGGATCTTCGGTCTTTGGGATACCCGGATTTTTCCTGCCATGGAACCAGGGCCTGGTATGGAGATTTTGAATATTCCAGCCGCCATGTGGGGCTGTTATACTGCGGCCTGTATGCAGGAGAAGAAGAATTTATCTACATTGCCTACAATTTCCACTGGGAGCCTAAGGAGATGGCTCTGCCTTTCCTTCCGGAGGGAATGGGCTGGAAGATAGTTTTGGATACAGCGGACAGAGACGAGAAAGATGGGTCACTGCCAAAAACTTTGGAGGCGCAGGCAAAGTTTTTCCGAATGCCTCCCCGTTGTGTTCAGATTTTAATTGGCAGCAAAGAAATGGAAAAGGTGAGTGGTGAGAATAAATGAGTGAAGCAGTATATGGAAAGATGACTGACAGAAGTCCGGCTCAGAGAAGAATGGATAGAAGCGCAGCGTTTGTCTGGAAAGGCTGTGGGAAGCGCGCCGGGAGCCGCTGCAAAGATGCAGTCGGGGAGTCGGTTTGGGAGAGCCAGATTACGCCGGAGAAGGTGGCCGGACACTTTCGCACGGTTACGGAACACAAGCTGCTGGTGATGAAGCACTGTTTTGCCATTGGACTTTATTATCAGGGCATCATGCATGATATGTCCAAGTATAGTTTGGCGGAGTTTGTGCCAGGATGCCGCTATTACCAGAATGGAACGCGCAGTCCTAATAACGGAGAGCGGGAGAATAAAGGGTATTCTTATGCCTGGATGCACCACAAGGGGAGGAACCGCCATCATTTTGAATTCTGGACGGATTATTCTCTGAAGCCGGTGCAGGGGGAACCGCCTATGCAGGCAGTGCAGATGCCAAGAAAATATGTGGCGGAGATGCTGATGGACCGCATAGCAGCCTCGAAGATTTATTTGAAGGAAAAGTATAATCGCCATGAACCTTTGAAGTATTATCAGAGGGGGCGGGGGCATCGTTTGATGCATCCCCAGACAGCCCGGGAGCTGGAACGGATGCTGCGGATTCTGGATAAAGAGGGGGAGCAGGCGTTGTTTCGTTTTGTGAGGCAGTATTATCTAAAGGGATATCCCATGTAAAATATAGGATTTTGGAGGAATGAGGAAATGATTAACGGAAATAAAGTGCTGTTCAGCGGAATGCAGGCTACGGGGAATCTTACCCTGGGAAATTATTTGGGGGCGCTGAAAAACTGGGTGACTCTCTCTGATGAGTATGAGTGCTATTACAGCGTGGTGGATATGCATTCCATCACTGTGCGTCAGGATCCGGCGGTGCTGCGCAAACGGGCCAGAGCTTTGCTGACTCTTTATATTGCAGCAGGGATTGATCCGGTAAAAAACTGCATCTATTATCAGTCCCATGTGTCCGGTCATGCTGAATTGGCCTGGATCTTAAATTGTTTTACCTATATGGGAGAGTTAAACCGTATGACTCAGTTTAAGGATAAAGCGGCAAAGCATGCGGACAACATCAATGCCGGCCTGTTCACTTATCCGGTTCTGATGGCGGCGGATATTCTGCTGTATCAGGCAGATGTGGTTCCTGTGGGCATTGACCAGATGCAGCATCTGGAGATTACCAGGGATATTGCCCAGAGGTTCAATGGAGTCTATGGAGAGGTGTTTACTATCCCAGAGGCCTATGTGGGCAAGGTGGGAGCGAAGATTATGAGTCTTCAGGATCCTAGCAGGAAAATGAGCAAATCTGATGAGAATCCCAATGCTAGTATCTATTTGATGGATGATCCGGATACGATTCGCAGAAAATGCAAGCGGGCAGTGACCGATTCTGAAGGCGTGATCCTTTATCGGGAGGAACAGCCGGGCGTGAAGAATCTTCTGGATATTTACTGTGCCTGCACTGGAAAGACACCGGATGAGGCTGTGAAAGAATTTGAGGGCTGTGGTTATGGCCAGTTAAAGGAAGCTGTTGGAGATGCGGTGGTTGGCGTGCTGGAGCCGCTTCAGACCAGATGCAAAGAGCTGGAAAAGGACAAGGCTTACATTGACAGTATCATTAAGGCCAATGCAGAGCGGGCGGCCTACACAGCAAACAAGACACTGCGCAAGGTACAGAAAAAGATTGGTTTTCCGGAACGGATCCGTTAAGGAACCGCAGGGATTGCAGCTCAAAAAATGGGTTGTCGGTTAATCCTGTAAAATTTGCCAGGTGAGCCAATGACTGTGGCGAAAACTTCCGTAAAAGGGCGGCCAGGGCAGCTCTTTTACGGGAGATGGGGAAACAGGGCGGCCATATCTTCTGGCAGGGGAGCCTGGAACTGCAGTGGTTTCCCGGTGATGGGATGAGAGAAGGACAGCTGCCAGGAGTGGAGAGCCTGGCGGGAGATATGACGCCTGTCCGGATGATAGAGAAAATCTCCGATGATAGGATGCCCCAAATGCTTCATGTGGACTCGAATCTGATGGGTTCGTCCTGTTTCAAGGCGAAGAGAGAGAAGGGTAAGATTCAGGTCCGGACGAAAGGCTACGGGCGCATAGTGGGTGAGCGCAGGTTCTCCCTTCTCAAAATCTACGCAGCGTTCAAGCACAGATCCCTCCCGCCTTGCAATGGGGGCGTTGACGATGCCGGGGCGGGGGACACGGCCTTCCACAATGGCCAGATAGGTGCGCAGGATGGGCTTTCCAGGCAGCTTGGGCAGGAAGTTTTCTTCCCAAGCGGGCGGGATCGAGGTTTGGTGGGAGGCGCTGCCCAGGGATAGGGAAGTTTGGGCATTGAATGCCAGTGTGTGCTGTTTCATGACGGAGGTAAGGATGGAGGCGCTGAGCATATTTTTTGCCACTACAAGGAGACCGCTGGTGTCCCGATCCAGGCGGCTGATACAGCGAAATACCAAAGGCAGATTTTTTTGCTGATAATACCAGAGAACGCCGTTGGCCAGAGTGTGTTCACGGTTATTTATGGAGGGATGGATGGGCGTATCGGCCGGCTTGTTGATTACCAGAAGATCCTCATCTTCGTAAACTACAGAGAAATCTACAAAAGCAGGAGTGATGTTCTGGGAGGGTTCTTCCTCAGGCAGAGTGACCAAAAGACAGTCGCCGCTGTTTAGAATTTTGCCTGCAGGCACCGGAAGGCTGTTTAGAACAAGGCCGGAGGGGGAACGCTTCAAAAGGGCCAGGAGATGATGGGAGTATCCCTTTTTTCGCAAAAAATCTCCAACAGTCTGTAAGGCGTCTCCCTGGGCAATGAGATATTGTAAGCTTCGTTTCATGTTTTTTCCTTTCCCGGTTTTTCTGTAATCATACCTTAAAACGATGGGAAAGGGAAGAGGAAAACGGTCCGTGGAGGGCGATTAATATTCACGATCACAGGAGGAATTCCAAGATGGATAAGAAGAAATATGTGGCTTATGTTGGGACTTATACCCATGGCAGCAGTATTGGAATACATGTATATGATATTGATATGGAAAATGGAACGCTGACGGAACGGAATGTGGTTCCGGTACACAACGCTTCCTACCTTACGAAATCCTGCAATGGCCGTTATCTGTACTCCATCGCTGATGAAGGGGTGGAGGTACTGAAGATCGAACCAAATGGGGATTTGACTCCCATCAATAAGGTGGGTATCGACGGGATGAGAGGTTGCTACCTTTCTACGGACGCTTCTGGAAAGTTCCTTTTTGTGGGCGGTTATCATGACGGAAAGGTGACCGTGGTGCACACCCATCGGAACGGCCGGCTGGGCAGCGTGATGGATGGGATTTTCCATAAGGGTCTTGGCAGCGTGGCGGAGCGGAATTTCAGACCCCATGTAAGCTGCGTCATTCCCACACCGGATGGAAAGTATTTGTGTGCAGTAGACAATGGGGTGGATCAGGTGAAAATCTATAAAGTGCATCCCACTACAGGTAAATTAAAACTGTATGATATTCTCCGCTGTGAGCTGGAGTCCGGCCCCAGGCTTATGTGCTTCAGCAAGGACGGACGCTTTGCTTACATTAACTGTGAGCTGACCAACAAGATACGGGTGTATTCCTACGATGGAAGCGGGAAATCTCCGGAGTTCGAACTTCTTCAGGAAGTGAAAAGTTTGATGGACGAGCATGAGGTGAGCAGCGCCTGCTGTGCCTTAAAGATTTCTCCCAGCGGCAGGTATCTTTACTGTTCCAGTGCAGGAGAGAATACGGTAGGGATTTTTGAAATCAATCAGGAGACCGGGCTTTTGAGAAAGATCTGTATATTGCCCATCAGCGGCGGTTATCCCAAGGATATTGATGTGCTGCCGGATGAGAAAACCCTGATTGTGCTGTGTCATGAATCCAACTATATGCGGTTTTTCACAGTGGATTATGAGAAAGGAACCATTGTCATGAAAGGAAAGCAGTTAAAGGTGGAAACTCCAAACTGCATTCTGATTTCTGAGGCGGAAGAATAAGATAACAGAGGAATCCTGCTATTGGTTTGGAAAGGATCAGCCAGGAAGCAGGACATGGGATAGATATTGGCAGGTCTGAAAAAAGGGCTGCTGCAAAGAAAGAAGATTTCGGATCGACAGAAAACATGGTAAAGATCCGGTCATTTTACTTTGCAGCAGCCTTTTTAATTAATAGATTTTTTTCAGCTTATCCATGGTGGATCCCATGTTCTGGAGGAGAAGATCCAGCAGCGTAATGGCAGTCATACTTTCTACCACCACCACTGCTCTGGGCACAATAATGGGATCATGGCGGCCATGGATCACAATTTCTTCACAGTGTCCGTCCTGGAACAGGGCAGTCTGAGGCTGGGCGATGGAGGGAGTGGGTTTGAAAGCTGCCCGGATGGTGATGTGGCTGCCATCACTCATGCCTCCTAAGATGCCTCCAGCATGGTTGGTGAGCTTTTGCACCGTCCCGTCTATCAGACCAAACTGGTCGTTGTTTTCGTGTCCCATGGACTGAGCGGCAAGGAAACCGTCTCCAATTTCCACGCCTTTGACAGCTCCGATGGAGAACAGAGCCTTGCTCAGGCAGGCATCCAGTTTGTCAAACACGGGTTCGCCAATACCGGCAGGGACGTTTTTTATAAGGCATTCTACCACGCCTCCGGAGGAAGTCTGATGGGCTTTGCATTCATCCAAATAGGCCAGAGCCAGCCCTTCGGCCTGTTCATCCGGCATAAACAGCGGACTTCTCCGAATCCGGTCAGGATCCATCCGTTCCGGTGCGCAGCTGATGGGGCCGATGGCTTTTGTGTAAGCAGTGAGAGAAATGTTTAACTGCCCCAATACTTTGGAGGCGATAGCTCCGGCCGCTACACGGCCGATGGTTTCGCGACCGGAGGAGCGGCCGCCGCCCCGGTAGTCACGAAAGCCATATTTCTGGTCAAAAGTAAAGTCTGCATGTCCGGGGCGGTAGCAGACAGCCAGATTTCCGTAATCTTTTGAGCGCTGATCCTGGTTATGCACCACCATGGAGATGGGAGTTCCAGTGGTTTTTCCCTGGAAGGTACCGGACAGGATCTCTACGGAGTCACTTTCTTTTCGGGCAGTGGTATATTGATTTTGTCCCGGTTTTCTTCGATTTAAAAAGCTTTGTATATCCGCCTCTGTCAGGGGAAGCCCTGCGGGGCAGCCGTCAACCACAGCACCCACAGCCTTTCCGTGAGATTCCCCCCAGGTGGTGACGCGAAATAAGGTTCCAAATGATGAACCAGCCATGACAGATCTCCTTTCTGATCGTGATTTTTCTGATCTCAAAAATTCTTTTGTTTTATATAGCATCAGTGTAGCATCAGTTTACAGGGGATAATACACCTCAAGCCATGAGATTTGCTGAATTTTCTGCGTTGTCCTCAATCAGCGTATGTCCAATACGCTTCTATCGTCCGCCTTGCAAATTCAGCAAATCGCTATGGCTGAGGTCTTGGAGTCAGAAAGAACTAATTTCGCTTCCTGCAAGGCGCTTGAACGATGCGTACTGGACGTACGCAGAGAGAAAGCAACACAGACAGGAAACGAAATCAGCTCTTTTCTGACTGTATTGTCTCTTGTACACGGATGCTACACGGATGCTAACATTCACCGAAATAAAGCGGAGCGTTAGGAGCCGCGATATCCGGATGTAGGCAGAAACGAGGAAGTGCGAAGCCAAAACAATTCCTCGGGCATTTTGAAAGATCTTAATCATTATAGTAAAAGATCCCTGGGTTTTCAATAGAATTCTGGAAAAGGATTTTGGGGAAGAGGGTGAAACGGATTTTAGAAATAGAAAAGTAAAACAAAAAATAAAATAGAAAAGGGAAGTAGGGGAAAGGAGAGGGGAAAAGTGAAATAATTATAAATACGCTCTGGGCACATTGACAAATAAAATGAGGAATTCTATAATAGGCTTTTAGGTAAAGCCTATATAAAAACCTTATATGTATAGAAAGGAACGGATATGAATTTTTTAAATAAGATGGAGCGTAAGTATGGAAAGTATGCGCTGAATAATCTTCCCATGATGATTATTGTCCTGTACGCCATCGGCTATACCCTGATGGTGCTGCAGCCTGGCTTTTTAAATTATCTGACCCTGGAGCCGTATGATATTTTACACGGTCAGATATGGAGACTGGTTACCTGGCTGATTATTCCGCCAGAGAGCCTGAGCCTGTTCACTGTAATCATGCTGTTTTTCTATTATTCTCTGGGAAAGACTCTGGAGCGCACTTGGGGAGCTTTCCGGTTTAATGTTTATATTTTAAGCGGCGTTATTTTTACGGTGCTTGGAGCATTTTTGCTGTATTTTATCCTGGGTGGAAATGTCCGCTTCGGCGGTCTGTTTTTTTCTACCTACTATATTAATATGTCTATTTTCCTGGCATTTGCGGCCAGCTATCCCGATATGGAAGTAATGCTGTATTTCCTGATTCCCATAAAGATCAAATGGATGGGGCTGCTTTACGGCGTATTTATTGTATATGAATTTGTACAGACCAGTTGGGTGGGCAAGGTAGCCATCCTTGTTTCCCTGCTCAAAGAGATACACCGAAAACAGGAATTTAAGCGGGCAGCGACCAAGGCAGCTCCGAAGGCCGGTGTTCCGAGGCATAAGTGTGCGGTCTGCGGACGGACAGAGTTAGATGGAGATCATCTGGAATTCCGGTACTGTTCCAAATGTGACGGAGAGTATGAATACTGCCAGGATCATCTCTTTACCCACGAACATGTAAAGCGTCACTGATGTTACAGAAAGAGGAGAAGAAATGAAAAATATATTTGATATAAGAAAGGGATGCATGGCAGGCTCATGCATTCTTTCTGCTACAATGCTGGTTCTTATTTTTTTTGCGGCAAAGACGGAAGGCTTTCATGGATCCTGGTTTTTGCTGGCAGCAGTGCTTGCGGTGGCTGCCGGACTGATTCTGGCTTTGAAGTACCGCTTTGGAAAGATTTTGAGTATTCTTACTGCGCTGGCAGTGCCATTCGCATCTCTTTGGCTGCTTCAGTGGTATACCTGTGATCCCTGGAGAATGTATCCTATGATGATCCTTGTGAATGGGGTATTTTTTTATCTGTTCTACCTGGCATTGGCATTTTTGCTGGGAAGTTTCCGGTGGGGGTATACTATTGCCACATTGTTTTCTATGATTCTTGGGCTGGTGAACTATTTTGTTATTGAGTTCCGCTCATCCCCGATTGTTCCCTGGGATCTTCTGTCTTTGGGCACTGCTGCTTCTGTGGCGGATAATTATACATACGATATTACCTGGCGTCTGTTATTTGTTACCTTCGGATTTGTATTTTTGCTTCTGGCAGGATGGAAAAATACTTTGACTGTGAAAAAACTTCCGCTTCGTCTTGTACCCGGAGTAGTCTGCATAGCCGGGCTTTTGGCGGCAGGAGGGGCGTTGCAGGAAAAGAGCGTCAAGGATGCGTTAGGAATGGATCAGACGCTGTTTACTCCGACGGTGCGCTATCGGAATAATGGATTTGTGGCCGCCTTTGTAGGAAATCTGCATTTGATCAATATTGAAGAGCCGGAGGGATATTCCCTGGAGCGTGTGCAGCAGATCGGGGCAGCGGCAAGCGCCGAGGGGGTGGAAGGCGAAAAGACCGGTGTTTCAGGCGAAGGCTCTGCCCAGGAGAAGGAGGAAGGAACGGCTGCTTCTTCGGAATTTAATCTTGCCAAGGCACCCAATATTATTGTGGTGATGAATGAAGCGTTTACGGATTTGTCCTATCTGGGGGAGTTTGGAACGAATGAGGACTATATGCCTTTCTTCCGGAAGATGATGGAAGAACATACCAGCGGAAGGCTGATGGTGTCCGTCAAAGGAGGGAATACCGCTAACACAGAGTATGAATTTTTAAGCGGAGACTCCATGGCTTTTCTTCCGGCAGGAAGCGTGGTATTCCAGCAGTATATTAAAGACGCTGTGCCTACCCTGGCCACCCATTTGAGGGATTTGGGGTATGCCACTATCGGCATGCACCCCTATTTGGGTTCCGGATGGGATCGGGATACGGTATACCCACTTCTTGGATTTGATGAATTTTTGGATATTGATGCGTTTCCGGATGCAGAGTATATCCGCAATTATGTCAGCGATCAGTCTGCCTTTGATAAGATTATCGAAGTATTTGAGAATAAGGATCCGGGAGAGCGTCAGTTTATTTTTGAGGTGACCATGCAGAACCACAGCGGATACAGCAAAGATTATCCTGGCTTTTATCCCACCATTGAGCTGACTGATTTTACTTCTACCAGCACCAGTATCCAGGCCGCAGAGAAATATCTTACTCTGATTCAGGAGTCGGACAAAGCTTTTGAACAGCTGATTTCTTATTTTGAGCAGGTGGAGGAACCTACAGTGATCCTGATGTTTGGGGACCATATGCCTTCTGACTATATTACGAATGTGATAGCCCGGATTACAGGGTATGATCAGGAGTCTTCTCTTGAGGAGTACCAGAAGTCCTATCAGGTGCCGTTTTTGATGTGGAGTAATTTCGGGCTGGAGAAAGATGAGAGTATGGAGATGACCAGCGTCAACTATCTGGGAGCTTATCTTCTGGATCGTCTGAATCTTCCGCTGACGCCCTACCAGGAGTATCTGCTGAAGCTTCGGGAAAGCCTCCCGGTGATCTGCGCGGGAACCTATATGGATACGGAAGGGGTCTATCACAGCTATTCAGAGACGGATGAGAAAAATCAGGAACTTCTGAATGAATACAATATTCTCCAGTATAATCATCTCACAGACTGGAAGCATAGAGTAAACTCCTTGTTCAGCGGTGCAGAGCAGCCCTGAGACAGCGTTTGTTTGTTGCTTTGAACGCGAATGGGACAGGATGGCTTTTTGTATTTTTATTAATAAAAAAGCATTTTTAGTTGACAGAAGGGTGAGCTTGAAGTATAGTGATTCAGGAATGAGAAAACAAAAGGCAGGAGGACGCTATGAAAAAACCGTTTGTGACTAATGAGCAGATCAAAGAGATCGTAAAAACATATCCAACGCCCTTTCATCTATATGACGAAAAGGGGATCCGGGAAAACGCCAAAAAGCTGTATGAAGCATTTTCCTGGAATCCCGGTTTTAAAGAATATTTTGCAGTAAAGGCAAATCCCAATCCTTTTATTATTGATATTCTGAGGGAATGCGGCTGCGGCTGCGACTGCTCTTCCATGACAGAACTGATGCTATCCGAGGCTTTGGATATCAAGGGACATGACATTATGTTTTCTTCCAATGATACTCCAAGAGAGGAATTTCAAAAGGCAGCAGAGCTGGGAGCTATCATCAATCTGGATGACCTGACTCATGTAAAAATTGTGGAGGAGACGCTAGGCGGCCTGCCAAAAACCATGTGCTGCCGATATAATCCGGGCGGAGTGTTTAAGATCAGTAATGACATTATGGACAATCCCGGGGATTCCAAATATGGAATGACGGAGGCACAGATGGTGGAAGCCTTCCGGATGATGAAGGAGCGGGGCGTGGAGAATTTTGGTATCCATGCATTTCTGGTGAGCAATACTGTGACGAATGAATATTATCCCATGTTGGCCAGGGAACTGTTTGAGCTGGCGGTGAAGCTTCATAAAGAGACAGGGGTACATATTGGTTTTGTGAATCTTTCCGGAGGCATCGGCATCCCCTACTTGCCGGATCAGGAAGCCAACGACATTATGGTGATCGGAGAAGGAGTGCGCAGAGCGTATGAAGAGATTCTGGTTCCGGAAGGAATGGGAGATGTGGCGATCTACACAGAACTGGGCCGTTATATGACAGGCCCCTATGGCTGTCTTGTGACCACAGCGATTCATGAAAAGCATATTCATAAGGAATATATCGGAGTGGATGCCTGTGCCGTGAATCTGATGCGTCCTGCCATGTATGGCGCTTATCACCATATTACGGTGATGGGCAAGGAAAAGATGGCGCCAGATCACAAATACGATGTGACGGGCTCTCTCTGTGAGAACAATGATAAATTTGCCATTGACCGGATGCTGCCGAAGATCGATATGGGAGATATTCTGGTGATCCATGATACCGGAGCTCACGGTTTTGCCATGGGATATAATTATAATGGACGTTTAAGATCCGCGGAAGTTCTTTTGAAAGAGGATGGGACCACTCAGTTGATCCGCAGGGCCGAGACGGCAAAAGATTATTTTGCTACCTTTGATTGTTTTGAATTTGAGAAAAAAATCAAATATTAGCTTGCATTTTTGATTGTTTTGTGCTAGAATAGGCTTTGCTTGCGAAAGCAAAGCATGCCGGCGTGTCGGAATGGCAGACGAGGCAGACTCAAAATCTGTTGTGGGCAACCACGTATGGGTTCAAGTCCCATTGCCGGCAGTGAAGATCCCGAAAGTCTGAGAGAAGATCAGATTTTCGGGATCTTTTTGTTTCATAGGAAATTCCTTCCTATGAAACAAAAATGCTTGGCAGGATCGCACTGCGGCGGGCTGGGAAGATGCCGCCGAAGCGACAAGGCCCAGGCGGAAGGGGCTGCAAAATAATAGTTGTAACTTTGACCGGAAAGCATTAAAATGTTAATAGTGTCAGCGGCATGGGGAAAAGCTCCAGCCCTGGGATTTATGAGGGAGAAGTGCAGATGAAGTGTATAGAAGCGCAGAAGCTTGTAAAACCTTATTTGGAGAAAGAGCTTTCGGATAAGCAGCTAGAGCAGTTTCTGGATCATGTGGAAAACTGCAGGGAGTGCTACGATGAACTGGAGATCTACTTTTTTATCTACGAAACCTTAGGAGGGGCTGCCTTGGAGGAGTCGGAGGCAGAAGAATATGATTTCAAAGAAAAGCTGAAAAAAGATATTAAAAATTCCAGGAGATATCTTCGGGTGAGAAAGACGTATCGCCTGTTTCGCTGCGCTGTGATTGTGCTTGCAGAGCTGCTTTTGATAGGCGCGGTGATTACGGGGGTTGAATTGCGGGGAGAAAAGGGAAGTCAGGGAACCACTATTTATAAATGGATGTATGAGCGGGAGCACAGTGTGAAACCCACGCCGAAAAAAATCGCTGAAGCAGAGCGTCAGCAGGAAACCCAGACGGAACTTCCGGGGAAGGCCCGGGAGGATACCCGCACAGAGACGCCAAAGGAGAAGCAGGAGATGACGCAGGGAACCGTGCCAGAGGAAAACATGGGGAAATAATATTACCAGACAGGAGTTTTTAAATATGGAAAAAGAAAAGATTGTGCTGATTGACGGGCATAGTATTTTGAATCGGGCCTTTTACGGGGTACCGGATTTGACCAATGGGGAAGGGCTTCACACCAACGGTGTGTACGGATTTTTAAATATCATGTTTAAGATCCTGGATGAAGAGCAGGCGGAGTATCTGGCGGTGGCCTTTGACCTGAAAGCTCCCACCTTCCGTCACAAGCTCTATGAACAATACAAAGGTACCAGAAAACCCATGCCGGAGGAGCTGCGTCAGCAGGTTCCGGTGATCAAGGAAATGCTGGAGGCTATGGGAATTCCTCTGATGATGCTGGAAGGGTATGAGGCAGATGATTTGCTTGGCACTGTTTCCAGACAGATGGAGGAGAAGGGACTTCTGGTTTCTGTGATCTCCGGGGACAGGGATCTTCTGCAGCTGGCTTCCGACACTACCTGCGTCAGAATCCCTAAGACAAAACGGACGGGTACAGAGATTGAAGATTACCATACAGAAGATGTGTTGGAAAAGTATGGAGTGACTCCAGTGCAGATCATTGAGCTGAAGGCTTTAATGGGGGATGCTTCTGACAATATTCCGGGCATCCCGGGAGTGGGAGAAAAGACAGCGGCTAAGATCATTGGCCAATTTGGAAGCATTGAGAATGCATATCAGCATCTGGAGGAGATCAAGCCCAATAAGGCAAGAGAATCATTAAGAGAACATTACGATCTGGCAAAACTCAGCAAGGAGCTGGCCACGATTGATCGCTACAGCCCCTTTGTGTTGGAATTAGAGAAAGCCAGAATTAAGAACTTCTTTTCCCGCTTTGCAGACAGTGTTTCAGAGGAAAAGAAGGAGAGCGTCCTGCTTCAGAATATTACGGATCTTGGGGAGGCGGAAACATTTTTTGAGCAGGCAGACGGAACCCGGGAGGTTGGCTTTTATCTGGTCATAGAAAATCAGCGCCTCTATGGAATTTCCCTGGCTTTGCAGAAAGATCAGGCAGTATTTTTCCCTGTTCAGGGATTTCTTACAGAGGAGTATCTTTTGGATAAGCTGGAGGGAGTGCTGGATGGGGCGGAGAGGGCAGTTACCCTTGGCCTTAAGGAACAGCTCTTTTTCCTGAAGACAAGATCCCAGGATCTGTTTTTTGACAGTGGGATCGGTGCGTATTTGATCAATCCCCTGAAAAATGATTATGCGTATGACGATATTGCCAGAGAATATACGGAGAAATTGATCCCTTCCAGGGAGGAGCTGCTTGGAAAGCTGTCTTTGGAGAAAGCCAGCGAAGAAGAGCCGGAGGCCCTTTCAAAATTGGCAGGATATCAGGCTCTGACAGCGCTGGAGAGCCGACAGCCTATAGAAGAAAAGCTGAAGGAACTTGGCATGGAGTCGCTCTTTTGGGAGATCGAGATGCCCTTGGTGTTTGTGCTTTACCATATGGAACGGGAAGGAATCCTGGTCAAGGGGCAGGAGCTGAAGGATTACGGAGAGCGGCTGCAGGTGCGCATCTCCTTGCTGGAACAGGAAATCTATGATTTGGCGGGAGAAAAATTTAACATCAATTCCCCCAAGCAGTTGGGTGTGATCCTGTTTGAAAAGCTGCAGATGCCCTATGGGAAAAAGACGAAAACCGGATATTCTACAGCTGCCGAGGTGTTAGAGAAGCTGGCTCAGGAGTACCCCCTTGTATCCCTGATCTTAGAGTATCGGCAGCTTACCAAACTGAAATCCACTTATGCAGACGGGCTTTCTGCTTTTATTGGGCAGGATGGAAGAATCCATGGAAAGTTTCACCAGACGATCACAGCCACCGGCCGTATCAGCAGCGCGGATCCCAATCTGCAAAATATTCCGGTGCGGACGGAGCTGGGGCGTCAGCTGCGGAAAGTGTTTGTGCCAAAACCGGGCTATGTATTTCTGGACGCAGACTATTCCCAGATTGAGCTTCGGGTGCTGGCCCATGTCTCTGGGGATCAGCAGTTGATTCAGGCTTACCGGGAAGCCAGAGATATTCATGCCATCACAGCTTCTCAGGTATTTCATGTGCCCTTGGATCAGGTCAGTGATCTGGAGCGGCGCAATGCCAAGGCGGTGAATTTCGGAATCGTATATGGCATCAGTTCCTTTGGACTGAGCCAGGATCTGAGCATTACCAGAAAGGAAGCCCAGGAATATATTGAGCAGTATTTTAAAACCTATCCGGGAATCAAAAATTTTTTGGACACAGCTGTGGCAGATGCAAAGGAAAAAGGGTATGCGGTCACCTTATTTGGCCGTCGGCGTCCGGTGCCGGAATTAAAATCCGGGAATTTTATGCAGCGTTCTTTTGGAGAGCGGGTAGCTATGAATTCGCCCATCCAGGGAACGGCGGCAGACATTATCAAGATTGCCATGGTTCGGGTACATCAGGAACTGAAAAAGGCGAAACTTGACTCCAGACTGATTTTGCAGGTGCATGATGAGCTTCTGATTGAAGCAAAGGAAGAGGAGCTGGATCAGGTAAAAGAGATTTTGAAGAGAGAGATGATGGGGGCAGCCAAACTTGAGGTGCCTCTGGAGATCGATATGCACACCGGTGAAAGCTGGTATGACGCAAAATAAGACAGGGAGATTTTTCCAAAGAGCTGCAGCGGTAAGAAGAAAAGATCCGCAGGGCGGCATCAGGGGATAAAGCCCTGGCAAATGTTTTCGTCAGAAAGAGGAAAGGCATGGAAGAGCGAGAAACAAAGAGCAAGCGTAAGAGGGCTACTACGATTCTGGGGATTACTGGAGGGGTAGGAGCCGGAAAGACCACGGTGCTTTCTTATCTGGAAAGGAACTATCAAGCCAGAATCCTGGAGCTGGATCAGGTAGCCAGAGAGCTGCAGCAGCCGAAAGCTGCCTGCTATGAGCCGATGCTGAACTTGTTTGGCAGCCAGGTTCTGGATGAAACGGGAAATTTTGACCGGAAGAAAATTGCAGAGCTGGTGTTTAACAGCGGTAAGCTGCGAAAAAGGCTGAACGATATTGTTCATCCCCAGGTAAGGCTGGAGGTGGAACGGAGGATTTCCCACTGGAGGAAGGAGGGGGCTTCTCTCGTCGTTTTGGAGGCAGCGCTGCTTTTGGAGGAACAGTATCAGTTGGTATGTGATGAAGTATGGTATATTTATGCTTCAGAGGAGGCCAGGAGGAGACGGCTGGCTCTTAACCGGGGATACGATCAGGAAAAGATCACAAAAATGATGGCAAGCCAGAAACAGGATGCTTTTTTTCGGGAACACTGCCAGTTTATAGTTGACAACAGCAGTGATTCTGTGGAAAATACTTATGAACAAATTGATAAAGGAATGAAAGAACATGGATTTTTGTAGTATTGCCAGCGGCAGCAGCGGAAATTGTATTTATGTGGGGTCTGATCATGCGGGAGTGCTGGTGGATGCGGGGATCAGCGGCAAAAAGATCACAGCCGGTTTGAAGCAGATCGACCGGAAACCGGAGGAGCTGGATGGAATTTTGATCACTCATGAGCACTCAGACCATATTAAGGGGCTTGGGGTCATGGCGCGTAAATATGGAATTCCCATCTATGCCACGCCGGGAACCATAGAAGCCATCTGCGGCTGTAAAGCTCTGGGAGCCATTGATCAGGAACTGTTTCATCCCATCTGTGCAGATGAAGGATTTGCAATCCAGGATCTGGAAATCTCTCCTTTTCGGATTTCCCACGATGCGGCGCAGCCGGTGGCATACCGTATTGCCAATGGGGAAAAGACCATGGCAGTTGCCACAGATATGGGCTGCTACAATGATTACATAGTGGATCATTTAAAAGGGCTGGATGGGATCTTGCTGGAGTCGAATCATGATATCAATATGCTTCAGGTGGGCTCCTATCCCTATCCCTTAAAGCAGAGAATTTTAAGCAGCAGAGGACATCTGTCCAATGAAAACGCGGGGCGGCTGCTGTGTGAGATCCTTCACGATAATTTAAAATCCATTGTTCTTGGGCATTTGAGCAAAGAGAATAATTATGATGCGCTGGCGTATGCAACCGTCTGTGCAGAGATCACCATGGGAGAGAATCCCTATAAGGCAGATGATTTTTTCATTCAGGTTGCGAAGAGAGAGGAAGCGATTCCGCTGATTGCACTGTAAAAGGAGGCTATTATGAAAAAAACGATTATTACGGTAGTTGGTCAGGACACAGTTGGGATAATTGCCAAAGTGTGTACCTATCTTGCAGCTTTAACATGATGATGGTGGCAGACGCCTCCAGATCAGTAAAACCTGCGGCGGAGCTGGCAGATGAGATGGATGAGCTGGGCAAGAAGATGGGCTTAAGCATTCGCTGCATGCATGAGGATATTTTTAATACCATGCACAGGATTTAGGTGCGTCCAGGGGGAAAAGAATATGATTAATAGGATAGAAGCTACGGAAACGATTAAGATGATCACGCAGGAGAATTTGGATGTGCGTACGATCACATTGGGCATTAGCCTTCTGGACTGTATCGATTCGAATCTGGATCGTCTCAATGAAAAGATTTATGAGAAGATTATTACTACAGCAAAGAATCTGGTTTCTGTAGGAAAAGACATTGAAAAAGAATATGGGATTCCCATTGTAAATAAGCGAATTTCCGTTACTCCTATTGCCCTGATCGGGGGAAGCGCCTGCAAAAATCCGGAGGATTATGTTACCATAGCAAAGACTCTGGATCGGGCGGCAAAAGAGGTTGGTGTGAATTTTATCGGAGGCTTTTCTGCTTTGGTATCCAAGGGCATGACCAGGAGTGATGAGAATCTGATCAGGGCCATCCCGGAAGCACTGGCTTCCACAGAGCGGGTATGCAGCTCTGTGAATGTAGGTTCTACCAAGTGCGGAATTGATATGGATGCAGTGCGGCTGATGGGAGAGATTATTCTCCAGACGGCAGTTCTTACCAAGGATCTGGATTCTTTGGGCTGCGCTAAATTAGTGGTGTTCTGCAATGCTCCTGATGACAATCCTTTTATGGCAGGCGCTTTCCACGGCGTGACAGAGAGCGATGCCATTATTAATGTGGGAGTCAGCGGTCCCGGGGTGGTAAAGACTGCGCTGGAGCAGGTGCGAGGACAGGGATTTGAGGTTCTGTGCGAAACTATCAAAAAGACAGCTTTTAAAGTGACCCGTGTAGGCCAGTTGGTAGCGCAGGAGGCCTCCAGACGGCTGGATGTGCCCTTTGGAATCATTGATCTTTCTCTTGCCCCCACGCCGGCAATTGGAGACAGTGTGGCAGATATCCTCTGCGAGATTGGTTTGGAACATGCAGGGGCGCCGGGAACCACAGCGGCTTTGGCTCTGTTAAATGATCAGGTTAAGAAAGGGGGAGTAATGGCTTCCTCCTATGTGGGCGGCCTAAGCGGAGCGTTTATTCCAGTGAGTGAAGATCAGGGAATGATCGATGCTGTGGAGGCAGGGGCTCTTTCTTTGGAAAAGCTGGAAGCCATGACCTGCGTCTGCTCTGTGGGACTGGATATGATCGCGGTTCCCGGAGATACCAAGCCTTCTACCATCTCTGGAATTATTGCAGATGAAATGGCGATTGGTATGGTGAATCAGAAAACTACGGCGGTGCGTCTGATTCCTGTGATTGGAAAAGGGGTGGGTGAGACTGTAGAATTTGGCGGTCTTCTGGGTCATGCGCCGATTATGCCGGTCAATCAGTTTTCCTGTGAAGCCTTTGTGAACAGAAAAGGCAGGATTCCAGCCCCCATTCATAGCTTTAAAAATTAGAAGAGAAGGACACAATAAAATAGCTGGCTGTTATGCTCTCTTTTAGGCAGACAAGATGGAAATAAGTCTTGCTGCCAGAAGAGAGCATGTTTTTATATAAAGAAACAACGGATTTTACGTTCGTTTTTGATTACAGAAAACAGAGAGGAGATCGTTTATGTATATTGCTGATCTGCATATTCATTCCAGATATTCCAGAGCCACCAGCAGGGACCTGACGCAGGAGCAGTTGGAGCTTCAGGCCAGGAAGAAAGGAATCCGTCGGCTGGGAACCGGAGATTTTACCCACCCAGCCTGGCGCAGGGAGCTTTTTGAGAAGCTGATTCCGGCAGAAGAAGGTCTGTATCGCTTAAAGAAAGAGGAGGTACAGGAACCGGAATGGGGAGGAGACGGCGAGGATACCCGTTTTGTGGTGTCAGGAGAGATCAGTTCCATCTACAAGCAGGGAGGAAAGGTTCGGAAGGTTCATAGCCTAATTTTGCTCCCAGGGTTAGAGCAGGCGCAGCGTCTGTCAGAACGATTAGAGACGATTGGAAATATTCATTCTGACGGACGGCCGATTCTGGGGCTTTCCTGTCATGACCTTCTGGAATCTGGACGCCGCATTTTTCCATGTTTGGAGCTTTTTCCGGGTTTGATACAGTGGAAGAGTGTTTTGGAGAGCTGGCACCTTATATTCATAGTGTGGAGACAGGGCTTTCTTCCGATCCGCCTATGAACTGGCAGCTTTCTGCGCTGGATGGCTATCAGCTGATATCTAATTCCGATGCCCATTCTCCCGGAAAACTAGGGCGGGAAGCCAATTTGCTGGAGGGGGATCTGTCTTACGCCAATCTTCAGCGGGCCATTGAGACGGGGGAAGGGCTGACAGGAACTATAGAGTTTTTCCCGGAGGAGGGAAAGTATCATTTTGACGGCCACAGAAAGTGCCACATTTGTCTTGATCCCAGGGAAGCGGAGCTGGCGGGAGGGATCTGTCCGGTGTGCAAAAAGAAGCTGACCATGGGGGTCTCTCATCGAATTGCACAGCTGGCAGACCGGCCCTTTGGGTACCAGCCAGAGAGACGAAAACCCTTTGAGAGTTTGGTGCCTTTGCCCGAAGTAATTGCGGCTTCTACAGGGCGTTCTGCTGCTAGTAAAAAAGTACAGAAGGAATATTGCAGCATGCTGGAGCAGCTAGGATCAGAATTTACTATTTTGAGAGAGGTTCCCATTGAGGATATTACAGGAAGGTTCGGGCATTTGATGGGTGAGGGCATTCGACGTCTTCGGGCAGGGCAGGTGACCCGGATGCCCGGCTTTGATGGGGAATATGGAACCATCAAGCTATTTGAGCCGGATGAACTTCAGAATCCGGAGGGCCAGATGAGCATCAGCACTTTTCTGGAGGAGCGTGAGGATCTGTCTTTGAACGAGGGTAGAAAACAGAAGATAGAAGGGAAGTCTGGCAAAGAGAAGGAGGAGCTGCCAGAAGGAAGGCGGGTGAATGCAGAGGAGAAGAAAGCTGTGCTAGCTTCTATGGAAAAACCTATTTTATCAGAGAAAGCAGAAACAGCAGCCACTGATTTTGTTATGCAGTTAAACACCAGGCAGCGTCAGGCGGCAGAGATGTCAGCCAGAAGCCTGGCAGTGATTGCAGGGCCTGGAACCGGCAAAACCGCAACTCTTGCAGCCAGGATCCGCTGTCTCATAGAAAAGAGGCGGGTAAAACCGTCGGAGATCACAGCAGTCACTTTTACAAACAAAGCAGCCAGAGAGTTGAAAAACAGGCTTCAGAAAGAGATGCCTCATGGACGTTCAGCCGGTCTTGTGCAGACGGGAACCTTTCACGCTGTCTGTTATCGGATGCTGAGACAGGCCGGGGTGGAGATGATGCTTGGCGATCAGTTGGAACTGACAGATCTGGCCTATCAAATTATTCAGGAACAGAAGCTTTCTCTTCGCCCTGCTGCATTTTTGCGGAAAGTCTCTGAAGAAAAGATTAAAGAAGCGCTGGAAGCAGAGACGGGAGGAAGTGGCAGAAAGAGGATTCAGGAGAGTACAGCTTCCGAAAAAGACTTCCGGATTCAGAAGGGAATCACACTTTACCGACAGCGTCTTAAATGCCTGGGAATTTCAGATTTTGATGATCTTATGATTCGAACTCTGGATTTTTTGGAGGAGGATCAGGAAATGGTGCGTAAGTACTGCAGCCATTTTCGTTATCTTCTGGTAGATGAATTTCAGGATGTCAGTCCGATTCAGTATGCGCTGCTTCGGCAATGGAACCGGGATGGCAGGGAACTGTTTTTCATCGGAGATCCGGATCAGTCCATCTATGGGTTTCGGGGATCCGACCCTCAATGCTTTGTCCAGGTGCAAAAGGATTATCCCCACACAGAGGTGATTCGCCTGGAAGAAAATTATCGTTCAACTGCGGCCATCATAGGAGGAGCCTGCGGTCTTATCTCCCATAATCCGGGGCCGGAACGGAAACTGATCTCAGCAGCAGGTTTGGGGCTTCCGGTAAGAATCGTGCGCATGGCTGGAAAACGTTCAGAGGGAATCTATGCAGCAAGGGAAATAAACCGGATGATCGGCGGAATCGATATGTTGGATGCGCAGGAGCGGCAGCCGGAAGAAAAAGGAGTAAGAAGCTTTTCAGATATTGGAGTGCTGTGCAGGACCAATCAGCAGACAGAGGCTATGGAAGAGTATTTGAAAACGGAGGGCATCCCTTATATTGTTACAGGGAGGGGGACATTTTTGGAAGAAAAGACAGTGAGGGATGCTGTTGAATTTTTTAGAAATCAGAACAGTACGGTGCTGAAGAAAAAACCGGAGGGCCTGATCCGGACATGGATGAAAGAGCACGGACTTACAGAAGATAAGGCTTTGCAAAAGCTGGCTGATATGGCGGTCTTTCATAAGAATATGGAAGAGTTTCTGGAGAATCTCATCTTTGGGGAGGAAGGGGACCTTAGACGTTGCGGAACCAAGCATTACACAACAGACGCAGTTTCTTTAATGACCCTTCATGGGGCCAAGGGCCTGGAATTTCCGGCAGTGATTATTCCAGGGCTGCGGAAACATTCGATTCCCCTGGAATATGGCCAGGAGGATGGTCTGGAGGAGGAGCGCCGCCTGTTTTATGTGGGTATGACCAGGGCAAAAGAAGAGCTGATTCTTCTCACCTACGGGGAGGAATCGGTTTTCTTAAAGGAAATACCGGAAGCCTTTGTAAAGCGGGAGAAAGCAGCTAATGACAGGGTGACGGAGGCGAAACAAATGAGCTTATTCGATTTTTTGCACTAATTTTATAAAACGGACAGCTAACGTCTATCGAAATTCTATCGAATTTCTTAACCCAATCTTCGTTTCTTTCTAAACTGCTTTTACCTGTCCGACGTAGTAGAATACCATCATCAGGAAATGGGGGAGGAAACAGAAAGCTCATGGAATACCTGCTGCAGACAGAAGGATTGTCGAAACAATATGGAAACGTCATGGCGTTGGAAAACCTGACGCTGAAAGTGCCAAAAGGAGCCATCTATGGATTGTGGGGGAATACCGGAGCCGGCAAGACTACGCTGCTGCGTCTGGTCTGCGGGCTTCAGAGAGCCACAAAAGGATTTTATTCTCTGTACGGAGTAGAAAACTGCAAGAAGGAGCTGGAACAAGTGCGCCGGCGGATGGGAACCATGGTCGGGGAAACGTTTCTGTATCCGGAACTGACAGCAGAGGAAAATCTCCGATACCAGCTTCTGCTGAGAAAAGGTGCAGGGAAAGGGGAAACTGCGCGGCTTTTAAAAGCGGTGGGACTTTCCGGCAGGAGCGGGGAAAAGGTGCGCAGTTTTTCTGGCGGGATGAAGAAACGTCTGGGACTGGCCATGGCTCTTGCAGGAGAACCGGATTTTCTTTTACTGGATGAACCTTTCTGCGGACTGGAGAAAGAAGAAGTTTCAGAAATACAGCAGCTGCTTTTTAGTCAGAATCAGGAGAGAGGAATTACTTTTCTGATTACCAGCAAGGAAGCCTGGGAACTGGAAGGAATAGCAACACATTTGGAAAGCCTATATCAGGGGATGCTGGGAGGTAGGAGCGATGGCTAATCTTTTACGGGCAGGACTGTTGCGCCTGAGAAAAAGCAAGGTTTTTTGGTGTTGCCTGATTCTTGCGGTTGCTGCGAAGGTTGTTGCCGCATTTTCTTCCTATGCTGTTATGATTTCCGGAGGAGAGCTTTGGCCTGTAGAGCGGATGCTGTTCTTGGATGCTCCGGTTTTCGTAATGATCTGCGCTCTGTTTTGCGGTCTGTTTGAGGGAACGGAATATAGAAATGGAGGCATCAGAGGAAGAATCATGGCGGGAAGTTCCAGAAGAAGGGTGTATTTATCAGATTTTATTCTCTGTGCTTTTGCCTGTGTTTTATTCTGGCTAAGCGGAATAGCAGTGGGCAGACTCTTGGGAATTCCCTTTTTCGGAAAGCCGGAGCTTTTGATGGAACAGCAGCTGAGTATACTATTTGGAGGAATATTCCTAACGGTGGCCCTTGTTGGAGTTTTCTATTTTTGGGCTATGATGTTCCAGTCCAGAATATGGGGAACCACAGTCTGCCTGTTGAACGGCGCAGTTTTTGTTTACGGTATGTTTTTTCTGAAGGTTCCGTTGGATGCTGCAGGAATTTGCAGTAGCTGGGATAAAAAGCTGGGAACATTTTGTATGGCAGGGAGTGCAGTGATTTTGCTTACCAGCATGGCGGGAATCTATTTTTTCTGGAGAAAGGATATCGAATAAAGAAGATCTGCTTACATGGGCACACTGCACGGGAACATAAAAAGAAAAATTTGTACGAAAGAAAAGCGAAAAGAGGGAATGACAGATATGGGGAAACATTACGGAAGGAATGCAGCAATTGTTTTGATCTTATCTTTGATTCTGGCGGGGTTTTATGTACATCAGGGCAGACAAAATCAGCAGCCGGAGACTGCTTCCGGCCAGGTGCAGATCCTGGCCGGGACAAACCGGTAATCGGAAAGTTTAGCAGACTGGAGATGGAATATTAGGTAAGGGATGCTGCAGGAAGGCGGTCACGCATGCGAAGTCCCACCCAAGCAGAAAGTACTGCCTTAATGATTGTTGTCGGAATAAAAGGCAGCACACAGGCAGTGATTCCTGCGGCCAGAGAACTCTGGGTGGAGAGGCAGAATACCAGAACACCTACCACATAGTTTAAAACGGTACCGAGAGTAAGCAAGAAGAGAAAGGCAGCTTTTGAGCTGCGGTATTTTTCAGCACCCAGGCCGATGAGGAAAGCCATAAGCGGGAAGGACCAGAGGAAACCGCCGGTGGGCCCAACAAGACGCTGAAATCCGCCGGAAAAACCGGAAAATACAGGAAGCCCCACTGCGCCAAGAAGCACATACACAAGAGCCGCCAAGGCTCCTTTTTTTGCGCCTAAAATAATCGCAGTCAGAGAGATGGCAAAGGTCTGCATGGTCATGGGGACGCCAAGAGGCATGGGAATCGAGATCTGAGCCAAAATGACAATGACAGCAGTACACAGTCCAACAGTAATCATTTCCTGAAGGGATAGTTTTGATGATTTCATAATATATATCTCCTTTGTTCGTATCTTTGTGGATCAAGAACATCCATGGCTCTTGAACCGCAAGGTTGTTTTAATGGAATTATAAATGGGTTACGCTTAATTGTCAATCATAAAAATAAAATGGTTAACAATTCAACTTTCCCATTCAAAGTTTGACAAGATTTGGTGGGCAGTGGTATCATAAGTGCCAGGAGAAAAAGACGGAAGATTCCGGAATGAATTTGTAAGGAGGAAGAACAGATGAGACAGATTACTCTGGGAAATACAGGAATGACCGTACCGCAGAATGGTTTTGGGGCGCTGCCTATACAGAGAGTCAGCCAGGAGCTGGCGGTAAGGCTTTTGCGGAAAGCCTATGAAGGAGGCATGCGTTTTTTTGATACTGCAAGGGCGTACAGCGACAGCGAAGTGAAAGTGGGGGCTGCCTTTGCGGGGATGAGGGAAAAGGTATATCTTGCATCCAAGACCGCAGCCAAGACACCGGAGGAGTTCTGGAACCAGCTGGAAACTACGCTGGATAATCTGCAGACAGAGTATCTGGATCTCTACCAGTTTCATTGTGTGGATCAGTGCTACGTTCCAGGGGACGGCACAGGAATGTATGAGTGTATGGAGGAAGCTAAGAAACAGGGCAAGATCCGCCATATCGGCATTTCAGCTATCTTTCTTCTCAGAAGGAACAGCAGCTGGTATCAGACTGTAAGGCTGCCAATGTGGGATTTATTGCCATGAAGGGACTGGCCGGCGGGCTGATCAATCGGTCTGAGGCCGCAATGGCTTATATGCAGCAGTTTGATAATGTGCTGCCTATCTGGGGAATTCAGAAGGAGAAAGAACTGGAAGAGTGGCTTTCCTATATGGAAGAAACTCCGGTAATGACAGAGGAATTATCAGAATATATTGCCAGGGAGCAGAGAGAGCTTACTGGAGATTTCTGTCGGGGTTGCGGATACTGTATGCCCTGTCCAGCAGGGATCATGATCAATCAGTGTGCCAGAATGTCTTTGATGCTGCGCCGCGCTCCCTCCAAGGACTGGCTGACTCCGGCTATGCAGGCGGAGATGAAGAAAATAGAGGGCTGTTTGGAATGCGGCCAGTGCATGAGCAAATGTCCGTATGAGCTGAATACACCCCAGCTTCTGAAAAAGAATTATGAGGATTATAAAAAGGTTCTGGCCGGGGAAGTGAGGGTCTGCTAAATGGGAAACCAACAGGTAAAAAGCGCACTTTTGCTGGTGCTGACAGCAGTGATCTGGGGAATCGCTTTTGTGGCCCAGAGTGCAGGGATGAACTATGTGGGGCCTTTCACCTTTAATGCTCTCCGGAGCATAATCGGAGGGATTGTTTTGCTCCCCCTCATCTTTTTTATGAGGAAACAGGAAAAGAGCGGAAAGGATCAGAACGTGTCCAAAGATACAGCCGCTTCCCGAAACGTTCTCCTCACAGGGGGGATCTGCTGCGGTATCTGCCTTTGCATCGCAGGCAATCTTCAGCAGATCGGGATCAGTCATACCACTGTGGGCAAGGCAGGTTTTATTACTGCCATGTATATTGTGCTGGTTCCGGTTCTTGGGATTTTTTTGAAAAAGCGTCCCGGCATGCTGGTATGGATCAGCGTGCTTCTGGCTATGGGAGGGCTATATCTTCTGTGTCTGACAGAAACCTTTGCTTTGGGGAAAGGGGATACCTATGTGCTGATCTGCGCTCTTTTTTTTGCGGTGCATATCCTGGTGATCGATCATTTTTCACCGCTGACTGACGGGATCAAAATGTCCTGTATTCAATTTTTTGTCTCCGGCATTCTTTCCGGAATTTTGATGCTGATTTTTGAAAAACCGGATTTGAGTTCTATTTTGGCTGCCTGGCTGCCTATTGTATATGCGGGAGCATTTTCCAGTGGAGTAGGCTACACACTGCAGATCATCGGACAGAAGGGAATGGATCCCACGGTGGCTTCGCTGATCTTAAGCCTGGAATCGGTGGTGTCTGTGCTGGCTGGCTGGATTCTTTTGAATCAGAAGCTAAGCGGCCGTGAACTGCTGGGATGCGTGCTGATGTTTGGAGCGATTATTCTTGCACAGCTTCCAAAGCCGGAAAGGAAGAAGGGGGAAGCATTAAGTTGCCGATCAGAATAGAAGGGAAAGAGATTCTTTGCTGTGAGGCAGGCATTTACGCGTGGTCATTGGCGAAAGGGGCAGAGAAGGGAAAATGGTTCCTTTCTTATGAGGCAGGCGTTAGGCCAGGAGGAAGAAAAGATGGATTTTTTAAAACAACAGATCAATAATTATATGCGGGAATGCCATCTCTGCCCCAGGAACTGCGGTGTGAACCGTCTGGCCGGGGAAAAAGGAGTCTGTTGGAGCGGGGCAGAAGCAGTGGTGGCTCGATCGGCCCTGCATTTTTGGGAAGAACCATGCATTTCCGGAACAGAAGGTTCCGGGGCAGTGTTCTTTTCCGGCTGCTCTCTGGGCTGTATTTTTTGCCAGAATCGGAAGATCTCCAGAGAAGAATATGGAACAAAAGTTTCTGTGGAGGCGCTGGCGGATCTGTTTTTGCAGCTGCAGGAGCAGAAGGCCAATAATATTAACCTGGTGACCGCAGGACAGTTTCTGCCTCAGGCGGCAGCGGCCATTTCTCTGGCAAGATCCAGAGGAATGGATCTTCCTGTGGTGTATAACAGCAGCGGATATGAAAAAGAAGAAACGCTGAGGCTTTTAGACGGGCTGGTAGATATTTACCTGCCCGATTTTAAATATATGGATAAAGCCCTTGGAAAAAAATACTCTCATGCAGAAGACTATCCGGAAACAGCCAAGGCAGCGCTGGCTGAGATGGTGCGTCAGGCGGGAGATGCGGTGTTTGATCACCGGGGGATGATGAAAAAAGGCGTGATTGTGCGCCATTTGCTGCTTCCCGGGCATGTATCTGACTCTAAAAAAGTGGTGGAATATTTGTTCCAAACCTATGGAGATCGGATTTATATCAGTCTTATGAATCAGTATACCCCCATGCCGGCAGTGAAAGAAGATCCCCTTCTTTCCAGAAAAGTCACTGCCAGAGAATATGAACGCCTGCTTAAGTTTGCCCTTTCTCTCGGTGTTGAAAATGGCTTTTTTCAGGAGGGAGAGACGGCCAGGGAGCGAAAAAAATTTCTGTTTTATAGTCAGGGGCGGTCAGTTGATGCCGGATTTTTGAGATTAAAAAAGATGTGTTCTGATTAGGAGAGGGAGCTTTTATGGAAAAAGAAATTCTGAAAAAAGAAATACGAAAAAATAGAAAGCAGCAGGAGCAATCAGCAAATCGGAAACCTTTCAGAGAAAAATCAGAAAACCAAATCAGGAAACCGGGACAGAAAAGCAGCAGTCAAAAGAAGCAAAATCAGGGAGCGGAGAGAGAAAAGTTCCAGAAGGGAAAGCAGGGCCGGAAACAAGAAAGAAAAACTTCCGAATTCTGTCCGGCATTCGGACTTTGCGGCGGCTGCCAGTATCTGGATATTCCCTATGAGAAGCAGCTGGGGAAAAAGCAAAAGCAGGTGGAGAAGCTTTTGACTCCTTATTGTAAGACAGAAAAGATCATAGGAATGGAGGAACCCTTCTATTACCGGAACAAGGTTCACGCAGTGTTTGGCCACAGAGGAAATGAGATTATCTCCGGTACCTACCAGGAAGGAACCCATCGGATCGTATCAGTGGACAGCTGCAGGATCCAGGATCAAAAAGCCGATGCGATTATTCGGGATATTCGGGGGCTGCTGCCGTCTTTTAAAATTAAAACCTACAATGAGGATACGGGATACGGTTTGTTTCGCCATGTGCTGGTGCGCATCGGCAGGGAGAGCGGTCAGGTAATGGTGGTTTTGGTGCTGTCCTCACCGATTATGCCGTCAAAAAACAATTTTGTGAAAGCCTTAAGAAAGCTGCACCCGGAGATCACGACAGTGGTGCTGAATGTGAATGATAAAAGCACCAGTATGGTGCTTGGGGAGAGGGAAAGCGTACTTTACGGAAAAGGTTATATTGAAGATACTCTCTGCGGCTGTACCTTCCGGATTTCTTCAAAATCCTTTTATCAGGTAAATCCGGTACAGACTGAGAAACTTTATTCCAAAGCCATGGAACTGGCAGGACTTACGGGAAAAGAGCGGGTGATCGATGCCTACTGCGGCATTGGAACCATTGGTCTGATTGCCAGCAGAGAAGCCGGAGAGGTGGTAGGCGTGGAGCTTAATCCTGATGCGGTCCGGGATGCAGGATACAATGCAAAACGCAATGGCGCGGCAAATATCCGGTTCTATCAGGGGGATGCAGGCCTCTTCATGACTGCTATGGCAGAGACAGGAGAGACTGCGGACGTAGTATTTATGGATCCTCCAAGGGCAGGCAGTGATGAAGCCTTCCTCTCCTCTGTGGTAAAGCTCTCTCCAAAAAAGATCGTCTACATCTCCTGCAATCCGGAGACACTGGCACGGGATCTGAAATACCTGACAGAACATGGGTATGAGGCAAGGTCGGCATGGCCGGTGGATATGTTTCCGATGACGGATAATGTGGAGACGGTATGTCTTTTGTCCAAACTCAATGCGAAGCAGCATATTGAAGTTGAAGTGAAGATGGACGAGCTGGATTTGACTGTTGCGGAGAGCAAGGCTACCTATGAAGAAATCAAGGCATATGTGCTGGAACATAGCGGTATGAAGGTCAGCAGTCTGTATATTGCTCAGGTGAAGCAGAAGTGTGGGATTATCGAGCGAGAGAACTACAACAAGTCGAAGGCTGAAAATGCCAGACAGCCGAAATGCCCGCCAGAAAAGGAAGCGGCGATTACAGAGGCATTGAAGTTCTTTGGGATGATTTGATCCTTGGAAATTCTGGGCGGAGGTATAAAATGAACGATACACAACAGAAAACAATGACCGAGCAGTGATGCAGGCTTATGGTTTTTCCATCAAAGATATGACCGAAAGTAAATGTGT
This sequence comes from uncultured Lachnospiraceae bacterium, assembly GCA_902475025.1. Classification (GTDB taxonomy): domain Bacteria; phylum Bacillota; class Clostridia; order Lachnospirales; family Lachnospiraceae; genus Merdiplasma. The sequence goes on along the minus strand of CABRXX010000025.1, from coordinate 2,007 downwards.
TGCTGAACTGATGAAGATGTATCAGGATTTAGTAAGCAGATAAGGGCAAATACTATGAAAGACTTTGTTTCTGAAATTAAGAAGATAAATACTGATGGCCTTATTTACAAATTTTCAGAAATATTCATAGGAAAAGTGCAGCAGGGTGCTGCTCAATTAGAAATGGAATGTAAATGTGCTGCATCAAGATGAGATGAAACAAAAATCCAATATGATCATTTATACAACAGAGGATGGATTGGCTAAAATTGAGACAACGTTTGACGGTGATACAGTCTGGCTATCCATTGACCAAATGGCTGAATTGTTTCAGCGAGACAGAAGTGTTATCGGTAAGCATATAAGAAATATTTTCAAAGAAGGCGAATTGCAGAAAGAATCAGTGTGGGCAAAATTTGCCTACACTGCCGCTGACGGAAAAGTATATGATGTGGATTATTATAATCTGGATGTGATTATCTCTGTTGGCTATCGTGTGAAATCCAAACGAGGTACACAGTTTAGAATCTGGGCAACTAATATTCTTAAAGAATATATGAGAAAAGGCTTTGCGATGGATGATGAACGGCTGAAAAATCTTGGCGGAGGCGGTTACTTTAAGGAACTCTTAGAACGCATTCGTGATATCCGGGCATCTGAAAAGGTGTTTTACCGTCAGGTTTTAGAAATTTACGCTACCAGCATCGACTATGATCCCCATGCGGAGATTTCTGTCCAGTTTTTCAGGAAAGTCCAAAATAAAATCCATTATGCCATTCATGGGCAGACTGTCGCAGAAGTAATCTATAACAGAGCTGATGCAGAAAAAGAATTTATGGGGCTTACCACATTTGTAGGAAAACAGCCAACCTTGAAGGAAGCTGTTGTTGCAAAGAATTATCTGGATGAAAAAGAACTTCGAGCCATGGGGCAGCTTGTATCCGGATATCTTGATTTTGCAGAACGACAGGCAGAACGTGAGCAGGCAATGACCATGCAGGATTGGGCAGAACATCTGGATCGCATTCTTACCATGAGCGGAGAGCAGTTGCTGATTGGAAACGGAAGCGTCAGCCATAAGCAGGCTGTTGATAAAGCGACCGGAGAATATAGAAAATACAAGGCTCGGACGCTTAGCGAGGTAGAACAGGATTATCTGGATTCGATTAAAATGCTGGAGCAGAAAGCTGAGAAAAAATAAACCGATTCCCAAGGTGATAGGATAGCTATAATTTGATACATACAAGGATAGTGGGATGAAAAAAGAAAAGACAAAAGTATATATTTATACAAGGGTATCTACTGCCATACAGATTGATGGATACTCTCTGGATGCACAAAAATCCAGAATGAAAGCATTTGCAGAGTTTAATGATTATGAGATTGTCGGTGAGTATGAAGATGCCGGTAAATCCGGAAAGTCTATCGAGGGCAGATTAGAGTTCAACCGTATGATGGAGGACATTAAATCCGGCAAGGATGGTGTTTCCTTTGTTCTGGTATTTAAGCTGTCCCGATTTGGCAGAAATGCTGCGGATGTCCTTTCCACCTTGCAGATGATGCAGGATTTTGGCGTGAATCTGATCTGCGTGGAGGATGGGATTGATTCTTCCAAGGATGCTGAAAAGCTGATGATTTCTGTCTTGTCGGCAGTTGCAGAGATTGAGCGTGAAAATGGAATGGTGGTTTTGCTCCGTATGGATATAGTTTGGAAAAGGGACAGCTCTTTATCAATGAGGAAGAAGCAGAAGCAATCCGTGTGATATTTGACCAGTATGTGCATACGGATATAGGGGTAAACGGACTTGCAAAATATCTCGAAAATCATGGTATTCGCAAGATACCAAGGCAGAATGGAAAAAATCCGTTATTCGATGCGGCATTGATCAGAAGGATACTGAAAAATCCTGTGTACTGCGGAAAAATTGCTTATGGCAGACGCAGAACGGAAAAGGTTCATGGTACAAGAAATGACTATAAGCTTGTGGAGCAGGATGATTATTTACTGGTGGATGGATTGCATGAGGG
>CABRXX010000024.1:0-37437 GCA_902475025.1 uncultured Lachnospiraceae bacterium | reverse complement strand
CCCTACTGGTGAAAAAGGGCGCGGCGGTATGGCCAGCAGTCATCTGGGAGTAGGGAGAAAGGGAAGCCCCTGTCTGAAGGATGTTCAGCCGGGTACTACTACAACTCTGGCAGATATTTCAGGGTGCGGAGTGATCAATCATATCTGGATCACAGTGGACAATAAAACTTCAGAAGAAGACTGTTTTGTATTGCGGGATCTGGTTTTGCGCATGATCTGGGATGACCAGAGAACACCTGCGGTGGAAGTTCCGCTGGGAGATTTTTTCTGCTGTGGTTTTGCAAAAGAATGCGAGATCCATTCTCTTCCTGTTGTTGTTGTGCCATCCAGAGGATTGAACAGTTATTTTTCCATGCCATTTCGGAAACATGCGAGGATCGAGCTGATCAATCAGCATAAAAATCCAATCCCAGCATTTTTCTATCAGATTGATTATTGTCTGTATGATAGTTTGCCGGAGCAGGTTCTTTATTTTCATGCCAGGTGGAATCGGGAGCGACTGACCGAAAAGGGACATGATTACACGATATTGGAAAATGTAAAAGGACGTGGAATTTATGTTGGCACTTATCTTGGACTTCAAACGCTGGAACGCTACTGGTGGGGCGAAGGAGAGGTGAAATTTTATCTGGATGGAGATGAAGAATTTCCCACTATTTGCGGAACCGGTATGGAAGATTATGTGGGAGGCTCCTGGAGTTTTGCCAGGCATGTGGATGGAAAAACCATCGAGCAAAATTATTCCACCCCATTTTTAGGGTATCCCTATTATTCGAATCATGATGATCTGATGACCAACCCCTATCATAATGATGACTGTCCTCCTATGAGGGGTTTTTATAGGTTTCATATTCCGGATCCTATCTATTTTCACGAAGATATCCGTGTGACATTGCAGCAGATCGGTGTATCTTATAAAGGCTTATTTGAGCGGCAGGATGATCTGACCAGTGTTGCTTACTGGTATCAGGAAAATGAAGATAACAGTTATCAGCCATTGCCGGATAAGGAAGAACGTTGGCCGAGGTAGAGGAGAATGAATACAGAAAAGTTAGAAAAAGCCAGGAAATATGAGCAGGAATACGGGAAATTGGTTTTAGATTCTGAGCGTCCGGTATACCACGTTACCGGTACGACTGGCTGGATCAATGATCCCAATGGTTTCTCTGAATATAAAAATGAATATCATTTATTCTATCAGCATTATCCCTATGCCAATGAATGGGGAGATATGCACTGGGGGCATGTAAAGAGCAAAGATTTTATTACATGGGAAAGACTGCCTGTGGCTCTGGCACCGGATGAAGGATATGATAAAGACGGTTGTTTCTCCGGAAGCGCGCTGGAATTAGACAGCGGAGAACAGCTGCTGATCTATACAGGGGTACAAGAAAAGACAGATGATTATGGCGAAAGGAAAAGATTCCAAACACAGTGCATTGCCATTGGGGATGGACGGGATTACAAAAAATACGATCAAAACCCTGTCATCTCCCAGAAGGATCTTCCAGAAGGCGCAGATCCTTTGGAATTTCGGGATCCTAAGATCTGGTTTGAGGAAGGTTTCTTTTATGTGGCAACAGCAAATAAAATGAAAAATGGATCTGTTTTTCTGCACAGAAGCAAAGATCTGTTTCATTGGGAATTTTGCGGCATTTTGGCTTCCAGCCTTGGGGAACTTGGAAATATGTGGGAGTGTCCGGATTTCTTTTCACTGAATGGGAAACAGGTATTATTAATAAGTCCTGTGGAAATGAAGCCAAATGGAGAAGACTTTCATCCGGGACATGGTACTATCTGTTATTTGGGGGAATATGACAAAGAAAATTATTCCTTCCAAAGAGAAAATCATCATCTGATTGATTATGGGATTGATTTCTATGCTCCGCAGACAATGGAAACTTCCGACGGCCGTCGGATCATGATCGGGTGGATGCAGGCGTGGTCAACATCGACATTTGTCCCGGAAGGGGCAAAATATTTTGGGCAGATGACGGTTCCGAGGGAACTTACTGTTGTGAATGATAAATTGTATCAGAATCCAGTAAGAGAATTGGAAAGCTACCGACAGGACAAAGTTGCTTATTTTGATGTTGAGATCAGCAATAAAGAGCTGACATTAGACAAAATCGAGGGAAGAGTAATTGACTTGACAGTTGAATTACTGGATATAAAACAATTTCATCAGTTTGTGATCCAGTTAGCATGTGACAAAGAGAATAAAACCTTGATCATGTATGATGCGGATAGAAATAAACTGTGTGTGGATCGAAGCGGCAGTGGATTTCCGCATGATATTGTACATACCAGAGAGATTACGATTAAACCGGTAAAAGGAAAGCTAAAGCTGCGCATTCTTCTGGATCGATATAGTATGGAAATCTTTTTGAATGATGGAGAGAAAGCAGCAACATTTACGATTTATACGCCTCAGACTGCGGCAGGGATTAAATTTGTTTCTGATGGCAGAGCACATGTAAATATTGAAAAATATAGTTTAAATAAAAACTGATTGTTCGGTGTCATTTTCTAAAGATTTATTCAAAGAGTTTTTAGGAAATGGCACAGTTTTTTTGTTTTTTTCTATGATTTAGCGTATAATTGAAACCGTACACCGGAAGCGATAAATGGGCTTCACAAATGAAGACTTGAGGAAAAAGAAACAGAATTATGAGGACTTATATCTCAAAAGAACCAATCCATAAAGGGTGGTCTGGTGATAAAAAATACTGTGTAACAGATTTAGATGGAACAAAATATCTTTTGCGAATCATGTCTTTTGAAAAGGGTGCCAATATAGAAAAACTGCTTTACGTACTGGAAAAAGCGGAAGCCCTTTCCGTTCCAATGTGCAGGCTGGTAGAGACAGGACAATGCGAGGAGGGCATTTATAGTTTGCAGACCTGGATCGACGGAAAGGATGCAGAAGAGGTTGTACCGTTTCTTTCGAAGCAGGAACAGTATGAGCTGGGGATGGAAGCAGGCAGCATATTAAAACGGCTGCATTCTATTCCAGCTCCGGAACGGCTGCCGGACTGGGAGATTCGTTTTAACGCAAAAATAGACAGAAACATAAAACGGTTTCTGGAGTGTCCCATAAAATTTGAAGGTGCCGACAGGGTGATTGGGTATATCAATGAAAATCGTGGCCTGTTGGCTAACCGCCCCCAGACTTTTCAGCATGGTGATTACCATATCGGGAATATGATGATTGAAAACAGCAGGATTGTTATCATTGATTTTGACCGCTACGATTTTGGGGATCCCTGGGAGGAATTTAACCGCATTGTCTGGTGCGCCCAAAAAGCTCCGGCTTTTGCGTCAGGAATGGTTGACGGATATTTTGAGAAAGGAGTGCCAGGTGCTTTTTGGAAACTGCTTGCATTGTACATTGGGAGCAATACCCTCTCTTCCATTCCCTGGGCAATACCCTTCGGCGATAGGGAGATAAGAACCATGCTGGAGCAGGCAAAGGAGATCCTTTCCTGGTTTGACGGAATGGAAAATCCGATCCCTAACTGGTATAGCGGGGGAATTTCCCAAGAAGGCGCGAAGCGCTAAAGATAAATGAAAAATGACAGAATTTGTGTGCAAGGTATGCACTCCATTTTTTACGGATCCGGCAGACCTAGAAATATAGAAAGATAAGGGGAAAAAATGGAAAAACCAAAGACAAAGCCAATGAATGGCAAAGAAGAAAATAAAACAAAATTCCGGGACAGTTCGGAGAAAAAGTCCCCAAAAGGCGGCATTCGCATCACCTGGAAAGGTACGGCCTCCTTCCTTTTAGAGGCAGCAGGAGAGCGGATCCTCTTTGATCCCTTTGTACAGATCCGGGGCGGAGAGAATCCAGGGGTCTTTGAGGAGTTTGTAAATGAGGAAACCATTTTTATCACCCATGGGCATTTTGATCATCTGTACTGGGTTCCCCAGCTTCTGGAAGAGGGGGAAGCCACGGTATTCTGTACAGCCTGCCCGGCAGAGACGCTGGAGCGTTTTACGGAGGAGACTGGAAGAGTGGTGAGGATCCGGGTGGGGGACTGTATCCCCATCGGAGGAATGAAGATTTGGGTGCGGAAGGGCAGGCATATTGATTTTCAGATAAAACGGATCTTTGAGACTATGAGTCCGCTGCGGGTGCTGCGTCATTGGCGGAATCTGCCCTTTCTTCTTTGGGCCAATCACACCTTTAAAGACGGTGATGAGACGGTGGCTTTTGAGATACAGGCAGAGGGCAGAAGGATCCTGCTTCTTGGAAGTCTGGCGCTGGATGAGAGGGAGGTTTATCCCCAGGGAGTAGATCTGGTGATCCTGCCCTATTCTGGAAATCATGACCTGGTGGCAGAGGCGGACCGGGTGGTGGAGCGGCTGCGGCCCAAACGCATTCTTCTTTCCCATTTCGATGATGCCTTTCCCCCCATGCCAGCCTGGGGAAGGCTAAGATCATTTGTTTGCAGAGAAGCCGGAAGTGGAACGAAGAGGGGAAAAGGATCCGAACAAAATAGAAGTAAAGATAGAAAAAACTGAGAATAAAAAATAGAAAATTTGGAAAATCTATGCAATAAAAGGCACCTCCTGTGCATTGTACTTATAAAGGGACAAGAAGGAGGTGCTTTTTTTATGAAAAAATACAAGGCAGTAAGCGCAGTAGGAATACTTTTGGGAATCGCAGTTTGCGTGCTGATCGCTACAACAGGGAAAACGGTAAAGGGAGACGGGGGAATGGAACCTCTGAAGGCAACGCTGCTGAAGGTGGGAAAGGCGGATGCCATCATCCTCCAATGCCAGGATCATACCATGGTGATGGACGCAGGGGAGGAAGAAGATGGGGAGGAGATCATTCAGTTTTTAACCAATCAGGGCATTTCCAAGGTGGACACTCTGTTAATCACCCATTTTGACCAGGATCATGTGGGGGGAGCGGACACACTGGTGGAGACGCTTTCGGTGGGAGAGGTTTTTTTGCCGGATTATGAGGGAAACAGCACAGAGTATGTAGACTTTATAGCCGCGCTTCAGGAGAAAGAGATTACACCAAAACGGTTGCGGGAGCCAATGGAATTTATGCTGGGGGACGCACAGGTGCTGGTGGAACCGCCGGCGTCCTATGAAACTTTGGTGGAGGGAGCGGAGATGGATAATAATTTTTCTCTGATTACGACCATTGTTCATGGTGAAAACAGACTGCTGTTTACCGGGGATGCAGAAAAACAGAGGATCCGGGAGTGGATACAGGGGAAAACGGCTGTGGACTGTAATTTTCTGAAAGTACCTCATCATGGAGTGTATAACACCGCACTGCAGGAGCTGCTGGATCGGACGTCGCCGGAGTATGGGGTGATCTGCTCTTCCAACAAAAATCCGGCAGATGTACAGACACTGGAGCTTTTAAAGGGAAGGAACTGTTCCGTATTTCAGACGAAGGATGGAAATGTAACGGTGGTCAGTGATGGAGGCTGTCTGGAGGTTCACCAGCAGCTGGAACGTTAGGGGGGGGAGCATTATGGCACAGGCTGTTTTTAACCGTTATGAAAAGAAGTATCTGATGCCGGAGCCTGTTTATCAGGAGCTGAGATTCCGGTTGGCGCCCTATATGCAGACAGACCAATACGGCCTTCATACCATCTGCAATATTTATTATGATACCCCGGGATATGATCTGATCCGCCGTTCCATAGAAAAACCGGTCTATAAAGAAAAACTGCGGCTGCGCAGCTATGGGATTCCCACGTTAGATTCTCCTGTTTTTTTAGAGATTAAGAAAAAGTATCGGAAAGTAGTAAATAAGCGGAGGATTCAGCTGACACTGCAGGAGGCTTACGATTATGTTGAGCGAGGGATTCAGCCGGCTCAGGGAGGAGATTATGTTGAGCGAGGGATTCAGCCGGCTCAAAGCTGCAAATATGCGGAGCATGGGATCCGCTCGGCACAGGATCGGCAGATACTTCAGGAGATTAATTTTTTCCTGTATCGTTACCCGCTGATGCGGGGAATCTATCTGGCCTATGACCGGACTGCGCTGTTTGGAATGGAGGATCCGGAATTTCGGGTCACTTTTGACCAGAGGATCCGCAGCAGAAGATCTTTTATGGGGCTGGAGAATGGAGATTACGGGGAGCTGCTGCTTCCGGAGGGCTATTACCTGATGGAGAGCAAAGTGCTGGGAGCTACGCCTTTGTGGTTTACAGAGATTTTGTCGGAGCTTGAGATCTATCCGGTGTCTTTTTCAAAATATGGCAATGTTTACAAAAAGGAACACGGAGTCTTTGATCTGGAACAGATGATGATACACAGAAATGAAAATTGGGAAGAGAATAGGAGGAGACAGGTATGTTGACCAGTATTTTTCATGCAGGAACATTTTCTATAGAGGCAGTGGCTGCGGCAATGGCAGCAGCATTGATCCTGGGTATTGCGATTGCCCTGTTTTACAAATCATCAGAGAGTCACCTGGGGAGTTTTGTGGTCATTCTGGCAGTTCTGCCGCTGTTGGTCATGGCAATCATCATGATCGTCAATGGCAATCTGGGAACTTCTGTGGCAGTGCTGGGAGCTTTTGGTCTGGTGCGTTTCCGCAGCGCTCCGGGAACGGCAAGAGAAATTGGGTTTATCTTTTTTGCCATGGCGGTGGGCCTGGCGGTAGGAATGGGATTTCTGACCCTGGCGGCATTGATTACCGTAGTTGTGGGATTTGCCATTCTGCTTCTGGAAAAAACGCATTTCGGAAGCAGCACTTCCAGAGAGCGGGAGCTTCGAATCACAATTCCGGAAGATCTGAATTATACGGGGATTTTTGAGGATCTGTTTCAGGCATATACCAGGTTTGCCCGTTTAGAGCGGGTGAAAACCACCAATATGGGAACCATGTTTGAGCTTTCCTATCGAATCGAGATGAGAAATATGAAACAGGAGAAGGAATTTATTGACCAGCTTCGCTGCAGAAACGGGAATTTGTCCATCCTCCTGGGGCTTGTTCAGCATGATAAAAATGAGTTATAATAAAGAAAAATATTTTCAGTGTGAAAAATTTTGCCGGGAGCTGTGAGAGGAAAGGTAATATGCTGATATTTGCTGCTGTGGCTTATGACAGACCACAGGAAAAAGAAACGATCTTCATAGAGGAAACGATATTTTACCGTATCGGTGCAGGGGATAAGACGGCTTTTTGTGAGCTGTATGAGAAAACCAGAAATGCTGTGTTTTCCTATGCCCTTTCTCTGCTGTGCAACAGAGAGGATGCCGAGGACGCTATGCAGGAGACGTATCTGAAAATTCGCAGTGCAGCCCACCTTTATCAGCCTATGGGGAAGCCAATGGCATGGGTATTTACCATTGCCAGGAATGTATGCATGATGAAATTCAGACAGAGAAAGCATTATTCCGGGGTTTCTCTGGATGAGATCAGAGAGGATATTGACTGCAGTGACATTGAAGATCGGGAGGACCGGATCGTTTTGGAGACGGCTTTTCATATCCTGTCCCGGGAAGAATGTCAGATCATTGTTCTGTATGCAGTGTCAGGACTAAAGCACAGAGAGATCAGCGAGTTGCTGTCGATCCCCCTGTCAACCGTTTTGTCAAAGTATAACAGAGGAATTAAGAAGCTGCGTAAACAGCTGGAGGAGAGATTATGAAAAAGGTAACAGACTCCTATATTCAAGACCATATCAAAAAGGCAGTTGTGAATCTTGTGCCGAATCAGGCAGAGAATCTTTGGAAACGGACGGTGGAGAAAGCTGCTGGCGATGAGTGGTATTTGGACGGACTCAGAGGCGGGAAGGTGAAAGACCGGAAAGGAGGAGCCAGGAAGGTGATCAAATACGCTTCTTCTCTGGCAGCCTGCCTGGCATTGTGCCTTTTGACATATTACATGGTCAGTCTGCGGGTGGAAGCTACTGTGTATCTGGATGTAAATCCCAGCGTTGCCCTGGATGTGAACCGCCGGGAACGGGTTCTGCAGGCAAAGGCAAACAATGCGGACGGTCAGGCAATCTTAAAGGATATGGATTTGAAAAATACGGATCTGGATGTGGCGGTGAACGCAATTTTAGGCTCTATGGTACGGCATGGATATTTGAATGAGGAACAGCGCATAGTGCTGCTTTCTGTAGAGGGAAACAATCGGAAAAAGGCGGAAGATATCAGGGGGCGTTTATCCGGCGAGATCAGTATTTGCATGGACTCCCTCCTGGGCAGCGGCACAGTGCTGGATCAGGAGATCCACAGGGATAATGAGTTGGAGGAATTGGCAGGAAAATATGGAATTTCCATGGGCAAGGCAGCTCTTTTACAAAAGCTGTGTGCAGCGAATCCCGGGCTTGATCTTGAAAAGCTGACAAAAATGTCTATCCGTGAGCTGGCAGAATATTTAGAGGAATGGGATATTGATCTTGAAGAGTATGTCAATTACACTGGCAGAGGTCTCCAGGAGGAGCAGGAGAAAGCAGCGGAAGATGAGCTGAAGGCTGGAAATACAAAAGAAGAGAAGCAGGAAGAAGATGAGGAGGATTCCGATCCGGAGGATGAGCGGGAAGAGGATGAGGAGGATCCCGATCCGGAAGATAAGGGGGATGAGACAGAGAAGCTTGAAGCAGAGCAGGATATTTTAGAGGAGGATAAAGAAGGGGAGGAGGCGGAAGATGCCTCTGAACTGGAGGAGAGGGATGACGACTCTGAAGAAGAAATGGAGGAGGCAGGAGAAAAAGCGGAACAGAAGAAAGAGGACAAGGAAAGTCTGGCGGAAGAGAAGCGGGAGGCGAAGGAGGAGCTGGAAGAAAAAAAAGAGGATAGTCTGAACCAGGAACGGATCCAACGGAAAATGGAGAATTTGAAACGCAGGATGGAGCTTTTGGCGAAGGAGAAGGAAGCGCAGCAGGAAGAAGACAGAAGGGAAAATCAAGAAGAGTCTCTGGAAACGGAGGATCAAGAGGACTGGAAGATGGGAGAGAAAACACAGCCGGAATATGAGCCGGAACCCCAGTATGATGCGGAGCCGGAGTATGAGCCGGAACCCCAGTATGATGTGGAGCCGGAATATGAACCGGAACCGGAGTATGAGGCAGATGAAGGGGATAGAGAGGATGATTAAAAATTTATAAGGTTTTTACTTGCAGAGGCAGAAGAATGAACGGTTCAGGCGCTGTGTGAGCTCTTGCGTCAGGAAAGATAGGATGCCGATTGCTGCGGAACCGGAAAAGAGGCTCTTTGATATGATAAAAAAGGGCTATATGAGTATTCCGGATGTGACGCTGTCGGGGAAGCAATGCAGGGGATACGCAAACAAAAACAAATATTCACAGGACAGGCAATGGTAAAAGATTGCCTGTCCTTTTATAATAGCAATATAAAGGCAGTACAGTCAGGAAAAGCGCAGGGGATACAGGATGCGCTGTGCTGTTCTTTGAAGGAGGATGGCGAGAAGGTTTGAAGATCTGGAAGAAAGAAGAGCAGGAGGGGAAAGTATGAGATACGGATATTTTGATCAGGAAAGAAGGGAATACTGCATTGACCGGGTGGATGTGCCCGTATCCTGGACCAACTACATTGGCGTGGAGGAGCTGTGCGGGGTGTTTAACCATACGGCAGGGGGATATTTGTTTTACAAAACGCCGCAGTATCACCGGATTACCAGGTTTCGGCCCAACGGAGTACCCATGGACCGGCCGGGGCATTATGTTTACCTGAGGGATGAGGCAGATGGAGATTACTGGAGCATTTCCTGGCAGCCGGTGGGAAAACCTTTGGATCAGGCGAAGTACCGCTGTCGGCACGGTATGTCCTACACGGTGTATGAATGTGATTACCGGGATATCCAGGCCTCTCAGCGTTTGACGATTCCACTGGGGGACGGGGTGGAACTGTGGGATGTAAAGATCAAAAATACAGGAGCCTGCAGACGCAGCCTGGATGTGATCTCCTATTGTGAGTTTTCATTCCATCACATTGACATGGATAATCAGAACTTTCAGATGAGCCTGTATGCCTCAGGGAGTTCCTATGAAGATGGCATTATTGAGTATGATCTGTTTTATGAGGAATATGGTTATCAGTATGTTGCTGCCAGCTTTGAACCGGATGGGTTTGACTGTGTGAGGGATCGATTTCTGGGGAATTACCGGACAGAGACCAATCCCCTGGCAGTAGAACGGGGAAAGCTTTCCGGCTCCTTTGAAAAGGGAGGGAATCACTGCGGGGCGCTGCAGAAAAAAATTCTTCTGGAACCGGGGCAGGAGGTGCGGCTGATCTTTATGCTGGGAGAGGGCAATAGAGCGGAGGGCCGCAGGATAAGGGAAAAGTACAGAGATCCCAAGGCGGTGGATCGGGCGGAAAAAGAACTGGCTGTCTATTGGGAAGAAAAGTTTGCCAGACTGCAGGTGAGGACGCCCAGTGAGGATCTAAATATCATGCTGAACACCTGGAATCTGTACCAGGCGGAAATCAATATTATGTTCTCCAGGTTTGCCTCCTTCATCGAGGTGGGGGGGAGGACCGGGTTAGGATACCGGGATACGGCCCAGGATGCCATGACCGTACCCCATTCCAACCCGGAGAAATGCAGGCAGAGGATTGAACAGCTGCTTCACGGGCTGGTTTCAGAAGGATATGGACTGCATCTGTTTGACCCCGCCTGGTTTGAACCGAAAAAGGAGACAAGGCCCTTTTCTTCTCCTACAGTGATTCCGGAGCCGGATCCCAAAGAGCGGATCCATGGGCTGAAGGATACCTGCTCTGATGATGCTCTGTGGCTGATTCCCTCCATTGCAGAATATATCCGGGAGACTGGGGAGGAGGAATTTTTGGATCAGGTGATAGGCTATGCAGACCAGGGAGAAGGGACGGTCTATGAACATATGAAGCGGATCCTGGACTTTTCAGACAGACAGGTGGGAGAACATGGAGTCTGCCTGGGCCTGCGGGCAGACTGGAATGACTGTCTGAATCTGGGAGGCGGAGAGAGCGCCCTGGTTTCCTTTCTTCATGTCTGGGCGCTGGAGCATTTTTTGGAACTGGCCAGGAGAAAGGGAAAACAGGAGGATATTCAAAAATATGAGGCCATGTACGAGCGGGTAAAAAAGGTCTGCGAGACGGAGCTTTGGGATGGGGAATGGTTTATCCGGGGCATTACCAAAAGCGGACGGAAGATCGGAACCAGGCAGGACCGGGAGGGAAGGATTCACCTAGAATCCAATGCCTGGGCAGTACTCTCCGGAGCGGCCACCTATGAACTGGGAATTCGGGCCATGGACAGTGTGGAAGAATATCTCTATACGCCCTACGGGATCATGCTCAACGGTCCTTCCTATACCGTGCCGGATGAGGAGGTGGGCTTTGTCACCAGAGTGTATCCGGGTGTGAAGGAGAACGGCGCTATTTTCAGTCATCCCAATCCCTGGGCCTGGGCAGCAGAATGCCGTCTGGGACGGGGAGATAAGGCTATGAAATTTTATGAGGCTCTCTGTCCCTGCCGGCAGAATGATCAGATTGAGATCCGGGAGGCAGAGCCCTACTCTTATTGTCAGTTTATTATGGGAAAGGATCATACTGCTTATGGGCGGGCCAGACACCCGTTTATGACCGGAAGCGGAGGCTGGGCTTACTTTGCAGCCACCCGGTATATGCTGGGCATCCGTCCTCAGCTGGAGGAATTGCTGATCGATCCCTGTATCCCGCCAGAGTGGGAGGGATTTTCTGTCACAAGAAACTGGCGGGGAGCCATTTATCAGATCCAGGTAAAGAATCCGGAACATGTGATGAAAGGTGTGAAGAAGCTGACCGTGGACGGGAAAGAGGTAAAGAAAATCCCCGCCTTTTTGGCGGGTACCATTCATCAGGTGGAGGCGGTGATGGGAAAGCCGGTTTCTTATTTCAGAGGAAATTCCCTCCTATGAAATAAAAATGCTCCGCAGGATCACACTGCGGCTGTATCAGAGTTTGGTTTTATGTTAGAATAACAGTACAGGCATAATCAAAAAGGAGGAACACATGATAACGTTTGGTACCGGCGGCTGGAGAGCCGTGATCGGAGATGGTTTTACAAGACAGAATATCCAGCTTCTGGCAAAGGCCATGTCTCGGAAAATGAAAGCGGAACAGGTAGATCAGGAGGGAATCGTCATTGGATATGACCGGAGGTTTCTTTCCAAGGAAGCGGTAAAGTGGGCCTGTGAGGTGTTTGCGGCAGAGAGGATCCGCTGCTGGTTTGTGAATCGTTCTTCCCCCACTCCCCTAATTATGTTCTATGTGGAGAAGCATCAGCTGCATTACGGGATGATGGTGACGGCCAGTCATAATCCTGCTATTTACAATGGATTTAAAGTGTTTACTTACGGGGGACGGGATGCCAGTGAGGAGCAGACCCGCCAGATCGAAGCGTATGCCCGGCAGATTGAGGGAAAAGAGCCCATCACCTATATAGAGTATGAGAAAGCAAAGGAAGAGGGATGGGTGATGGAATTTAATCCCTTAAATGAATATTTGGACAATATCATTGCCAATATCAATATGCAGGCTATCCGTGACCGCGGATTGCACATTGTGCTGGATCCCATGTATGGGGTGAGCCAGATTTCCTTAAAGACCATTCTGGCCACTGCCAGGTGCGAGATTGATCTGATCCATGAGACCCACGATACCCTGTTTGGACGGAGGATGCCTGCTCCCAGCAAAAATTCTCTTACAGAACTTTGTACTTATGTGACAGAGATGAACTGTGATCTTGGCATTGCCACAGATGGAGATGCAGATCGCCTGGGTGTGATTGATGACAGGGGACATTATCTTACTGCTAATGAGATCCTGATGCTTCTGTATTATTACCTGATGGAGTATAAGGGCTGGAGAGGGCCTGCAGTGCGGAATGTAGCTACCACCCATATGCTGGATCGGATGGCAGAGTCCTTTGACCAGGTCTGCTATGAGGTGCCGGTGGGCTTTAAGCATATTTCCTCTAAGATGCAGGAGACGGGAGCCATCATTGGCGGGGAGTCCTCCGGCGGTCTGACGGTTCGGGGGCATATCAATGGAAAAGACGGCATCTACGCAGCCTCCCTTCTGGTGGAGATGATTGCGGTTACCGGAAAACGCCTGTCACAGCTGGCTGCAGAGATTCGGGAACGATATGGAAGCCCCTGCATGGAAGAGCGGTCCTATCAGTTTTCCCAGGAGCGGAAGGAGGAGCTGCAGACCATTCTATTTGAAGATAAGCTGCTTCCGGAGTTTGATCTTCCCATTGAGAAGGTGTCTTACCTGGATGGATGCAAGGTATATTTTCGGAATGGAGGATGGATTATAGCCAGATTTTCCGGCACAGAACCGCTGCTTCGGATTTTTTGTGAGCTGGACAGCCGGGAAGCGGCAGAAGAGAACTGTGAGAGATTCGAGCGTTTCTTAAACCTTGACCGGCAGGCCCACTGATAGAAATCTTCCGGACAGATGTTTTGGGGAATTTTGAAGCAATCAGAATGGAAAACCGTAATGGAAAAACAGTGAGGTAAACGAGCAGTACGAAAGCAGTAATATAGTAGGGAGGAATCAGAATGAAAAGGCAGCATTCAATGAAGTGGAAGGTGATCAGGATTCAGCTGCTTTGCTGGCTGATTCCTCTTTTCCTTTTTATCGGCGTGCTTGGTGTTTATGTGGGAAGCAACCACATGGAGGTGACAGTGGACAATTATCGCAGACAACTGGAATTTAACAACCGGATTTGTGTGGAGCGGCTCAACGGGGCAGTCCATGATTCCAGGCAGGCTTCTTATGACGGAGAGATTCTGGAGATCCGGGAGAAATATCTAAAGGGAGAGATGTCTTACACAGCGGCGAAAAAGGGATATTCGGAGTACCTTGCTTCCAAATATCAGAAAAGCAGCGCTATTTCCAGTGCCGTTTTGTGGTTCCAAAAGGAGGATACCAGGAATTTCAGCAGTGTATACAGTGAACGGGGAAACGGGACCTATCAGCAGATCCGGAAATACTGGGACAAAGATCATGAGGCTGTGGCGGAACTGGCGGAGACGCTGGATACAGCGGTGGGACTTCTGGTTCGGGGAAATTCCCTGTATCTGGTGCGAAATCTCAAGGACAGTCATTATGAAACCAAGGCGGTTCTGGTGCTGTGTCTGAACCAGGCCTACTGTTTTGACAGCATTGCCACCTTTCCTATGGGGGATGAGGTGTGCGTACGGATCAATGAGGAACCCCTGCTCCTCTGTCCTGGGGAGGAAGAGAAATGGGAGAAGCGTTTTGCAAACTCAGGGGATATGCCGAATCGCTGGATTCGGGGGAGACTGTGTGTGATGGACAGCCTTGCTGGCGACGGGTATGAGCTGCATTCCGCCATGATGATCAACAAGGCAGTGACAATGTTTCCCTTTTACGGATATCCCTATGTGCTGGGAGGGATGCTGCTTTCGATGCTGCTGATGCTGGCAACGGTGCTGAAGGTATTTCGCAGGGAAGTTTCCTATCCTGTGGAGCAGCTGATCGAAGGCATGCATCATATTGAACGGGGGGAGCTGGGGTATCAGGTGGCTTCGGAGTCCTCCAATCTGGAATTTCAGTATCTGACGAATGCAGTGAATCAGATGTCTAAGAGCCTGGAAGAACAGATCCTTAAGAGCTATCAGGAGGAGATTGCTTTAAGAGAGGCAAAGATCATGGCTCTTCAGTCCCACATCAATCCCCATTTTATGAATAATACGCTGGAGATCATTAACTGGGAGGCAAGGCTGGAAGGGAATGTAAAGGTGAGTAAAATGATCGGAGCTCTGTCCACAATGATGGATGCAGTGATGGATCGGAGGAAACGGCCGGAGATACGGCTGGCAGAGGAGATGGGCTATGTAAATTCCTACCTGTATATTATGCGGGAACGTTTGGGAAAACGGCTCTCTGTAAAAATTGATATTCCGCAGGAACTGATGGACTGCATGGTGCCAAGACTGATTCTGCAGCCCTTAATAGAAAATGCCATTGAACATGGGGTAGTGCCTAAGGGAAGCGGTGAAGTGATTCTGCGGGGATATCATGATGAACAGTACTTTTATCTGGAAACGCTTAATGATGGCGGACTTTCCAGGGAGGATGGGGAGCGAATCCGCAGACTGCTGGATCCGGAATACAATACCAGCAAGGAGCCTTCCGGAAATCTGGGGATCGCAAATGTAAATCAAAGACTGAGAATCCTTTTTGGTCCTCCCTGCGGCTTGCAGATCCGGGAGCAGGACGGCAGAGTTTCTGCTTGTGTGACCATCCCTTTTCGTCAGGAAAACCAAAAATAATCAGTTTTGTCGAATGATGGATGGTATTCTGACCAATAAAAGACAAGAAAGCACAGTTTGAGTTATTCAAAAAAACAAAAAATGGTGCATACTGGTATTATCAAAGAGAAACGAAAGTTTTTTCAAAATCAAAGGTATAGGGAGGTAGTTACATGAAAAGAAGGTTAGCAGTTTTAGTGGCAGGTACCGTTGCATGCACCGCACTGACAGGAGCGATGCCAGTATTTGCAGAGGGAGTGGAGTTAAACGTTACCACCACTTTTGCGGGAGAGGATGGAAATGCACAGAACTTCAAAGATGAGGTGGCAGCTTGGGAGGAAGCAACAGGAAATAAAGTGAACGACGCGTCCGCTACCTCCAGCGAGGAGTTTAAGGCCAGGGTAGAGATGGACTTCCAGACAGGAGCAGATCCGGACGTACTGTTTTTCTTCAACGGAGCAGATGCCAATGCATTTATTGAGGCTGGCAAGGTAGTTCCCATTGATACGATTCGGGAAGAGTATCCGGATTATGCGGCAAATATGAATGATGAGCTGATCCCGGCTTCTTTGGTGGACGGCGTTCGGTATGCAGTTCCGGTGAACGGTTTCTGGGAGGCAATGTTTGTGAACACAGAGGTTCTGAAAGCAGCCGGAGTGGAGATTCCAGGGGCAGATTATACCTGGGATGCATTCCTGGAGGACTGCCAGAAGATCAAGGATGCAGGCTATGCTCCCATCGCAGCGGCACTTGGAAACATTCCTCATTACTGGTGGGAGTTCTGTATTTTCAACAACGGCAATGTAAAGGATCACCTTACCATCCCTGCATCTGTTGACGAAGCAGGAGCATGGGTGGCTGGCATGGAGGATATCAAGGCCTTGTATGAGGCCGGTTACTTCCCGGAGAATACTCTGTCTGCCACAGACGATGAGACCTTTGCCATGTTTATGGAAGATAAGGCAGCATTTCTCATTGACGGTTCCTGGAAAGTGGGAGGCATTGTTGGAAACTGCCAGTCTGATCCGGAGGATCCCGCAACACTGGATGCAGAGAAGCTGGATAAATTTACCGTTACCTATGTTCCCGGCAAGGGCGAGAGAAAAGCCACAGATCTTATCGGTGGTATGTCCAGCGGCTATTACATCAGCGCAGCAGCCTGGGAGGATGAAGAGAAGCGTGACGCAGCAGTGGACTTTGTAATGCATATGATCAGCGATGAAGTTGTTGCCAAATTTGCGCAGCACACTGCATCTGCATTAAAGAGCGCGCCTGCAGTGGATGAAGCGCAGTTTAATTCTCTTCAAATTAAGGCTATGGAAATGATGGCAGGTACCACTTCCCTCACCGGAGCAGTACAGGATCTGTTTAACGGTGAGTGCCGTGTGCCCACGTTTGACGGAATGCCTGATATTGTGACCGGAAATGTTTCTCCAGAGGAGGCAGTGGCAGAGGGGCTTGAGATCTACCATGCCCAGTAACGGCAGAACAAAAACTAATCAGTAACGAATCACAGAAATATGATCGTGAAACAATAGCAAAATGGGAGGATGCTGCAGACAGTCTGATGCGATGAGCGGCATCCTCCGCTTTATGGAGAGGGCATTGTATGGGAGCGAATATCTATAAAAATAATAAAAAGTATGTTGCACTATTCCTGATCCCTGGATTTCTGTTTATGGCGGCATTTTTGTACTATCCGTTTTTCATGAATATTTTAAACAGCTTTCAGCAGATCAAGGGACTGGCTGGGGAGAGCAGGGGATTTCTGGATCCCTGGTATTCCAATTATCTGGAGATGCTAAAGGATCCCAATATGTTGATTGCCTTAAGAAATACCTTAATTTTGATGGTATGCACTCTGGTGTTTCAGGTGGGAATCGCTCTGGTGCTGGCGATTTTGGTGGATCAGATCCGTGTGGGAGCAAAATTTTTCCGAGTGGTGTATTTTTTTCCTATTGTAATTTCAGCCACGGCTCTGGGACTTCTCTTTAATCTGATTTTTTTGCGGGATAAGGGAATGCTAAACCAGCTGCTGGCGATTTTTGGCCAGACGGAACTGATCGACTGGAAAGACCAGGCGCGGGCCTTTATCACCTTGATGATCCCGGTTATGTGGCAGTACGTTGGCTTTTATTTTGTGATTATTATTACGGGGCTGAACAATATTCCCATGGATCTTCATGAGGCGGCAGCCATTGACGGGGCCAGCAGGTGGCAGAGAATCCGGTACATAACCCTCCCCATGCTTCACAATGTGCTCTGCACCTGCGCCGTTCTGGCTATGACGGGAGCGCTGAAGGTTTTTGACCTTCCCTGGGTGATGTTTCCAAAGGGAATGCCTTTAAATTCCACCTGGCTTACGGGAACGTATATGTACTATCATGCGAATGAGACCAGAAATACAGATTACGGCTGCGCCATTGCGGTGGTGATCGTGGTGCTGGGAGTGATCTCTTCTAAGATTGTGAACCGCATCTTCAAGGAAAAGGATTATTGAGGAGGATGGAAGCGATGAAACAAACAGTGAAAAAGAAAAAAAGACAGTACTGGATGGTTCCGGTATATCTGGTACTGGGGATCTGGGCATTATCGACCATCTATCCTTTGATCTGGGTGGCGCTGAATTCCTTTAAGGTAAAAACAGAGATTGTGTCCAACTCCTTTGCCCTTCCGGTGGGAGAACTATTTACTCTTGCCAATTATAAGCGGGCCTTTGACCGGGTTCCCATTCTGGGAGCTTACCTAAACAGCATTCTGCTTTCCGGCACGGTAACCCTTGTGGTAATGGCTTTGGCGGGCTTGGCCTCTTTTGCCCTGGTGCGGTTTGAATTTAAGGGCAGAAATTTTTTAAAATCCCTGGTGGTAGCCAGTATGATGTTTCCTGCTTTTTCCACCATTGTTCCTGTGTTTCGTATGGAGGCAGCCCTTGGTCTGGTAAACAGCAGCAATCGGTGGCTTTCTCTGGTCTCCTGTGCTTTGCCTCAGATCGCAGGCAATCTGGCCTTTGCTATCCTGGTTCTCTCAGGCTATATCCGAAGTCTGCCCATTGATTTGGAGGAGGCGGCCTATCTGGAAGGATGCCGTACAGGGCAGATTTTTACGAAAATTATTGTGCCTCTGGCAAAACCTTCTTTTGCCACTGTGGCGATCTTTACTTTTCTCTGGAGCTATAATGATTTATTTATGCAGTCCTTTTTCTTAAGAATCAAGCCTCAGTGGACCATCACCCGTCTGCTGAAGGAACTGACTGCCATGGAAGGCACTAATTATGGCCTGATGGCAGCAGCAGTGACCATTGTGGTGGTGCCGGTACTGATTCTGTATACGTTCCTGCAAAAGTATATTATCAAGGGAATGGTGGCAGGAGCTGTAAAGGGCTGATGACAGGCTGCTGTTGCGCTTATACAGTAATCATACTATAATAGCATCAGTGTACCTGGGACAATAGCCTCTGTATACAAGAGGCAGAAAGTTTGTGGGGAGAGGAAAGACTAAGATGTATAAGGTAGTTCTGATTGATGATGAGCCTATTATCTTAAAGGGATTGAGCAGGCTGCTGCCATGGGAAGCGTATCACTGTCAGGTGGTGGGGACTGCCGGGGATGGAGCGGAAGGGCTGAAGCTGATCCGTCAGATTCAGCCGGACATTGTGTTTTCCGATATCTATATGCCCAAAATGGACGGGCTTTTGATGGCAGCGGCTTTAAAGTCGGAGTTTGAGAACCTGGAGCTGACCATTCTCACAGGATATCGGGATTTTGACCTGCTGCAGCAGGCGCTGCGGCTTGGGGTGACCCGGTATATCTTAAAACCGTCAGATATGGAAGAATTAGAAGAAGCTCTGAAGGTTATGACGGAGAAGCTGAGAAAGAAAGGAATCCTGCCGGAGCAGGAGAAACAGGGGAAGGAGCCGGATCTTAGGGACGATTCGACTTTGTGGAAGAATCTGGACTGTCAGGAGGATACGGATTGCCGGAAGGGCCTGGACTATCAGGAGGGGCAGGATTGTGGGGAGCAGACCGGACAGATGGAAAAAAATGACAGCCAGGAGCAGGCTGGAAGTTTTTTGGTAAACAGCGCCATCGCCTATATGAAGAAAAACTATCAGCACAGATTGACCCTGACAGAAGTGGCAGATCATATCTATGTGAGTCAGTGGCATTTAAGCAAGCTGTTGAACCGCCACGGGGGCCAAAGTTTTTCCGAGCTTTTGAACACCATTCGGGTGGAGGAGGCTAAAGTCCTGTTAAAAGATCCAGCTCTTCGTATTGGGGATGTGGCGGAGAACGTGGGCTTTCTGGATCTGGCCCATTTTTCCAGAGTGTTTAAGAAGATTACGGGAATATCAGCCAATGAATTCCGAAACCGCATGAATGTTTCTTAAATGTTTTGTGTCTGAGATAATTTCCGTCAATATCATAGCTTGAGGGATGCTGTCCTTTGTACACGGATGTCAGTATTGCGTAGAAATAGACCCTTAGGGAAAATGAGCGGTTGTCACTTGTGCAAGCCTTTTGTGCAATCTGACAGAGCGCGTTGGTTAAGAGGGGTTTTGATACCTTAATCCTAAGGGGAAGAAAAGAAAGAAGGAGGCAACATTCATGTCCCAGATCACCAAAAAAGCGCTGGCAGCGTCTTTAAAAAAGCTGCTGAATACGAAACTGTTAAATCAGATCACCATCAATGACATCACAGAGGACTGCGGAGTGAACCGCATGACCTTTTACTATCATTTCAGCGATATCTATGATCTGGTAGAATGGATCTGCGCCCAGGAAGCAGCGGAGGCATTGGCAGACAAAAAGACTTACAGTACCTGGCAGGAGGGGTTTTTGAACATCTTTCAAGTAGTGCAGGACAATAAATCTTTTTTTACCAATGTGTACCATTCTGTGAGCAGAGAACACATGGAGACGTACCTGTATCAGCTTACCTTTGACCTTCTGATGGGGGTCATAGAGGAGCAGGGAGTCGGCATGGAGGTGCTGGAGCAGGATAAGCAGTTTATTGCTGATTTTTATAAGTATGCCTTTGTGGGCATTTTGGTAAACTGGGTAAAAGATGGGATGAAGGAAGAACCTCAGAAAATTATCGACCGCCTCAGCATCCTGGTGCGGGGGGACATTGGCAGGGCGCTGGAGGCATTTCGGAGGAACTGAAGGAGGCATATCGGATTGGAGGCGGGGAAACCTGCCTGGCATTTTTGTTGATCAAAACAGGAGAAATGATAAAAAATAAGTCAATTATGGCGCGATGATAGGATTTTTATCACCGCCCTTTTTTTGTTTATGGTAAAAAAGCGGGAGGACGGGTAGAATAAGCAGCATCAGAAGAACCATTGCATTTAGGGGAAAGATGTTG
This sequence comes from uncultured Lachnospiraceae bacterium, assembly GCA_902475025.1. Taxonomy (GTDB): domain Bacteria; phylum Bacillota; class Clostridia; order Lachnospirales; family Lachnospiraceae; genus Merdiplasma. The sequence continues at coordinate 16,819 of CABRXX010000024.1, read as the reverse complement.
TAAGAGCAATTCAGGCGGAGAAGTCTGCAACAGATTTTTTATAGCCCCTGCCAAAAGGAGGAATCGAGATGTATTATTCAAGCGGTAATTATGAAGCGTTTGCCCGTCCGAAAAAACCGGAAGGAGTGGAACGGAAATCTGCTTATATTGTAGGAACCGGTCTGGCAGCTCTGACAGCTGCCTGTTACTTGGTAAGAGACGGCCAGATGAATGGAAAGCACATCCATATTTTTGAAAAAGATGCCATTCCAGGAGGAGCCTGTGACGGGTATGAGTATCCGGGACTTGGCTATGTGATGCGGGGCGGCCGGGAGATGGACAACCATTTTGAGGTGATGTGGGATCTGTTTCGTTCCATTCCCTCCATCGAGACAGAAGGGATCAGCGTGCTGGACGAATACTACTGGCTGAATAAAAAAGATCCAAACTATTCCCTGATGCGGGCTACAGAAAAGCAGGGGCAGGATGCTCATACAGACGGGAAGTTTGGTTTGAGCGACAAGGGAGCCATGGAGATCATGAAGCTGTTCTTCACAGCAGATGAACTGTTGTATGATAAGCGGATCACAGATTTTTTTGACGAAGAGGTGTTTGAATCTAATTTCTGGCTGTATTGGCGCACCATGTTTGCCTTTGAAAACTGGCACAGCGCGCTGGAGATGAAACGCTATATTCAGCGTTATATCCACCATGTGGGAGGGCTTCCAGATTTCACTGCCCTGCGTTTTACCAGATATAACCAGTATGAATCCATGATTCTTCCTATGATCAAATATTTGGAAAGCTTTGGCGTTCAATTCCATTATAATACCAAGGTGGTGAATGTGGAGTTTGACATCACTCCCGGAAGAAAGGCGGCAAAGAGGCTGGAGCTGATGGCAGAGGGAAACACGGAGTTTATTGATTTGACAGAGGAGGATCTGGTGTTTATTACCAACGGAGGCTGTGTGGAAAATTCCACTCTGGGATCGCAGAATGAGCCCGCCAAGTTCCAGACAGAGATCAAACCGGGCGGCGGCTGGGATATGTGGCGGAGAATCGCCGCCCAGGATGAGAGCTTTGGACATCCGGATAAATTCTGCTACGATCCGGAACAGAGCAACTGGATGAGCGCTACGGTGACAACTTTGGATCAGAAGATCATTCCTTACATTAAAAAAATCTGCAGGCGGGATCCGTTCAGCGGAGGCGTGGTTACCGGAGGAATTGTGACGGTGAAAGATTCCGGCTGGCTGTTAAGCTGGACCATCAACCGTCAGCCCCAGTTTAGAAACCAGCCAAAGGATCAGTGCGTGGTGTGGGTATATGGCCTTTTCAGCGACCGTCCCGGAAATTTTGTGAAAAAACCAATGAGAGACTGCACCGGAAAGGAAATCTGTATGGAGTGGTTGTATCATTTGGGTGTGCCTGTACAGGAAATTGAAGCGCTGGCAGAGAATAGTGCCAATACGGTGCCCTGCATGATGCCTTACATTACTGCCTTCTTTATGCCAAGAACAGCGGGAGACCGGCCGGAGGTGGTTCCGCAAGGAGCTGTAAATTTTGCTTTCCTGGGTCAGTTCGCAGAAACCCGTCGGGATACCATTTTTACCACAGAATACTCAATGCGCACCGGTATGGAGGCTGTGTATACGCTGCTGAATGTGGACCGTGGAGTGCCGGAAGTATGGGGCAGTGTTTATGATGTGAGAGATCTGCTAAACGCTTCCATTCAGCTTCGGGACGGTAAGCCTCTCACCCAGATGAAGCTGGGACTGAAGGAAAAGATGGTGGTAAAGAAGCTCCTGACTCAGATTCAGGGTACGGATATTGAGAAGCTGCTGAAGGAATATCATGTGATCGAGTAGAAAACAGATTGCGTGGGAAACAGCCTGCATCGCCTGTCGGGAACCCTTAGCTTTGCGGGGAGGTGCAGGCGGGAACGCAGGGCGTTTTACTTTGCTGACAGCGTTCTTCCTGGAAGGGAATGATGCAGCAGGAGCTTTTCCAGTTCCTTGGCGGCAATGCTGGTGGGGCGGGAGTTGTCCTTAACCAGGCAGATGCTGCGGGGGGGGGGCATGGGGCAGCTTAAGGGAATCTGGAAGATTTCACCTTTTTCCAGAGCATCCCTGGCCAGGGCATCCGGAAGAAAGCCCAGGCCCAAATCATTCTTCAGCATAGGAAGAATTTGGTCGGTGGTAGTGGCTTCAATCTCTGGGTGCAGAGTCAGGTTATGTTCCAGGAAGAAATCACGGTAAAATTCCCTGGCAGAGGTCTGGGAATTTAAAAGGATCAGAGGATAGTCCTGAAGCTGTTCCAGATGAAAGGTTTGTTTTGCCAGGTGAGCAAAACGGGGGCCTGCCGCCAGAATTTCATGAAACTGCATAATGGGATACTCTCTTAGGGGGCGTGTGATGCCGGTGGGCGTAGTGACCAGGGCAAAATCCACGCTCCCATTTTTTAGTTCACTGATAGCCTGGGGGGTGGTGACGCTGGAGAGATGGATGCGGATTCCAGGATACTGCTGATGGAAAGGTTTCAGCAGAGGGAGAAATACTGTGTGCAGAGCGGTCTCGTTGACGCCCACGGACACGATTCCATGCTGAAGACTCATGGCCCCGGTCAGCTCCTGTTCTGCCGCCAGCAATTGACGCAGCGCAACGGAGACCCTGCTGTAGAGTTTCTGGCCTTCCGGTGTCAGGGTGACGCCGCGGTTGGAGCGGACGAAGAGACGGCAGCCCAACTCCCCCTCCAGATTACTGATTGCTCTGGATACATTGGGCTGATTGCTCATAAGGATATTGGCGGCCAGGGTAAAGCTTTTATATTTTGCCACATAGTAGAAGATTTTATAGTATTCATAATTGATATTCATGAAAATTGCCTCCTCTGATTTCCGAAACCCTCTGAAAAAATTGTTAAAATGCTGAAAATATCGAAAAAGTTATTACAGACATACAAATTTGATATATCAAATAGTGAAAATATATATTTTACATATCCTTTCTCTGTGAGTATAATACATGCGGATTTGGATATCAAGGTTGAATAAAAAGCTAAGGAGGAATTTGGTATGGAAAGGAAGTGGTTTTATGGAAAAGCTGGCGGCAAGTCTGTTGGAAGAATTAAACTGTGAGACAGCCTTTACAATCCCGATTTTCGGCGGCATCGGTGTGGCAGAGTCCACAGTGATCACCTGGGGGATCATGGCTGCGCTTGTGCTGCTGGTTCTGTGGCTGACCCATGATATGAAGATTCACAATATCAGCAGGCGGCAGGCAGCAGTGGAGTCGGCAGTTGCCTGGCTGGACCATTTTGTGGAGGATATGATCGGGCCGGAGGGAAAACAGTACGTACCTTATCTGGTCACAGTTTTGCTGTATGTAGCTTTTGCCAATGTGAGCGGACTTTTTGGAGTAAAGCCTCCCACTAAGGATCTGAATGTGACAGCAGCCCTGTCTCTGATGAGCATCCTGCTGATTGAGGCGGCGGGGATTCGAAAACGGGGCGTGAAAAAATGGGTGAAAGGCTTTGCAGAGCCGGTTCCTATCATTGCGCCCATCAATGTGCTGGAAATTTTTATCCGGCCCTTGTCTCTTTGTATGCGTCTGTTTGGAAATGTGCTGGGAGCGTTTGTAATTATGGAGCTGATCAAGCAGTTGGTGCCGGTGGCACTGCCCCTGCCGTTCAGTTTTTATTTCGATATTTTTGACGGCCTGATTCAGGCGTATGTGTTTGTGTTCCTGACAGCTCTGTTTATCAAAGAAGCGGTAGAGTAGAGAAAAGGATGTTTTCCAGAAGAATAACTACAAAGGGAATGAAAGAAAGTATCCTACATAGGGAGCAGCGTTTAGAAAAGCAATTGGAAGAACAAAAAATAGTTGAAGATCAATCATTTGAAAAAGGAGAATAAGACATGAATACATTAGTAGCAATCGGAGCAGCAGTAGCAGTATTAACCGGTATCGGAGCAGGCGTAGGCATCGGCATCGCCACAGCCAAGGCCACGGATGCAGTGGCAAGACAGCCGGAGGCAGAGGGCAAGATCAGCAAGCTTCTCCTTTTGGGGTGTGCCCTGGCAGAGGCAACCGCCATTTACGGTTTCGTTATTGCCCTTCTGATCATTCTGTTTTTGGGCTGATAACGGCTTTGGCATCTATGCAGGCAGTATAAAAACAAATATTTTTAGCAAACAGGGCAAGGCAGCCCTGACAGTACAAATTTGGAAAGGCAGAAACGAATATGCTTCGGTTAGACTGGAATCTGGTATTTAATATGATTAACCTGCTGATTCTGTACTTTCTGCTGAAACGGTTTTTGTTTCAGCGGGTTCGGGTGATATTAAAGGCCCGCCAGACAGAGGCAGAGCAGTGCTTTGTACAGGCAGAGCAAAGAGAAGCTCTGGCAAAGAAAGAACAGACCAAGTATGAGGGACTCCTTAAGGGAGCACAGCAGGAAAAAGAAGAAATTGTGGCTCAGGCGAGGAAAGAGGCAGCGGTGGAGTATGACCGCATTGTAGAGGATGCAAAAGAGAAAGCCGGGGTCATTGTAGAAGATGCAAAAGAAGATGCAAAGAAAGAGAAGGCTGCTATTTTGCAGGAGGCAGACAGTGAGATCAAAGATCTGGTTATGGGAGCTGTGGCCAAGGTGGTAGGAGCTTCCGCATCGGGAGAACAGGACAGCCGTTTGTATGACTGTTTTTTGAAGTCGCAGGGACAGAATGGAGAGTAAGGTATGTTGCAGGCAGTAGAAAAATATGCGGAGATGATACAAAAGCTGGAGATACCCCAGGATACGGTGAACCATGCAAAGGAAATCTTTGAGGCAGTTCCGCAGATTCTTACAGATCTGTCAGATCCTTCTGTGGAGCTTTCCAGAAAGCATCATGTGATTGACCGGGTATTTCCGCTGGAAATCCGGGATTTTTTAAAAATTCTCTGTGACAATGACAGCATTTCTCTGTTTCTGGAGATCTGTAAGGTTTGTCGGGAGAGAGAACCGAAGAAGAAGGGAAGTATTCAGGCAGTGCTTCGATATGTGACAGCGCCGGATGAGCGGCAGCTGGCAGGTATCCGGGAATTTGCAGAGAAAAAGAGCCAGGGGCTTTCGGTGGAATTTACCATGGAGCAGGATGAGACCCTTGGAAGCGGTTTTGTGCTGACCATTGGCGGAGAAGAGTTTGACTGGTCAGAAAAAGGGCGGATCCGTCAGATGGAGGAGAAGCTGCAGCAGGCGGTGACTCGTCGTCCTCAGAGTCTGGAAGGCATCATCTCCATTCTGAAAAGTGAGATTCGGGACTTTGATCTGGAAGCGAAGGAAAAGGAAGTGGGCGTGGTCAACTGGGTAGGAGACGGCATCGCCAATATTGACGGCATTGACCATGTTATGTACGGAGAGATCGTGGTGTTTGACAACGGGATTAAGGGAATGGTGCAGGATATCCGCCGGGAAGAGGTGGCCTGTATTCTCTTTGGCAGGGATACTGGGATCCGGGAAGGAACCCGGGTCATGCGCACCGGAAAGCGGGCAGGTATTCCTGTGGGAGAACAGTTCCTTGGCCGGGTAGTGGATCCTCTGGGAGCGCCCATTGACGGAGCAGGGGACATTCAGGCAGCCGGTTATCTTCCCATGGAAGAAGAGGCTCCCGGCATTGTAGAGCGGAAATCCGTGAGTCAGCCGCTGGAGACCGGGATCCTTGCCATTGATTCCATGTTTCCCATTGGACGGGGGCAGCGCGAGTTGATTATTGGAGACCGGCAGACAGGAAAGACCTCCATTGCCATGGATACGATTTTAAACCAGAAAGGGAAAGACGTGGTGTGCATTTACACGGCCATTGGGCAGAAGGCTTCCACGGTGGCCAAGCTGGTAAATACTTTAAAAAAGTACGAAGCCTTAAGCTATACGATTGTGGTGTCTGCTACTGCTTCCGATCCGGCACCCTTGCAGTACATTGCGCCCTACTCTGCCACAGCGCTGGCAGAATATTTTATGCATCAGGGAAAAGACGTTTTGATTGTATACGACGATCTTTCCAAGCACGCAGTGGCTTACCGGGCCCTGTCGCTGCTTCTGGAACGTTCTCCCGGACGGGAGGCTTATCCCGGAGATGTGTTTTATCTTCACTCAAGACTGCTGGAGCGTTCCAGCCGGCTGAATGAAGAGGCAGGAGGCGGCTCAATTACAGCGCTGCCCATCATTGAGACTCAGGCGGGAGATGTGTCTGCCTACATTCCCACCAATGTGATTTCCATCACAGACGGACAGATCTTTTTAGAGAGCGACCTGTTCTTTTCCGGAATGCGGCCGGCTGTGAATGTGGGACTGTCCGTATCCCGTGTAGGAGGGGCAGCCCAGACCAAGGCCATGAAAAAGGCGGCAGGAAGTATACGTATCGATCTGGCACAGTACCGGGAGATGGAGGTGTTTACTCAGTTCAGCTCAGACCTGGATGGTTCCACCAAGGAGCTTTTGCAGTATGGAAAGGGGTTGATGGAGCTGTTAAAGCAGCCTCTGTGCCACCCTCTTTCCATGGAGGAGCAGGTGGTGACTCTCTGTGCGGCTACAGGCAAGGCATTTTTGGATGTGCCTTTGGATCAGATAAAAGAATTTCAAAGAGAAATGCTGGAATGGTTTTGCACCAGTCAGCCGGAGATTATGAATGAGCTGGCAGCTACAAAGGATCTGAAAGATGAGCTGAGGCAGAGAATCTTGCAGGCAGCAGGAAGTTTTAAAGCGTCCTGGAAGAAACAGGGTGAATAGGGAATGGCAAATACAAGAGAAATTCAAAGCAGAATGAAGAGCATTCGTGATACCATGAAGATCACCAATGCCATGTATATGATCTCTTCCACGAAACTGCGGAAAGCCCGCAGGGAGGTGGAGGAGACGGAGCCTTACTTTTTTTCTCTTCAGTCCATGCTCTCCAGAATTATCCGTCATGTGCCGGACATTGAGCATTTGTATTTCAAAAAGGCAGCGGATAAATCGCAAAAGCGCAGAGGCTATCTGGTGATTACCGGAGATAAGGGAATGGCGGGGGCCTACAACCATAATGTGCTGAAGCTGGCGGAGGAGCAGTTGGAGAACTGTGAAGCGTATGCCCTTTTTGTGGTGGGTGAGGTGGGAAGGCAGTATTTCCACACCAGAGACATCCCGGTGGATGAGCACTTTCTCTACACAGCTCAGAATCCCACCATGCACCGGGCCAGAGAGATCGGCTCCAGGCTGCTGGCTTTGTATGAGAGCGGGCAGGTGGATGAGATCTATGTGATCTTTACCAATATGAAAAATGCGGTGCAGACAGAGACAAATATAACCAGGCTGCTGCCGTTGATGAAAGAGGATTTTAAGATTCCAAAGATTCCTGTGAATGTACCCCATGAGGAATTTTCTTTCCGCCCTTCTCCAGAGAAGGTGCTGGATCACGTAGTGCCCAACTATGTATTTGGTTATGTGTACGGCGCGCTGATGGAATCCTACTGCAGTGAGCATAATGCAAGGATGGTGGCCATGCAGGCGGCTAACGACAGCGCCCAGGCCATGCTTCACGATCTGGAGATTCAGTTTAACCGGGTGCGTCAGGCGGCTATCACCCAGGAGATCACAGAGGTGATCAGCGGAGCAAGAGCTCAGAAGCAAAAAAAGAAAAAGAAGGCGAAAGGAGTGGGCGTATGAACAAAGGGAAAATAGTCCAGGTTCTGGGTCCTGTGATCGATGTGGAATTTGAGAACGGAGATCTTCCCTATATCAAGGATGCCCTGGAGGTTTTTAGGGACGGAAAACGGTGCGTGATGGAAGTGGCCCAACATATCGGGGAAAATACGGTGCGCTGTATCATGCTCTCTTCCAGTGACGGACTTCATAAAGATATGGAAGTGACGGCTACCGGTTCCGGCATCCAGGTTCCGGTGGGCGAGAAAACCTTGGGAAGGCTGTTTAATGTGCTGGGAGAACCCATTGATCAGGGGGAAACTCTGGAGAAGGAAGAAAAATGGTGTATTCACAGAGAAGCTCCCTCCTTCCAGGATCAAAGCCCGGTGGCGGAAATGCTGGAGACTGGAATCAAGGTAATTGATCTTCTGGCTCCCTATGCCAAAGGTGGAAAGATTGGTTTGTTTGGCGGTGCCGGCGTGGGAAAAACAGTGCTGATTCAGGAGCTGATCCGGAACATTGCCACAGAGCATGGGGGATATTCTATCTTTACAGGCGTGGGAGAGCGTTCCAGGGAGGGTAATGATCTTTGGACCGAGATGAAAGAATCCGGAGTGCTGGAGAAAACGGCTCTGGTATTTGGTCAGATGAACGAGCCGCCCGGAGCCAGAATGCGGGTGGCGGAGACCGGACTTACCATGGCAGAATATTTCAGGGATGTACAGAAGCAGAATGTGCTGCTTTTTATTGATAATATTTTCCGTTTTGTGCAGGCTGGTTCTGAAGTGTCTGCGCTGCTTGGGCGGATGCCCTCAGCCGTAGGCTATCAGCCCACGCTGGCGACAGAGCTGGGCGAGCTGCAGGAGAGGATCGCCTCCACAAAGGATGGATCGGTCACCTCAGTGCAGGCGGTCTACGTTCCGGCAGACGATCTTACTGACCCGGCGCCAGCCACCACGTTTGCTCATCTGGATGCCACCACAGTGCTGTCCAGAAAGATTGTAGAACAGGGTATTTATCCGGCGGTGGATCCTTTGGAATCCAGTTCCAGGATTCTGGAGGAGGATGTGGTAGGAAAAGAACACTATGAGACTGCCAGGAGAGTTCAGGAAATTCTTCAGAAATATAAAGAACTTCAGGATATTATTGCAATTCTTGGTATGGAGGAGCTTTCTGCTGAGGATAAGATCACAGTCTATCGTGCCAGAAAGGTACAGCGGTTTTTGTCCCAGCCCTTCCATGTGGCAGAGAATTTCACCGGTGTACCGGGAACGTATGTGCCAGTGGCAGAGACGGTGAGAGGCTTTAAGGCGATTATTGACGGTGAGATGGACGAGTATCCGGAGGCGGCTTTTTTCAATGTGGGAACCATTGAGGATGTGAAAGAGAAAGCCCGGCAGATGGAAGCCTCCTTAAAGGCGTAAGCCGGAAGGAGGAGAGTTGGAATGGCAGAATTTTATTTAAAGGTGATTGCCAGCGACCGGATATTTTACAAAGGCTTCTGCCAGGTGGCCGTGGTTCCGGGGATGGACGGCGAATGGGCTTTTTTAGCCCACCATGAGGACATGGTGCTGGCTATTCAACCGGGAGAGTTAAAATTTAAGAAGCCGGATGATACCTGGGAGACTGCGGTAGTAGGCAGCGGATTTGCCCAGGCGGCCAATAATCGTGTGATAGTGCTGGTGGACACTGCAGAGCGGCCGGAAGAGGTGGATGAAGAGCGGGCCAGGGAGGCTATGGAGCGGGCGAAAGAGGAGATGCGCCAGAAGCAGTCCATTCAGGAGTACCGGGTTTCCCAGGCCACTCTGGCCAGGGCGCTTTCCAGACTGAAGGGCAAAAAGAACGGAACCGTAAATTTATAGAATGAAAACCGGACAGATTTAGGCAAATAGAAAGTAAATATAAGAGGATATTGCAAAATACGATTTTCCGTGTGTTTTTCTCTGAAAAGATGTAATTTCTCGGAGAAAAATCACTCGAAAGGGTAATGCCGAAGTGTGGCATTTTGCAATATCCTCATTTTTTTGTTTCAGAAACGCTTCCTCTTTTTTGAAATTTAATATATAGGTGCCTGATTCCTGCCGCTTAATACCAGTTGACGAATCAGCACAGCTAGATCGGCATCTGTATAGGCGATGCGGTCCGCTGCCGGAAAAGCTCCAGAAGAGGTGCCTGCCGGAGGGCAGTTCAGGAGTGGTTCCATAAAGGGAAAAGCATCAGCCGTCTGACTGCGGCAGCTGCGATCCAGCCATATGGTATGCCAGTTCATATTTTTCGCACCTTCAATATCATGTTCATAGGAATCTCCGATGTACCAGGTAAGCTCCGGCGTCAGGTTCCAGCGGCGGGCTGCAGTCTGAAAAACACGGATGTCCGGTTTGTTGGCCCCAACCTCCCCGGAGGTGAGCACGTGATCTTCCGGTATCCAGGAAGCGGCTCCAAGGGTGCGGTACTTGGCCAGCTGATGACTGGAGGGCCCGTTGGTAATGATACCAAGGAATACCGGCTGGCGGGAGCAAAATTCCAGGGCATCTGCCAGACAGGTGCTGACGCTGATGCGGGTCTGCTCCTTCGCGTAAAGGCGCTGAAACTCCAGAGCCTCCTTTGGGGTGATGACAGCACCCAGGTCTGCCATAGCCCTTTGAAATCGAAGGATATACATTTGCTCCATGGTCATGCGGCCCTCCATGGCATCATCCAGGATCTCATTGCCTCTTTTTAGAAACTGATGGAACAGAGGACGAAGTTCCAGAGAAAACCGACCCTGAAAGAGTTGGAGGTAAGCAGGCTCAAAGGGAGAGAAACGGTCATACAGGGTATCGTCAATATCAAACAGTAAATTCAGCATAAAAATCTCCATAAAAAAGGGAATGCTGCAGAATACGAAATTCGGTGGAAGTTCAGTTTGTTTTTCGCAGAAAATATACTGATTTTCGGAGAAAAATCACTGGAAATAGTACCATCGGAGGTATTAGCAACACCCCCTCCGCCATCGGCGGGGCGTTTTATCAGTTTAATGCGTCCAGGCTCATCTGCTCCAGTAGTTTTGCCTTGATTTCATAAAGCTTGTCAGACAGATCCACATATACCTGGTGAGGATTGTAGAAACGCTTGGTTTCATCCCAGATCGTATCCTTCTCTTTGGTACAGTAATCTCTTATCTCCATCACAGAAGGAGAGGTGTATACGCACTCGCCGTTGAGGAAAACTGGAACCAGAAGTTCCCGAAGTTCATAGGTTCCGCCTTTGATCTTAGTTTTTTTCCAAGTTTCCAGCGGGTCAAAAATGATCATATCTTTTCTTGCATCAAAGGTTTCATCCGCCAGGCAGATCAGATCCGCCCGGATCTTGTGGTGCTGTTTGTCATAGATTCGGTAAATGGTCTTATTGCCCGGGTTGGTAATTTTTTCTGTATTTTCAGAAAGCTTGATCTTTGGAATAAAAGTTCCCTCTTTATCCTGGATGGCTGCCAGTTTGTACACTCCGCCGAAAGCCGGGCAGTCCTTGGAGGTGATCAGATTGGTGCCTACCCCCCAGGAAGTGATGGTTGCGCCTTGGTTTTTCAGGCTGTAGATCAGATGCTCATCCAGATCACTGGAAGCAGCGATCACCGCATCCTCAAATCCGGCTGCATCCAGCAGCTTTCTAGCCTGCTTGGACATATAGGCAAGGTCTCCGCTGTCTAAACGGATGCCGTAATGCTTCAGGGGGATGCCTGCCTCCCGCATCTCGGTAAATACCCGGATGGCATTTGGCACGCCGGAGCGCAGAGTGTCATAGGTGTCCACCAGCAGGGTACAGGCGTTAGGGTACAGCTTGGCGTAGGTTTTGAAAGCGGTGTATTCATCTGGAAAGCTCATGATCCAGCTGTGGGCGTGGGTTCCCATCACAGGAACGTCAAAAAGCTGTCCCGTAAGCACGTTGGAGGTGCCTACACAGCCGCCGATCATGGCGGCTCTGGCTCCGTAAATCCCAGCATCCGGTCCCTGAGCCCGGCGAAGGCCGAATTCCATAATTCCGTCACCTTTGGCAGCGTAGACCACCCGGGCAGCCTTGGTGGCGATCAGGCTCTGATGGTTGATGATGGTGAGAATGGCAGTTTCCACAAGCTGGGCTTCCATAATAGGAGCGATCACTTTTAAAAGAGGTTCCCTTGGAAAGACTACCGTTCCTTCCGGGATAGCATAGATATCGCCGGTGAAGTGGAAACCAGCCAGGTAGGAGAGAAAATCTTCTTCAAAGATTTCCAGGCTTCTTAAATATTCGATATCCTTTTGGCTAAAACGGAGATTCTTGATGTAATCCATCACCTGATCCAGTCCGGCTGTAATGGCGTAGCCGCCGTCAGAAGGATTTTTACGGTAAAAAACGTCAAACACTACTCTCTCCTGAGAATTGGTTTTAAAATAGCCCTGCATCATGGTAAGCTCATATAAATCCGTCATGAGGGTCAGATTCATTGTACTCATAGTAAGCTCCTTTGCTGGTGATTCAAAATCAAATGTATTTATAGCATCTGCATACGGGAATATGCTGCTTTCGAATGAAACAAAAACGATTCGCGGCATTGCACAGATGCTGTGGCCATAAAGCTATCCTTATAGTACAGCAGATCCTGGAAAAAAGCAAAGAGAAAAGGTGAAAAAAGAAACAGAAAACTGGAAATAAGAAAAAAATAAAAAAAATTTAAATTAGGGCTTGCATTTTTTGAAAACATTGGTTATAATAACCCTTGTCGTTACGAAGGGCTATCGCCAAATGGTAAGGCAACGGACTCTGACTCCGTCATTTCAAGGTTCGAATCCTTGTAGCCCTGTATAGGGGGGATGTTGTTTACAACATCCCCCTTTTTGTTTCATGGGAAATTTCTTCCTATGAAACAAAAATGCTTGGCAGGATCGCGCTGCAACGGGCAGGGAGGATGTCGCTGAAGCGACCCGCCGCAGGCGGAGAAGTCTGCGAGCAGACTTTATTTTTATTATTCAAAGACAAGGATCAAAACATATTCCTGCGAAAAAGGAAAGAAGGAACCGGAGAATGAAATATGAATTTAACAGCCGCATCCGCTACAGTGAATTGGATGAGGATGGAAAACTGTCTGTCAACGGGTTGGTGAATTATTTTCAGGATGTGTCTACTTTTCAGTCAGAACAGCTGGGGGTCGGAGTGGAGTATTTAAAAAAGCGCCATCAGGCTTGGATTTTATCGTTCTGGCAGATTGTGTACGACCGTCCGCCCAGGCTCGGGGAGCTGGTGACCGCTCAGACCTGGGCCTACGATTTTAAAGGCTTTATGGGGCTGAGAAATTTTGCCCTTCTGGATCAGAAGAGAACTATGCTGGCCAGAGCCAACAGTGTCTGGGTACTGTTTGATATGGAAAAGCAGCGTCCTGCCAGAATGGAGCCTGAGATGGCAAAGCTTTATGAGACGGAGCCGCCTCTGGATATGGAATATGCTTCCAGAAAGATAAGCCTCCCCGAGGGAGGAGAGCCGGAAGTTCCTTTTTATATAGGAAAGAATCAGCTGGATACCAATCATCATGTGAATAATGGCCAGTATATTGCTATGGCGGCAGCTTATCTGCCGGAAGGGTTCGCTATCCGGGAACTGCGGGCGGAGTATCGAATGCAGGCCAGACTTCGGGATGAGATTTTTCCGGTGGTGTGCCGCCAGAAGAATACGGTTACAGTGGAGCTTTGCAATGGGGAAGGAAAACCTTACGCAGTGGTAATGTTCCTGCAAAAGTAAGAGAGGCAGAGGGCTGGTTGGAAATAGATTTTGGAAGAACACGGAAATCCATTGGCCAAGGCCGAAAAAATATGATACCATATACATAAGGCAATAGAAATAGAAAAAATCAGAACGGAAAAACAGGAGAGAGTATGCTGTATTTAGGAGAATATCAGGAATTAAAGATTACGAAAAAGGTGGATTTTGGCGTGTACCTGGGAGAGGGAGAAGAGCGGGTGCTGCTTCCGAAGAAGGAGGTGCCGGAAGGGGCCGAGGCAGGTGATGCCCTTCGGGTTTTTTTGTATAAGGATTCCAGGGATCGGATGATTGCCACTAGGAGGGAACCCAAGGTGACCCTGGGAAAGGTGGCCCTGCTTACGGTAAAAGAAGTAGGCCGTATCGGCGCGTTTTTAGACTGGGGCCTGGAAAAAGATCTTCTGCTGCCTTTTCGGGAGCAGACAAGGAAGGTGAAAGCCGGGGAGGAGTGTCTGGCAGCCCTTTATATTGATAAGAGCCAGCGTCTTTGCGCAACCATGAATGTTTACCATTATTTGGGGACCAATTCCCCCTATCAGATAGGGGACCAGGTGCGGGGGCGCATCTATGAAACCAGTGACAACTTTGGCCTGTTTGTGGCAGTGGAGGATCAGTACTCCGGACTCATTCCTAAATGGGAGGCCAGTGAAGGGCTGGCTGTGGGAGATGTGGTGGAAGCCAGAGTCACCAAGGTAAAAGAGGACGGGAAATTGGATCTTAGCTTAAGAGACAAGGCCTATCTTCAGATGGATCGGGATGCTAATCTGGTGATGCAGGTGATCGAAGAATTTGAGGGGGTTCTGCCTTTCAATGACAGGGTGTCTCCAGAAATCATCAAAAGAGAATTCGGCCTGAGCAAAAATGCCTTTAAGCGGGCCGTGGGCCGTCTTTTGAAACAGGGAAAAATAGAGATCACAGAAAACAGGATTTTAAAAAAGTAGTGCTTTACTGCCCGGATCCAGATAATTCTTTGAGACGGACATGATCATAAAAGCTAAACTATGTATTGAAATAGGAGGGATTTTAGTATGAAGACAGTAATTGCAACAGACAAGGCGCCGGCAGCTATCGGGCCCTATTCCCAGGCTATTGAGGTAAACGGAATGGTATTTACTTCCGGGCAGCTTCCGGTAGATCCGGCTACCGGACAGATACCGGAGGGTGTTGCAGCTCAGGCGGAACAGGCCTTCAAGAATATAGGAGAGGTTCTGGCTGCTGCAGGGACAACTATGGACAAGGTGATTAAGACTACTGTATTTATCAAGAATATGGGAGATTTTGCTGCTATCAATGAGGTGTATGCAAAGCATTTCCCGTCTCCGTATCCAGGAAGAAGCTGCGTGGAGGTAGCCCGTCTTCCCAAGGATGCGCTGCTGGAGATCGAAGCCATTGCAATGAAATAAGACGGACCGGAATTATAAGTATTGCACAAAAAATGAAGGTTAAATTTGTGCAATACTTATATAACAATGAAAATGAAAAAAGTACTTGATTTCCGGAAAAATCTGTATTATATTGAGGGCGTAGAGCAGAGATGAGTTTAGAGAGATGAAAGGAGAATATAGGGATGAAAGTACAAAACATCACTGATATTGACAAATTCTTCAAGGTAGTAGATCAATGTGTAGGAAAAGTAGAACTGGTAACTGGTGAGGGCGACAGACTGAACCTGAAATCCAAACTGAGCCAGTATGTATCTATGGCAAATATTTTTTCCAACGGTGAGATCCCGGAGCTGGAGCTTATCGCTTATGAAAAAGAAGATATTGATAGACTGATTGATTTCATGATCAACAGCTAAGAAGAGAAAATAAAGACCCCGCAGCTTGCTGCGGGGTCTTTGATTTTAGCGGTATTCGTCAAATATCCGCACTGCTGCGTGGGTACGGTAGCGCAAAAAAAGAATTTTTAAAAAACTGCAAAACGTGGTATGATAAGAAATAACAAAATGGATAGTTTAGCTGGAAAGGAAAACATATGAAGAAAGCGGTAAGCGTGAACAGACTGTTTTTGGGGCTGGTGGTGATATCCTTAAGCGCCCCCTTTGTATTCTCCCGTTTCTGGGAGGGGCTTGGTATTTATCAGAATCTGGCAATGACCCAGATGATTTTTTTGCTCCCTGTACTGATCTATATCGGATGCACCAGAGGGGACATTCTAAATGACCTGCAGCTTCATATGCCTAAGGTGAGCACGGTTTTGATGACCTTTGTGCTGGCATCGCTGCTGACTCCGGTGATGGCCTGGCTCAATTTGTTTTCTATGCTTTTTACGGAAAACTATGTGGCAGGCACGATGATGGAGCTGTACGATTCTTCTCTGATGAGGAACCTGGCTTATGTGGCTCTTCTGCCAGCCCTTTCAGAGGAATTTATCTTCCGCGGGGTATTTTATCACAGCTACCGTCCGGCGGGAGTGTGGAAGGCAGCTGTGCTCAGTGGATTTTGTTTTGGCCTGCTCCACATGAATCTAAATCAGTTTTTCTACGGATTTGTTCTGGGGGTGGTATTTGCCCTTCTTGTAGAGGCCAGCGGAAGCCTGCTAAGCGCTATGTTCCTTCATTTTCTTCTGAATGCCAACAGCGTCTATATGATGGAGCTGTTAAAAGAGTTGGAAGAAATGATGGGAATCAGCCAGCTGCCCCAGGCGGTGGAGACGATGGCAAGCCGGAAGGAGATTCTGGCTGCTCTGGGGGGTTACACGCTGTCCGCAGTGCTGGGCGGTATTCTGGCCTTTCTGGCACTTCGTTTCATTGCCAGGAGAAACGGTAAGGGAAATCTTTTTACCAGGGAATGTCTGACAGGAGGCTCTCCTGAGACAAAGCGGCCGGAAGGCTGGGACGGAGATGGTGTCTATGACTCAGGGGAAAGCTCCTGGCAGAGGTATCGCGCAGGAGAAGCGTACGGAACGGATCAGGAAAAGGAGAACAGAAAGCGTACAGATGGAACGGGGGAATTGTTTACACCTTCCCTTGCGGCAGGAGCTGCCATAGGAGTTCTTTATATGCTGGCGATTAATTTCATATAAAATATATAGAAAGGCAGAATTGCGGACGTGCAAAGCACAAAACAATTCATCAGACCGGATACGGAGGATAAATTTGAATTTTACACATCTGCATGTCCATACAGAGTACAGTCTTCTGGATGGATCCAATAAAATCAAAGAGTATGTAGCCAGAGTCAAGGAGCTGGGCATGGACAGCGCAGCTATCACAGACCATGGAGTGATGTTTGGAGTGATTGATTTTTACCGGGCAGCCAAGGAGGCGGGCATCAATCCGATTCTGGGCTGTGAGGTGTATGTGGCGCCAGGATCCCGGTTCGACCGGGAGTCAGGCCGGGCAGGGGGAGATGACAGATACTATCATCTGGTGCTGTTAGCGGAGAACAATACCGGTTATGCGAACCTGATGAAGATC
>CABRXX010000023.1:0-37473 GCA_902475025.1 uncultured Lachnospiraceae bacterium | reverse complement strand
TGGCGGAAGGACCTTTTGCGCCCGGATCCATGCTTCCCAAGGTTCAGGCCGCTGTAAAATTTGCCGAATCAAAATCAGGGCGCACATCTCTCATTACGTTGTTGGAGAAAGCAAAAGACGGTATCCAGGGCAAAACCGGTACGCACATCCATTTAGCGTAAAGGAGGAGTTAAATTATGAAACCGGAAAAACAGCACGCCTCACTTTTTGAAATGGATGGTGTTCCCAAACTAAGCCAGGCATTTCCCCTTGCTTTGCAGCACGTAGTTGCCATGATCGTAGGCTGCGTCACTCCTGCTATCATCGTATCCGGTGCAGCCGGATTAGAAACTCCGGATCGGGTTCTCTTAATCCAGGCTTCACTTGTGGTGTCCGCCCTTGCCACACTGCTGCAGCTCTTCCCGCTTGGGAAAAAGGGAAGTTTTCGTCTGGGTGCGGGACTGCCGGTTATTTTAGGTGTCAGCTTTGCCTATGTACCCAGTATGCAGGCCATTGCAGAACAGTATGGAATCGCTGCCATCTTCGGTGCTCAGATCATCGGAGGGCTCTGCGCCATTGCCGTGGGACTTGCCATCAAAAAGATTCGCCGCTTCTTCCCTCCTCTGATCACAGGAACCGTGGTCTTCACCATAGGTCTTTCTTTATACCCCACTGCCATCAACTACATGGCCGGGGGTGCAGGACAGCCGACCTATGGCGAATGGCAAAACTGGGTGGTTGCTATCTTTACGCTCATTGTGGTTACCGTTTTAAATCACTTTGGGAAAGGATTCTTCAAGCTGGCTTCCATCCTCCTCGGTATGATTGCCGGATACCTTTTTTCCATTCCTTTTGGAATGGTAAACTTTGACAGCGTGGCGCAGGCAGGAGTCCTTCAGCTTCCGCAGCTCATGCACTTTGGCATTGAATTTGAAGTTTCTTCCTGTGTGGCTCTGGGAATTTTATTTGTGGTAAACGCCATTCAGGCCATCGGTGACTTCTCTGCCACCACTTCCGGAGGCTTAAATCGGGAACCCTCCACCAGCGAATTGCAGGGGGCTATCTCCGGCTACGGTATTTCCAACATTGTCGGAGCGTTCCTTGGTTGTCTTCCCACAGCTACCTTCAGCCAGAATGTGGGAATCGTAGTCACCACAAAAGTAGTGAACCGCATCACGCTGGGAATGTCCGCAGTGATCATCCTGTTCGCCGGACTCCTTCCCAAGTTTTCCGCCATCTTGACCACCATTCCCTATGCAGTGCTGGGCGGAGCTACCGTTTCCGTATTCGCCTCCATTGCCATGACCGGCATCAAGCTGGTAATGTCTGAAGAAATGAATTATCGGAATACTTCCATTGTAGGGCTCGCCGCTGCCCTGGGTATGGGTGTCTCACAGGCATCCTCCTCTCTGGCAGCTTTTCCCGACTGGGTGACTACCATCTTCGGGAAATCTCCTGTGGTCATTGCAGTGATCGTAGCTATTCTGCTGAACATCACCCTACCCAAGGAGCATCACTGAGGACTGTTTAATTTTATATTTTCATTTGCAAAAGGAGATGTTGCAAAATACCTCCAGCAGCATCCTTCCGAGTGATTTTTCTCCGAAAACGAACCTGTTTTCCGGGAAAAACATACCGAAAGGCCGCTGGGATTGGCATTCTGCAACATCTCCATTTTCTTTGCTGAAAAACTATTCCAAATCATCCTGCAAAATGTCCGTTCTGCATCCCATCCTCCGGATTACGGCTTGCGTTTCGCATCATTTCATTGGCTCTTTGTTTTTCCTTTTCTGCAATCCATATCTTCTTCTGTCACTCGCCGCTCTCCAAAAAGGAATGGCTCATAATATAGAATTCCTCCTGGCTTGGCAAATATTTCTTTTCCATGGGCTCCAGACTATCATCATATCGCTGTGCTTCTTCTTCCCGGATTGCCATAACCGGACTATCCTGATAAACCCATTCATGTCCGGCAAGCACGCCTGGAATCAGTTCCTTTACCATCATTGCCGCAGGATATTTCTTATTGCCAATACATACATTATATTTCTTACAGCTTTTGAAGCCACTGCTGACATAATTGGCCGGACTGCCAAAGATCACAACCGTATCATACCCCAATGGAACCGCCTCAGAAAATGAATGCTCTATGAGTATTTTCCCATATCCCTTTCGCTGATAGGAAGGAAGAATACTAATCGGCCCAAACGTCAAAATATGCTTTTCCTTTCCAGATTCATCTGTAAGCTTTGCTTTTGTATACATGATATTGCCAATCACATCTCCATTTAATTCCAGAACAAAATCCAACTCTGGAATAAAATCCTCATGTTTTCGCATCTTGCGGACTAAATAGTGTTCCACACAACCTGGAATATACTGATTATAAAACGCTTGCCTCGTAATCTTTTCAACGATTGCCCAATCATCCTGTCTCTCATTTCTTATCACAATTTTCTGTTCCATAATATTCTGCCCTTCATCCTTTCTGCCTTGATCCTGCTGCAAAAAATATTTTTTCAAAAAAGCTTGACTTTTCATAAACCGAT
Organism: uncultured Lachnospiraceae bacterium; assembly: GCA_902475025.1. Taxonomy (GTDB): domain Bacteria; phylum Bacillota; class Clostridia; order Lachnospirales; family Lachnospiraceae; genus Merdiplasma. The sequence goes on along the minus strand of CABRXX010000023.1, from coordinate 34,945 downwards.
AAACGACGATTTCCTTTTTTGAGTATAGTAAACAGTCGTTTATCTGACAAGAGTAAATTAAGCGTTCGATACAAAACAGGATTCTATTCGACAACATCCTGGCATGCGCCATTCCGCTTTAATCCTCTACTGCTTCTCCAAGTCCCATAAATTGAGGAAATGGAATCTTTTGCATAAGGCCAATGATCTGGCCTGATAAAATAACAGTTAAAAGCGAATATCCAATCCTGCTTATTGGAATATAGGTCAGAGAAATCAGTAATACGGTCAAATCACTGATCAAATAAATCCACTGAATATCCAGCGAAAGTATTTTGTTCAAACTCATTGCAAGCGCATCATCTCCCGTCGGCGCCCCGCCCACCCGGACGCATAGCCCGACGCTCACACCTACAAACAATGCTCCCGCAACTGCCGCCAGAAGTGGATTTTCACCAATGTTAGGAAATAATGGTTCAAACTGTTCAAAGATTCTATAAAAAAAAGAAAATCCAATAGAAGAAATAAAAGAATATACAAGAAAAAGTTTCCCCAGCAATTTCCAACCCAAAAGATAACATACTGCTGTCAGTACAAAACCGGAAACAGATGGCGAAATACCAAACCAATATTCCAGAAGAAGGGTTAATCCCAGGATGCCGCCCTCTGTAACATCGGACACAGAATGAATATTGTAAAGTCCAAAAGCTAATATTGCGCTTCCCAACAACAAAAGTAATATGGATGATACTTTAAGTTCCTTGAAAACTGAACGCATTTAAAAAATCCTTTCTAAAATTTATTTTTCAAACCGCTATGAAGCAATTATAAACTCTGGTATAATACTAGAGTCAAGGAGAGAAATATAAAATATGAAAAAGTTTTTTAAAATTGGTGAAATTTCTAAATTATATGGTATCGGAGTAGATTCCATACGTTACTACGAAGAGATTGGAATTATCAAACCACAGCGCTCTGCCTCCGGATATCGGCAATACAGTATCCACGATATATGGCGATTAAATGTCATCCGGGATCTGCGTTCCATTGGATTTACGATGGAACAAATCCACGAATACTTAAAACATCACACCGTTTCGTCTTCCCTTTCTATGCTGGAGGATGAAAAAGAAGCCATTGCAAAACAAATGGAGTATCTGCAAAAGCTGCAAAAAAACGTAGCACACCGATTAGACAACATTCATTCCGCCTTATCTCTTCCTTTGGGTGAAATCCGCTTAATGAACATTCCTCCCCGCCATTGCCACTATCTACCTGAAGGATATGAAAATGAAGAAGAAATGGATTTTCTGATCAAACGACTGATCAATTTAAATCAAAATCGTTTATACATTATTGGAAGTAATCAAATTGGAACCGTAATTTCTCTGTCAATGCTATTAGAGAAAAAAAAACTGTCCTACCAATCTGTTTTTCTGATAGACGAAGAGGGCTCTGATGTCATTGATGGCGGGAATTACCTGTGCGTCACTTATCGCGGGAATTATAGGCAAAGCGCCTACTGGGGACAGCAGCTTACGCAATACGCTCACGCCCACAATTTCACCGTTCTAGGCAACTTATTAGAAATTCTTTGGATTGATATCCACACAACTTCCGATGAAACCGAATACATTACACAATTACAGCTTCCCATTGAACAAAAAACGCCTCGGAAACGAGATCCTGAAAAGTTGTAAAAATCTTTATGAAATTTCCCGTCATCCTGCTGGAAAATGATGACGAGAGACCGCTCAAATGCTATAATATGTGCATATAACCAGGACAATTTGTCCATATTGAACTCTTTATGCAAACAGATGATTGGAGATATGCTATTATGAGAAATCCATGGCCAATTTTCGGCATTGCGGCCCTCACCGGCGCAGCATGCCTGATTTATGATCACTTTTTTTCTTATGAGACCATGTGGATTGCAGTTGTGGCGATTCTTTCGCTGCTGGCTCTTGTTTTTTGGGTATCTTGTAAATATGAACGCTGGCTGGCAAAAAAACTGAACCCTTATGTAGTAACTTATCAAAACGACCACGACCTAAAAAAATTGAAACAGGGATTGAATCACTGGCGTCCCTGGGCATTCAGCAAACATTCCAAAAATATTATAACAGCCAACTGGTTCTCCGCTCTGCTGGAACAAAAGTGCTGGGAAGAAGCTGAAGAAACCTTAGAACAATTTTTGCGTCAAGCCAAAAATACGCAGGATAAAATGGGATATCACCTGCTTCGGTCAGACTACGCAAGAGCAATCGGAGACACCGAATTAGAGGAACAGGAGCAGTTTCTAAGTGAACAGTTAAAAAAACAGCTTGGAAGCAAAAAGGAAGAAGCAAGAGTCCCCGCAAATGCCAAAGAAAGCAAACTCGCTTTCTTTTGTTGGCTCTCTTTTAGTTTCTGTCTCGCGCTGTTCGGAATCATCAGCAATATCGCAGCCGGTGAGTCCCTGTTCGGATCATTTGGAGCCGGACTGCTTATTTTGAGCTTGTTTTCCTTTCCCGTCAGCTTACTCTGGCTGATTCTCTGGCTGATCCGGCGCAGCAAGAATTTACGTTTATAAAAGCAGTACAGGAGATTGTCTTTCACTTTGCAGAAGAAGCTATTGACCGCCTGGCCTGCAGAGCATTTTTATTTCATAGGAAATTCCTTCCTATGAAATAAAAAACTCCCCAGAACCGAAGTCCTGAGGAGTTGTAAAAATGCTGTTTGAAATTGTCTGTTCTGCAACAGAGAGCTTATCTCTTGCTGAACTGCGGAGCGCGACGAGCTGCCTTGAGACCGTATTTCTTACGCTCTTTCATTCTCGGGTCACGTGTCAGGAAACCAGCACTCTTCAGAGTAGGTCTGTACTCAGCATCTGCCTGCAGCAGTGCTCTGGAAATGCCGTGACGAATAGCACCAGCCTGACCGGTAGTACCGCCGCCCTTCACATTTACCAATACGTCAAACTTATCAACGTTCTCAGTAGCAACCAGGGGCTGACGTACGATCAGCTTCAGGGTCTCCAGACCGAAGTATTCGTCGATATCTCTTTTATTAATGGTGATCTTACCAGTACCAGGTACTAAGTAAACACGTGCAATAGATTTTTTTCTTCTTCCTGTTCCGTAGAATTTTTCTGTAGCCAATGTTCTTTACCTCCCTCTTAGAATGTCAGTGTTTCCGGCTTCTGTGCCTGATGGTTATGCTCCGGACCTGCGTATACAAAGAGTTTTTTGTACATCTCTCTGCCCAGGGGTCCCTTAGGAAGCATGCCTTTTACTGCCAGCTCTACTACTTTTTCCGGTTTCTTAGCCATCATCTCACGCAGAGTGGTCTCTTTCATTCCGCCTACGTATTCAGAATGATGGTAATAAATCTTCTGATCTAACTTTTTACCGGTTACTTTTACCTTCTCAGCATTTACGATGATTACATAATCACCGGTATCAATGTGGGGAGTGAAGGTGGGTTTATTTTTTCCTCTTAAAATCTTTGCAACTTCAGATGCAAGACGTCCAAGGGTAAGTCCTTCTGCATCAACTACATACCACTTTCTTTCAATCGTTGACGGACTAGCCATATAGGTTTTCATTGGTTTTCCTCCTTAAATCTTGATAGAACTTCGGCTCGGGCTGGCAGAGGCTTATTTCCGTCCTCCCGACATTTTTATGGTAAAATGTTCTTACCGGGGCTTTGGCTGGAACATTTACATACTTGGTCACATTGAATCATTATAATATAGATTGCCATGTGTGTCAACTGATTTTTCTTTTTTCATACAACTTTTCATACAGCTATCAAATACATTCTCCATTGCAAATTTAAATTCCACTCCGCCGTGAAATTTAATCCTGCTAAATACAGCGCGATTGCAGTCTGGCGCTTTCCCTGCATTGGCGCTACAGATACTCAATCTGTTTGAGCATCAGCCCTTCCGGTCTGGCGGTTTCTCCTGCCAGTCCCCGATCCTTTGCTTCCAAGATTTTGGGGATCTCCTCCGGCTCCATCTGGCCGCTTCCTACACGTAGCAGTGTTCCTACAATGATTCTCACCATATTGTAGAGAAAACCGTTTCCACAAATCCGCACTGTGATCATCTCTCCCGCCCGCATCACATCCAATGTCTCAATTGTACGGATCCGATTAGGAATCTCCGGCCGGTTCGTACAGAAACTGGTAAAATCATGGGTGCCTATAAGGTAATTGCCTGCCTGCTGCATCCGTTTTTCATCCAAATCCCAGTAATAAAACAGGGAATACAGCCGCTCGCAGGGATTGGCAAACCGTCGGTTGCAAATCCGGTATTCATAAGTCTTTCTGGTTTCACAAAAACGGGGATGAAAATCAGGAGCCACCTCCTCAGATCCCTGAATTCGGATATCGGAAGGCAGTCTGGTGTTCATGGCATAGGAGATCTTCTCTGCCGGCATTCTGGCACTGGTATCGAATACAGCCACATTTCCCATAGCATGAACTCCTGCATCCGTCCGGCTGGCTCCGGTAACCTTAATCTCCTCACCTAAAAGCTCTGAAAGATGACGGTTTAGCTCTGCTTCAATGGTGTTGCCATTCGGCTGTACCTGCCAGCCGCAATAATTCGTTCCGTCATAGGCCACGATCAATTTTACTCTCTTCATTTTCTCCGAGCCTCATTTCCACAGAAGCCCAATCCAGGCCTCTATCTGCACATACCGGCTTATCAGAAACATAGCTGCCAGATACAAAAACAGGAAGCCATAGGCAATACGATCTCTCTTTTTGTATTCCAGCGGCCGCATTTTTGTTCTTCCCTCAGCGCCATGATATCCTCTGGCCTCCATAGCCATCGCCAGATCGTTGGCTCTTCGGAATGCGGAAATAAACAAAGGAACCAGCAGCGGAACCATGCTCTTTGCTTTCTGTATCAGGCCTCCGCTGTCAAAATCTGCCCCTCTGGCCATCTGAGCCTTCATAATCTTATCTGTCTCTTCCATTAAAATAGGAATAAAACGAAGAGCAATGGACATGATCATTGCGATCTCATGCACCGGAATGTGAATCTTATTTAAAAATCCCAAGCCCTTTTCCAACCCGTCCGTCAAATCGTTGGGAGTGGTGGTCAGGGTCATGACAGAAGATCCAATGATCAGATAAATCAAACGGATCACCATAAAAACAGCAACCCGGATTCCCTCCCAGGTAATGGTCAGCTTCCAGATGTGAACCACCGGGGTTCCCGGAGTCAAAAACAGGTTAAACACTACGGTTATCAGCATCAGCAGAAAAATCGTCTTTAATCCCCTTACAATGAAGGAAAAAGGAACTTTTGATACTTTGATCACTGCCGCCAGCGCCAAAGTCGCCAGCAAATAGCTGCTTATGGAATGGAAGGCAAACAGCGATATAATAAATACCAGTGTGCCTGCCAGCTTTACCCGCGGGTCCAGTTTATGAATCGATGAATCTGCCGGATAATACTGGCCCAAGGTGATATCTCTTAACATAGCTTTATCCTCTTATCTGTGCAGGGCCTTCAAAATCGCCTGCTTTGCTTCTTCAATAGTTGTAACGGAGGTATCAATATCCCAGCCTGTTTCCTTCAGTTTCTGGGTTACATATGTTACCTGTGGGGCTGCCAGACCAACCGCCTCCAGTTCCTTATAATGGGCAAATACGGCTGCCGGAGTCTGGTCAAAGAGTACCTCCCCCCGGTTCATCACAATAATACGCTCCACATAATTGGCCACATCCTCCATACTGTGTGAAACCAGGATGACTGTGATCTTCCGTTCCCGATGCAGTCTGGCTACCTGATCCAGGATCTCATCTCTTCCTTTGGGATCCAGTCCTGCGGTTGGCTCATCCAGGATCAAAACTTCCGGCTTCATAGCCAAAATACCTGCAATAGCCACCCTGCGTTTCTGCCCTCCCGAAAGCTCAAAGGGAGATTTTTTATAGAACTCATGTCCCAGTCCCACCTGATCCAGCGCTTCTCTGGCCCGCTCTTCCACTTCCTCCATGCTCAGCCCCAGATTTTTGGGGCCAAAACATACATCATGAAAGACATCGATCTCGAAAAGCTGATGTTCCGGATACTGAAATACCAGTCCTACCTTGCTTCGCAGATCTTTCATCTGGTATCCTTCCCCATAAATAGATTCTCCATCATAATAAATGGTTCCTGAGGTTCCCTTCAGCAATCCGTTCAGATGCTGGATCAGCGTAGATTTTCCAGATCCTGTATGGCCGATCAGACCGATAAACTGCCCGTTTGGTATCTCCAGATTAATATCCTTCAGAGCGTGCTTTTCAAAGGCGGTTCCTGTGCTATAGGTATAATTTAAATGCTCAATCTTAATTGCCACAACGCTCACCTGCACTTTCCTCTTGCCCGGATCTTTTCAAGTTTTTCTTGTGGGGACTTATCCTTTCTCCGGCCTCTCCATTCTTTTCTTCCCTTTTCTCAGAATTCACCGTCTTAATTTCCCCGCTCTGTCCTTGAGACTTCCTGCACCTTTCCAGTGCCGCTGTCAGCTCCTCAATACTCAGGATGTCTTCCGGCAAATCCAGACCTTCTCTGCGAAGCTCATGAGCCAACAGCGTTGCCTGGGGTACATCCAAACGGTAGGCTTTCAGCTTTTCCACCTGAGAAAAAATTTCCCTGGGAGTGCCCTGCATCACGATCTTCCCCTGATCCATCACAATTACCTGATCTGCATGGATCACCTCTTCCATGTAATGAGTAATCAGGATCACCGTTACCTTTTCCAGACGGTTCAGCTCCCGGATCGTCTGGATCACTTCTTTTCTTCCATTGGGATCCAGCATGGCGGTAGGCTCATCCAAAACAATACATTTCGGCTGCATCGCCACTACTCCTGCTATGGCCACCCGCTGTTTCTGTCCTCCAGACAGCTTATTGGGAGAATGCGAACGATATTCCCACATTCCTACTGCCTTCAGACTGTTTTCCACACGGCGCCAGATTTCTTCCTTAGGTATCCCCATATTCTCCGGACCAAATCCCACATCCTCATCCACTATAGTTCCAATGATCTGATTATCCGGATTTTGAAACACCATACCTGCCGTCTGACGGATCTCCCAAAGCTTGCTCTCATCCTTGGTATCCTTGCCATCCACATACAGCGTCCCCTCTGTAGGAAGCAAAATCGCATTGATATGCTTGGCCAGAGTAGATTTTCCGGATCCATTGTGTCCCAGGATTGCAATAAAATCTCCTGCCTGCACATTCAGATCCACGCCGTCCACGGCCTTCATTCTGGACTCTACCTGACCATTCTCATCTAGTTTCACATATTCAAATTCCAGTTTTTTTCCATTAATTATATTCATCTGGCTGCTTCTTTCTCCTGCCTGACGCAGGCATATCTGACCTCAGCATAAAAATGAAGTCTGCTGGCAGACTTCTCCGCCTGAGCCTTGTCGCTTCAGCGGCATCTTTCCGGTCCGCCGCAGTGCGATCCTTCGGAACATTTTTGTTTCATAGAAAAGATTCCTATGAAATAAAAAACATTTCCTGTGTCACAAAAAATACGCCTGTCTTCAGGCGGTATACCATCTGTCAGATTATATCAACTACACCCTTAAAAAGCAAGAGGAAGCACTAAAAACCAGTGGATTTCGCTTCTATCTCTTCTCCGCAGCAAAAAGTCCCCCACTCTCTGCTGTATCCTTTTTACGGCAGGCCAGCCCAGGGCTCTTTTCTTCCATGACTTGCCCCTTTGGAAAAAATATGGTATAAATAGAGAGAAGCCTCCGGATCTCTTTTTTCAAATTCGGTGGTTTTAAAATGATTTACAGTTCTGCCGCGGCGTTCCCGGCAAAAGAAAGGAGAGTATTATGGCTCAGAATCCCATGGTTACCATTACAATGGAAAATGGTGACGTAATGAAATTAGAATTATACCCTGAGGTGGCTCCCATCTCTGTAAACAACTTTATTAGCCTGGTTAAAAAAGGCTTTTATAACGGATTGATTTTTCACCGTGTGATCAATGGCTTTATGATCCAGGGCGGCTGTCCTGACGGAAACGGGATGGGCGGCCCCGGCTACTGCATTAAAGGAGAATTTGCCCAGAACGGTGTGCCTAACAGCTTAAAGCACACAGCAGGAGTTCTCTCCATGGCTCGAGCTATGGATCCTAACTCTGCCGGTTCTCAGTTCTTTATTATGCATAAAAACGCGCCCCATCTGGACGGTGCCTATGCGGCTTTCGGCAAAATCACTGAGGGCATGGATGTCGTAAACAAAATTGCCGAAGTGGATACCGATTACAATGATCGCCCTATGGAAGAACAGAAGATCAAATCTATGACTGTGGATACCTTCGGCATTGATTATCCAGAACCGGAGAAACGCTGATTTTATAATATCTTCTCGGAGATTCTTCTTAAAAATTGGTTTCAAATCCATATTTAAGGAACATATGGTCACGAAAGAGCAGTTTCTCCTCTTTCCGGCCCAATTGTCCGTCATGGAAATTTGCTGAATTTTCAATGTTGTGCTCACCCGCAGCTAGCATCAGTGTACAGGGGGCAATACGCTGATACTACAAATCTCCTATGACAAAAATACGACTGCTGTAAAAACTTCAACCGATCAAGAGCGTATCTCCTCCTGTTTGAAGTTCCTTCCGGCAGTCGTTTTTTCTGCATTTTCTGTTGTCTTATCCTTTTCGCCAGTCCCCGCTGTCTCAAGCCTTCCTGTCCTATTTCCTTTCTCCAGCCCGCTCTGATCGGCTCATGCTTCCGGCACTGTCTGATGAGTACCAACCGCAATCCACAATTCTGTTCCTGGTTCTGAATGCGCTCTCCCGGAAAGACAAAATCCCAGCCGCTTTGCCAGCTCCTGAGAAGGTCTGTTCTCTTTACGGATGGCTGCATATACTTTCGGTATTTCCAAATCATAGAAGGCATAGTTCAAAATCTGTCTGCACGCTTCCAGGGCAAAATGTTTTCTCCGATAGTTCTTCCCGATCAAATATCCAATTTCCACACAGCCTCCCGGAATCTCATCTGTGACAAAAAAACCGCAGCGTCCCACAATCCTACCATGCTCCTTCTCCTCCACAGTCCAGAGGCCGAAGCCATAAAACTGGTACATACAGCGGATATAGTCCAAAAATTTTTCCCGTTCCTCTTCCTCATCGCTCCCCATAGCTTCCATGTAGTCTGAATTCCCATCTTCCCTGGAAATCCAATACAGCTCGTCAAAATCTGTCGGAGCGCTCTCGCGAATACAGAGATGCTCCGTCTCTGCAATCACCACCGGCAGTCCCTGGTGTCTGCGATAAATATTAGAAAAAAAGGCAGCGTCCAAATTCAGAAAAGAAATCAGCACTAGCTCCGCGCCAGTAAAAAATTCTGTATTTCCCGGCTTCTGATAGCCAACGCAGCAAGTGCCGGTGGCTGAAAGCTTCTCTGCCACCTGCATGCTATCAGTCAGCACAACCTCCGGTTTTACGGGAAAATCCAGCTTTACAGTTCCACGGGCCCAGAACTCCCACCTTACCTGGTTCGACTGGAAATCCTTCAGCATTGTCTCTACACCCGGCATAGTCAGAAATTCTGCTTTCGTCATCCCAATCATTACAAACAACACCATCATTCGCCAATTCCCCATTCTGCTGCCTTTATCCAAGTTTCAAGGAACAAAAGAGTGCTTCCCAATCAGAAAACTTCTTGTTTCTCTGATTAGGAAACAGGAGGCTGCCGCAAAATTCTTCTCTCTTTTGCCACAGCCTCCTGCTATCTACTCTCAGTTAAATTATACCAGCTCCAGAACTACTTCCATAGCTCCGTCTCCACGACGCTGTCCGATCTTTACGATACGGGTATAGCCGCCGTTACGATCAGCATACTTGGGTGCGATCTCATCAAACAGCTTTGCAGGAAGATCTACCTGTTTGGTATTCTTCTTCTTTCCAGCTGCCTCTGCCGGAACCTCTTTTACCGGATAAAGAACCTTCAGCATCTGACGTCTTGCGTGCAGTCTGCTGGGCATATCCTTTTTGATTTCCTTCTGAACTTCATCGTATACGGTAACTTTCTTGCCGTCTACTACTTCTTTCACTCTCTTACCGTCTTTGTCCTTGCGGGCAACCTTAGCGGTTACGGTAACAGTCTCGAAGTTGTCCTTCTCTTTTACTGCCATAGCAATCAGGCCTTCAGCAATTTTGCGAACCTCTTTTGCCTTTGCCTCAGTGGTAACGATTTTGCCTCTGTAAAGCAGAGCTGTTACCTGGTTTCTAAGCAGAGCCTTTCTCTGGTCTGCAGTTCTGCTAAGTTTTCTATAACCTGCCATTCTTTCTTTTCCTCCATTCTGGAACACTCTGTCATACACTTCGGGCTTACTGGCAGAATGCTGTCTATGTCCATCGTGTGTTTATAATTCGGATTACTCCTCATAAAGAACTTTGCGGTACCTTCACAAACCTTAGCGGTTCGTGAAGCATCACCCAAGTGAAGATTACTCTTCACAAAAACCTCTTGCGGTACCTTCACAAACCTTGACGGTTCGTGAAGTAGCACCCTAGCTCGGATTACTCCTCGCTAGGGTTTAGCTGTAATCCTAATTCTTTCAGTTTTGCCAGCACTTCCTCCAATGACTTGCGGCCCAGATTACGAACCTTCATCATATCCTCAGAAGTCTTGCTGCAAAGCTCTTCAACTGTATTGATGCCAGCTCTCTTCAGACAATTGTAGGAACGGACGGACAATTCCAGCTCGTCGATGTTCATCTCCATCACTTTTTCCTTCTCATTGTCTTCCTGCACGCTCATCACCTCTACAGACTTGGCATTCTCGGACAAGTCTACAAATAGGCTTAAGTGAGCGCTCAGAACCTTGGCTGCCAGGCTGACAGCCTCATCCGGGGCCAGCGTTCCATTGGTAAATACGTCCAGTGTCAATTTATCGTAATCTGTCACCTGACCGACACGGGTATCTTCCACTGTCATATTCACACGCTCTACCGGTGTGTAAATCGCATCCACTGCAATCATACCGATAGGCATGTCTTCTTTTTTGCCTTTATCTGCACTGATGTAGCCTCTGCCTTTAGTAATGGTCAGCTCCATATACAGCTTGCTGTCAGCTCCGCCATTTAAGGTAGCAATCACCTGATCCGGATTCATAATCTCAATATCCTGATCCACCTGAATGTCTCCGGCAGTCACCACACCCTCGCCTTCAAACTCAATGTAAGCGGTCTTCGGCTCATTCGTCTCACTGGAATTTTTAATAGCCAGTGATTTGATATTCATAATAATCTCTGTGACGTCTTCCTTTACACCAGGAATAGAACTGAACTCATGCAGTACGCCGTCAATCTTCACCTGACTTACAGCCGCCCCCGGCAGAGAAGAAAGCATAATTCTTCTCAGAGAATTTCCCAGGGTGGTACCGTAGCCTCGCTCTAACGGTTCTACCACAAATCTTCCGTATTTCTTGTCCTCAGACATCTCAGCAATTTCAATTTTAGGTTTGTTAAAATCGAACAATCTAGGCCCCTCCTTTTGGGTAATCTTATTTTTGAGGGTGACAAAAATTTATTATTTAGAATACAACTCGACGATAAGCACTTCGTTTACCGGAACATCGATGGCATCTCTTGCCGGAAGCTCCTTCACAGTACCCTTAAGTGCCTCGGCATCAGCCTCCAGCCATTCGGGAACCAGTCTTCCGCCGGTTACTTCCAGAATATCTTTATATCTCTGGGAACCTTTGCATTTCTCTTTGATCTCAACTACATCGCCAGCGCATACCTGGTAAGAAGGAATGTTTACCTGCTTGCCATTTACCAATACATGCTTGTGGTCAACGATCTGACGTGCCTCTTTTCTGGTACGTGCAAATCCAAGACGGAAGATTACGTTATCCAGTCTGCACTCCAGCAAGGTCATCAGGTTCGGACCTGTCATGCCAGGCATTTTGTCAGCTTTTTTGTAATAATTTCTGAAAGGTTTCTCCAGAACACCGTAGATGAATTTTGCTTTCTGCTTTTCTCTCAACTGCAGACCGTACTCACTTACTTTACGGTTTGCGCGCTTTAACTCTCTGTTGGATTTTTTATCAATTCCTAAATAGATCGGGTCAAGACCAAGGGATCTACATCTTTTAAGTACAGGAACTCTATTAACTGCCATTTCCTATAGCACCTCCTAATTAGACTCTTCTGCGTTTTGGTGGACGGCATCCGTTGTGGGGTACCGGTGTTACGTCTCTGATGCTGACAACTTCCAGTCCGTTAGCGGAAAGCGCACGGATGGCAGCCTCTCTGCCTGAGCCCGGTCCTTTTACGAACACATCAACCGTCTTTAAACCATGAATTAAAGCTGCTTTGGTAGCAGTTTCTGCAGCCATCTGAGCTGCATAAGGAGTAGATTTCCTTGAACCTCTAAATCCAAGACCGCCGGCACTTGCCCATGATAAAGCATTTCCCTGTGCATCTGTCAAAGTAACAATTGTATTGTTAAAAGATGACTGGATATGTGCCTGTCCTCGTTCAACGTTTTTCTTGACACGTTTTTTTGTCACTTTTTTCGCAACTTTTTTCGCCATTTTAAACTAACCTACTTTCTCGATTTTTCATTTACCAGTTTACCATACGCTGAAATCTTCGATTTCAGCGCCGACTTATCAGGTGAAAGTACGCAAGCGTCCTTTCCTGCTGCTAAGTCATATTATTTCTTCTTGTTTGCCACTGTTCTCTTGGGTCCCTTACGGGTTCTGGCATTCGTCTTGGTCTTCTGGCCGCGAACCGGAAGTCCTTTTCTGTGACGGATACCTCTGTAGCATCCAATCTCCTGAAGTCTCTTGATGTTCATAGCGATGTCACGGCGAAGATCACCTTCTACCAGAAGACCCATCTCTTCGATGACCGCACGGATTCTTTCAACTTCTTCATCTGTTAAATCTCTGACACGAGTATCAGGATTTACATTCGCTGCTGCCAGGATCTTGTTTGAACTTGTTCTACCGATACCGTAGATGTAGGTCAAGCCGATCTCTGCACGTTTTTCTCTTGGTAAGTCTACACCAGCAATACGAGCCATGTAATTTTCCTCCATTTTCTTTGGGCACCTTCTGTCTGGTACCCGTTTATTGTTTCTAATTGGGGTGTACATAGACACCCAGCTGCTTTCGCAGCCTTTCCAGCACATTAAGCTATGAACCTCGGTTCTTGCAAAGCATGCATATTCTGCACCTGTAGCGGATTTGATGCAAAATCGTGTACTGCCAATCCTGTGTTGGTATTAAAAGCAATATCGCAACGAAATAATCCCTCTATATCAATAAGAAGTCTGGCTTCAAGCCCAATCCGGCGTCCACGCCGCAGCTGTCACGAAACCGTCGTATCTGCCCCAATGGGCAGTCCTATCTATATTAATACTAGCAGTAATTTATTCCATCGTATATTGTAAACAGCCAACCTCCCTGCCATCTAACACTCAGCCGGGCGTTCTGCTGTTGCCGCCACTTTTTGTTTTGATCAACCCTGTCTCTGTTTGTGCTTTGGGTTCTCGCAGATAATTCTGATACTACCCTTTCTCTTAATAACTTTGCACTTTTCACAGATGGGTTTCACTGATGATCTAACCTTCATGGTTAATCCTCCTTTCACCTTTGTTTCTGTATTTTGGGCACAATAAGACACACTGTCCCCTGCTCACAAAAGTACAGATACGATTATAATACGTTTTCAGATAAATTGCAAGCAAAATTTCACATGAACCGTCTATCCGTTTTCATTTTCACATTGACCTGCCTCTCCAAAATCACTATACTAAAAGCAGCATCCCTGTGCAGAGAAGCATGCCCTTTGTACAAAGATGCGTCATAGATATTCGTTTCCAGAGAACCGGACTTTCTATCCAAAATCACATTCTCTGGCAGATCATATCCATACATATTATTATGGAAGAAAAGGAGACGATTATGGAATATATATTAGAAAATGAACAGCTGCGCCTGACGGTATCCTCTCTTGGTGCAGAACCCATCAGCGTCATTGCTAAAAAAAGCGGAGAAGAATGTATCTGGAGCGGTGACCCCTCTATCTGGAACCGCCGGGCCCCCATTCTCTTTCCCTATACCGGAAAGCTTCCCGGCGGTCATCTGGAAGTAGACGGTGTCTCCTACCCCGGGGGACAGCACGGTTTTGCAAGAGATCTGGAACATCGACTCGTCTCTTTGGAGGACAGAAAACTGATTCTGGAATTAGTTTCCAGCAAGGCAACTTTCCACCTGTTTCCCTTTGCATTTGTTCTTCGCTCCACCTTTACCCTGGAGGGCAATACGGTACACCATACCCTCTCTGTGGCAAACCCAGGAGAAGGCCCTCTGCAGTTTGGACTTGGCTTCCATCCCGGCTTCACCTGTCCTTTTGACAAAGATCATGATACAGAAGATTATGAGTTCCGTTTTGACCGGATAGAAAGTCCCATGGCTCTGGACGCAAGGCCCAACGGTCTCCTGTCCGGAAAATGCTATTACATGGGAACCAATCTGAGATCCATCCCCCTTACGGACCGGCTGTTTGACAATGACAGCTACTGTATGACCAATTTAAAAAGCAGCACTCTTGGCATCTATGAGAAGGGTACCGGCCGCAGCATTGTCTGCAAGATCGCAGACTTTCCTTACACTTTGATCTGGAGCCAGGCCACGGAAAAAGTCCACTTTGTGTGCATCGAACCCTGGATGAGCCTGCCAGGCGTGGAGAACGGTTCCAGTAAATGGGAGGATCAGGCTGCCGCAGCCCGTCTAATGCCAGGCGAACAGTTTTCTGCCACCCTCTCCATGACTTTCAACCGCTGACAAAGCGTATGGCTCGCTTGGCAAGTTCTGCGCTCTTAGTAAACAGGCTCCCTTACCTTAGTACTCCGGTAACTCATAATTCCGCAGGCGCAGCTGCACATCCCTGTTTTCCGCTATAAGAAAGCAGGAATTTTCTCCCAGTCAAAAACACGGTATCCGTCCACAAATGCGGTCAGCCCTGCTGCTATACCAGAAAGGAAAACCATGAAAAAACTCATTGTACTTGGCACTGGAAACGCTCAGGCAATCCACTGCTACAATACCTGCTTTGCCCTGAAAGAGGCGGAGGAATATTTTCTCACCGATGCCGGAGGAGGCAACGGCATTCTTGCCATTTTAGACCAAAAACACATTCCCCTGGAACAGATCCACCACCTGTTTATCACCCATGCCCACAATGACCACATTCTTGGGGCAGTATGGCTGGTGCGGATGATCGGCACCAGCATAAACAAGGGAACCTATCTGGGCGATCTCACCATCTACTGCCACCAGGAACTAGTAGACACTATTAAAACCCTGTGCCGCCTTACGGTGGGTGAAAAATTCTGCCGCCATTTTGATAAGCGGATTCTCTTTCATATTCTGGAGGATGGAGAAACCTGCAAGATTTTGGGTGATACTTTCACATTCTTTGACATTCGCTCCACAAAAGCCAAACAGTTTGGATTTTCCTTATCTGCCAAAGAGGGGTTCTCTCTGGTTTTTCCAGGAGACGAACCCTGTCAGGAGCATCTGTTTCCTTATCTTGAGAGCGCTCAATGGCTTCTCCATGAGGCCTTCTGTCTCTACAGTCAAAGGGAGCGCTTCAAGCCCTACGAAAAACATCACAGCACTGTGAAAGATGTATGCGAACTGGGCGAGCGATTTCAAATCCCCAATCTGCTTCTCTGGCATACAGAAGATAAAAATCTGCCCCGCCGCAAAGAGCTGTACCTTGCAGAAGGCCGGGAATACTATCACGGAACTCTTCTGGTTCCGGAAGATGGCGAAGAGTACACGCTCACGAAAAAAGCGTAACCCTCCAACCATAACAGTACAAATTGGTTGTTTTGCAGCCTTTCCCTTTCATAGAAATTTCTTCCTGTGAAGCAAGAAGGCTCCGCAAGTTTCCACCAAAGCCAACAAAAAAGAGGATACCAAAGCGCTCAGGCATTTTAGCTATCGCAGCTAAAGTGCCTGGGCTTTCCACTGCACAATACTCTCTCCTATGTAATCTTTCCACACTTCAAAATTTCTGCACTGAAGACTTCCCCTTGAAATCACCTCCAGCAACTGATACAACTGGTCAATCTTCCAATTCTTCTTATAAATATGGCCGATCACTTCCATATATTGGCTGATGGTCATGGGCACCACCGGAACAGGCTGCCCCATCCAGCTCTCCCGGCTTAAAAGGAAAAACTGCCACAGCGTTCTCACATTGATGCTGGAGGAGAGAAACAGCCCCAACACCCGTTTTTTCTCATACTGTCGGATAAACCGCAGCACATGTTCCACTACGCTGGAAGCCTCATGCTCCCACTGGCGCACCCCTGTCATCAGAGAGACCTCCGGGATAATGATATATCCGTTTTTATACAGCTCCATATCCGGCGTATTCCCCACTCCAGGTGCAAAACTTTTGGGAGTCAGATCATCCTCGATCTTAAAATTTCGTTTTACCACCTGATCTCCCTCCACTGCAATCAGAGATTTCCAGGTATTCACTTCCAGCCACAGAGCGCTCATATCGTCATTTGCCAAAATATCCTTAAATTTCTCCATTATAGCTGCCCGTTCTTCACTGGTTTTAGACTGCACCCGAATAAAATACTCCTCATTATGACTCGTGATGGCATTGCTTAAGGTGTGCTCCAGCTCCTTTAAATCCTCATTGTCTGAAGTATTTTTTGCCTTCTCCAAAAGCCGTCGGATCTCTTCCCGGGAGATGGGTGCCCGCTGCTCATATTCTCTGGAAGCGGTCTCCAATTTTTCCAGCAAAAGCTCCGCTTTGTTTTCAATGATCGCGCTGCGCTCCTTGGCATTCTCCCAGGGCAGAATCACATTATGACTGCTTCCGTACCAGGCCATATAAGCATCCAGAGAATTCAGCTCCTCTGGCCAGAAAAATTCATACTTATCTCTTAACATCTGCACCTTCAGCCTGGAATGTTCCGCCACCCGGATTTTCGTGGCAATGCTGCGGCCGGAAGCAGAAAAAAGACCTGTATAGATCAGGGTTCTGGCCAATCCCTCCGCATAATCATAGAAACTGGCTGCCTGGTTTGGCAGCTTGCTTCCTCCATAATAGCGCAAAAACACGCTGCTAAATAGAGCCTCCACTTCTTTTCGACTGTTTTTATTCTCTAAAGCCTCATACCCTTCTTTAAAAGCCCCTATAGCATCCAGAGCCGCCGGAATCCTGGAGGTATCCTCACATCCAAAAAGCAGAGCCAGTTCACTGCGATTCAAGCTCTCAAACCGCCCGAAGGCTTCCAAAATGAGCTGAAACGGGAACACATATTTTCCCAGCTTCATTCTGCCGCTCTCATAAGTGTAGTTGGGTAGACGCATTTTCAAGAGCTGCTTTAGATAATCCTCCTGGTCAAAGGTTCCGTTTACAATCTTGCTGCCCACCTCGTTGACCCGTATCAGACCCTTTTTATCCACATAGCCCAATCCCAGAAATTCAAACGTAGTCTTATCATTGCGCCCGTTGCTCTCCGTCTCCTTGATATCCTGCTGTCCTTCCAGATAATCCTGATAGGAAATGGTGGACAGCCATGGATCATCCTCCCCATGAGCGGAGTAGATATAGGCCCTTCGCACCGGATGAATGGGATTTCCATCCTTTCTGCTTACCCGGCCGTTCTCCTGATTCCAATTCTGCCCCTCCAACGTTGCAAAACAGGGAAACCATTCCACTGTCCTGATAATACTCCTGGGCTTTGTTCTCCATCCCCAGCTCATCCGATTCCCTCCCTTTCCTTCCGCCATGCCGGATCATTTTTTTCATAGTACCATATCTTCCCGCTTCTGAACAGTTAAATTTCCCGGTGCTGCAAAAATGATAGTTTCCTCTTGCATCAGGGAAGCCGCTATCCCCACTGCAAAAAACCGCCTCTATTTTACTGTTGACAGAACTTGAAAGCTATCCTATAATGTGTTCTAACACAAAAGAAAGGAAAAACGTCTGCGAAGCGATCCAGGATTTCTATTGTTTCGCAAACGCTGCTTTTACATAATGGACGAGAGCGACGGCGCTGGCCCTGAAGAATATCATACGTCTGTCTATATGGCACAAACCTCTGATTGCCCATCAGTAATTGATGAGCAGCGGATGTTTTGTGCTTTTTTATTTTATGGAAAATTCCTTCCTATGAAATAAAAAGCCCCTTTCTTTTTACATTTCTATCACAAAAGGAGTATTGACTATGGAAACATCTATTGGATTATTGTTGCTGCTGCAGGCGGTGCTGATCGCATTAAATGCGGTTTTTGCCAGCGCAGAGATTGCAGTCTTATCCATCAACGAAACAAAGCTGGAGCGTATGGCTTCCGAAGGCAATCAAAAAGCAAAACGTCTGTTTCGCCTTACCAGAGAGCCGGCAAAATTTCTGGCTACGATCCAGGTGGCCATCACCTTATCCGGCTTCTTAGGCAGCGCATTTGCCGCTGAAAACTTCTCCGATCCCCTGGTAGATTGGGTGCTCTCTCTCGGCGTTGCCATTCCCAGGGCAACCTTGGATACCATCGCCGTAGTTCTGATCACTCTGATCCTCTCCTACTTTACCCTGGTCTTCGGGGAACTAGTTCCCAAACGGGTTGCCATGAAAAAATCCGAACAGCTGGCTATGGGAATCTCCGGTCTGGTAAACGGAATTTCTGTATTGTTTAAACCCATCGTGTGGTTTCTCTCAGCCTCCACCAATCTGATACTGCGTCTTCTTGGAATTGATCCCAATGAGGAAGAAGATTCAGTAAGCGAAGAGGATATCCGGCTTATGGTGGATGCTGGCAGTGAAAAAGGCGCCATCGCTCATCAGGAAAAAGAATTTATTCAGAACGTTTTTGAATTTAATGATATTACTGCCGGAGATATTGCCACGCACCGCACAGATGTGATCTTCCTTTGGATGGAAGATTCTGATGACGTATGGAAAAAAACGATTCAGGAAAGCCGGCACACTCTTTTTCCCGTATGCCAGAGTTCCCCGGATCACATTACCGGTATCTTAAATACCAAGGATTACTTCCGCCTGGAAGACAAAACCCGCTCTGCCCTTCTCTCCACCGCATTAAAGCCCGCCTATTTTGTCCTTGAGACCCTGAAAGCAGACGTACTGTTCCGCAATATGAAAAAGGAGCGGAGCCCTATGGCAATTGTGCTGGATGAGTATGGCGGAATGACCGGAATCATTACTATGAACGATCTGATCGAAGAACTGGTAGGAGATCTTGGAGAGGATACGTTGGAAGAAGAGGCTCTGGAACCTCACCTGGAACAGTTGGATGATCACACCTGGCGCATCATCGGAAATGTAGAATTGGAAGAACTGGAAAAAACCTTAGGGGTAGACCTGGTACTGGATGAGGTAGATACTTTCACCGGCATGGTGTTTGATCAGCTGGGAATAATCCCGGATGACGGGGAACAGAAGATAGAGTTGGAGATCAAAGGCCTAAAGATCCTGGTCAGTCGAATCAAGGATCACCAGATCACGCTGGCTCAAGTTACTCTTTAAACCGTATCTCAATATAAAAAGGGGGCAGAAACCTCCGGCGGTACCCTTTCGGGTGATTTTTCTCCGAAAACGAACACGTTTTCTGAGAAAAACACACCGAGGGCTATATTTTGCCCCTCTCCGCCTGTAACGGGTTGCCTCAGCGACATCTTTCCAATCCACCGCAGTGCGATCCTGCGGAGCATTTTTATTTCATTAGGAAGGAATTTCTTATGAAATAAAGGGACGCTGCCAAAAGCCTCCGGCGATATTTTTCCGATGATTTTCTCCGAAAGCGAACCTGTTTTGGAGAAAACCTACTAAAAATCACCGGGATCAGCCTTTTGCAGCATCCCTCTCTTGTTTTCCTATTTTATTTATCTCTCCAGATAATCCGACCCTTAGACAGATCATAGGGTGACAGCTCAATGGTCACCTTATCTCCGGGGAGAATACGGATAAAATTCATGCGAAGCTTTCCACTGATATGGGCCAGCACCACATGCTTATTTTCCAGTTCTACCTTAAACATTGCATTGGGAAGTTTTTCCAGCACTGTGCCTTCTACTTCAATAACGTCTGCCTTTGACATGTATGAACCTCCTTATTCTACAGTTTCCACTGCTACATTTGTTCCTGCGCTGCAGGGTTGTTATCCTGTTCGTTTGCTGCAGGATTTTTCATTTCTCCGGCATATGCTGCCAGTATTCTGCGGACATCCCCATCGTTTTCTATCTGTGCCATCTCGGTCAAAAGATCCTCCGGCAGGTGTTTTATCAGCTGCAGATGCTTCTGATTCTTCCATTTGGGGTTTCCCAAAAGCCGCAGTCTGCCATCCACCACATAACAACCGTTTGTTTCCTCTGCCAGCACCACATACCGTTTTCCCTTATCATGACCTGCAAGAGAAACTGCCAGCATACGGGCATGAAAGTGTTCCATAGAATCCTCCTGTTTGACTTACGAATGGCTCATCGTCAGAATCTCAGGTTCCCCATCCGTGATCAGCACTGTATTTTCATAGTGTGCTGACAGCTTACCATCAGCAGTCACCACCGTCCAATCATCATCCAGCCACTCTACTTCCCAGGTTCCCGCATTGATCATAGGCTCAATGGCCAAAGTCATTCCGGGGACTAACCGGATGCCTCTTCGCTTCTGAGCAAAATTAGGAATCTGAGGGTCTTCATGAAGCGCCGTACCAATGCCATGGCCAACCAGATCCCGAACCACGCCATATCCAAAGGACTCTGCATAAGCACCGATGGCGGCCGAAATCTCGTGGAGATGCTCTCCAGATCTGGCAAATTCAATGCCTTTAAAAAAGCTCTCTCTGGTCACATCGATCAGCTTCTGTGCTTCCGGACTGATTTTTCCCACTCCATGGGTTCTGGCTGCATCTGAATGAAAGCCTTTGTAGATCAGGCCAGCATCCAGGCTCACAATGTCCCCTTCCTGCAGGATGTGATTCTTTCTTGGAATCCCATGCACCACTTCATCATTCACAGATACACAGATAGAAGCCGGATATCCGTTGTAATGAAGAAAATTGGGGACGCAGCCCAGCTTTCTGATCAGCCGTTCTCCCTCTCTGTCAATATCCAGAGTAGAGATACCCGGGCGTACAAACTGTCCCAGTTCATCATGAACAATTTCCAGAAGGCGTCCTGCCTCCCGCATTAGTTCAATTTCCTTTGCAGACTTTACTGTTACTGACATAGCACTATTCTCCCAAAATATCTGCGATGGCTGCGAATACATCCTTCATATCCACAGTTCCGTCAATGACTTTCAGAACTCCCGCCTCTTTATAATAGTCGATGAGCGGCTGAGTCTGCTCATGGTAAACCGTCAGACGCTTCTGTACCGTCTCCGGCTTATCATCCTCTCTTAAAATCAAAGTTTCTCCGCATGCATCACACACATTCTCTGTCTTCGGAGGATTGTATGTTACATGATAGGTAGCTCCGCAGCCTGTGCAGGCCCGTCTGCCGCCCATACGGTTTACAATATTTTCATCCGGCACTTCCACATCAATGGCATAGTCAATGGATGTGTTCATCTTTTCCAGAGCGGCCGTCAATGCCTTTGCCTGAGGAATGGTTCTTGGAAATCCATCCAGAATGTAACCCTTTTTACAGTCACTCTGATTAATGCGGTCTACCACAAGATCACAGGTCAGCTCATCAGGAACCAGCAGGCCCTGATCCATGTAAGCTTTTGCCTTAGTACCCAGTTCTGTACCATTCTTGATGTTTGAGCGGAAAATATCGCCAGTAGAAATATGCGGGATAGAATACTTTTCTGCAATCATTTTCGCCTGAGTTCCTTTTCCTGCCCCAGGTGCACCAAGCATAATAATCTTCATTTTATCTGCCTCTCTCTTCGTAAACACCGCAATATGCGGCCAAATAGTAACATCTCACCCGCCAGTTAAGACGGGTGAGAATGAAGTCTTTATTCGCTGAGAAATCCTTTGTAATTGCGAACCAGCATCTGTGATTCGATCTGCTTTATGGTCTCCAGAACTACGCCTACAATAATAATGATAGATGTTCCGCCAAAGGAAACGTAGGCTCCGAACACACCGTTGAAGAAGATGGGAATCAGAACTACGATAGTAAGTCCTGCCGCACCGATAAATACGATGTATCCCAGAATCTTGTTCAGGAAATCCGTGGTAGGCTTTCCGGGACGGATGCCTGGAATAAATCCACCCTGCTTCTTCATATTGTCAGCCACCTCAATGGGGTTGAAGGTGATTGAAGTATAAAAATATGCGAAGAAAATGATCAGCACAATATATAAAATCAAACCAACAGAGTAGATAGGCTCCTGGAAATTAAACCAGTTGTTCTGGTTCAGCATTCCAAGGATCGTAGCTCCCACGCCTTCTCCCGCTCCGCCGCCTGTAAATGATACGATCATCTGAGGGATGGACATTAAAGATCCAGCAAAGATCACCGGAATTACACCTGCAGTATTTACTTTCAGCGGAATGTGTGTAGATTGTCCGCCTACCAGCTTTCTTCCCTGCATTTTCTTTGCATACTGCACCGGAATTTTCCTTATTGCACTGTTGAGCAAAATAACCAACACAATGGTTACCACGATGACTGCTAAGATAATTACAGAAGCCAACGCGCCCTTGGCAAGGGTTTTACCCTTTACGAAAGTATTAAACAGCGTGGAAATATCCTGGGGAACGCGGGAAAGGATATTGATCATCAAAACGATGGAGATACCATTTCCAACGCCCTTCTCTGTAATACGCTCACCGACCCACATTAAAAATGCAGAACCGGCTGTGAGAGCTACTACTACAGTCAGACCGCTTAAGAAGTTTACTTCCTGCAGCAGACCAGATTTACCAAAACCAATGGTCATGGCAATACTCTCAAAGAGAGCCAGACCAACCGTCACATAACGAGTAATGGTCCGGATTTTCTTTCTTCCATCTTCGCCGTCTCTCTGCATCTCTTCCAGTTTAGGGATTGCAATGGTCAACAGCTGCATAATGATGGATGAGGTAATATAGGGGGTAATGTTCAACGCAAAGATGGACATTCTCTCAAAAGATCCACCGGTGAAGGCAGAGAAGAAATTAAAAGCTCCATTGGCCTGCTGACTGGCAAACCAATTGCTGAAAAACTCTCTGTTTACACCGGGAACCGGAAGCTGAGAACCAAACCGAATTACCACCAGCATTAAGAAGGTGAAAAAAAGTTTGTTTCTGATATCCTTGATCTTAAAAGCATCCCGAAGTGTCTTAAACATTAGATCACCTCAGCTTTTCCACCAAGTTCTTCTATCTTAGCTTTTGCACTTTCGCTGTAGGCATTAACCTTTACGTTCAGCTTCTTGGTTAATTCACCATTACCCAGGATCTTAACGCCGTCTTTTGCATCTCTGATGATTCCTTTTTCCAGAAGAGACTCTACAGTTACTTCTGCATCGTTATCAAATACTTCCAAAGCACACAGATTGATTGCCTCGATCTCCAGACGGTTTCTGTTCTTGAAGCCTCTCTTAGGAAGTCTTCTGTATAACGGCATCTGGCCACCTTCAAAACCAATTCTGGGTGCTCCGGAACGTGCTTTCTGACCTTTATGTCCCTTACCGGCAGTCTTGCCGTTTCCTGAACCGTGTCCGCGTCCTCTTCTGAAATTATCACTCTGTACGGAACCAGCTGCTGGGCTTAAGTTTGATAAATCCATGATGACACCTCCTTATCTGTATAATTAAACTTCTTCTACTTTTACTAAATGCTTAACCTGAGCAACCATACCTCTCATCGCATCGTTGTTAGGCACTTCAACGGTCTTATTCAGTTTTCTGAGACCCAGAGCTTTCACCGTTGCGCGATGTTTGGGGATTGCACCAATTGTTGACTTTACTAATGTGATTTTTAACTTATCTGCCATTTTCCAATTCCTCCTTAGCCCAGAATCTCTTCAACAGATTTGCCGCGAAGTCTTGCAACTTCCTCAGGGCTCTTTAACTGTTTCAGAGCTTCCATGGTAGCCAGAACTACGTTCTGCTTATTGTTGGAGCCCAGGGATTTGGTACGGATATTCTTGATACCAGCCATATCCAGCACGTTACGAACCGGACCACCGGCGATCACACCGGTACCTTCGGGAGCTCTCTTCAGCAGTACGGAAGCGCCGCCGAATTTACCCACAAAATCATGGGGAACACTGGCATTCTCATCCATTGCTACTGTGATAAGTTTCTTCATAGCGTCCTCTTTGCCCTTACGAATTGCCTCCGGAATCTCGGTTGCTTTTCCAAGGCCGGCACCAACATGGCCGTTTCCGTCACCTACTACCACCAGAGCGGTGAAACGCATGTTACGTCCGCCCTTTACGGTCTTAGATACACGCTTGATCGCTACTACTTTGTCATTTAATTCAAACTGACTCGGATCAATGATCTCATGTCTCATGTGTCTTTTCCTTCCTTTCCTAGAATTCCAGGCCAGCTTCTCTGGCTGCATCTGCTAAAGCTTTTACTTTACCCTGATAGATAAAGCCGCCGCGGTCAAAGACAACAGTTGTAATTCCTTTTTCCAAAGCTTTCTTAGCGATTACGGTTCCCAAATGTGCTGCTGCTGCAACATTGTTGGTCTTTTCCAGGTCTGCGTTTACATCCTTCTGGAGGGTGCTGGCAGATACCAGGGTGTTTCCAACGGTGTCGTCAATAATCTGTGCATACATATGATTATTGCTTCTGAACACAGCCAGACGCGGTCTCTCGGCTGTACCGCTGAAACGGTTGCGAATTTTTCTATGTTTATTTTCACGAATTTTCGTTCTTGATTCTTTGCTAACCATTTTCACACTCTCCTTACTTATTTTTTACCAGTCTTACCAACTTTACGGCGGATAACCTCAGTATCATACTTGATACCCTTGCCCTTGTAGGGTTCCGGTTTTCTCTTCTCTCTGATCTCCGCTGCATACTGGCCGACTTTCTCTTTGCTGATACCGGAAACGATGATCTTGTTTCCGTCAACCTTGGTCTCGATGCCTTCCGGATCTTCCATCTCTACCGGATGAGAATAACCCAGAGTCAGAGTCAGCTTCTTGCCGCTCTTTGCCGCTCTGTAACCAACACCGTTTACTTCCAGTGTCTTTGTGTAGCCTTCGCTGACACCTACCACCATGTTGTGGATCAGAGTTCTGGTTAAGCCATGAAGAGCTTTCATTCTCTTTAAGTCATTGGGTCTGGAAACAACCACATGACCATCTTCCATTTTAATTTCCATCTCCACGGGAAGTTCTCTTACCAGAGTACCCTTGGAGCCTTTCACGGTAACCTTGTTACCCTCTGCGATCTCAACAGTAACGCCTGCTGGAATCGCAACCGGCATTCTTCCAATACGTGACATGCCTAATTCCTCCTTACTTAGATTTTCGGAAAAGCACTATCGGCTTTTCTGTTTTCAGTATGCTATCCTGTTTAGCCATGCACAGAAATCGAAAAGTCGGCCAAAGCAAGCTTGCCTGCGTAGGACGATTTTCAGATGTCTGTATGTGGCGTTCAGCCACAGCGAGATGCAGCGCAGCGAAGTCGAGCTGCATGGCTAAAATCTCGCAAAATCACCAAACGAATGCCAGTACTTCTCCGCCTACGTTCAGTTTTCTTGCCTGCTTGTCAGTGATCACGCCCTGGTTTGTGGAGATAATAGCCACACCCAGTCCGCCAAGCACTCTGGGCATATCATCTTTTCCAGCATAAACACGAAGACCAGGTTTGGAGATTCTCTTCAAGCCGCTGATGATCTTTTCGTTTTTGTCTTTGCCATATTTCAGAGTGATGTGGATGGTCTTGAATACGCCATCTTCGATCAGATCATATTTCTCGATATAACCCTCATCCAGAAGAATGTTTGCGATTGCAATCTTCATCTTGGAAGCCGGTACATCTACAGTGTCATGTTTTGCAGTATTTGCATTACGGATTCTGGTAAGCATATCTGCAATAGGATCGTTCATTGCCATGTTAGTATCCTCCTTTAAAGACTTGACATGTTCTTATATATTAAAATTAATTGCTGCCTGAATAACGGCTTACTGCGAAATGGAGCAGGAAGGAAAGGAAGATCCCGATCTGTCTCTTCACCTTCACTCCTGTGCGCTGCAAACGCATCCTTCGCAGTTACAGATAGGTTTCCCCGCACTAAATTCGTGCTACGCCTGACGGCTTGCACTCATTAAGCTTTCCGGGTATGTTCCCTCAACTATGCTCATGCTTCGCCTACTGGCTTGCATTCGCCAAGGTTCAGGAACGACCTCGCACTAAATTCGTGCTGCGTCTGACGGCTTGCACTCATTAAGTGCTTCCGGTCACCAGCTTGCTTTCTTTACTCCGGGGATCTGGCCCTTGTAAGCCAGTTCACGGAAGCAAATTCTGCAGATTCCGTATTTTCTCAATACAGAGTGCGGACGTCCGCAGATGCTGCAACGGGTATATGCTCTGGTAGAAAACTTCGGAGCACGCTGCTGTTTAATTTTCATTGCTGTCTTAGCCATGAAATTTCCCTCCTAATTATCTCTGAAACGGCATATTGAATAATCTCAACAGTTCACGGGCTTCTTCATCGGTCTTAGCGGTAGTAACAAAGATTACGTCCATACCTCTTACCTTGTCAACTTTATCGTACTCGATCTCAGGGAAGATCAGCTGCTCTTTGATACCAAGAGCATAGTTACCTCTTCCGTCAAATGCGTTGGGGTTAACACCTCTGAAGTCACGAACTCGGGGCAGAGCCAGATTGATGAGACGGTCAACGAACTCATACATCTTCTCACCACGCAAAGTGGTTTTGCAGCCGATAGCCATGCCCTCACGGATCTTGAAGTTAGCTACGGAATTTTTAGCCTTAGTCAGAACTGCCTTCTGTCCGGTAATGGTTTCCATATCCTTCACAGCAGACTCCAGAACCTTAGCGTTTTCCTTTGCTTCACCAACACCCATGTTGACTACTACTTTGTCCAGCTTCGGAACTTCCATGATATTTTTATATCCGAATTTCTTAATCATAGCATCTACGATTTCATTCTGATAAATTTCTTTTAATCTACTCAACTTGTGCGACCTCCTCTCTCAATTAATCGATGACTTCGCCAGTAGCCTTAGCTACACGAACTTTTTTATCTCCATCCATCTTAAAGCCAACTCTGGTAGCTTTCCCTTTATGAAGATACATTACGTTAGAAACGTCAATGTAGGACTCTTTATTTACGATGCCGCCCTGCTGATTTGCAGCGGAGGGTTTGGTGTGCTTGGTCACCATCCCGATGCCCTCAACCAGAACCTTGCCGTTCTTTACAGCCAGAACTTTGCCTTCTTTGTCTTTATCTTTACCTGCAATTACCTTTACGGTATCGCCAGTTTTGATCTTCATCATGATTTCGGCCCTCCTATAATACTTCCGGAGCTAAAGAAACGATTTTCATGAATTTCTTATCACGAAGCTCTCTTGCTACCGGTCCAAAAATACGGGTTCCTCTGGGGTTCAAATCATCTTTGATGATAACAGCAGCATTTTCGTCAAATTTGATGTAAGAACCATCTTTACGACGAACGCCCTTTACTGTACGAACTACTACAGCCTTTACAACATCGCCTTTTTTAACAACACCGCCTGGTGTTGCATCTTTAACAGAAGCAACAATGATATCACCAATGTTTGCATATCTTCTAGTAGAACCGCCCATAACTCTGATGCAAAGCAGCTCCTTCGCGCCAGTGTTATCAGCAACTTTCAGTCTAGTTTCCTGTTGTACCATGCTGATATACCTCCTAATATACTATTTCACTTTTTCAACAATCTCAACAAGTCTCCATCTCTTATCTTTGGACAGCGGTCTTGTCTCCATTACCTTAACGGTATCACCGATGCTGCATTCGTTCATCTCATCATGAGCTTTCAGCTTGTAGGTTCTTTTTACGATCTTCTTGTAAAGAGGATGCTTTACGTGATCTTCTACTGCAACAACGATGGTCTTATCCATTTTATTACTAACAACCTTACCTGTACGGGTTTTTCTAAGATTTCTTTCCACGGAAATTCTCCTTTCTCTCAATTTGAGCACTTAGGCAGATCCATCTTACTGTGCAGCGTTTGCCTTTTCAGTAATCACGGTCTGGATTCTAGCAATGTTTCTGCGAACCTCTTTGATGCGGCTGGTGTTGTCCAGCTGATTGGTCGCATTCTGGAATCTCAAATTGAAAAGTTCCTTTTTAGCAGCTACTAATTCTTCATTTAATTCTGCAGCTGATTTTGTCTTTAAATCTTCTACATACTTATTAATTTTCACTGTTATCACCGCCTTCTAAGTCTGCGCGAGAAACGATCTTGCATTTACAGGGTAATTTGTGCATAGCAAGACGCAATGCTTCGCGGGCTACATCTTCGGGGACACCTGCAAGCTCAAACATAACACGGCCGGGCTTTACTACTGCTACCCAGTACTCCAGGGTACCTTTACCGGAACCCATACGTGTCTCAGCCGGTTTTGCAGTTACCGGCTTATCCGGGAAAATCTTGATCCAAACTTTACCGCCACGCTTAATGTAACGGGTCATGGCAATACGGGCTGCCTCGATCTGATTGGATTTAATCCAGCAGGGTTCTGCTGCTACAAGACCGTATTCACCGTAGCTGATGGTATTACCTCTCAAAGCCTTACCAGCCATGGTTCCACGGAACTGTTTACGACGTTTTACTCTCTTGGGCATTAACATTATTTATCGCTCCCTTCTTTCTTAGTCGGAAGAACTTCGCCATTGTAGATCCATACCTTTACGCCAAGTTTACCGTAGGTAGTATCTGCTTCTGCAAAGCCATAGTCAATATCTGCTCTTAAGGTCTGCAGCGGAATGGTACCCTCGCTGTAGAATTCAGTACGGGCAATATCTGCTCCGCCCACACGTCCGGAAACGGCAGTCTTGATACCCTTTGCGCCAGTCTTCATGGTTCTTCCCATGGTGGACTTCATGGCACGACGGAAGGATACACGGTTCTCCAGCTGCTGAGCAATGTTCTCAGCTACCAGCTGTGCGTCTCTGTCCGGTCTCTTTACTTCTTTGATATCAACGATCACTTTCTTATCGGTGAATTTCTGAAGCTCAGCTTTTACTTTTTCGATCTCAGCGCCGCCCTTACCGATTACAACGCCCGGTTTTGCGGTGTAGATGATGATCTTAACGCGATCAGATGCTCTTTCGATTTCGATCTTAGCAACACCTGCGCTGTACAGTTTCTTTTTCAGGAAATTTCTGATCTCGTGATCCTCTTTCAGGTAAGCAGCGAAGTCGCCTTCAGCATACCATTTAGAGTCCCAGTCTTTAATAACGCCGACTCTCAGGCCGTGCGGATTAACTTTCTGTCCCATGATTGCCCTCCTTATCTTTCATTCAGCACGATGGTGATGTGGCTCATTCTCTTTTC
Organism: uncultured Lachnospiraceae bacterium; assembly: GCA_902475025.1. GTDB lineage: Bacteria > Bacillota > Clostridia > Lachnospirales > Lachnospiraceae > Merdiplasma. The sequence goes on along the minus strand of CABRXX010000023.1, from coordinate 5,480 downwards.
GATTCTGTAAGCTCTTCCCTGTGCTCTCGGTCTGATACGCTTCATTGTGGGTCCCTTATTGGCATAACACTCTTCTACGTACAGGTTTTCCGGGTTCATTCCGTTGTTGTTCTCAGCATTGGCAATGGCTGATTTCAACAGTTTAGCAATCAATTCAGATGCATATCTGTTATTGTAAGTTACAATACCAAGTGCGGTCTGTACATCTTTCCCTCTGATAGCATCCAGTACAAAACATGCCTTCTGAACAGATACTCTTGCATAAGACAGCTTTGCAGAAGGTCTGGTATCTTTCTGAGCGTTTCTCTCTCTCTTAATTTGCGATCTATGTCCTTTAGCCATAGATATCCTCCTTTCATCCTCGAAGCCGTAGCTTCGCAGCGCCCTCCCCGGGCGAACTTTTCTTTCTTAAAGGGTATCACCGGGCAGTTACTGCCCGGCTTCAACCGGCGCGCTTATTTACGAACGCCGGATTTTTTCTCATCCTTGCCGTGGCCTCTGTAGGTTCTGGTAGCAACAAACTCACCCAGCTTGTGTCCTACCATATCCTCAGTAATATATACCGGCACATGTCTTCTTCCGTCATGAACGGCGATTGTATGTCCAACCATCTGCGGGAAAATCGTAGAACGGCGAGACCAGGTCTTGATAACCTGCTTGTCACCAGCAGCGTTCATAGCATCTACTTTTTTCAGTGATCGAGCCATTGGTTTACCTCCTTATATGCTTTGACAGTAATTAGTTGATGGCTTTACCATCACGTCTTCTTACGATGAACTTGTTAGACTGTTTGTTTTTCTTTCTGGTCTTCAAGCCCAGTGCAGGTTTGCCCCAAGGTGTGCTGGGACCGGGACGACCGATACCAGTCTTACCTTCACCACCACCATGCGGATGGTCGTTCGGGTTCATAACAGAACCGCGGACAGTAGGACGAATACCCATGTGACGTTTTCTTCCTGCTTTACCAATGTTGATCAGGTTGTGCTCTGCGTTGCCCACAACACCAACGGTAGCACGGCATACCAGAGAAACCATTCTCATCTCGCCGGAGGGAAGTCTTAAGGTTGCGTACTTTCCTTCCTTAGCCATCAGCTGTGCGCCGTTACCAGCGGAACGAACCAGCTGACCGCCGTGTCTGGGATACAGCTCCACATTGTGTACCATAGTACCAACCGGGATCTCAGAGAGAGGCAGGCAGTTACCGATACGAACCTCAGCTTCCGGCCCGTTCATAACTTTCATGCCAACTTTCAGTCCCTGGGGAGCCAGGATATATGCTTTCTCACCGTCTGCGTAGCAGATCAGTGCGATATTAGCAGTTCTGTTGGGATCGTATTCGATACCGATTACAGTTGCCGGAATACCGTCTTTATATCTCTTGAAATCAACCAGTCTGTATTTCTTTCTGGAGCCGCCTCCGCGGTGTCTTACGGTAATCTTACCCTGGTTATTACGGCCAGAGTTTTTCTGCAGGGAAACCAGAAGTGATTTTTCCGGAGTCTTTTTGGTGATCTCAGAGAAATCAGATCCGGTCATGTGTCTTCTGGAAGGTGTATATGGTCTATATGTCTTAATTCCCATGACTTGTATCTCCTTTCAAACTTACTATTTATTATCACGCTTAGCTGCGTATGGGTGACCCGTCATTTCACTGCACACCAGACGGGTATGGTACGGGTATGTTCGCTCAACTAAGTTCACGCTACGCGTTCACTAAGGTTCGCGAACGGCCTCGCACTAAGCTCATGCTGCGCTTATCCGCTTGCACTCGCTAAGTTGCTTACAGCCCCTGGAAGATCTCGATATCCTTGCTATCCTCGGTCAGGGATACGATTGCCTTCTTGGTCTTTGCGGTCTTACCAAAAGTCATTCCACGTCTCTTGGTCTTACCGTCAATGTTCATGGTATTTACCTTTTTCACCTTGGTTCCCTCAAACATTTTCTCAACTGCCTCTTTGATCTGAGACTTGGTTGCATCCGGATGAACCAGGAAAGTATATTTCTTGTCAGCCATTACATTCATGCTTTTTTCAGTAACAACCGGTTTAAGGATTACGTCATAGTATTTAATATCTGCCATTATGCGTACACCTCCTCGATGGTTGCAACAGCAGCCTTAGTCAGAACTACTGTGTTGTATTTCAGAATATCATAAACGTTGATGGTGTTGGTCAGAGCAGTCTTAACGCCTGCAATGTTTCTTGCGGAAAGTACTACGTTCTGATCGTTATCATTAAGAACCACCAAAGCCTTGGATACGTTCAGGTTATTCAGAACATTCTGCATATTCTTGGTCTTGATCTCGCCGAATTTCAGTTCATCAAGAACCACCAGCTTGTTCTCCTGTACTCTGGATGTCAGTGCAGACTTCAGAGCCAGTCTCTTTTCTTTCTTATTCATTTTGAATGTGTAATCTCTGGGAACGGGAGCGAATACTACGCCGCCGCCAGTCCACTGGGGAGCTCTGGTTGAACCCTGTCTTGCATGACCGGTTCCTTTCTGTCTCCAGGGTTTTCTTCCACCGCCGGAAACTTCAGAGCGGGTCTTTGCCTTCTGGGTTCCCTGACGATTGTTTGCAAGCTGCTGAACAACAGCCAGATGCACCAGATGTTCGTTTACTTCCACACCGAACACAGCATCATTCAGCTCCATTGTTCCAACTTCTTTGCCTTCCATATTGTAAACAGATACGTTTGCCACTGTGTGTTCCTCCTTTCCTGTACTAGGACTTACTTGCCGCTCTTAGTTGTCTCTTTGATGGTAACTAAGGATTTCTTCGGTCCCGGCACAGCTCCTTTAACTAAGATCAGGTTGTTTTCAGCATCTACTCTTACGATTTCCAGATTCTGAACGGTCACCTGTTTTGCTCCCATGTGTCCTGCCATCTTCTTACCCTTGAATACACGGCTGGGATCAGATGCGGAACCATTGGAGCCGGCATGACGATGATATTTGGAACCATGAGCCATAGGTCCTCTGGACTGTCCATGTCTCTTGATGGCGCCCTGGAAGCCTTTACCTTTGGAGATTGCGGTAGCGTCTACCTTCTCGCCCTCTGCAAAGATGTCAGCCTTAATTTCCTGTTTTACTTCGTAATTCTCAGCGTCCTCAAACTTGAACTCTCTCACATATCTCTTGTATGCAACGCCAGCTTTGTCAAAAGCACCTTTCTGGGGTTTTGCCACCAGTTTTTCTCTCTTATCAACAAAACCAACCTGCACTGCGCTGTAGCCGTCATTCTCAGCGGTCTTAACCTGTGTTACTACACAGGGGCCAGCCTGAAGAACGGTTACCGGTGTGAGAACTCCATCTTCATTGAAGATCTGTGTCATTCCGACTTTTGTTGCTAAAATCGCTTTCTTCATTTCTTTACCTCCTGTTGTTCTACAGCGGATCGCATTTGCGATCATCCTAGTAACAGAGAAGATATATAATATCAACCTGATAGGATTTGCTCTTGCTTAATTATTTGGTTTTCATCTTGATATCAATATAAACACCAGCCGGCATTTCCAGTCTGGACAGAGCGTCTACTGTTTTCTGGGTCGGCGTGATGATATCAATCAGTCTCTTGTGAGTTCTCTGCTCGAACTGTTCTCTGGAGTCTTTGTACTTATGAACAGCTCTCAAGATTGTAACCACTTCCTTCTTGGTAGGAAGAGGTACCGGTCCGCTCACCTGTGATCCGGTTTTCTTTACAGTTTCGATAATTTTCTTTGCGGATGCATCCACCAGCTGGTGATCATACGCTTTCAGGGTAATTCTCATTACTTGACTTGCCATAAAAAAAGTCGCCTCCTTATTCGCACTTAATTTCAGTACGACAAGCGGTGACTGTACACACTTCCGTGCGTATCGCCCTTAGGCCACACGGTGTTTCCACCTATTGGTGGACGTTAACCATTTGTACAGTGACTTGTCGCCAGTTTTATAACTTGACATTCGCTCCACGGAAAACCTGCGGAAACCCGCAGCAACCTCACGCTTCTACGCTATCAAGGTCACAACATTAGCAGTATACATGATATTTCCTGGTTTTGCAATGGGTTTTGGAGAATTTTGCGAAAAAAATTTTGTATTTTTTTAAATACAATCTTTTCTGATCAAACAACCATTTTGGAAAAACAGCGCTGCTCCAAACGTTTTCCTCTTGCACCCAGTTCAAAATCCAGTATAATAATAAAAAAGGCAGAATGCAAGTAAGTTTTTCTCCTTTTTGCACATTTATAGTTTGATCACAGCTGTTTCTCCGCTGCCGAACTCTTATTGCGAAGCAATCGGATACCACGCCCCTTGGCTGCCATCGGCACAGGGCACTGGATAAAACTATTTTTCTTAGAAAGGAACACCCCATGGATTCTTTTAACGAAATTAACGAACACAAAACCAACAGAGCCTCTGCCCTGGATTCCTACCTGCTATATAATAGGAAGAAACAGGCCATCCAATATATGGAGGAAATCTCCTTAAACGCCTGGCCCTCCCATAAAATGGAGCTGTATGACGGATGGCTGATCCGTTTTTCCCACAACTACACCTACCGCACCAACAGTGTGGAGCAGGTGGGGCTTTCCACTATCCCGGTAGAAGAGAAAATAGCCTACTGCGAAGAAATTTATCGAACCCTTGGCACTCCAGCTCACTTCAAGATCAATCCGCTTCTGGACCCCGCCTTTGAAGAGCTACTGGCAGAAAAAGGCTATGAGGTACGTCATGTAACAGAAGTGATGACTGCTCAGGCAGAAAATTTCCATCTCTATCCGGAGCTTTCCAGAAACTTTGAATTTGACAACCGCTCCGGACTTCCCTCTGTAGTCCGTTACCCTCAGGATGTTACGGTGCTCCTCTCCCCCGTGATTACAGACGAATGGATCCAGGGCGTCTTTCACCTGAACGGTACCTGTGATCCCACGCTGCGGCGGATCGTACCCTCCATGTTCAAGGCCATTCCCAAAAAAACCATTGCCGCCTCTGTGGAGGTGGATGGCCGCATGGTGGCCTCCGGCCTTGGCATCCGGGATCGGGACTATATCGGCCTTTACGCCATCTATGTCTCCCCCAGCTGCCGCCGCCGGCACTATGCCAGAGCAGTCTGCAGCTCCATCCTCCGAGAGGCCAGACTCCAGGGAGCTACCAAGGCTTACCTCCAGGTGGTGCAGGGCAATCAGAATGCCAAGGCACTGTACACTTCTCTGGGATTTGAGGATTTTTATACCTACTGGTTCCGGAGCAAAGAGGTATGGGAGGGCATTTGATCCCTTTTTAAACAGAATTTGCAGGAAGAATTAAAATGGCATCTTTATATGAAAATGCAGGTATTTATGATTTACTGGAAAATGAACACAAATACAGGCAATCAAAAAGCACTGGCAGACTGGTACTACGTAATTGCCCAGAAAGCATAAATACTATTTTAAGTACGTTCTGCCTCTCAGCCATTAATTCTACTCCTATTTTTCCTTTCAAATTTTCACAAAATG
>CABRXX010000022.1:0-38393 GCA_902475025.1 uncultured Lachnospiraceae bacterium | reverse complement strand
GGCATAGTCAGTGATATCCTTGAGGGAAATGTGTCAACTAATATTGACAATATCACTTCCTCTGATGATATGCCGAATTGTTTCATCATGGCGTTTACGCCCCTAATACTTTCGTTCACATCAATATCAAAGGTATCACGCATTAAAATGGCGTTTTCCGTTGTGCTTTTCAGTTCTTTCCCTGTCTGTCCGGTCTGCTGCTTAACTGCGGACATTGCTAATGCAATGTCGTTAATGTCCTCGCCAAAATTATCTTTATAAATGCTTAAAAGGGTTTCTTCCAACCCCTCAACTTCTGTGTCTGCTGCCCCTGTCTGCGTAATAACGGTATTTAAAGCCTTGTCGCAATCTGTTTCAAATTTCATGGCATATGTAGCGGCGGCAACAAAACCGGCCCCCAGGGCTTTTGTTGCCGTTTCTGCCTTTCCGGCCAAATCGCCCAGTGTTTCTTTAAAAGCCCCGGCCTTTTCCTCTGCTTCTTTCAGTTCTTCGCCGGAAAGTTTGGAAGATTTTCCCAACTGTTCAATGGCCGTGTCTGTCTGCCTGGCCGCTTCCTCTAAATTTGCAAGTTCTACTTCTGTTCTTCCCAATTCTCTTTTTAAGGCTTTGTACTGCTCTTCCGAAACCTCGCCTTTTTTAAATTGCTCCTGTACCTGGCTTTCTGCATTTTTCAGAATATCCAGTTTTTCCTTGGTTTCAGAAATAGCGTCTGTCAAAAGGGCCTGCTTTTGTGCCAACATTTCCGTGTTGGTTGGGTCGATTTTTAAAAGTTTGTTTACTTCCCTAAGTTCAACTTGCGTTCCCTTTACCTTTTTATCAACGCTTCCCAGGGCCTTGTCCAGTTTTGTAGTATCGCCGCCAATCTCAATAGTAATTCCTTTGATTTTGCTATTTGCCACTTCTTAACCCCCCCTTTCTAAAATTCTTCCGCAATCCCTCACGGTCCGGCTTCGTCTGCTCCATTCTCCAACAATTTCTAAGGTATTCCCGTCCCTCGTCTGTCTTTGAATTTTCAAAAATCATTGCTTCACGCATGAAAAACAAATACACATCTATTTCCATTTCCTGGACTTCGTAAATGTCGATATGGCAATAATCCATTACCAGTTTTTCCGGGCGTGTAGATAGCGTATATGGTATCTCGTCCCCTTTATCCTGGCGTGGATAAAAGGGCATAATTAGTTTGGGTTCTGTTTCAACTCATTCACAAATTCCATGTAGGCGTTAAGAATGGCGGTACACTCTTCAATGTCATAGTCCGCCACGTCCTCTTCTGTTACCGGAACCTTTCCCATATTGTTGTTTAAGACTGCTGCCACAAGGCGGTAAATTGCTTCCGTGTCCTCTGCGGTGGCGTTATCTTCGTCCATGTCCGGGATTTCCTTAATTGCTTCAAAGACTTTCTTCTGTGGCATACGTACCACAATTTTCTTTCCTTTTTCCACCACATTGCCGTTTTCGTCCACCTTGTCCTTTAAAGTAAAAGGCCAGAACGTCCTTTTTAACTTGTTACAATTAAATTCCTTTACTGCCATGGTCTTTTTCTCCTTTCAAAATAAGCGGCCTGGGTTCCGCTCCCTGGCCGCTCTTACTGTCCTTACTCTCCGCTTGCGGCGGTAACGTCCATTTCTTCCTGGTAGGTAATCAATGTACCCTCTTTGTCCATGGGCTGGGCTTTAAACTCTGCGTCAATGACCGTTTCACTGTCTTTTGCAAAGGCAATCGTAAATCCGGCCTGGTTGTTTCCCACAATGGTTACTCTTATATCTCCGTCCACGTTATCCTTATGGACAAAGTGAATAACATAACGCTTTCCATCCGCATTTCCCACGCCGCCAATCTTGACAGTGCGGATTTTCTTTTCCTGGTCCTCGGTCACTCTTGCAGTCTGACACAACTTTTTCAATGTCTCTCCGCACCATGTCATAATGCCGGATTTAAAGGTTGCTTCCTCTTCCGTAAGGATAACTTTGGAAACTTTTCCCATATCGTCCTTGGCTTCGTAGAAAGAGGGTGCATACTCGATTTCTGCACCGCCTTTGATATGGCCCAGGCGGTTTTCCTCGGTTTCCAACACTTCGTTGCTCGGCAACGCCGCATTTGTTCCCGCAAACTCGGTACAATACAAATCGCCGGAACCTAAAACAATGCTTTCTTTGTTCATGCTCTGTTTACTCCTTTCGTTTTTTTCAATAATCCCCGGACTTCATACGCCGTTTGGAAACATTCCTCGTCCGGGATAGGTGCCACCAATACGTCATATTCCACGTCCGGCAACACTTCCGCTTCAAATGCTTTTGCCAGGTCCTCACGTTCCTGGTTGTCCTGCTTCGTGTAAAGTTCAAAGTCAACGTCCTGGGCTTTTAGGTTGTTAAACCCGTCCGCCCCTCTTGCCGTCTCATGTGAAGATAGCCAAACCATGTATGGAAGTTCCGGCACCGGGTCATCCAGTGTTCCCTCAAACTGATTTTTAGTTATTGGCACACCGTATTTTTTTGAAAATGCTTTTGCCCTCTCCACCAAAATGCTTACATTTACGGTCATGTTATCCCCTCACTTTCTGACGGATTTTTGAAACGGCCAAATCTCCCAGGGTTTCGTTTACTGGTGCAATGTGTTCAAACGCCTTTACATTTCCTACTTTCCTGCCGCCCCTGCGTAACTGGTGCCCTTTTTCCAGTAAATGGGTCAACTGATAGTGTTTTTTGTTGTAAACACTGTACCCATTCAATCCGGTAATAACGCTTGTCCTGCTGCCCCTTTGGTCGTGCGTCCAGTCCTTGGTATATTTCCCCGTTCTTTCCTTGTAAGGGCCGCCCCGTCTCAAACTTTCGGCGGCTGCGGCTGCCGTTTCTTCCAGGCTTTCATTTACCGCACGTCTTAATTCCCCATTGCTCCAATTTTCCAGTTCGTTCTTTATGGCTTCGTCTAACCCGTCAATGTCCGTTCTCAACTTTTGCCTATCCTTTCCCCGGCGTAAAGTTCAACTTTTCCGTTGCTCTTCGGTCCATACGTCCGGTAGATTGCCATTTTCCTGCCGTCCACCATAACTTCCGTCTGTCCCTCATACTCAAATCCCCATACTTCAATCATCATGGACGCCTTATAATCTTTTTGCCCGGCTGCCGTAAACTCGTCACGGCCTACCGGGTTGATTTCTGCAAATACCTCTTTTTCCAGGTATTCCGTTTGATTTTTTTTAACTAACAGTGTCACTATTGCTTCTATGGTAGCCGCCCCCTTTGATTTTCGTACAAATCATGTCATACGCCGCCATTAACTCGCCGTGGTTCTCCGGGTTTCCAAAATTGGCCTTTGCATACACCAGGGCGGCTTCAATAATCAACGGGTCTTTGATGTTTTCCGGGTCCAGGTAGGAAGAATGTACGCCGATACGTTTAAGGTCTGCCAGTGCAACATTTATAAGCTGCTCCACATCTTCGTCCAGGGTATCGGCGGACATTTTACGCAACCTCAACTTTGCTTTCGCTATCAGTTCAGTTTTATTCATTGTCCGCCGCCTTTCTTATGCCGTCCTTACGCCTGTGCGTTCTTCACACGGATAAAGCCGTTTTTTGCCACCACGTTGCCGCCCATGAATACGCAAGCCTTATAGGCAATCTGACCCTGCTTGAATTTGTATTCTGTGGATTTCTGTGCATCAATGTCGGAAAAGATTGCAACCTCGTAGTTGCTCAACGGGCCGTATGCCATGCAATAGGCTCCTGCGGTGCCGCCAACCTCTCCGCAAGCGGAATTGATGATATAAGGCACCTCGTCAATGGTTCCCGTGTTGCCGTGGTTCACAATGGTGTATACTTTACGCCCCTGCTTATCCCTCAACTTTGCAAACTTTTTAAGGTCTTTCTTGTTGAGGATTAACACGGCAATATCTTCCACATCTTCGTCCCCACCGAAAGAGTAAATAATCTCGTCCAGGGTATCGTCTGCAATGGCGGTAATCGTTGTAATGTCCGTATTACGGTCAATAATATCGTCCGCTTCCTTTGTCGGATTGAAGAAAATGCCACGGAATTTTCCGGTTCCGCCGGGTCCTACCAAAATCTGACGGGAAGCGTAACGCTTAATTGCACGTGTCACGCTTTCTTCCACCACGCCGTCATAATCGGCGTCTGTCAATTTCTGCATTTCTTCCGGTTCCTCTGCGTATGCCGTGATTTTCTCACGTACAATGTCGGAATAACCAAATTCCGGTTCTGACGTGTTGTAATCTGCGTTTTCTGCGGTGCTTCCGGCTCCGTCCCCGTAGGACTTCACAAAGGGACGCTGATAACTTTCACCGCCCACCAGGGGAACGGTCTTTACTCTGTCAATGAGTGAAGATACATTGTTGAACGTGGGGGAAATATCCGGGCTTGTATGCTTCGGCATTACTACGCCCGTGGCCGTTGTAAGTGTGTTCTTAATTCCGGCCAGTGCCTTGCCCTTAAAAAACGCCTTTTTCCCGTCCTTTAAGGTCTTTCCCCTCTTTGCTCTCTCCTGGTCCTGCGGCTCTCCGCTTCCCTCTCCTGCTCCGTCTCCCTCGTCCGGGTCTGCGGCTCCCGCTGCCCTTGCGGCGGCTTCCAGTTCTTCCCGGCCTTTGATTTCGTCCAAAATCTCGCCTATGGTCTTTGCTTCGTCCATGGCGTCCGTCAACTCCTGGCCGGAAAGTGCCTGTGCGTTCTTTCCCAGTTCGGCCAGTCTGTTTTTAAGGTCCTTTTTGGACATTTTCAGTAATTCTTCTCTTGTCATGTCTCTAATCTCCTTTCATATCTTCTTACTGGCCCATGTGTGCCATAGTAAGTTCAATAATTTTGTTCCGCTTCTCCCGGTCCTGCTGCCCTGCGTTGCTTTCCCCGGAAAGAAGTTTTTGCGGTACATTGTGGCAATAAAACTTTGTGTATTCCTGGACGGCGGCGGCCATGGTGTTTTCCTCGCCTACCTTTACCCGGAAATACTGGGCGGCCTGGGTGCCATTTAACCAGGTTTCCGCTTCCATGAGTTCTTTTATTGTCTCAATGGTTACGCCCTCGGCTAAATGTTCTTCGTAAATCGCCCAAATTCCGCTTTCCACGGCGTCCAGTGTGTCCGCCATTTTCCGCAACTCCGTGGCGTTTCCGTCACAAACCGCCCACGGCTTATGTATCATCAAATAAGCGTTGGACGGGATTGTGGGCATATCGCTGTCCGCAAATGCGATTACGGAAGCAACGGACCCGGCCAGGGCGTCAACATACACGGTTTTCTTTCCCGTGTAGCGTTTCAGCATATTGTAAATGGCTATTCCGGCAAATACGGAACCGCCGCCGGAATTGATGTAAATATTCAAATCTTTTCCCCCGGCTTCGGCCAGGAAATTCTTGATTGCTTCCGGGTACTGGTCCTCTTCCTGCCAGGCTCCCCACCAATCACTTACAATGTCCCCGTAAAAATAAAGGTCCACGCTTGTGTCCGTTGCGTTCTTAAACTCGTAAAACTTCCCAACCGTGGCCTTTGCCGGGTCTTTGCAAAGTCTCAAAGCGCTTGGTGCTTTCGGCATATCCTTAACCCCCTTTCATAGTCTGAAAATAGGCACGTGCGGCGGCTTCCATTGCCCTGCGTTGTTTGTCCTGCTGCGTTCCTGGGTCCTGCGGTGGGTCGCTGCTTCCGCCGCCCTGCCCCACTTGGTAAAGGCTTTGGTCCCCGGCTTTCACATAGTTGAGTGATACCATTCTCACGTCCCCGTCATCTACCGGACCGTAATACATAAGTGCCCGGTATTCGTTTATTGTCATGGCTCCACGGTCAAACATATTTCCGCCGATTGTGTCACGTGTCTGTAATGTGGCATACTGCAAAAGGTTGGCCGTAAACTCTATCTTGTTCCCGTACCCTATTTCCCTTGGTGTCAAAAGTTTAAAAGTAAACTCATAACTTAACTGGATAGCGATAGGCTCAATCACGTTTTCATAAAAACTAATCCATTCCTGGTCTGAAAGGGTGGAAGTCAATACCTTTTCATTTACTCCGTAATAGCGGTACACGTTATCACGTAGGAATGTAATTTGATTTACTGGCACGTTTGGCGTGCGTTGCGCAATCTCTTTAAATTCCACCGTGTTGTCTATTGCGGCAATGCCCCCGGCGTTTTCCGCCCCCATATAGGCGTCCTGGAAGTCCTTTGCAATCTGCTTTAGTTCCTCATTGTCTGCCAGGTTGTTGTATTTCAGATACCCGGCCAGTGAGTTAGAACGGTTTACAATGTTCTTTACGATTTCCCCGGACGTCTCCACAAGGTCCAGGCTCCGCTTTAACTCAATATCTGGGGAAGTTCCCAAAAACCGTTTTTTGTTGTACCTTGCCTTTATGTGTATGACATTCTGATAAGGCACCGTATAGGTTTCCCCGTTATAATCCCACCGGAAGCGGAAAAGGATATGGTGCTTGTCATCTTCAAAAATGCGGAAACTCTTTGTAGTGATTGGTTGTATGCTCTGTACCCTTGTAAAATCCTCGTTGTAGAAAATCACGGAAAAGGAATTGGAAGTATAAACCAGGTCCGCCGCAATTCTGTAAAGAAAGTCATACGTTGACATTTCCGGGCATGGCCGCAAAGTCAAAATCCGGGCCAGGTAATCGTTTTTTATCGTCATTCCCTTTTCGTCCTTTCGGACAACCTGTGGTTGTAACTTTCCTACGTTCTTGGCTATGGCGTCCGCAATGGCTCCCACAATATCATTGTCCCGTAAGGTTCCTGTTGGCACATACTCCCCACGGATCAATAAAAGCGGTCTGTATTTTGCCTTAAAGGCTCCGAATACGTTTGCTATAATTCCCGTATCATTACCCCCTTTCCTCAAAAAATAAGCCCATGGAACACGTCCATGGACCTATTGTAAAATTATTCGTGTTGAAATTCTGACCCACTTTAAAACCCTGCTGCCGGGCGTCCATTTATGCCGCTTCATTCAAAAGTTTTTTGCCTATCTCGCTATGGTATTTTGATACCATTGTCATAGCGTCAAAGACGGAAACGGCCCCGTCTATCCTCATACGCTTTTCAATCTTCACGGGCTTCATGCGGCTATCATTCATATTGATTTCCACGGCCACGTTAAGAAGATGTGACGCCAAAAGGGTGTTGTCCCCCAGGTTATACTTTCCGTCCTTTAAATCCCCCTCAAACTGGTGTAGGATTGGCGTTAAGTTCGTGCCCTGGTAAACGTCATCCGTTTGGAACCCGGCCATTTTTAGGTCATCTACCAAATACCCGGCACTGTAACGGTCATAGCCGATTTTTAACGGGCGGATTTTGTAAACCTTAACCAGTTCTATGAACCAGTTATACACGTCCTTATAATCCACCTGGTTTTCCCCGGATATTTGCAAAAATCCTTTTTCTTTGTACATGTTGTACGGCGTGTTATCCTCATTCACGGCCACTTCATACCGCTTCTTTGGCATATAGAATTTTGTAATCACATTCCATTTTCCATTCTTCCAAATAACGATTGACGCCGCCGTTAAGTCCGTTGTCCTGGAAAGGTCTATGCCGCCAACGCAATAGCACCCCCGGAATTGCTCTAGGGTAAGGCGTAAGTCCTCGTTTACCGCTTTCATAACGTCCCAGTAATCCAACCACGCCACACTGGAATTTTGCTTGATATTGCAATACTTTGTAAGAAACTCCACTTTCTTTGAAAGGGACGCTTTTGCAATCTCTATCTGCTCTATGTAAAATTCCTCTGACACGGACACGCCCAGGTTCGGATTGCTCTTTTTCAATTCCTCTAAATCGTCCCAGGCTTCGATATTGTCAATCATGTAGAGGAACGGCAATATTCTTGTTTCCTTGGAATTGCCCTTTAAGAATGACGTTGAACGCCGCATGAGTTCATCATAAATACCGTCATTGATATATCCGGCGGTTGATATGGATAAAATAAGCGGTTGTTTTCTCGCCCCCAGTGCGGAAGTCATAACCTCATACTGCTTTAGTCCCTGGTCCCCCTGCCATGCTTCCATTTCGTCATTGACAACCATTTGAGGGTTGAAACCGTCCGACTTTTTGGAGTTAAAGGCTATCTTTTTCACACTGGTATTAAATTCTTTGATATAAATATCGCTGCGGCGTTTCTTGGTTATACTGTCCAGTTCGTCATCTGCCTGGACAATCTGATAAAAGGCGTCATACACAAGGTCCGCCTGGTCCAGTTTCGGGGCAAGGAAATAGACCTTTGCCCCATACTCGCCGTCTATATATGCCATGTACGCCACAATAGCGGCGGCAAACAATGTTTTGCCGTTTTTACGTGCTACAACTATGAAAACTTCCCGGAATTGTCTATAACCGGTCCGCTTGTCCATTATGCCAAAAATGGCGGAAACTATGGCCTTTTGCCATAATTCAAGTTTTAGTAAATCGTTTCGTCCCTCTGAATGATGACAAAAGTTTTCTATGAAGTTTATAGCCTTATTGGCCTTTTCCTCGTCAAAATCCCATTTGCCACTTTTTAAACCATTCACAAGGATTTCATAAATGGCCTTTATCCACTTTCCTACTGTTACGGTGCCGTTTTGTATGGCTTCCCAATACTGGAAAATGTAATTGTTATCCATTCCGCAATGCTGCCAGTCTGCTTATATTTTTCTTTTCTTTCGGCGGCAAATACTCAATAAGCGTGTGAATAATTGCCGTATATTGGCGTGAATATTTCTCGTAAATCGTGGCGGACGGGTGGGCTTTTACAAATTTTTGTGAAGCGTTTATGGTTTCCGTTGTAAGGCCCTCTTTTTTCAATTCTTCTTTTGCCTGGTAGCACGCCACTTTCAAAAAAGCGGCTTCCTCAACAAGCGAATTTACAAGGTTTTTCTTGTCCTTGTCATCAATTCCGGCAAACATTGGCGTAAGAAATTCTATCTCTTTCTTAATCCTCGCATTTGTCAGTTTATTGGCTCTTTTTGGGGCTTTCTTCTCATTACTCTTTGTATTTTCTGCCATATTCTAACCCCCCTCATATGCGTGCGACCCTGCGGAGTTTTTTTGAGGTATCTCCCTCGGTTCTTTTTTCCCCGGTCAAAAATAAAGTACCGGGGGGTGTGGTCTGCTGTTTATTTTCTTTCGGCGGCAACAAATTTCCTTTTGCATCAAAAGTGTAACGGCTGTTTGGCTTTGCCTTATGTTCTTTGTTGTGGCAGTCCTCGCAAACATATTCCAGGTTGTTAAGGTCCAATGTTACCCTGGCATCATGTATGTTTCCTGGTGTAATGTATTTCTTATGATGCACAATCACACCGGGTTTGTATTGTCCTGCTGCCCGGCAACGCTCACACAATCCATTTGCCCTTTTGATTACTGCCACCCTTGCTTTCTTCCATGCGTCTGACTTATAGAAATCCTTTGCATATTCTTTCACTGCTACCACCGTCCTTTCTTCATGTTCAAAGGCTTATGAATGTATCACACCCATAAGCCCATAATAATATACTTCACTCTTACATTCTGACCCACTTACTTATTATCCTGCTGCCTATCTAACTCTGAAAATAAATCACTTCTCCTGTATGATATATTCCCATTGTCCAACATTACTTTGTAATATCCTGCCGACTTGTCCAATACTTCGTATTCTTTCCCTGCTGTTAAACCCATTCCGTTTTCATTTGCTTTTACTTTCATTTCTCTATCCTTTCCGGCAGCATATCCATAGCCTGTGCCACCAGTGTTATAAACTCTGTGCGGTATTCATAGAATTGGCGGCGGCCACAAACCGCATCCGCTATGTATTCATACGGTGTGTTATATACAATGCTCTTGTATATCTTATCCTGCATCTGCCGCCTGGCCTGGATGCCCTCGATATTTCCGCATGAAGCACGCAAAGCATCTTCCACGATAGCGGCGGCCTTTTCATCAAATGCACTTGCCTGGCCTGTCCTTATTCTTTTTTTTCGCTTCTCGTTGCCCTGTATAATGCTTCTGGCAATCGTCTTTATATCTGCATCCAGTCTTTCCAACTCACTGCCGCCCCCCCCGTTTACTCTTCATACGTTTTCTTTGATGTTTCGGAACGCTCAACTTTTATGCTCTCTTTTGCCATTTTCGCCACCTTTGCTTTCACACCCATGCCAACATCAATGGTAATCCCTTTCATGTGTCTTGCTTCTATGGCATCCACCACGTTAAGCATGACCGT
Source organism: uncultured Lachnospiraceae bacterium (assembly GCA_902475025.1). GTDB lineage: Bacteria > Bacillota > Clostridia > Lachnospirales > Lachnospiraceae > Merdiplasma. The sequence continues at coordinate 28,218 of CABRXX010000022.1, read as the reverse complement.
AACCACATCCTGGTCTATTGGTCTTTCTGCGGTACTTCCGAAAAGTTCCGTTATGCGGCTCTTTGCTTTTTGGACCCGTTCTTTGCTTTCTGTGTACTTCTTGGCGGCGTCACACTCACACTTGCACGTCACGGCTTCGTCCACATCTTCCTGGCTCCACCCGGTCAATGTGTGAACCATTCCGGCTTGACCGCAAAAACGGCAATATCCCGTTTGGCTCTCCACTCCGTCCGGCATTTCCCGGCCCTCTTCCTGCTCCATTTCCCTTAAATCCTCTTCCGGTATCTCATGGCCGCCGTCTGTCCGTTTTTTTGTCATGGCTTAATCTCCTTTCTTCTCCGCCCGTTTATAGGCTTCCATGGCAACGGTAAGCACCGCCGCCGATTGTTCAACCGTCAACTGCTGCCCCTTTACCAAAAAGGCCAGGTTTTTGTTTATTGTTTCTAAGGTTTCCCCCAGGGAAAGCCCTTTTAATGGTTCCCCTGCGGAAAGATTTATAATAGCCTTTATGATTGGCCTTTTAAATGTTCCGTCAACTGCTTCCATGTTGGTTTCCAGTGTTGTTTCTGCCTTTGTCTGTGCGTGTTTCTCACAATTCCGGCAAGGCTCCCGGCTGAACATATGCCCCACCACTGGCACGCCGTCACAACGCCCGTTAATCCATGGGGCATTTAAACACTTGGAAAGCGGCATTTTGTCCGGGTCCTGCAAATAATCCATGATTTCCGCCTTTGCTTCGTCCGCTCCGTAACACACCGCCGTTTTATAGCCCTGCTGCCGCAAGGCCGCCATAAATTCTTCCTGGTCTTTTGTGGTCTTATTCTTCCCGTATTTCATTTCCAGGTAAAGGCCGTTGAAATTGTGGCTTGGCACTGGCAAGCATACGTCCGGCACGCCGCTCTTTAAACCCATGGCCTTTAATACTGCCCCGTTTGTCCTCTTTCCCTCGTTTGGAATGTGATACATGAGGGAAAGGCACGGTAAAATATGCTTGTTATTCTCTGCCCAGTTAAAAAGCGTTATTTGTTCCGTGGTTTCCCCTCTCTTCATGTTCTGCAATTTCATGTATAAACCCCCTTAATCCTCTTCAATGGCGTATTCCCGTTTACGCCGCTTGCAATCTTCCAACATACGTTCCAAAATGCCCACTTCCTCGTCATTTAACCAGGTATAATATTTTTCAATCATCTTTACGGCGTGCAACTTCCTGGCGTTTTCCTTTTCTTCCTCGGTTGTGTCGGTATCTGACACACTGGCTTCCCTGGTTTCCTCTTCCTTGGTCTTTCGGTGCTTCTTTTCCTCTGCCATGGCTTTTATTTCCTCGGCTCCCATTCCGCCCTTGTCCTCTGCCGCCTGGGCAATCTCCTTTTGGGTGCCCTCGTCCGCTTTTGCCGCTTCCATGGCCGCCGTAATCCCCAGGTTGCCGTTTTTAAACTGCTCTTTGACTTCCGGCGTGGCGTTGTCGTGAATGGTGTTAAGGGTCCGTATCTTCGGCACCTTTTCCCCCATGACGGCGGCCACATAATCCCGGACCCGCTCCCCGGCTTCCAGGATTAAAAGCCCCTCTTTTCTTGCCTGGGTCAATACCTCTTTCCACTCTGCGGCCTGGGTCATAAGGTCGTAATCCGTCATTTTCCGGTTGAATGTGTTGCCCACCAAAAGGGCAATTCTAAATTCTATTTCCGTCATGTCCTTATAGCGGCATTTCACATTCTCAAACCCGGCCTTTCCCTCTGCCACCAGGATTTTAATACCGCCCAGGCGGCGGTGGCCGGAAACCAACCAATATTCCCCGTTTACACGGCCTAATACAAGGGGCTGCTGCAACCCGTCCATTTCTATGCCCGTTGCTATCTCCTGCAACTCGTCCATGCTATACTTGTTATGCTTTGTAACCACAATATCCCGGTAATTTACCACAATGTCCTGGTAATCCCGGTTTTGTCCTGCTTCCGCCTTGGTGGCGGCGTTCATAATGTCCAAAATATTAAATGCCATGCCCTTAACTCCTTTCCCCTGCTGCCGGTCCGCCAAATTTCTGCACATATTCCGCCGCAAAGGCTTTGTAATCCTGGGCGGCTCCGCTGCGTATGCTATAATGCAACGGCGTTAAACGGTAAAATGTGGCGTCCTTTGCTTTCTTGGAATGTCTGATTTTTTGGGAGAATACCGGACAACCGCTCTTTGCTCTTATCCAACTTTCCGCCGCTTCGCTTGTGTCTGACTTCTCATAATCCGTTATGAGGACCCCGGCAAGCCTGGTTTTTGGATTGAGTGCCCTTATCTGGTTTATCTGCTCCACCAACTCTTCCAGGCCGTCCAGTGAATAAGCGTCAAGGCAAACGGGTATTATTATTTCATCTGCTGCCACCATGGCATTTATTACATTCATGCCCAAATCCGGCGGATTGTCGATAATGCAAAAATCATATTTCCCGTCTATTTCCCCCAGGGCGGACTTATAACGCCCATGTTGCGTGTTCACGGCGTCGGCCTTTATTTCCAGTTCCGCCAACTCCATGAAATAATTGCACGTCACAATGTCCATGTTCTCCACTTCGGTGTCTCTGATGTTCCCGGCAATGCGTCCGGTCTTAATAATCCGGCACGCCCCGGCTTCCTGCTCCCTCTCATACGCTCCGAAAATCCGTGAAGCGTTGCCCTGCTTGTCGTTGTCAAATAACAATACCCTGCTGCCAGGCCGTTTTCTTCTCTTGTCCCCCTCTGCCAGTAATTCCGCAAGGGACACGGCGGTTGTGGTCTTGGCAACGCCGCCCTTTAAGTTAATAATTGCTACCGTTTTCATTTCCTTTGTCTCGCTCCTTTCGCTCCTGCTTTTACCATACGGGCGTAAATATAAAACGCCGCATTGTAGCCGTTGTACTTAACCTCTGCGTCCAGGAATTTATAACCTGGGTAAGCCTTTTCCATTTGTGCCTTTAACTCTTCAAAATCCTTTGCCATTCTCTCAACCCCGGCTTTTCTGAATTTTGAATAACTGCGGCTTGGTTCCGGCGGCTTCTGTAAATTCTTTGACGGGCACCACCGCTTTGTCCCGTGTGGGTTCTGTGTTATGTATGTGGCAAGGCCAGTTATTAAAAAATCGTCATCCGGTTTTATCCGGCGTGTGTTCGGTCTGTCACATTTTCCCCATAATTCTTCTAACTCGTCCCGGTCCACCCCGTCCCCGGATAACAGAATGTGAAAATGCGGCCTTTTGTAGCCGTCCATTGCCAGGATATAAATATATTTTGCATTTTCAAGCCCGGCCTTTTTCCTGCGGCGGTTTATCCGCTTAATGAAATTCTGTATGTCTTTCCTGGCTCTCTCTTCGCTATCCGGCAAACAATCATCATTCCACCCAAACGTGGCCCAAATATCCCCTTTCCCAAAATTGATATTTGCCAGGCGTATGAGATAACGCCGGGCGTTCTTGTCGTTTAGGCTCTTCTGTGACGGCCTGGTTTCCCTTTTCTGCTTTGTCACTGGCACGTCCTTTTTGTCCTTAAAGGACGGGTACACCTGAGCTTCTAACAGAATGGTGCCGCTTTTGATGTTCTCGGACTTGGTTGTGGTTGTCCTATAAAGGCACTCCACCTTTCCGTCTTTCATCAACCTTTCCAATTCCCATTCTTCCAGGTTCGCTATCTGCTTTTGGTATGCTTCCTCATAATCGTAATTGTCATAGAGTTTTTTTTTCATAGTTCCCCACCTTTATGTAAAACCCCTCTCCCTGCCCTTTTCCTGGGTCCCCTTATGCCCTATATAAATAATTTCAATAGGGTGTCCGGTTTGTTAATACCCATTACGAGGACGGGGAAGCGGTGCCGCTCTATCTAAAAATCAGTCAAATAATTCATTCCAGGCTTTTGCCGTTACCGCATAACCCAAAATGCCCAGGGCCGCCAAAATCAATATTGTGGCTCCTGCTGCCGCTGAAATAATCCGTAATGCCATAATTTCCGCCTTTCTTCCTATATATAGAAAAAACCGCTTTATTTCCTCTATATCTTGTGTTATAATATGGGTGTTAAGTTCCAACCCGGTTGTTTTTGTTCCCCACCTTGCAACCGGGTTTCGCTTTGCCCTTATTTAATCCCTGCTTCTCTCATTTCCTTTTGTATCGCCTGGATTTCCTCATGTGATTTTTTCCATTTTGATATGTAGCCCTCACAATCCGGCGTTTCTCTTAATTTGCTTATCTTTGCACCACCGGAATGTCCTGCCAGTCTTGAAATGTGTTTGCTACAATTCGTATTAAGGCAACGATTGTCGCAAAATTTCGGAAAATTGTCTGTATTTACAAAAATCAAAGGTCTGCCCATAGATTACACGCCCTCACTTTCCAATCCTCTAATGGTTTCATACTTTGCGTATAAAATTCTAATCAGTTCCGCACGATACCCCGGCGTGATAAGCCCGGCGGCTTCTTTCTCATAAATCTTTCCGGTCACAAATCCTGCTCTAAAATCCAATTCCGCCAAACTCTGATAGTTCCCCAGTTCTTTGTCAATGGCGGCCATAATGGCCCGTACCTCTCTTTTTACGGCCATGTCCCTGCCGCTCTCTGCACTTTCAAATTCTTCACGGCGGCGGACCCTGCTACCCCGGATAAAGTCCGGTGTTGTCCTGCTGCGTTCATTACCTAAAATCATTGCAATAGTGTTTCCCATGTTAAGTTCCTCGCTTTCCTGCTTATACGTCCGTGCGATATTTACTCATATCGTGATACTTCCGGCGGAATTTCTTATAGGGCGTTCCACTTGCTTTGCTCCTGCAATAACCATTCCACTTGTAACAATTCTTGCACCCCGTCCGGCAATAGTTCAGATATTCTTTTTCAAATCTCGTTTGCCAATTATGTAGGCGGTTCAACGGTTCTTCTAAAAAAATTCCGTATAACGCCCCAATTATCCGCTTTATCATGGTTCCGTCTTTCCTTTCTGTACTGGTTTACATACTCGCCCACAATGTCCACTACTTTGTCCATAATGGCTTCCAACTCGCTTACACTCATGGCTTTGTCATCTATGTAAAAATCCGCATAAACCTTTCTTGTGTCATTCCCCCACCTTGCCACCTGCTCCGGCAAAGGCTCATTCACGGCGTCAAACTCTAAGCCCTGGGCGTGGCACCATTCCACCGCCGCTTCCAGGTCACGCCCTGCCCGGCTCGTCCAAAGAATGACCTTGTGGCCGTTTGCTTTGAGCATTTTAACCGCCGCTACTATCTTCCGTTTCGGCTCCACGATTTCCGGGAACCTGGTAACTGCCAGTGTGCCGTCAAAATCAACCGCATAAATCGCCATGTGTGTTTTCTCCTTTCTCTCCTGCCTTTTCTCCCAGGCTCATTTCATACTTTAAAAGCATGGCCGCCGTCTGCACCATTTCACAAGCGGCGTCAATGGCCTGGTGGAAAATTGCCGTTGGTGTGGTATCTTCGTCCAGGAAGCACGCTACTTCTATGCCCTTTACCCGGTCCCAAAGAACGGCCAGGGAAGTTTTTACGTTTTCCATTGCTTCCTGGGCTTCCTCTGCTTCCTCTAAAATGACGGCGTAACCCTCATGTGTGCTATTGAATAAAGGAAACTTTGCGTTTGCCCGGTTTAATTCCGCCATTGCGGTGGCTTCCACTTCTTTTCTTAACTCATTCATTGCCATTGTCCGGTTCCTCGCTTTCCTCTTCGCTCTCCATTTCGTGGCTTTTCTCATCCGGTGTGTCCGCTTCCGTGTATTTGCTCCCGTCCTCGCACTCCCGGCATTTATCCACGTCCATACTTATGGGCTTTGTATTTCCACACGTCCGGCAACTCCAACAATCACGGTTCTGTTGCTTGCCCTCTTCCGGCTCTCCTGCTGCCGTCCGGCCTTTCTTACTCCCAAAATCCATACATACGGTAATAGGCGGCATTTTCGCCATGGCTCCCATGGTTTCTTCTATTTCTTTAAACGCCGCTTTCATCTTCTCCCGGTGTTCTTCCTGGTTTTCCGCAATCGTCCTTAATTCGTCAATGCGGTTTTGTTCCAGTGTGTCAATAAGTCGGTGCAAGGAAGTGGCGGCACTCTCCACGCCGTTTTCTTTCTGCCATGCTTCAAATATGGAAACAACCGCCCCGGTAATCTGCTCATATTCTGCATGAAAGCCCGTGTCCTCTTCCTCTGCTTTCAGTTCATTAAGAAATTCCGGCTTTTCTCCGGTAATCATTGCCTGGATATAAAAGCCCGGCACTTCCGCTTTTACCGCATTACTCAACAATTCCGCTTTTGCCGCTTCTTTCATAAGGTTGTAATATTCCGTGTGCTTCATGTCCACGGTTCCGTCACTTGTAAATCCGTCCATAAATCCCATGTTAAATTCCTCGCTTTCTTATCTGTGAATTGGTGTTGTGAAATGATAAAGTGGTGGGTCATTTTCCACCGCTTCACGGTTCTTGTAAATCATAAGGGTAAAACGGTCCTGGCCCTCTTCGTCCGGTTCCCGGCGTGTGACCGCTTCAAATCCATAACGGGCGTTAAGTTTCGCCCCGTATACGGTATTTGTCAATTTTGCAATCTCACGGCTGCCTAACGTCACGCCCTGGGCGGCCAACTGCTGCCACCGCTTAAATGTCTTGTCCAGGTATTCCAAAAAATCCGGCTCCACAATTCCGTTTAATGGTGTCACGCTCTTTTCCATGTGCTTTTCCTCGCTTTCCCGGTCCTATGACCGTTTACCCAGGCACGCCGCCGCATAATTTTCTTTATCCTGGCAAGCCTGGCCTTAAATTCCGGTAAATCTTCTATTTTTACCGTTATTGTCATTTCTGCCATGTTTCGTTCTCCTATAAATAAATTGTGTTATATAGGTTCATCTGCAAATCTGAAAAGGAATATTCCGGTGTTTCCTGCGGTTGCAACGGTGCCATAAGCCCACGTTTATGCCATTCCTTGTGTCTTATTTCCGGTATTGGTCTGAACCGCTTAACCTCTGCGTCCATAAGTTCTTCCACGCCCCCGGCGTGTGTCATAAGGGCCAGGAACCCCGTATAAACGTCCTTTTCATTCTTTACAATCCGTAATCTGTCCGATTGTTCAAATACGGTCAGAAATTCCCGTAACTTCATAACGGCCACCCGTACTTGTGCAAATAAATGGAAACACATACAAAGGCAATTATCATAACCACGCCCAGGACGCCAAAGAAGATACGGCGGCCTTTTGGGCTTTCATTTGCACCCATTGAATAGATAATGGCTAACCCGGCCAGTGCCAGGTATAAAATTACTCCGCCGCCTATGACTACCAATAAAATTACAATCAATAACAATACTTCTAAATTTGTCATGCTCTGTTTTCCTTTCTTTTAAAACGTCCACCCAATAGCAACCATGTAACTGCCAAACATAATAGAAAACTGCAAATCCTTTTCTTGCGGTATGTACACCAGTGCAATAGAAAAGCCTATTTCTTCCGCTTCTCTTGCCGCAAAATAAAGCCCTTTTTCTCTCATTCTTTATTCCTCGCTTTCCGCTTTCTTTATGCCTATAAAAACACGCTCCGCACATGGAACCGCTATACTATTGCCCAGGGCCATGTAACGGGCATTGTCGGACATTTCTTTGCCGCTTGCCCCGTACCTTGCCATTCGTCCGGGAACCCGTCCAGGCGTTCACATTCAAGCGGTGTAAGGCGGCGGACCCGGTATTTAACCGCTGCGGCAATCCGTTCCATTATCACGGCAAGGGTTTCACTTCCGCCCCCTGCTGCCCCTCGGCTCTTTTTCAACGTGCCCACGCCCTCTTTAAACTCTCCATATCCGCTTTGTGTATATCCATACACTACCGCCGGGCGGTGTTGGGACATAAGCGTTGGGCTTGCTTCCTTTGTATATCCAATTCCCCCGGCTTTTGCTCCTGCTTTCGGAAGAAACCCGGCGGCATATGCTACGGCGTGCCGGTCCGCACCCGTAAGCGTTGGGGCTATGTCTTGATTTACACCCAACTGGTGACCCCCGTTTTTCTCGTTCCTGCCAATCACATTTCCGGCAATGGTGTAGACGGGAAGTAAATACAAACCCGTTTTCCCACCGCCGCCCCCGGCGTTTCCCATGAGCGTTACGCTTGTTTTGGCGTTTATGTAAATTCTGTCAGCGGTGCGGCCAAAATCTAATTTCATTTGTCCGTCTGCGTCCTCTGCCATTCCTCTGCAATCCGTTCCAGTAAGGCTATTTTCAGAATTATCGGAATTTCCTTGTTCCTCGTCTCTGCCCTGCGAATGATACCCCAACACGCTTTCGCACTCAAAAAGTATTTGTCCGGCACGTCCATTTCCAAAATCATTGACAAGGTAGATACGTTTTCTACGTTGGGGCACTCCCCAAAATTGAGCGTCGAGCAATCGCCATGCGGTACACTGAACGTCCCCCCCCTGGTCCCTCATTTCCAACCATTCCGGCGGTTGCCCATTTCCCACTTTTAGGCATTGAAATGTTGCTCTGTGTGATTTCTTCCAGGACCCGGCGGAAGTCCTCGCCTTTATTGCTTGAAAAAGCCCCGGCCACATTTTCCCAAATGATATATTTTGGATATTGTCCATTTGTCTTTTCCCTCATTTCCCTGGTTATTCTTACGGCTTCCATGAATAAGCCGGAACGGGAACCGTCAAGCCCCGTCTGTTTTCCGGCAACGCTTAAATCCTGGCAAGGGCTTCCAAAACTGATAATATCCACAACGGGGATTTTTGCCCCGTCTATCTGCGTAATGTCTCCCAGTTGTAGGGCTTCCGGGAAGTGCCGCTTTGCTATGTCTATACAATCCGGCTCTATCTCGCTTACCCATACCGTTTTTATACCCTGCCGCCTGGCCGCCAATGGAAACCCGGCTATTCCGTCAAAAAGACTTCCCAGTGTCATTTCTGCCGTGTTTTTCATAGCCATATCCTCTTTCCATATTCCGGCGTAAATTCCGGTATTATATTTTTCTCCTGCTCCCTGGTTTCCGCTTCACTGTAATATTTCTGTTTCTCCTGCCTGGAAAAGAAAACGGTCCTTGTCGGTATTCCGGCGGTGTCCAGTTTTGCCTTTATTTCCCGTGTCTCTTCTCTATAAAACCGCTCCATGTGGTTTGTTACTGGCTTGGTGTAATCTAAAGGCGGTTTTGATATGTTCAATAAATCCCGTAATATTTCCGCTGTGGTTCTTCCGCTTTGTCTATATGTTGTGTTGGCAATAAATGTTTTCTGCCAAATAAACAGTTTAAAGCCTAGGGCTTTTTCTACTGCTTCAAATGTCTTTTCCAGTTCCTGGGAAAAGTTTGTTGGTTTATAAATCCATTCCGGTATTTTTTCCATGTTAAGTTCCTCGCTTTCTAAATTCATTAACCTGGTATAAGTGCGGAATATTCCGTTTTAAACCCGGCTATTTCTTTCCCTCTCATAATCGGAATTACTGCCACTTGGTATTTGATACCCGTTACTGTGTCCCATGACCGTGTATTTTCTTCTAATTCCTTGTTGATTTTCTCCGCCAATCCGCCCAGCGTTTCATCTTTTAAAATTTTCACAATGCACTTGCTCATATTAAAGTCCTCGCCCCTTTCTATCAGTCCACCAACTCTTCCGTTTGGATTATTTTTATAATTGAGACTTTCGGCGTAAAGCAATTTGTTACATAGTCGCTTCCCTCTGCAATCTTGTTTTCCAACGCTTCCGCAAATAGTTTTGCGTTATGCTCTGCTGAAAATCTCCCGGCCACATACTCTTCTATGCGTCCGCTGCTTACCTGTGTTTCTTCCCCGTCCTCGTCATAATCACAAAACGGGATTCCCTAGGTAACTCGCACCTGGTAAAGTGTTCTCTGCTTCATGTTAAGTTCCTCGCTTTCCTGCCCTGCTGCCGGGCGGCGTTTATAACGCTCTCTGTGCTATTTCTGCACGGTAAGGCTCTCCGCCACGCTTCAATTCATTGTAGATAGTGGCCCGGTGTACTCCCACCGCCTGGGCAATCTCTGTAACCTTTGCCCCGGATTTCTTCATACTCTCAATCCGCTGCCTATCTGCATAATTAAGCCGCTTCGCTCCTTTTCTCATGTCCAACCACCTTTCTTTCTGTTTTCTTCGCAATAAAAAAAGAGTGCCACAAGAGTTTCTTTCTCTTGTTGCACTCTTTGATTTTCTGTATAAAAAAATCAAATGCGATAGAGTATTAACCCTTGTCGCATTTGATTTTACAACTCAGCACTTTTTTCACAACTTCTTCTTGCCAATTTTCTTATTTTAACTGGCCTTCCAGAACCTGACAGGCTTTTGCCAGGGCATCGTCCACGCCAGCCGGATTCTTTCCTCCAGCCTGAGCCATATTGGGACGCCCACCGCCGCCGCCGCCAACCAAAGCAGCGATGCCTTTGATTAAATTGCCTGCATGGGCGCCAGCTTTCATAGCGCCGTCAGTGGCAGTAGCCATCAGGTTTACTTTCCCTTCAGAAACAGAAGCCAAAACTACCACTCCGTCTCCCAGCTTTTCCTTCAGCTGATCTCCCAGCTCCCGCAGGCCGTTCATATCTACGCCTTCCATCTTGGAGGCCAGAAGTTTCACGCCCTTGATCTCCTTTACCTGATCCATCACATCTCCCAGAGCATCCTTTGCCAGCTTGCTCTTTAAGGATTCGCACTGGCTGTGAAGAGCCTTTACCTCTGCCTGCAAAGCGCTGATCTTTTCCAGCAGATTGGAGGGGGAAGCCTTCAAAAGAGCTGCAGCTTCTTCCACTTCTTTCTCCATTTTCTTATAGTAAGCAATCACCGCATCTCCGGTGAGAGCCTCGATACGTCTCACGCCTGCTGCCACGCCGGACTCGCTTAAGATCTTGAAATTCTTCACTTCAGCCGTATTGGCCACATGAGTACCGCCGCACAGCTCCCTGGAGAAGTCGCCCATGGAGACTACCCGGACGCTCTCGCCGTATTTCTCTCCAAACAGAGCCATAGCTCCTGTTTTCTTGGCGTCCTCCAGACTCATCACATCGGTGCAGACCGCAAGACCTGCTGCAATCTCCTGGTTCACCAACGCCTCCACCTGCCCAATTTCCTCCGCTGTCATGGCCTGGAAATGGGCAAAGTCAAACCGGAGACGATCCGGCGTCACAAGAGAACCCTTCTGTTCTACATGGCTGCCCAATACCATCTTTAAGGCTTTCTGCAGCAGATGGGTAGCGCTGTGGTTCTTCTCTGTATCCTTTCTTCCGGATACGTCCACAGAAAGGGTCACCTGATCTCCCACTTTCAGCATACCGGAAATCATACGGCCCACATGGCCTACCTTGTCCCCTCTCAGCTTAATGGTATCCTCCACCTCAAAGGTGCCTCCGGCGCAGGAGATCACGCCCCGATCTCCCTCCTGGCCTCCCATAGTGGCATAGAAAGGAGTCTTTTTCACAATGACCGTTCCCTTATCTCCGTCAGAGAGAGCCTCTGTCAATTCTGTCTCTCCTGCCAGGACTGTGATCACAGATTCATCCTCCAGGCAGTCATATCCTGTAAACTCTGTGGTGATCTCCACAGGGATCTCATCGTAAACTGTGGCATCTGCCCCCATGTAGTTGGTAACCGCTCTTGCTTCTCTTGCTTTCGTGCGTTGTTCCTCCATGCACACCCGGAAGCCTTCCTCATCCACTGCGCATCCCTTCTCCTCCAGGATTTCTTTCGTGAGATCCAGCGGGAAGCCATAGGTATCATACAGCAGGAAAGCGTCTCTGCCATCCAGGCTCTTTTTGCCTTTCTTCTCAAGCTCTGCTTCCATGCCTGCAAGAATCGTCAATCCCTGGTCAATGGTCTTATTAAACTTCTCTTCCTCCTGAGCCAGCACTTTAAAGATAAAGTCCTTCTTCTCCTCCAGCTCCGGATAACCGTCTCTGGAACCTTCGATCACAGTGGCGCTGAGCTTGGACAAAAATGCTCCCTCAATGCCCAGCAGTCTTCCATGGCGGGCGGCTCTCCGAATCAGACGGCGAAGCACATAGCCTCTTCCCTCGTTGGTAGGCATGATACCGTCAGAAATCATAAAAGTAGCGGAGCGAATATGGTCTACGATCAGACGGATGGAAATATCCTTCTTTTCATCGCTCTTATAGGTAGTATGGGCAAATTCGCAGACTTTATCCCGAAGAGCCTCCATAGTATCCACATCAAAAATAGAATCCACATCCTGAACCACCACAGCCAGGCGCTCCAGCCCCATTCCTGTATCAATATTCTTCTGCTTCAGAGTCTCATAATTTCCGTTTCCATCATTTTCAAACTGGGTGAATACGTTGTTCCAGACTTCGATATAACGGTCGCAGTCACAGCCTACGGTACAATCCGGTTTTCCGCAGCCATACTTTTCTCCTCTGTCATAGTAGATCTCAGAGCAGGGACCGCAGGGGCCGGCGCCATGCTCCCAGAAATTGTCCTCCTTGCCAAAGCGGAAGATCCGCTCTGCCGGAATCCCCACTTCTTTGTTCCAGATCTCAAAAGCCTCATCATCCTCCAGATAAACGGAAGGGTAGAGACGCTCCGGATCCAGTCCCACTACCTGAGTCAAAAACTCCCAGGACCAGGCAATGGCCTCATGCTTAAAATAATCTCCAAAAGAGAAATTTCCCAGCATCTCAAAGAAAGTGCCGTGACGGGCTGTCTTACCTACATTTTCAATATCTCCGGTGCGGATGCACTTCTGACAGGTAGCCACTCTTGTGCAGGGGGGAATCTCCGCCCCGGTAAAATAAGGCTTCAAAGGCGCCATGCCGGCATTGATCAAAAGCAGGCTCTTGTCATTGTGAGGGACAAGAGAAAAGCTCTTCATCACCAGATGCCCTTTGCTCTGGAAAAAATCCAGATACATCTGTCTTAATTGGTTTACTCCATATTTTTCCACGATTTTCTCCTCCAGTATACCAAACAGTTCATTTCTATTGCTTGCCTCTCCGCTTTCTCTCTATCCAAAGCGACGGAAGCGAACTAACTTTTATTCTATCATAAATCATCGCTCCAGGTAAACTGTTTTCTGGGTTTTTCCTCCCTTATTTTCATTTATTTTGGATCTTTTTACAAACTCAGGGGGATTTTTTGCCTGAAAAAGCAGTCTCTGCTTTCACGCTTCTACTTTAAGCAGACCTTTTTAAATTTCTTCTTTCCTCTCTTTAACACAACTCCATCTCCGGAGAGCTGATCTTTTGTAAGAACATGCTTCACATCAGCAATCTTCTCGCCATCCACAGACACGCCGCCCTGCTCAATGGCTCTTCTTCCTTCGCTTCTGGTACCCACCAGTTCTGCCTTTACCAATGCGCCGATCAGATCAATACCATCCTCCATCAGATCCTCCTCTGTCAGCTCCACGGTGGGCATATCCGCTGCATTTCCTGTGCCGAACAAAGCTCTTGCTCCCTCCTGGGCTTTCTTTGCCTCTTCCTCGCCATGCACCAGGTTGGTCAGCTCATAAGCCAGTATCTCTTTTGCCTGATTTAACTGACTGCCCTCCCAGTGATCCATCTCATCGATCTGCTCCAGAGGCAGGAAGGTGAGCATCCGCAGGCATTTCAGAACATCTGCATCTGCCACATTTCTCCAGTACTGGTAGAAATCAAAGGGGGAGGTCTTGTTGGGATCCAGCCATACTGCTCCGGACTGGGTCTTGCCCATCTTCTTGCCCTCAGAATTTAAAAGCAGGGTGATGGTCATAGCGTAAGCATCCTTGTCCAGTTTCCGCTTAATCAGATTGGTGCCGCCCAGCATATTGCTCCACTGGTCATCCCCGCCGAACTGCATATTGCATCCGTATCTGCGGTACAGCTCATAGAAGTCATAGCTCTGCATAATCATGTAATTAAACTCCAGGAAGGTCAGTCCTTCGTCCCGGTCCATTCTCTGCTGATAGCATCTGGCATTGAGCATCTGGTTTACCTTAAAGTAAGCCCCCACCTCCCGCAGCAAATCCACATAATTTAAATCCAGCAGCCAGTCCGCATTGTTCACCATCATGGCCTTGCCCTCTGAGAAATCAATAAAACGGCTCATCTGCTTTTTGAAGCAGTCGCAGTTATGCTGAATCGTCTCTTTTGTCATCATCTGACGCATATCCGTTCTTCCGGAAGGATCTCCAATCATTCCCGTTCCCCCGCCGATCAGCGCAATGGGCTTATTTCCTGCCATCTGGAGACGCTTCATCAGGCACAGAGCCATAAAGTGTCCCACATGAAGGCTGTCCGCTGTGGGATCAAATCCAATGTAGAAGGTAGCCTTTCCCTCATTCACCAGTTCCCGGATCTCTTTTTCATCTGTTACCTGTGCCAGCAGTCCTCTGGCCTGCAGCTCTTCATAAACTTTCATGTTCTTATTCCTCCTGTTCCTGCTCAAAATTTTCCGCTTTTCAATCCGCTGTGTCCCTGACTTCTCATGCGCTTTCCCGCAGGCACACAGCAATCCTTCTCTTTGTCAATACTTCCTTATGAGATCCAAAACCTCAAAGCAAGCTGCAAGGTTGATCCTTCCGGCATTCACCAAATATCCTCCCCAATGAGGACGCCTGGCTCACTGTCTAAAAGAATACACTTTATTTTACCGGGATGACTGCCTGAAAGCGAATCAAAAAAGCTCTCATCCCTATTCATTTTATAAGGACGAGAGCCATCGTTCCCGTGTTACCACCTTACTTCACAGAAAGCTCACACTTTCTGCCTCATTGAGTACCGGCATACTCTGGCATCATAACGGTTGCCTGCCGCCGCAGCCTACTGGTCTGTCAGTCGCTCTGCCTTCTTCCTTGTCCCCGGAACTGTACTCAATAAAATTCCCCTATTGAAAACGCTCACTCCGAGATTCCTCATCTGAAACTTCCATACTGACTGCTTTCGGTGCGAAGCTCCTGGATGTATTCAAAACCAACTTCCTGTGCGCCTCTCATCAACCGGCCGCTTTCTGTCCATTCCACTGGCTTCTACTTGTTCCAATCACAGCTTTGCCTTTCAGTATAGAGGCTTCTTGACAGATTGTCAAGGTGGAATTTTGTCATGTATTCTTCCCTAATCAAAGAGCTTCGTAATATCCTGATACCAATCAACCACACGATAAATCTCTACATACTCTTTTCCTGTTTTGCAGATAATCACATAATCAAGTATTCCCACTCAATAAAACTAATCCCCCAGCTCGTCCGATATCAGGTCGTCCCCGTCCGCCGCCGTGGTGGCCAGTGTGTCGCACCGCTCATTCTGGGGATGGCCATCATGGCCCTTAACCCAGATAAAGGTTACCTTGTGAGGTTCTTTTGCTGCCAGCAGCCGCTTCCAGAGAGACACATTCTTTACCGGCTCATTCTTCCCCCGCTTCCATCCTTTTTTCACCCAGTTGTCAATCCAGTGCTGATTAAAAGCATCCACCAGATACTTGGAATCTGAATACAGCTCTACCTGGCAAGGACGGTTCAAAGCCTCCAGCCCCGCGATGGCTGCCATCAGCTCCATGCGGTTGTTGGTGGTTTTTTTATATCCCTGGCTGAACTCCCTGGTATGAAGCTGTCCCTTGGAATCCACATATTCCAAAACGGTTCCGTAACCGCCCGGTCCGTCCGGGTTTCCTCTGGCTGCGCCATCGGTATAGATCTTTACTAACATATTATCTCCTTTTTCTATTCTGTTTTGCTTCCAAGCGCTCTCGTTTGCCCCATCCTGCATCTTTTATCCTTTACCGCCTGCAAACTCACGCCTGCTTTTCCCACTCACCGTTCTCCAAAAACTGCTGTGCCGAACGTTCTGCCGCCTGGATCACATCCTCCTCATAGCCCATCAGCCCCAGCAGTTTAATGGCATTGCGGCTGGATGCCCGGCCAGGATACAGCTTATAGTCAAACTGGATATCATGATCCTGCACCTGCTCCTGAAAATGATAGTTATCATAATAGTTTTCCAGAATATGCGTCAGTTCAATATCATGGGTGGCCGCAAAGCACAACGCCTGCCGTCCGGCCATATAGTTCAGTATCTGAGAGGAGGCCGCAATTCTCTCCACAGTATTGGTTCCCCGCAAAACCTCATCCACAAAGCAGAGAACCGGAGCCCGCTCCCCACTCTTCCCCTCTTCCCTGGAAAGCGTTTCATCCAGTATCCGCTTCAGGGACTTGATCTCCACAATGTAATAGCTCTCCTGCCCCTCCAGATTATCCTGCAGAGCCATGGAGGAATACACCCGGAAATAACCGGAGCTCCAGCGATCTGCCATGCAGGTATAAACCGTCTGAGATAAAATGGCATTAACCGCCACAGTCTTTAAAAAGGTGGACTTTCCGGAGGCATTGGAGCCCGTCAGCAAAACCCCCCGCTCTGCGCGGATACTGTTTTTCACCGGCTCCTGGATCAAAGGATGATATCCATTCTCTGCATCCAGAAACAGCGCCTCATAAAAGTTTCCCGTTTCATGAGTTTTCTCTGCCCGGAAATCGCCTGATTTTACAGGTTTCTCCTCTTTCGTCAGCCTGGGCCTGCACCAGTCCTTCATACATTCCCGAAAGGACGCTACCGCAATGGCAGCCTCTATCTTTCCCATCTCCTCCACCAGCACTTCGAATTCCTTCAGATGGCTCTTCATCTCTTTTACCACTGTAAAAAACTGAAGAAGGTCAATGTGAAAACAGCTGTTTAAATACATTACAATGCCGGCCAGCGGATCAGAATCTACTCTGGAGCCAGTCATCAGAAAGAACGTATTGCGCTTTAGTTTCCCAAAGCTGCCCGCCGCTTCGCTGATCCGCTTTTGATACTCTCTCAGAGGTGGAAACTCCATCTTTCCCATCTCCCCGGCAATCTCCAGGGTCTTTAGCAAAAATCGGGTAGCTGTCACATACTTTTCCACAGGCCGCTTTCTCCGGTAATAATCCTGCATCCCATAAGCCATCCAGCCTAATAGAAGCAAGATCCCGGGAGCCGGAGCAGCAAACAGTACTGCCAAAGAAACAGCAAATAACCCCAGGTTCAAAAAATGAGGCCATTTGCTGCCAGGCTGGAACTGGGCAAGATCATAGACTGCATCAAACACAGAGGTTCTGCCGGTCTTTCCTGCGTTATAAAAAAACAGCTGTATCTGCTCCCGCTCTTCCTGATGCTCTGTAAAATAATGGATGAGCCGATCCCGCTCCAAAAGCTCCTGCTCATCAAAAGACGGGGTCCGCAGCAGATAGTAAAGATACCCCTCCCCCAGAAAAGATCCGGTATGGTTCATGAGCATGAAAATCCGATCCATCCCAATATCTTCCCAGGTAGTATCATCAATCTGGAAATCCCTGGTCTGTTTATTGACATAATACCCCACCGCTGCATCCCAGTCTCCGGAATCGTACTGTCTGGCCGGCCAGGCCCCCCAGTCCCTTCGGATCCGAGCCAGCATCCGCTGCCGCTTCCTCCTCTTGTCCCAGACAATAAACACTGCAAAGGCAGCCATCATCAGCAAAATAATCGTCCCTATGCCTAAAACGGATTTCCATTCATTGCTCATAAGATCTCTTGTATCCTTTCCGCAATTCCTTTTACCTGCTTATGTTCTCTGCCGCTGGCAGTAACTCCAGCCACCACATACTCTTTTCTTGCGATTCCTGGAAAAAAGAAATCACATTTCTCTTTATTACTGCACACATTCACCGGAATGCCCAGACACTTGCAGGCGCTGTAAATATCGTTGTTAATCTTAGAATCACTGGCTGCTGCAATTACCATGGAGGCTTCATACAAATCCTCCCGCTCATACTTTTTCCGAAGGATCGTCAGTTTCCCCTGCTGTTCCAGATCCAGAAGCTCTTTGTTCACTTCAGGTGCCACTACTACCAGATGATCTGTAAAATCAATCAGGGTACGGATTCTGCGCTTGGCAATGGTTCCTGCTCCCACTACTACAATCCGTTTCTCTGACAAATCTAAAAATACTGGAAAATATGGTTTACTCATACGTCTCTTCCTGCCTTCTTCTCTTAATTTCTCTGGTCAATTATACCTTGAATTTTTCTTCGGTTCAACCATTATCCAAAACATCCGCAAAATATCTTCCTCCGCCTCCACCCAGAGCACTCCTGGGTACAATGTCCCTGGCAAAAATAACCGCAAAAATGAATCCTCCCCTTATGGTTCAGCCATCACCGCTGAAACTGGCTGATGCCACAAATCCGCGGCTGCTCAGTCGTCACCGCTGAAATTGGCTGCCTCAAATCCGTGACAGTTCAGTCGTCTCCGCTGAAATTGGCTGCCTCAAAAATCCCAGGAAAATCTCAGTTTTATATCGACTTTCTCATTTTCTTATACTATAATAAGAAGTTGACAAAAGACTGTAAAAAGGAGCAATACACATGGCTATCAATTTTGAAAAAAAACTGCCCATTCCGGCAGAGATCAAAAAACAATACCCTCTCTCCGATGAAGTAAAAGCCATAAAGACCAGACGGGATCAGGAGATTCGCCAGGTATTCACAGGAGAATCCAATAAATTTCTGGTAATCATCGGCCCCTGTTCTGCAGACAATGAAGACTCTGTCTGCGATTATCTGGGACGTCTGGCCGCCCTCCAGGATAAGGTAGGTGACCGCCTGATCATTATTCCAAGAATCTACACCAACAAACCCAGAACCACAGGACAGGGCTACAAAGGCATGATCCATCAGCCGGATCCTGAAAAAAAGCCGGATCTGCTGGCAGGCATGATCGCCATCCGAAAGCTTCACATCCGTGCCATCGAAGAGACCGGCCTCACCGCTGCCGATGAGATGCTCTATCCGGAAAACTGGAGATATCTGGATGATATCCTCTCCTATGTGGCCATCGGCGCCCGCTCTGTGGAGGATCAGCAGCACCGGATGACCGTGAGCGGTATGGATGTTCCCGCAGGAATGAAGAATCCTACCAGCGGAGATTTGTCCGTAATGTTTAATTCTGTTCAGGCTGCTCAGAGCAAACACAATTTCATCTATCGTGGCTGGGATGTGAATACAGACGGCAATGATCTGGCTCATGTGATTTTAAGAGGCGCAGTAAACAAGCACGGCAACTGCATTCCCAACTACCATTATGAAGACCTGATGCTTCTTTTGGAAATGTATGGCAAACGAGGCTTAAAAAATCCTGCCGCCATCATTGATGCCAACCATTCCAATTCCAATAAACAGTATAAAGAACAGATCCGCATCTGCCACGAAGTGCTCCATAGCCGCAACTACAACCCTGAGATCAAGGAAATGGTCAAGGGTCTGATGATTGAAAGCTATCTGGTGGAAGGAAACCAAAAAATCGGTACCCCCAACCATGTCTACGGGCAGTCCATCACGGATCCCTGCCTGGGCTGGGAGGATTCTGAAAAGCTGGTATACAGTATTTACGAGAAATGTTAGCATCCGTGTCCATGGGACAACACGATTCTATGCACACGGTTGCCAAGAAAACTTTAGAAAGGAAACAGCAGCTATGAAATTTATTTACCCTGCAATTTTTCAAAAACAGGAAAATGGAGCCTACACCGGCCACTTTCCGGACCTGGAAGGCTGCACTGCAAAAGGAGATACCCTGGAGGAGGCAGTGGACAATGCCAATGAGGCTCTTATGGACTGGATATCCGTGGAATTAGAAGAAGAAAACCATCTTCCGGCAGTAAGCGATCTTCACGATCTTATCCTCACCCAGGATCAGACAGTGCGAAACATCTGTATTACCTACCGTTTCAATGACGGCTGGGACGAATAAAAAAGAGACGTTGTAACATACGAATCCCCATGGACTTTCGGTGTGTTTTCCTCTGAAAATATGTTGTTTTTCGGAGAAAAATCACCTGAAAGGTACCACCGGAGGTATTTTACAACATCCCTTCCCCCTGGGTTGGGTCGCTTCCGCACCTTCCTCCCTGCCCGCCGCAGTGCGATCCTGCAAACCGTTTCTCACTCTTTAAAACCAGACGTATACACAGAAAAGGATAAACACAAATGATGCCAGGGCAAAGATTCCGCTGATGGCAAGAGCTACCTTCAGCGCCATCCAGGTAACCTGCATGGACTCTTTTCTTGAATACCGCTCCTGCTCTTTCTTCTTCAGTTCTCCCACTCCGGCATCCTCCCCGATGGTTTCCCCGGATTTCTGCACCCAGGGCCCGGTGTCCTTAAAGCCCTTCTGCCAGGGTTTCCGCGTATTCCAGGGCATCCCCTCCACATCCATATTGGCTACCGTATAATCCGGCAATTCTTCTTTTTTTCGTTTTTTTCCCATATAATCCCTTTCTCTCTACCAGATTGCTTGAACGAACAGCTTCCTCCAGCGATAACAAAAGGGCTGCAGCATCCCAAACGGCGCCGCAGCCCTTTTTCTGCAGCCATCTCTTTTCGCCAGATCTCAGCAAACACCGGAGTGTCTGTCTTTTCCGCTTGCAGACAGCTGCGTTTTTCTAATCGTACAGATGACACCGCACCTTATGGCCGTTGCCCATATCCTTCACTGCCGGTTCTTCCACCTTGCAGCACTCCATGCACTGGCTGCAGCGGGTGTGGAACTTACATCCCTTGGGTGGATTGGCGGGTGAAGGGATACTTCCCTCCAGCACGATTCGATTTCTCTTCAGATCCGGATCCGGCATGGGAATGGCTGAAAACAGCGCTTTGGTGTAGGGATGAAGAGGCTCTGCAAAAATGTCCTCTGTCTTTCCCGTCTCCACCAGCCCCCCCAGGTACATCACACCCACGGTGTCGGAAATATGCTCCACCACGGAAAGATCATGGGAGATGAACAAATAGGTCAGTTTCCGCTTCTCCTGAAGTTCCTCCAAAAGATTGATAATCTGAGCCTGGACCGATACATCCAGAGCGGATACCGGCTCGTCGCACACCACAAACTCCGGATTCAAAGCCAGGGCTCTGGCAATACAGATACGCTGTCTCTGACCGCCGGAAAATTCATGGGGATAACGATCCTTATGGTAGGGCTGCAAACCGCAGTTTAACATAATCTCTGTCACATAATCCTGCACCTCAGCCTTAGGCACCAGATTATGCTCCCTCACTGCCTCCCCGATAATCTCTCCTACCGGAAGTCTGGGGGAGAGGGAAGAATAGGGGTCCTGGAAGATGATCTGCATCTTGGTACGCAGCTGTCTCATCTCCTGGTGAGACAGACTGTTCACATCCTGCCCGTTGAAAAGTACTGTTCCATCGGTCTTTTCCAGCAGCCGCAGGATGGTGCGGCCTGTGGTGGATTTTCCGCAGCCGGACTCTCCCACAAGACCCATGGTAGTTCCCCGCTCAATAGTAAAGGAAACGTCATCCACGGCCTTCACGGCTCCCACTTCTCTGCCGAATAATCCGCCCTTAATGGGAAAATATTTCTTCAGATGGGAGACTTCCAAAATATTGTCAGCGGCTGCGCCGTTCTTTGCTGTATTACTCATGACTGCCTCCCTTCTTCTTAGCCTGCTCTTCCAGCTGGCGGATCAGATACCCGGCGTCCTGTCCCTCTGCATACCGGTAACAGCTCACCTCATGGGTGGGGCTTAATTTGATCACGCCCGGATACTGACCCTGACATTTCTCGCAGGCATGTTCGCAGCGGTCTCTGAAATAGCAGTAATCCGGCATATTGATAGGGTTGGGTACCTTGCCCGGAATACTGTAAAGCTTATCCACCCGCTTACCTACAACGGGTTTGGAGCGCATCAGGCCAATGGTGTAAGGATGGGAAGGGCTGTAGAAAATCTCTCTGGCTGTTCCCTTCTCCACAACTCTGCCTGCGTACATTACAACTACATAATCTGCCATCTCTGCAATCACTCCCAGGTCGTGGGTGATCAGCATGATGGAAGAATTGATCTGATCCTTCAGTTTCCGCATCAGATCCAAAATCTGAGCCTGGATGGTTACGTCAAGAGCTGTGGTAGGCTCGTCCGCAATAATCAGCCGGGGACTGCAGGCCAGTCCGATGGCAATACAGATACGCTGACGCATACCGCCGGAGAGCTCGTGGGGATACATCTTGTAAACGCCCTGGCTGTTGGCAATGCCTGCCAACTCCAGCATCTGAATCGTCCGCGCTTTCACTTCCTCCTTGCTCATGTGAGGATTGTGAAGAGAAATAATTTCATCTACCTGCTGACCGATTCGGAATACCGGATTCAGAGAAGTCATAGGCTCCTGGAAAATCATGGACATCTCATTTCCCCGAAGCTTCTCCATCTCGCTCAAAGGCGTGTTTACAATGTTGTATACCTTATCTCCGGTGTTGAAGCGGATCTCGCCCTCCACCGTCTGTCCCTGAGGACGCTGCACCAGCTGCATCAAAGATAAGCTGGTCACAGACTTTCCGCACCCGGACTCTCCTACGATTCCCACCGTTTTTCCCTGAGGTACCTCAAAGGAAACGCCGTCCACAGCCTTTACGGTTCCGATATCTGTGAAGAAGTAGGTATGGACATTGTCGAACTCTACCACATTGTCTGGATTTTTCATTTTTGTGAGATACTCAGACTCCGGAATATTCTTCCGTTTCCGCTTTTTCTCAATCTCACTGGTGATCTTACGGTTTTCCCTGGAAATCCGCTTTGTCTCTTTTGCTGAGATATAATTTTCGTTTTTCTTTCCAAATAGTGCCATATTCTCACCTACCGTTTCATTTTGGGGTCAAAGGCGTCTCTCAAGCCATCACCTACAAAGTTAAAGCCAAGCACTGTAATCAAAATCAGGAAACCTGCCGGGATCCATACAAACCAGAAGTTCGTCAAAACATAACTGTCGTTTACTGCATTGACAATATTTCCCCAGGAAGCCAGGGGGAATTTTACACCCAATCCCAGGAAACTTAAGGTAGCCTCCATCAGGATAACATCACCCAGGCCCATGGTAGCCATAACAATCAGCTGAGGAATGACATTGGGCACCAGATGGCGGAAAATTCTTCTGGAAACACGGATACCGGTTGCCTCCGTAGCAATCATAAACTCCTGCTCTCTTAAGGAAAGGATCTGGCCTCTCACCATTCTGGCAATCCCCGGCCAGCTAAGCAGTCCCAGAATAATACACAAAGCATAGATACGCAGACTGGAATCGATTTTATAACTATCCATCACTGCACCGATGATAATGTACAGGGGCATAGCAGGAATACATACGACGATATCCACCACACGCATCAGAATGGTATCTACCCATCCGCCGAAGTAACCGGAAATACCTCCGATTACGATTCCGATGACAATCTCCAGAATGATAACCACAAAACCAATCATCAAAGATACCCGGCCGCCATACATCAGACGGGTCAGCATATCCATTCCGTTGCCGTCGGTTCCCAGCAGATGCTCTTTGTCCGGAGCCCGGAACTTATCATTTACCATAGTAGTTTTCTGATTCCGGATCACGTACTGGGTATTTTTATTCTGAAGCTGATAGGTCTCAGTCTCGCCCTTTTCATTTAACGCCTCAAAACTGCTCTCCTTAGCCAGAATAGCGGCCTCCGCAGCCTCCTTAAAGTCTAAGGACAGGAATGCGTCTGCCCCCAAGGGAGAAATCTGCATATCAGAAATCGCAGCATACACCTGACCGTCGGTGAGCAACTGAATCACCCGGTCGCCTTCCTCACTGCTTAACTCATAGGAAACGCCGTCATAGGAAAAACTCTTTTCTCCTGCATCCAGCGCAGTCAGAGCTGCCTTCTGGAATTCATAGTCCATCTTCGTATCCGCAGCTGCGCCATTAAATACCTTCTTGGTAGCAAAGGCAATCTCTCCACCCTTTGCAATGACCATCTGACGGCCAGACTTGCTGATGGTATAATTTTCGCCCTCCGCCTCAAAGGTGGTCTCCTCCGCTGCCACTGCCGCCTCATAGGCTTTCTTAATCTCGTCGGTCAGAGGCGTACTGCCGCTCTCCTTGTAGCTGGACTTGCCTTTTAAGGTAAGCACGGTAGCCACCGGCTGCTGCGCCACTACAATTTTCAAATTCTCGCTGGCATTTTCAATCTCATAGGTCTTTCCGCCTGCCTCAAAGCTCTCTTCCTCTCTGCTGGAAGCCAGGACAAACTTCTGCTGGGCAGATGCCGGGAATTCCTCCCCCTCCTTGGTGCTGAAAATCCAGGTGTCATTATAGGTGGCACCTGCAAAGTCCTTCCAGCTTACCTCTGTCTTACGGAACACCTGACTCTCTCCATAGGGACTGATCACTCCGCCTACAAAAGCGAACAAAAACATAGCCACAATAATCACCAGGCCCACCATGGCCAGCTTGTTCCGGAAGAACCGCTTTGCCACCAGCATACCGGGAGAGAGAACCTTGACACGCTGCTCGTCATCCAGAGCCTGAGAGGTACTGCTGCTCTCATTCCGGGCTTTCTTTAACTTCTCACTCATGTCTTTCTCCTTCCTAGTTCACTCGTACTCTGGGGTCAGCAACTGCATAGAGGATATCCGCAATCAGATTTCCCGTTAAGGTCAGCACTGCCAAAAAACTCATATAAAACATGGTAAAGGGAAGATCTCCCTGTATCAGACACTGATAGGAGGTGTAACCGATACCCGGAATCTGGAACAGGGTCTCTGTAATCATCGCTCCTGCAAACAGTCCGGGAAGCATACCGCCTAAAATTGTAATCAACGGAATCAGCGTATTCCGAAATGCATGATGCCAGATTACCTTGCTGTTTTTCAAGCCCTTTGCCCTGGCGGTACGGATATAGTCGGAATTCAGTACCTCCAGCATATTGGTTCTGGTATAACGCATCAGTGAACCGATACCTGCGATGGTCAGAGTCGCTACCGGAAGGATCAGATGTTTCGCCATATCCAAAATCTGTCCTACGGAGCTGTACTGATCGTGCATACGTCCCACAATTCCATACAAGTCAAACCATCCCAATTGAATGGAAAAAATGTATTTTAAAATAGTGGCAAAGAAAAAGGGCGGCAGTGAAATCCCGATGAGTGCAAACACCGTCACCGCATAATCCATCTTGCTGTATTGCCTGGTGGCTGAAAGGACGCCAAGAGGCACCGCTATTAGAATTTCCAAAGTAAAGGCGATCACCGCCAACGCAAATGAATACCAGATAACTTCTTTAAATTTCTCTGTTACCGGCTGATTCCACACCCAGGAATCACCGAATTCTCCTCTGACTGCATTTCCCAGCCAGGTAAAATAGCCTACCAGCACCGGCTTATCCATGCCGTAGGCAGCATTCAACTCTGCTTTCAGCTCTTCAAATGGCTTAGCGCCCTGTTTCATAGACATATTGCGAGCCTTGGTGTCCACGTAGGAGGTGGGAAGGCTTCGCTCTACGGAATAAATAATCATCGAAACAAAAAACAGAATGACCACTCCCAGGAGGAGCCGCCTTGCTATAAATTTTTTCATGGGTTCTTTCCTTTCCCGTGTTCTTCCTGTCTAATAAGGAAAGGCCCTGCCGTCTTTGGGGCCTGTCACGGACAGTTTGTTTTGTGTCCTTAGCATTGGTAAGGACACGGAGAGCCCACCATATGGTGGGCCGCCGCGTCCTGATTTTCACCGGCCTTCCGGCAGGACTTCATTTCCCCTGGTATCTCTTGTTACATCATTTCCATATTCTGGATTTCATTATACCATTTGTAGAAGGTAGTAACATCTGGGGTAAAGGTATCAGGATTTACACGCTCCGGACTGTAGATGACACAATCCTGTCTCTGATATACCGGGATCTCTACGCCCCAGTCAAGGATAATATCCAGACACTCTTTGTAAACAGACTTTCTGTAATCCTGGTCAGAGGTAGATCTTGCATCCAGAATATTTGCATCCAGAGTAGTATCAGCAATATGGTAATAGTTGCTGGGGGTGTTGCTGTAGTATACCTGGTACATATCCGGATCAAGGGTGGACTGCCATGCTGCTGCCCACATTTCAGCAGTACCGGAGTTGATGGGATCCCACATCAGGTTCTGGTCAGTGATATCGCTGATCTCCAGAGTGAAGCCAATGCTTTCCAGAGCTGCCTTTGCATCGGTCAGGATTGCGAAGCTGGGGTGATCGCCCACACCGGAACCGCCGATGATTACTTCGTAGGACATCTTCGCGCCCTCGGGAGCTGCAGTCATCACGCCGTTCTCAAAGGTGTAGCCTGCTGCCTCAAAGAAGCCGACTGCTGCGTCCAATGCTGCTGCGAACTTCTCCTCATCAGACATCCCCTCTGTGTAAATAGGATTGCCCTCAACATCCACAGAGTAAGCTACCTGATAATCAGCGTCAGACTTCTGGGGAGCTGCCCAGGAGGTATTGGTAATGGGGTAGTTAATTACAGACGCTGCGTCTCCGTAGTAGGAATCGATAGTCACATCTCTGTATGCGCTCATTACAGTTGCAATGGCTTTTCTCAGATTTTTGGACTCTTCAGAATCCGGCACTCCGCCTACGTTGATGGTGTTGGCATTCAGTCCGATGTAACCGTAGCTCAATGCGTCCACACGGCTGATGCGGATCTTTTCTCCGTCCAGCTCGCCGTTTCCGTTGATGCTCTTGATCTGCTCGAATTTCTCCTTGCTTCCGGAAGGATCGCAGATATCGATGGTGCCCTGCTCTACGCCCGGGATATAATCCGGCTCAGCAGTCTCACGAAGCTGTACGTGCTTGATCTTAGGCTCGCCCTGGAAGTAGTTTTCGTTTGCTTCCAGATAAACGGTCTTGTTCTCATATTTTACAAATTTGTAGGGGCCTGCTCCCAGAGGCTTTGCAACCTTATCACGGATAGAGGACAGATCTCCTCTGGGGAAGCCGAACTGATTATTTTCATAATCATACATGGAAGCATCGCCGTAGTAGTGCATGGGTTCCACGATGATGCCGGCAATCTGGTAGATAGCGGCTGCATTGAAACCGTCTGTGGTCACTTCCACTTCGTAGTCACCCAGCTTCTTGATACCGGAGATATTGGGAACTTCTTCGCCTTCGCCGGCAGCTGTCTTCTGTGCTACCAGGTAAGTCTGAGCCACCGTGTTGGCATCCTCATCAAAGAAAGCCTCATCTCCATAAGCAGCAGCCAGAGCTTTGTAGTCTGTTCCATACATATCCGCGATCTCATTGATCATGGTGTCTTTGTCCTTGCCCTCTGCGCTGTAGTTCTCATCCGTAGCATACAGCAGTGCAAAGAACTCATCGCCATTGGTTACGCCGTAATCTTCTGCGTAGTCTTCCCAGGCAGTAGCAGCCCAATCATACTCAGCAGTCAGCAGGGGAACAATCAGCTCTTCCTTCACAGAAGCCGCCAGCTCTTCCGGCATCTCCGCCAAAACAGCCTCCACATCCTCCTCTGTGATCGTATCTGCCACAGTAGAGTTCAGGCGGTAATTATTCAGTCCCTGGATATCGGTGGAGTAAAGCGTAGCAGAACCATCGTAATCGGTATCTGCCAGCACATAATAGGTAAAGATGATATCATCTGCTGTCATGGGTTCTCCGTCAGAGAACACCACATCATCTCTCAGCTTAATATTATAAACGGTAGTATCCTCATTCTCTGTCACTGTAACATCAGCAATGCCCTTGTAGGTGTACTCGGTTCCGTTGTACTCTCTGGTCTCACCCTCAATACCATTGTAAATCAGACCACCTGCACGGTCATTTCCGATCAGGCTAGTACCAACCAGGTTTGCCACATCCTGATCCGGAACACTCTCAGCAAAGAATGTGCTGAATTTTTCAGAGAAGTTATTCATACCTACTACCAGTGGAACATCTTCTCCATCGGCTTCTGCGGCTGCTTCTTCTGCGGCCTCAGTAGCGGCTTCTGTCTCCTCGGCAAAAGCCGGAATACTCATAGAGCTTACCGCCATAGCGCCAGTCAACAGCAGAGCCATTACTTTTTTCATACTCATAAAACTGTTTCCTCCTTTATCTTGATTCTTCGTATGCATTTTGAGCCATACGTTTCTATTTTATCATCTTTTCGTATTTTTTCAACGGAAAATTTATGAAAATATCATGAACTTCCACGAAATCTTACGAAATATTCTCCTAAATCCTGCTTTTTTCTACTTCTTATCCGGAAATTTATCTGGCTCTTCCCGAACTTTTTTGAGCAGAGCCCGATTTTGAACCGTCTCCCATGTCCCGGCCAGGGTGATCACCGCCAAAGCCATCAGAAACAGAATCTCCTCGCTCCGGATCACCTCCGAACTCCAAAAGGCTTTCTGCCCAAAAAGAAGGATCAGATCCCCCCGCCAAGGTCGCACCGCCAAACAGAGCCGCC
>CABRXX010000021.1:0-38912 GCA_902475025.1 uncultured Lachnospiraceae bacterium | reverse complement strand
TATAATAGCATTTGTTCGCGGAAGTGTCGGAACTGGCAGACGAGCAAGACTAAGGATCTTGTGGCATTCGTGCCGTGTGGGTTCAAGTCCCATCTTCCGCAGCAAGGGCAGGATTTCTAAGTTGGAGATCCTGCCTTTTTGTTTTGCTTCTAAAAAAGGAGATGCTGCGATGATAAAATCGCCGATACAAAAAACAGGCACACACTATGTAAATCAAAGGAGAATACAACACTATGCGCATAATCTCTTTAGCTGAAAATACTTCCTGCCGGAAGGATCTGGGTGCAGAACACGGTCTGTCTCTGTATATCGAAACGCTCAATCACAAGCTGCTTTTTGACATGGGCCAAACCGGACTTTTTGCCGAAAATGCCAGGAAACTGGATGTTGATCTGGCTGCTGTGAACATTGCCATCCTCTCCCACGGTCATTATGACCATGGCGGAGGGCTGGAAACCTTTCTGAAGATCAACAAAAAGGCTCCTGTGTACCTTAGCCGTCATGCCTTTGAAGCCCACTATAACGGAACAGAAAAATATATTGGTCTGGATGTGAAACTCCAAGCCCATCCACGGCTGATCTTCACCGAAGACGTCACCCCCATCTGCAAAGGTCTCACGCTCTATTCCTGCAATGAAAAAAACAGAAACTACGATCTTGGCAGCTTTGGTCTGAATCGAAAAGAAGACGGACAGTTTCTCCCTGACGATTTCCGTCACGAACAGTATCTGCTCATTGAGGAAGAGGGAAAGCGCGTACTCATCAGTGGCTGCTCCCATAAGGGAATCTTAAACATTGTTCAATGGTTTCAGCCCCAGGTGTTGGTTGGAGGCTTTCATTTTTCCAAGCTGCCTCTGGATGACACCTTGAAAACATACGCTCAGTATCTGGAAGAATCCGGTACAGTTTTTTATACCTGCCACTGTACCGGAACACGGCAGTTTGATTTTATGAAGCAGTCTATGTCCCGCCTCAGCTACTTTTCCTGCGGCGAAACTCTTATCCTCTGAACTTCCAGCTCCAAGCTGCCAGCCCTACTCTCCTGATTCTGATTTTCCGGCGCTAAGATTCCCGGACTGAATTGGCGGAGATGAATTTCCCATGCTAAGGTTTTGGCGCTAGCCTTCCTCCCCAGGCATCTTCCATGCGTGATGGTCTGTGTGAAGAAGCCGATGTGCCAAATGGGACAGCGGGGTCCCCAGATAATCTTGATAACATTTCTGTACAGAGGGATTCTCATGGGAGAATCTGAGATGATTCACCTGATCCAATCCATAGAGCACCCGACAGCGGTCTGCCGCCTGCTCTTTCCCATCCCGGATCGGCTGGCCGCCTCCCCCCGCACATCCTCCCGGACATGCCATGATCTCCACAAAATGATACTGCACCTGGCCCTTGCGAATAGCTTCCATCAGCTTCCGGGTATTTCCAAGGCCGCTGGCCACTGCTACTTTCACAGTCCGTCCTGCCAGATTAAACTCTGCCTCTTTCCAGCCATCCATTCCCCTCACCTTCTCAAAGGAATCCGGATCTGGATTCCTTCCAGTCACCAGGTAATATGCCGAACGCAGGGCAGCCTCCATAACGCCGCCGGTAGCCCCGAAGATCACCCCGGCTCCGGAACCGACTCCCAGGGGCAGGTCAAATTCCTCCTCCGGAAGGGATGCCGGACGAATCTGCTCTGCCCGTATGAGTCGGTCGATCTCCCTGGTGGTAAGCACCACATCCACATCCTGTCCCGCTCCCGCATCATTCATCACCGGAAGCTCACTCTCTTTCTTTTTTGCGATACAAGGCATGATGGAAACAGAGTAGATTTTTCCCGGATCCACCCCCAGCAGCTTGGCATAATAGGATTTTGCCATGGCTCCAAACATCTGCTGAGGAGACTTGGCACTGGAAAGGTGATCGGTCATTTCCGGATACTGGGACTTTAAAAATCGCACCCAACCAGGACAGCATGAAGTAAACATGGGAAATTCCTCCAGCTCATCCTTCTTCAATTTTTCCAGAAATTCACTGCCCTCCTCCATAATCGTAAGGTCTGCACTGAAATTGGTATCAAATATGTAATCAAATCCAATTTGCCGCAGAGCGGCTACCAGGCGCTTTACGGTAGCGAATTCTCTGGAAAGGCCGAACGCCTCTCCCCAGGCTGCCCGCACTGCAGGAGCCACCTGCACCACGGTAATCTTTTCTGGATCCGCCAGGGCATCCAGCACTTTCTGTACATCATCTCTCTCCCGAAGGGCTCCCACCGGGCAGTGGGTAATGCATTGTCCGCACAGAGCACAATCCGCCTCTGTGATCAGACGATTTCCTGATACATCTACCGTAGTCCTGGATCCGGTTCCCGCCACATCCCAGATACCAAGGCTTTGGATCTTATCACACACCTGAATACAGCGCATACATTTGATACACTTTTTCGCATCCCGAATCAGAGGGAAATCCATGGGCCACCAGGAATTCGGCAGTTTTTTCTCAAAGGGCAGTTCCAGAATCCCAAGATCATTGGCAATGGTCTGGAGGCTGCAGTTGCCACTTTGAACGCAGGTAGAGCATTCCCCATCATGCTGGGATAAAATCAGCTCCACATTATTCCTGCGGCTTTCTCTGACCTTTGGACTGTTGGTTCGAATTACCATTCCCTCTGCCGCCAGATTGTTGCAGGCGGTCACCAGTTTGGAACAGCCTTCCACCTCCACCACGCAGACCCGGCATGCTCCAATCTCATTAATATCCTTTAAAAAACAAAGAGTAGGAATGAAAATACCCGCCTCTCTGGCTGCATCCAGGATCGTAGTTCCTTCGGGAACGGAAATCTTTTTCCCATTGATCGTGAGTTTTACCATTTTTCAATCCTCCCTCCTCTGAAGATACCATAACCGAAATGATCGCATCGAAGGCATCTTCCTGCCTCCTGCTTCGCCTCCTCACAAGTCATAGAGCATTCAATGAGTTCAAAATCTTTTGCCCGTTCTGAGGGCTGCCGTTCTCTCAGATTCACTCTGGCCCGGCTCTTTCTGTCATTGAGTCTTACCTTTGGGATTTTCACATCCACAGAGATATGATGGTTAAAGCCCAGATACTCGTCAATATTGGCCGCTGCCACCTTTCCTGCGGCGATCGCCCGAATCACCGTGGCCGGACCTGTCACACAGTCTCCTCCTGCAAACACTCCTGTAAGATCCTTTGCGTTGACTCCGCTCCAGTTAAGCGCGTCGATGACGCCCCGCTTCACCGGAATGCCCTGCTTCTCAAAGGCTTTTGATTCGATCCCCTGGCCAATAGCCACGATGACCATATCGCAGGATAAACGAACCTCCTCCTGAGAAGAATCCAGGGGCACCGGCCTTCCATTTTTTACCGGTCCTATGATCTGAGGCTGTACCCAAAGAGCAGCCACCTTCCCTTCCTCATCTTTCTCAATGCGAAGAGGTGCGTTAAGATCCAGAAGCTCGCAGCCTTCCTCCACAGCCCCAGCCACTTCCTCCGGCATGGCTGTCATGTCCACCGCCCGCCTCCGGTAAGCAATCCGCAGCCGTTTTGCTCCCAGCCGAATGGCAGAGCGGGCCACATCCATAGCTACATTTCCACCGCCAATCACCACAATATCCTTTCCGGTAAAATCCGGGAGCTGATCATCCCCAATTCCCCGAAGCAGTTCTACCGCTGAGATCACTCCATCCGCGTCCTCTCCCTCTATTCCTATCTTCCGGTCAATATGCGCGCCGATGGCAATGTAAACCGCATCGTATTCCTTGCGAAGATCCACAATGCTTGGGTTCTCTCCCACTGTGATTCCTGTTTTTACCCGAATCCCCACGCTTAAAAGCTGTTCGATCTCCCGATCCAGCACCTGTCTTGGAAGACGGTAATTGGGTATCCCGTACCGCAGCATTCCTCCCAGCTTTTTGCGCTGTTCCAAGATTGTCACCTCATGCCCCATAAGGCTTAAATAATAGGCAGCACTGATGCCTCCCGGCCCTCCGCCGATCACCGCCACCTTTTTCCCAGTGGCCACTGCCGGAACCGGCAGTGGCACATCTCCTGCATGATCCACTGCAAACCGTTTCAGCCCCCGGATATTTACCGGATCATCCATCATGGTTCTGCGGCACCGCACCTCGCAGGGATGCTCACAAATCAAGCCGCACACAGCAGGCATAGGGTTATCCTTTCGGATCAGCCGTACCGCATCGGCATACCGCTCCTCCGCCACCAGCGCCACATAACCGGGAATGTCCACTCCTGCCGGACACTGAGCCATACAGGGTACCGGCTGATTCAGCTCAAATTTGCAGCGTCCTCTCAGAAGATGTTCTTCAAAATCATCCCGAAATCCTTTAATGCCTTTCAGCACCATCTGAGCTGCCTCATAGCCTATGGCACAGTCTGCGGAATAAAAAATATTCTTTGCTGTCTTTTCAATCAGATCGATGGTATCCGGCTGACCTTTTCCGTCCAGCACATCCTCCATCAATTTCTGAAGCTGCCCAAGCCCTACTCTGCAGGGAACACATTTCCCGCAGGACTGGGCGTGACACATTTTCAAAAATGAAGATGCCAGATCCACAGGGCAAAGTCCCGGCGGGCTGGCGCTGATGCGCCGTTCCAGATCCTTATACAGCTCTTCCACTGTGGTCTGAGCCTGATTCTGGGTGATAATACTCAATCTGCTCATGCGATTCCTCCTTTAAAAAACAAAAGAGCAGCATTCGCTTTCACAAATGCTGCCCAGACGGTCGGCTACTGTTCACAAAATCTTTATTACCCCGTGGTACTCCACGATTACCGCCAGCAATAAAGACCTTTTTTTCATCTTACCACACAATTTTCTTTGCCGTCAAGACTTATCTGAAAATGAAATTTCCATTTTTCGGCTATCCTCTTTCCGACTAATCAGCCTCCCAAATTCACTGCCTGGCCGGTCATGGGATCAATCTCATTCCAGTAGGCATCCACCACATTTCCAGCTTCATTAACCGTACAGCCGTCGATGGGATTCCCGTTGGCATCCACCACCTGCCCATTCACTACCCTGGCATCATAGCGGAGGGTTCCAGAAGAATCAAAGACCATAAACCCGGCTGTTCCTGTGACATCCTGTTCCTGTTGGGCATCTTCCTGGCTGGCTCCCTGGGAATCTTCCGGGGCATTCTCCTGGTCTGCGCCCTGTGCGCCTTCTCCTGACTGGCTACTAGCAAGATTGCCGCTTTCTCCATTCTGGCTATTTTCTTCCAGAGAGCCTTCTTTGCTGCCATCCTCCTGGCCTTCCGAATCTGCGCCTGTTTCGCCCTCCTGTCCGGCTGCCTCATTGGCCGCTGCGCCCTCACTGCCTTCTTCCGTCTCGCTCTCCGGCGTCGGAGCCGCAT
Organism: uncultured Lachnospiraceae bacterium; assembly: GCA_902475025.1. Classification (GTDB taxonomy): domain Bacteria; phylum Bacillota; class Clostridia; order Lachnospirales; family Lachnospiraceae; genus Merdiplasma. The sequence goes on along the minus strand of CABRXX010000021.1, from coordinate 33,534 downwards.
CAGAAGGCAGAAAACTGATGTCTTCATTTTTTCCGGTAAAGCTCTCCATATTCAACGTACCCGTCTTGCCCTGGATCTGAGGATAAATATTTATCAGATTGGCCACCTTTTCATCCAGATAATCGTTCTGCCCCAGCTTTACCGTAATCCCATCAATGGTAAGAGTAATATTTAAATTTTCATCAAAAGATATATGATCCGGCATAAACCCTTCCTCAGTGAGCAGGGCAGCAATCTTAAGCATTGCCCCCATCTGAGCCGCATTCTCCATGGGCAGGCGCTGATACAGCACCGGCTCACCCATAGTAACGCCGGTCACCAGAGGAACATCCCCGTATACCGTATCCGAGATCTCCAGCACTTCACCATCCCGGTCAAAATATACATTATTCCCTGCATACTGGACATAGCCGGTAAGTGTTTTCTCCTTCACCGTCAGCCGAACCTTGCCAGGCGTCAGCACCTTTGCCTGAATGGTTTCCAGATAAGGCGCTTTTGGGTCGCTGACAGCATCCCGATATTTCCAGGAAAAATACAAGGTATTCTCTGTCCAGAAATCTGTGATCAGATCATTCTTGATCTGTTCCGGCTCATATCTGGAGCTGCCGTAAAGCTCCACTGTATGGATGCGGAATAATCCCAGCAATACAGCTGCTGCCGCCCCGATACAAAGCGCCGCAATAATTATAATCCGAATCCTGGTCACCCGGCGTTTTCTTCTTACTCTCACCATATCTTCTCACCTGTACCTTTTTTATCCTGGCAGCCCATCCAGGCCGCACTTTTCATTGGCAAATTTTTATGTCTGCTCCCAGACCGATCAAGTTCTCGCAAAAATGTTCATAGCCCCGGTCCGCAAATCCGCAGCCCCGAATCCTGGTCACTCCCCTGGCATTCAATCCTGCCAGAAACAAAGCCGCTGCTCCCCGCAGCTCTCCGGCCTCTACCGAAGCTGCCGAAAGCCCGGGTACGCCTCTGATCAGAGCCTGCTCGCCTTCAAGCGTAATATCTGCCCCCATCTGAATCAGCTGCTCTGCAATCTTAAACCTGGATTCAAAAATCCGCTCCCGCAGACAGCAGCTCCCCCGGCTCACTGCCATAAGTGTCATGATGGGAGACTGAAGATCTGTAGGAAAGCCTGGGTAAGGGGCGGTTTCCAAGTAGGGAATATTTCTGCAGCCCCCTGTGCAATCCGCAAAGAGCGTTTCCCCTTCACTGTCAAACCGAATCCCCATCTGCTCTAAAACGTGCAGAAAAGCCTCAAGTTCCTGCCTTGGCGCTCCCTCTATCCCGATGCGCCCTTCTGTCACCGCAGCCGCCAGCAGATAAGTACCTGCCACAATGCGGTCTGCTCCCAGCTCATGGCAGCTATCCTTCAGTTTCCTGACTCCTCTAATTTCAAGGACCCCTTCTGAAGGCACCCGGATGCTGGCTCCCAGCTCCTGCAAAAACGCACACAATTCCAACACTTCCGGCTCTCTTGCACAGCCTGTGATCCTGGTAGTCCCTTCCGCCAGCACGGCAGCCAGAATACTGTTTTCCGTAGCTCCCACACTGGGAAACCGAAGATGAATCTCCCCGCCATGAAGCTGTTTTGCCTCCGCCTCTATCCGGCCCTCTTTTTCCTGGAGCACCGCGCCCAGCCCGGCCATGGCCTGAAGGTGCAGATCCACCGGTCTTGGCCCTAAGACGCATCCTCCCGGATAAGGGATCTTTGCCCTGCCCATTCTCCCCAACAGCGCGCCTAAAAACAGCACAGGGGAACGCATCCCAACCGCCGGCTCCTCCGGTATCTCCCAGGAAGTTACATTCCTGGCGTCCACAGCCAGGCAGTCCTCTTCCCACCACACCCTGCATCCCAGGTGTTCCAGAATGCGGATGGTGTCAAACACATCCCGAATTCTGGGACAGCGGCGGATCCTGCTGACCCCTTCATGAAGCACGCAGCCTGCCAGGATGGGAAGCACTCCGTTTTTGGAGCCCTGTATCTTTACTCTTCCGCAAAGCGGTTTTCCTCCGCGAATCTCTACACAGTTCAAAAACATTCCTCCAACCTGTTTTGGGGGATTTTATATCTTAGTATATGCAGAAATTCTCTTTTTGCCACCGGCTCACCGAAAGAGCCAGCCCCATCTCTGACAACAGGAACAGCACTGAGGTTCCTCCGTAACTGATGAAGGGCAAAGTAATACCTGTATTGGGAATCGTGTTAGTTACCACTGCAATGTTTAAAATCACCTGAATGGCGATATGTCCCATGATGCCTGCCACAATCAGGGAACCGAACAGATCTGCCGCCCTTGTGGCAATAATCATAAACCGCCACAGCATAAATCCGAAAATCAGAACCAGCAGTCCTGCGCCCACAAGCCCCAGTTCCTCACAGATCACGGAAAAGATCATATCATTCTGTGCTTCCGGGACAAATCCCAGCTTTTGTATGCTGTTTCCAAGCCCTCTGCCAAAGATTCCTCCCGACCCGATGGCGTAAAGCCCCTGAATCGTCTGAAACCCTTTGTCAAATTTCTCCGGATCCCGCCACACCGCCAACCGCTCCAGCCGGTAAGCTTCCATGCTGAGAAATACAGCGACAAGTCCGGTACCGGTCAGGATCACCCAGATAAAGGGCAGATATCTGGGATTGGATATGAAAATCAAAATCACCCCAATTCCCAGAATAATCACCGCAGTGCTCAGATTGTTGGTGCCTACCAGTGCCACAATGGGAAGCACTGCAAATCCCACTGCCAAAATCGTTCCGAAGCTGTGCCCTTTTTTTCTGCTGCTCACCACATCCGCCAAAAGCAGGATCACCGCCAACTTGGCATACTCCGCAGGCTGAAAGGACAGGGGGCCAATGGAAAGCCATCTTCTGGAACCGTTGTAGGCATCTCCCACCAAAAGCACAGCTCCCGACAGCCCCAAAGACACCAGATATGCTGGAAGCGCTGCCCGCTTTAACAGATGATAGTCTAAGTTGGACACCAGATACATGGACACAAGACCCAATCCGGTGGCAAATACCTGTTTCTTAAAATAGTAGGCAGAGTCCCCAAAACGAACCTGCCCGTTATATGCGCTGGTACTGTAAAGAGTTATCAGGCCGAATACTGTGAGAAACAGCACGGCTGCCAGAAGGCTGTAATCCGGTTTTTTGCCCTTGGCCTGCAAACCAACCATCCGCTCCTTCCGTCCTTGCTCAGGCCGCTCCGCCTTTTCTCCCGCTGACGCTTATAAACCTGTTCTCCATTTAATCCTGCCGCAGTTTTCAGATCCGGTTTTTCCCCGTTCTGCCGCAGCCTACGGCTCGGATCTTTTCTCTGATAGGCTACAGTTTCCAAACCAGCTCTTTGAATACCTGCCCCCTCACCTCATAATTAGGGAACATCCCCCAGCTTGCACAGGCCGGAGAAAGCAGCACTGCATCTCCCGGCTTAGCACATTTTACGCAGAGATCGAAGGCCTCCTCAAAAGTATCTGCCATCTGGATCTTTGTAAATCCGCATTCTCTGGCTGCCTTTGCAATTTTTTCCTTCGTCTGTCCCACCAGCACAAGCATCTTCACCTTGCCGTCGAACGCCCGGATCCACTCCTCATAGGAAGAGTCTTTATCGTATCCGCCCCCCAGAAGCACAGTAGGGCGGTTCATGGCCTGAATACCCTTGATGGCGGCATCCGGATTAGTTCCCTTAGAATCATTGTAATAAACGACGCCGTTTTTCTCAGCCACGTACTCAATCCGGTGTTCCACTGCCTTGAAATTCCGGAGCACATGACGGATCTCCTCCAGAGGCACCCCGTAAGCCAGGGTAATGGCTGCTGCGGTCATTACATTTTCATAATTATGAAGTCCCAGCAGTTTCAATTCCTTTACCGGTAAAATTTCCGTAATCTGTTCTCCGTCGCTGTACCAGATCACATCCTGCTCCAGATAGATGCCCTTGTCCAGCTTTCTGGCTGAACTGAAATAGATCACCTTTGTCTGAAGAGTCTCCCCGAAATTTCTGAGTACCTCATCCTCATAGTTCAGGACACAGGTATCTTCCCCGGTCTGATTTCTGGTGATCTGCTCCTTCACCCGGATATACTCCTCCATGGTGTGATGACGGTCCAGATGATCCGGTGTAATGTTGGTGATGGCGCTGACCCTGGGATGGAACCGGTCAATGGTCTCTAACTGAAAACTGCTCACCTCTGCCACGGAAACCGTCTCATCGGTCATATCCAGAGCCACGGAAGTATAGGGATTCCCAATGTTTCCCACCACATACACAGAATCCTGATGATACTTCATAATCTCCCCCACCAGGGAAGTCGTTGTCGTTTTTCCATTGGTGCCTGTAATGGCCAGCACATCCCCTCTGCTATTTTCGTATGCCAGCTCGATCTCACCCCAGATAGGAAGCCCTGCACGCCTGATCTTTTCTACTGCCGGCAGATCTGTGGGCACCCCCGGGCTCAGGACTGCCAGCTCCGGCTTTAAGGCCAGTGCTTCTTCTATCTCACCGATCACAATCTGTGCCTCTGTGCCCTCCGGCAATTTAGCCTGTACATCCTCTTTCCGCACGTTTCTATTTCCATCATAGAGCACCGGGCAGGCTCCCACTTTTCCTAAAAGCTCGGCTGCTCCAATGCCGCTGATACCGGTTCCGAAAACCAGCACCCGTTTTCCTGTCAATTCCATCTGTCTCTCCTTTAGTCTCTCCACTGCCTTTATTTTCTGCTCCGCCCCTGCTTTACTGCAGCCCAACTATGGCAATCAGGCACAGGAAGGCGGTGATTACAGTGAATACCGCATCGATTCTGGTCTCTGACCAGCCGCATAATTCAAAGTGATGATGAATGGGAGCCATCTTGAAGAACCGTTTTCCTCCGGTCTTTTTAAAATAGGTCACCTGGATCATCACAGACAATACTTCCACAAAATACACCAGCCCGATAATAAGTATAAAGATGGGCAGCTTCATCATATAGGCCGCGCCCGCCACAAAGCCTCCCAAAGCCAGGGAACCGGTATCCCCCATAAAGACCTTGGCCGGATGTACATTGAAAAGCAAAAAGCCAAGAAGCGCTCCCAGCACTGCCGCTGTGATGGGTTCTATCTGTCCTCCCAGCACCATGGAAGCCACGGTAAAGAACACTGCCACCATGGAGGTCACCCCTGTGGCCAGTCCGTCCAAGCCGTCCGTAAAATTCACACCGTTTACCGTGCCGATGATCACAACATAGGCCAGAGGGGTGGCGATCCACTTCACCACATCTCCGGAAAGCACATCAATACCAAAAAGATGGAAAGGCATAATCATCTCCAGGCAAGAACTGTCCATCACCCAGATATAGACTACAAAAATAGTGGTCACAATGATCTGACCCAGCATTTTCTGCTTGGGCATCAGTCCGTCAGACCGGCGCAGCACCACTTTCAGATAATCATCCAAAAATCCGATAATCCCAAATCCCAGGGTGAGAAACAACACCGGAATGATTCTGGGATACTTCCCGATATAAAAGAGGGATGTGATCAAAATGCTGATGAGAATGATCAGTCCTCCCATGGTGGGGGTACCCGCCTTCTTTAAGTGGGATTTCACCCCCTCTACCCGCTCCGTCTGCCCGATCTTAAGCTTCTGAAGAAAGGGAATCACAAAAGGACCAAGAACCACGCTGATCCCGAAAGCCAGAAACAAAGGAATTAAAATATCCGCACTAATAATCATAACACACCTCTTCATTTTCTTTTTGTACATTATCTCTCCGGCTGTTTTCCGGCTTTCAGAAAACAGCCTGCTATTTTTTAGTATAATTCTTTTTCACTCATACTTCAATCATTTTCTGGTTCAACTTCTGATAAAAGTTCCGACTCATCCTGCTGAATACCCAGATACGGCAGGATGTTGGAAAAAATCCGCTGGATCACCGGTGCTGCAATGGTTCCTCCGTAATAGACTCCCTGAGGGTTGTTAATGATGCAAAGTCCCAGCACCTTGGGATCCTGGGCAGGGCCAAAGCCCACAAAAGAAGAAATATAACGGTTGGCGCTTCGCGGCAGAGTCTCTGAGGTTGCGGTCTTTCCCCCGATATGGTAGCCCTCCAGGTATGCCCGGTTTCCGGATCCGTCTGATACTACGTGCTCCAGCACATACTGCATCGTTTTCGAAGTCTCCTCTGAAACGATCTGTTCCCCTTCCGGATACTGATACACTTTTTTTAAAATTCCCTCCCTGCTCCTTGCTGCCACTGCGAAATGGGGGGTAATCCGTCTCCCTCCGTTTATCAGAGAACTGACAGTAGCTGCCAACTGAATAGGGGTAATCTGAAAGGACTGCCCAAAAGCCATGGTAGCCAGCTCCACCTGGCCTACGTTCTCCTGCCTGTGCATAATCGTGGAAGCCTCCCCGGGCAAATCGATTCCTGTTTTATTCAAAAGTCCGAACTGCTTCAGATACTGAAAATACCGCTCCACGCCCAGCCTCAGCCCTACCTCTATAAACACGGGATTGCAGGAATTCTGGGCTGCTTCCAAAAAAGTCTCCGCCCCATGACCGGTTGTTTTGTGGCAACGGATTCTCCGATCCTCCACGATTTTAAATCCAGGGCAGCTGAAGTGGTCTTCCAGAGATACCACCCCTTCCTCCAAACCGGCAGAAGCGGTGATCACCTTAAACGTGGAACCAGGCTCATAGGTGTCATTGATGCAGCCGTTGCGCCACATCTGATTGAGCTGCTCCTGATACAGTTCCTCCTGTGTTTTTTCGAGCTGCTCCTCCGGCTGAACCGGTGTCTCCTCTGGAGTTTCCTCACTCCCAGCTGTTCTTTCCGTGCCCTCTCCTGACTGAAAAAACAGCTCTCCGCTTTCACCGGAATTAGAAAACGTCTCGGCAGCCTCCTCACCGCCTGCACGCTCCTTGGCCTTGGTCACCAGGGTAAAGGGATCATTAAGATTAAATTCCGGCACATTGGTCATGCCATAGATCTCGCCATTCTGGGGATTGAGAATAATGATGGATACGCTGTCCGCCTGTTTTTGCTCCATCACCCGCAGCGCTTCCTGCTCAATATATTTCTGAATATTGTAGTCCAGGCTGATCTGCAGATCATCTCCCGCCACAGGTTCCAGGCGGCTCTCCCCCGCCTCCGGAAGCTCCACACCCCTGGCATCGGTCAGGGTGAGAATCTTTCCCGGCGTCCCCTGAAGCACCTGATCGTAGGCCACCTCCAGGCCGATAATCCCCTGATTGTCACTGCCAGTAAAGCCCAGTACCTTGGAGGCCAGCGTATCATACGGATAATACCGCTTATAGTCCTCATCCACTTTCACCCCAGCCAGCCCATAGCTTCGGATTTTGTCTCCCACTTCCTTTTCTACATTGGATTGGATCCGCTCCATAGAACTGACCTTCTCCACCTTTTTCCGCACACGCTCCTCAGACAGCTCCAGCTCCCGACACAGCATGGCGATCACTTTCTCCGGCTCTTTCACCTGGCTGTGAATCACGGATATGGTACATACCGTCCGGTTATCTGCCAACACCGTCCCATTGGCATCCAGAATCCTGCCTCTGGCAGCCTTGATCGGCCGCTCTCTTTCATGGAGATTCTCCGCCTTTCCACTGTAGTAGTCCGACCGTTTCAGCATCAGGTAACCCAAACGGCCCATAAGCAGCACCAGAGCCAAAATGCAGGATAAAAATACAAACACGATCTTTTTCTTATGAAAAGTGTGAAGCTTTCCAAAAGGCATGGCAATCCCCCCTTACACAAAATGTATTCCAGGGGCAGCCCGGTTATGATACTCCCGAAGGCTCCTCTTTCCATAGCTCTCTTTGAACAACAACTTCCACCGTTTCAGCCGGCTTGCAGATGCTCATCCTTTTTCTGTCATCGAAAAATTTTTACTTTCCATCCATGGCAGAAAAAAGGAGATGCTGCAAATCCACCGGACTGGTATTTTGCAACATCTCCAAATCAATAAACTGCAGCCAAAAGCGCCGTTCCATTATACCGTTTTATCACTCCGCCCCGCCAGCTTCATCCTCCAGATCTTCGTCTGTGATGCCGTCCCAGGTGGTGGCATCCGCCTCTCCGCTGTCGCTTAACTTTTCGGGAGGAGCTGCAATATTAGGATTATCCGCTTTGGGATCCAGAACTTCCGCCTTGTTCTCCAGCTCAATCACATTGCCCCAGCCGTCTACGATATTTCCTTCTGTGTTCACAGAGGCTCCTTCCACCGGGATCTCATCATCCCCATGCACCACAACGCCCTCGTCATTCACATAGGCGTCATTGTAAAGATTTCCATAAACATCAAAGGCCTGCACCGTCTCCCGGTTGGTTCCCCCTTTCACCACATCATCCTGAGTAAGCCCCAGTTCAAGCAAAAGCTGCGGATCAATCTCCTCTGTGGGATACATGCCCATGTAGGGAAAAATCTCCGTGGCCACCTGGCGGAACAATGTCTGGGCATAGGTACTGACCGCCTGATTTTCCACATTCGGCTCATCCACCACCACATAAATCACAATCTTAGGATCATTGATGGGAGCTGCGCCGATAAAGGATACCAGATACTTTCCGTCCGCTCTCTCGTGAGTCTCCTCATCGATCTTCTCTGCGGTACCGGTCTTTCCGCCTGTGCGGTAGCCGGGCACCTGAGATTTCTTACCGGTTCCTTCCTTTACCGCCGTCTCCAGATATCCCCTCACCAGGGCGGAGGTGGAGGAAGAGATGGGCTGTTTTAACACCAGACTGTCCACCGTCTTTTCCACGCTGCCGTCTGCGTTTAGCACTTGTTTCACCACATGAGGCTGATAATAATAACCTCCGTTCACCACTGCACAGAAGGCGGCGATTTCCTGCACCATACTGCAGATATACCCCTGGCCGAAGCTGCAGGTAGCCAGCTCCACCTCATGCATGGTATCTCTGGTATAAACCACCCCCGGAGTCTCGTTGGGCAGGTCAATACCGGTTTTGCTTCCAAAATTAAACAATTCCTGATATTTGCAGAACTGAGGAATGGTCATACGCATGGCAATCTGCATCAGGGCATCATTGCAGGAATTGACAATAGCGTACTCCAGCGTCTCATCCCCATGGCCGTAAATATTATCGCAGTTAATCTTTGTATCCGTAATAAACTCTGATCCGTCACACACAAAATGGTCTCCGTCCTGCACCGCTCCCATCTCCAGGGCAGAGGCGATGGTGATGGGCTTTACGGTAGACCCCGGTTCGATTCCCTCAGATACGCAGAAATTGCTCCACATTTTATTCAGAGCCTCCACATACTCCTCCTCGTCCATGGCCTTCACCTCAGCGCCGCTGTAAAGGGCGGACAGATCCTGAGGATTGTTCAGGTCAAAGCCAGAGTTGGTGGCCATGCCCAGGATGGATCCGCTGTTGGGATCCATGGCGATAATGCCCACATTCTTGGCCCCTTTTTCCCGCTCTGTGGCATCCCCGTACTCCTCCTCAAATTCTGCAATATATTTCTCCAGGGTCTGCTGGATGTTCATATCCAAAGTAGTTACCAGGGTTTTGCCATGCTCCGGCTCAATGGTCGTTCTCTGAAACTCTGAATCTTCATTGAGGTAACCGTAGATCCGGCCGTTGGTTCCGTTTAACAAATCGTCATAGTAGGCTTCCAGGCCGCACACACCCTGGTCAATATCATTGGAAAAACCCAGCACGTTGCTGGCCAGGGTATCATAAGGATAATCTCTCTGATACTCTTCCTCAAACCAGACTCCGGTCACATTTTGAAGCTTCTCCCTCTGCGTATCAGAAAGCTCCCGTCCTTCGGTAGAAACGTAATCCTCAAAGGCACGTTTTTCCTCCTCTGTGGCCTTCTGTTTTATCACCTGGTACTGGCTCTCCCTGGTCTTTTCATTTTCGATCCGATCCCGAACCTCCGCCTCCTCCAGCCCAAGAGAGGAACACACTGCCTCAATCGTGGGTTCAATATAGTCTTCATTGCTGTTGATGGCATAGCAGTCCAGCACCACATTGTAGACCCGGTCGCTTTTGGCCAGGATGATGCCGTTGGTATCCCAGATCTCTCCCCTTCGGTAGGGAATGGTTCTGCTGTCGTAATTTTGCTGGGACAACACCTTTCGTGCATACTGGTTCCCGCTTTTCGTAGTAATATAAGTAATCCGAATCAACAGGATTGCCAGAATGAATAAAATGAATGCAAATACAGCCAGCAGCTTTATTTGCATTCGTTTTGTAAACCGTTTTTCTCTTTTTTTTACTGTTCTTGCCAAAAAAATCACCTATTCTGTGGGTATTTCCTGATACTGTTTTACATAGTCGCTCTCTTTGCCGTCGTAGGTAACGATCTGGTCTTCAGATGCATAGGTCATACCCAGCTCATTCATAGCCACATTCTTTACGTGCTGAAGATCCACGGAAGAGACAATCCGATTGTACTCGTTGTCGTTCTCCAGCTTCAGCTCGCTTAACTGGGTGGACATAGCAGTCACCTTTTTCTGGTAGGTCGTATTCTGAGCCTGCAATTTCAAATAATTGATGCACACCATCACCGTCACCACTGCCGCTGCGGTAAGAAAAATCACATAGCTTAAGTTCATCTGCAAAGCTCTCTCCCGATTCTTCCGGGTACTTCTGCTGGCAGAATGGCGCACCGATGTTTCTGGCTGCCGTATAGGCTGTATCTTGCGGACAGTATTCCCGTCTACATACGTATTTATATGAGATTGACTGTTTGTACGAACCGGCCGGCTGGTTGCCGCCGTTGTTCTTCCTGCTCTTTTTGCCATAGTTTACCGCCTTTGCCTTTTACTGCATTCTGCGCTCAAATACCCGCAGCTTTGCACTTTTTGATCTTGAATTTTCTTCTAACTCGGCCCCTGAAGGAAGGATGGGTTTTCTGGTAATCACAACCCCCTTGGGCTTTTTTCCACATACGCATACCGGAAATTCCGGGGGACAGGTACATGGATTTTCATTCTTTCTGTATATTGTCTTCACTATTCGGTCTTCTAAGGAATGAAAAGTGATGATGCAGATTCTTCCGCCATCGTTTAGCAGATCAATCATATCATCCAGTGAATCCCTCAAAACATCTAATTCATGATTCACTTCAATCCGAATGGCCTGAAATGTCCTTTTGGCCGGGTGTCCTCCCACCGCACGTACTTTTGCGGGAATGGCCGCTTTTATAATATGAATTAACTCCCCAGTCGTTTCAATTATCTTTTCTTTTCGGGCGTTTACAATGTGCTTGGCAATGTTTTTTGCGAACTTGTCTTCCCCATAGTCTCTGATGATGCGGTAAAGCTCCATCTCACTATACTCATTCACAACATCCCTGGCAGTGAGAGCCTGACGCTGATCCATTCGCATGTCCAGCGGCGTGTCCTCTCTGTAAGTAAACCCACGGTCAGCCGCATCCAGTTGATAGGAGGAAACCCCCAGGTCCAAAATGACTCCATCTACTGATGTAATTCCAAGTTTTGCAAGCTGCTCCCTCATCTGACAGTAATTACTGCGGACAATGGTGGTTTTGCCTGCGAATTCCAAAAGACGCTTCGAAGCCGCTTCAATCGCCGCCGCATCCTGATCAATCCCAATCAGCCTTCCCTTTTCGGAAAGTCGCCGACAGATCTCATAAGAATGCCCGCCGCCGCCCAGTGTGCCATCCACATAGATGCCATCGGGCCGTATCTGCAAATTCTCAATGCACTCTTCCAGAAGAACGGATCTATGCTTAAATTCCATACAAACCTCCCCAGCCTATATGCTCAAGCCTAGATCTGTCATCTGCTCCGCGATATCATCCATATCGTCATAGGCATTGTTTTCCATCCATTTTGCTTTGCTCCAGATCTCAATCCGGTTCAGCATCCCAGCCAAGACCACATCCTTGTCCAGACCAGCAAATTCTCTCAGCGTTGACGGTAAGAGAATTCTCCCCTGCTTGTCCAGCTCGCATGGTGTAGCACCTGCCACAAAGAAACGGGTAAATTGTCTTGCGCCTTTCTGTGTCAGCGGCAGAGCGCGCAGCTTTTCCTCAAAGGCCAGCCACTCGTTCTGTGGAAAAACAAAGAGACAGCCATCCAACCCCTTCGTAACAATAAACTCTTCGCCTAACAGCTCACGAAATTTGGAAGGGATAATCAGCCTGCCCTTGGTGTCCACTGTATGGTTGTATTCACCCATGAACATCATTGACTACCTTCTTTCGAAGTTATGAGCCAGGAACTGTATCCTCATGACACTTTTCCTCCCTTTCGACCCACAACTCACCACTTTCTACCACTCACGCATTTATTTTAGCTTAATCGAACAAAAAAAACAAGGGGAAATTGGATTTTTTAAGAATTTTTCAAAAGTTTTCCAGGCAGCACATCTTTGTTCCGCGCGCGTAGTTGCGCATATCTGCCCGCTGGGCTTTTTTATGTCATAGGACGCAATTTCCTATGACATAAAAAAAGAGCTGCCGCTTCACGATTTTCTAATCACGAAAACGTCAGCTCCATCTTTCACCCTTTATCTATCAGCCAAATTTATATCTATACTATTTCAGGCTGATAGCCAGGGATGATGATGCCTTGTCAAGGCAATGGATTACTCTACTGCCACATTCTGGGACTTTTCCGCCGGAAAAATAATCTTATTCACAAAGAAAAAGATCACCATAGAAACCCCTCCGTTGAGCACCGTAGTTCCAATATTGTAAATAAAATCCGGAACAAAGTTTCCAGCTACTGCCACCCAAACGCAGTTGATGGAATTTACAATGCAGGTAATAATGGAAAAGGCAACGCAGTACCAGGCAATCTGATACCCCAGTTTCCCTTTGCTGCGGAACACCAAATTCCTCTGAAGAGGAAAGTTAATGCACTCTCCCACCGTCATGGCCACCATATAGGCACAGAAATAAGGAAGCCCCCCGTGGGCCACATCGTATCCCAGAATGTTCCATTTAAAAGTCTCTCCAAACAACGTCACCGGAATACCCGGCCAGCCGAAATCTACCATGGGCAGTCCCTGAAAGGCAGCCGGAAGAAATTGAAGAAGCAGGTACTTAAACACGGTGATCAGATTACTGACGATCACAAAAAGTCCGCCTTCCCGGATCCATTTTGCTGCTTCTGGATGCTTTTGGGCAAATTTTACCCAGACGCTCATGCTTCTTCCCCCTTAATCTTCTTCTGAAATGCTTTATTTTCTTTTCCGTTCCGGAAATATCCCCGTATCACCTTTCCCAAGCCCCGGAAGAAGTGACCGTTTACAGCCTCCACCATGCCCTCTACCATCTCCATGCTCACCATGCCCTCTGTCATTTTGGCAATGGCACGGAAAGGCATATTGTAGATAAATAAAATGTTCAGATCCGGTTTTCCTGCTGCTTCCGCTTTTTTTCTTTTTCCTTCGATCACCCGATAAACCATTCTTGCAAACCATAATTTTGCATTTTTCAACTGACAAATTGTATCATTCGCTGTAAGAATGTGTTTCCAGGAGCCGTCTGGAATACGGTGTCCCAGAAGAGCTTCAAATTCCCGATCCGATACATTGGTAATCTTTCCGGAAAAATAGGCGGGAAGTGTTTCTCTCTCATAGGGGCTTTCCTCCCCTGAACCCTTCACCTGTAAGCTTTCTCTCAGCCGGATATCTTCCAGGCTGGCACCGATCTGTATCTCATAGGTGCCCCCCTCCACAGCCCAGCCGTTCTTTTTCGCATTCCAGTACCGGAAGGTCATCTCATCAAACGGAATGGTAACCGTTTTACTCTCGCCAGCCTTTAAAAATACCTTTGCAAAGCCTTTCAGCTCCTTTTTAGGACGTATCACACCAGTCTCAGGAAGAGACACGTAAAGCTGAGCTGTCTCAGCGCCGTCCGCTGTCCCTGTGTTTTTGATTCGGAAGGATACACCTTCCGCAGTCACTTTCAGATTCTCATAGGAAAAGGTGGTATAGGACAGCCCGTAGCCAAAGGGGTAACGCACCGGTACATCGGCGGTCTCATAGTAACGGTAGCCGATAAACAGGCCTTCTCTGTGCTCTGTATTCCGCTCCTTTGCAGGACAGTATCGGTAAGCTGGAGTGTCCTCCAGCTTTTCCGGATAGGTTTCCGCCAGTTTCCCGGAAGGATTCACCCTTCCGGTGAGCAGATCCAGCATGGCTCCCGCTCCCGCCTGGCCCATCAGATATCCCTGGAGCAGTCCTTTTACATGAACATCCCAGTTCATCTCAATGGCAGACCCAGCACTTAAGATTCCAACAATGTTGGGATTCGCCTTTGCCATGGCGCAAAGCACCTCCACCATATTCTGATGGATGCGAAGATGGGTCCGATCCTGTCCTTCTACTTCGCTCATCTCATCCAGTCCGAAGAAATACAGCACCACTTCCGCCTGCTTTGCCAGCTCCACTGCCTCCTGCAAAAGAGCCTCATCTGCTTCTCCCTGGCGTTGATATCCTCGGCACATCCCAATTACCTGGATATCCCGTTCCTTTTTGATCTCTTCCTCAATGGTCTCCAGCTTTGTGCAGTTTACCAGAGAAGAACCTGCCCCCTGGTATCTGGGCTGAAATGCGAAGTCTCCTATCACGGCAACCCTTATTCCTTTTTTCAGAGGAAGAATGCCATCTTCATTTTTCAGGAGCACTCCGCACTGAGCTGCTGCCTCTCTGGCTATCTGATGGTGTTCCTGGGTATCATAAGTCTCCCTATGCCCTTTGGCTGCCCTTGTGGTGGTCATCACTGCATCCAGCAACGTGTCTACCCGTTCATCCACCTCTTCCACAGTCAGGCGCTTCTCTTCTATAGCTTTCAATAAAATCCTGGCGCTGTCCAGTCCTGGATTTGGCATCTCCAGATCTGAGCCCGCTTTGACTCCTGCCACATGGTCGTTTGAGCCACCCCAGTCGGTGACCACCATGCCGTCAAATCCCCAATCCTCCCTGAGAATTTCTCTTAATAGATGAGGATTTTCATTGGCATACGTTCCATTCACCTGATTGTAGCTGGTCATCACTGCTTTCACGCCGCCCTGCTTCACCGCAATCTCAAACTGAGTCAGATACAGTTCCCGTAGTGTCCGCTCATCCAACACTGCATTCACTGCCATGCGCCGCTCCTCCTGGCTGTTCACCGCAAAATGTTTGGCACAAGCCCACACACCCTGACTTTGAATCCCCCGGATGCATCCTGCAGCCATTTTTCCTGCCAAATAGGGATCCTCAGAATAATACTCAAAATTGCGGCCGCAAAGAGGGCTCCTCTTCGTATTCATTCCCGGGCCAAGAAGAACCTGGACATTCTCTGTCATAGCCTCCTCTCCCAAGAGAGTACCCACCCTTTCTGCCAAAGCGGTATCCCAGCTGCACGCCATCGTGGCGGCAGAGGGAACACAGGTAGCTGGCAGGGAAGGATTTAATCCCAGATGGTCTCCTGCCCCTGACTGGCGTCTGACCCCGCTGGGGCCATCCGCCATGATCATCTCCGGAATGCCAAGACGTTTAAAGTCCCAGGTCATCCATTCCCCTTTTCCCCCAAGGAATGCTGCCTTTTCTTCCAGAGTCATTTGATCAATCAACTCTTTATATTTCATTCTGCTGCCTCCGTTTTTCTTCTAAAGTTATTTAGAAGTTCTTGCTTCTTTCTTTGCAGAACGAACAGCAAGGACTCCCCAGAGGATCAGCAGTACGATGATCGCCCCGTCAATAGCAAACATCACATCCTGCCACAGCGGCCGTAAGTAGCCGTCAGAAGTAATGCTCATAGCATTGCTGTTGACTACTGTGTACAGAATATTTTTGGTAGCATTTCTCAGAGCAGTGATCTGGGTGGCGTCATCATCCCGGGAAAAGGTTTTCACATCCTGGGTCAGGAACAGATCTCCTCCTGCCCGGATCATCTCGTCCACATGGGTATAGGTATTCAGCGAATAATCTGTGATCACCATTCCCTGGAATCCCCATTCTTTCCGAAGAACCTCTGTGAGCAGAGGATAGCTTCCGCCTGCCCAGGTAATACCAAGCCGATTGAAAGAGGACATCATCCCGTTAGCGCCGCCTTCTTTGACCGCGATCTCAAAGGGCAGCAGATAAAGCTCCCGCATGGCCTGCTCATTGGCCCACACCAGAATTCCGTTGTATTCCCGGTCAGTTTCCTGATCATTGACTGCAAAGTGCTTCATGTAACAGTAAACACCTTTACTTCTTGCTCCTTCGATGGTCTTTGCCGCGAATTTACCGGAAAGCAGTCCATCCTCGCTGTAATATTCCCAGTTTCTTCCTGCAAAGGGAGATCGGTGGATATTGGCAGCTGGCGCATACCAGCCAGAGTATGGCAGCCCATCGCCCTTTTCATTTCCCACCAGTCCTTCCTCGCCAATTAGCTCACCCATACGTTTTGCCAGATCCGTGTTCCAGGTGGCACCCATCACACATTCTGCCTGATAGGAACAGGTTCCATAAATCACAGATTCTGAAATAAAGCTGGTGAAACCACTGGGGCCGTCTCCATCTGTCGTCAGAGGCTTGGCTACCACTCCGTCAATTCCTTCCACCGGAGCGGTCCGGAATGCTCCAAAGCCCACCAGATACTTCATCTCATCCAGGCTGATCTCCTGAAGCAGGCTTTCCCAGCGGGGATCGTCGTAGGAAACGGTTCCTGTATAGTCCCCGTTCTCATCATAGAGCAGATCCTTTAAGGCCAGACCGTTGTTCACCGTCTCTGTGGAGGGTGCTTCCCCGGTCACCTCCCAGGGCTTTCCATCATCCGGCTCCTTGTATTTTCTCTTGGTGGTTGTCTTTAAGGTCTCCATCAGTTCATCGGTGAGCGTTCTCTCCTCGTCCGTGAGATAGTCTGTGGGAATCGTACCTGCAAAGTCTTTTCTGCTCATGTAGGAGGCATAGGTGTTGGTGCCGTAGATCCCGGCGCTCACATCATCAAAGCGGTTGACCACCTCCACCTCTTCTCCCCGAGCATTGGCCACTGTGCTCATCTGCACGTCTTCCTTCAAGGTATATGCAGCGCTTGCCCGGTTCTCATGGGCGTTTCCGGCAACGATCAGCTGATAATCCCCAGCCTCCAGCTCATAGCCGGCGAATCCGTTCTCATTGGCGTCCGCATAATCATAGGACTTCATATCCTTTGCATCAATAGAAAGTGTCACCGTTTCTTCCTCGCCGGGAGCCAGCAGTCCGGTCTTGGCAAAGTCTCCCAAAACCACATGAGCCTTCTCAATGGCAGGCCCCTCATAATCATAGGGAGCGCTGTAATACAGCTGAACCACATCTTTTCCGGCATAGTCTCCGGTGTTCTTCACCTTGACCGTCACTTCCAGAGTATCTTCCGCCGAAAATTCGCTTCCGTCCTTCTCTTTAAAGGAAACGTCCCACTCAAAATTCGTGTAGGATAAGCCGTATCCGAAGGGATACACCACATTGTCCTCATACCAGGTGGAGGCTGCGTCTGATCTGACCTCCTCAAAGCCCCTGGTCTCATAGTAGCGGTAGCCTACATAGATGCCCTCCTCATAATTCACAAAAGCAAAATCTGTGTTCTCGCCATTATAAAGGTAACGATTGCCAAACTCGCTTCCATAATTCCCCATGTTAAACCAGCTGGGATCCTTGGTAAAGTCTGCGGCCCAGGTATCTACCGTATGGCCGGAGGGGCTGATCTGCTCCCCAGATGCATCCTTTCCTGTCAGGATCTGGCCTAGCGCCATGACTCCTGTAGTTCCCGGAAATCCCATCCACAAAATGGAATCGATGCCTTCGTCTTCATTTAACTCCTTCATCTCCATGGTGGTTCCTGTGTTCAGCACCACAATAACCTGCTCAAAGTTTTCCTTTACATGCTCAAGAAGCGCTTTTTCATTGGCGTCCAGCTCCAGATAATGGCTGTCTGCGCTCTCTGCGCCTTCTGTTGCCTTGGTACTGCTGAAGCTCTCCGCCATAGTTCTTGGAAGGTCAAATCCCTCCCCGCCGATTCGGGAGAGCACCACAATGGCTGCGTCGCTGTAATCGCTGTAGCTGGCGGTCACATCCTCTGTGTAAGCGCTAAGAGGCGTTTCTCCGGTAGCGTAGCCGGAAAGACGCTGCCCGGAAGTCATGGCTGGATTCTCCGGTCTGCCGCTGCCGGACTTGGAGTTATCCTCATAAAAATCCTTCAGCGTCTCATTGTACCCAATACCGGCAGCTTCCAGACTCTCATACAGAGTCTTTGCCCCGGAAACAGAGCTGCTGGCAGAGCCGGAACCGGAGTATACCAGATTCACGGAGTTCTTTCCAAATACACTAACTTGAGGTTTTTCCTCCGCCAGGGGGAGCACATCATTCGTATTCTTTAACAGAGTGATGCCTTCCTTCTCCACCTCCACCACAAAGTCTTCTGCCGCCTTTAACACTTCATCCTTTGTAGTATATTCTCTGTGATACAGCTCATCTCTGAAATTTTCAGTCACCTTGACCCGTTCCCCTCCAAACACAAGGCTTAAGGAATTGGTGACAATGGGCACCTTCAGCAAAACTGTAGTGGCCACAATCTCCAGAACCAGAAGAAGGGCGGTTACAATGAACCATATTCTTGTTTTCTTATGTTTCCAGATAAAACTCATAAGGCACCTTCCTGTATATTATTCGATGTTCTCCTCAAGCTCCTCCATGGAAAGCTCTGCGTCTGTGATCAGCTTAATGCAGTCCAGAGAGGGCGCACTGGGCATATTGCTGCGGTAGGTGTTGTCCCCTGCCACCAGAACGATCTCATTCTCTCCTTCCACCAACTGGATCTCTCCGATGTTCTTGGTCTTGAAGTTCTGCTGATCGTTCATATCTGCACCGTTCTCAGTGGTAAACTCCTCATACTCCACAGCCTCACCGTTCACTGTAATCACATAGCTCTCCGGATTCCAAGCACAGGTTCCCAGAATGTTGGAGCCAACCCGGATCTTCAGTGTAGCCGTTGTCTCCTGGTCAGAAGTGATCACAAAGGTAACCGGACTGTCTACGCCAAGATTTCCCAAATAAAACTCGTTGCTGGCTTCAGCGGATTCTGCTGCCAGACCAATACCGGAAGGAGAACCGGAAACCCCCAGTCCTTCCAGACCCTCTAACTCTGTATACTCTGCCTCAAACACCTGCTCATTTCCCTCTGCTGCCTCGGTTTCTTTTTCCTCAGCAAAAGCTGCTCCTGTGCCCATTGCCATGACTGCTGCCATACCAAACATTGCTGCAAGTTTCATTTTTTTCATGATCATATCCTCCTGATTTTTATAATTTTAAATTTTAACAGACTGCCCTTCCTTTTACCTTCAAGGAACGGGAGGCTGCCGCAAAATCAAAGCCCCCTTGGGGATCCTCATTTTTTGGCATTCCCTCCCATTGGTCCTTATTTTACGACAGCCTGTGATGTCTTGTCCTTTTGATTATACTTTAATTATTCTGCAACTACCAAAGGAAGCTGAATGGACGCTGCTTCATATCCTTCTGCCTCTGCAGTCAGAGTAACGGTGTATTCTCCTGCTGCTGCCGGAATACCAGTCAATACGCCTGCCTCTGCATCAAATTCCATGCCTTCCGGAAGTCCGTCTACAGAATAAACGATCTCAGAGTAGGGATAAAGAGTATTTAAGGCAGCGGTAGCTACTTCCACAGAAGTGTACTCTTCTCCGGCTTTTGCCTCTGCAAGCTCCAGTTTCACATCCTCATCGTCTACTTCCACAGTATCCTTGTATACCACCTTGGCTCCGGCCGGGATCTGCATTGCATTGCTGTTTGCCACCATGTACAGCACCTGCTTTACAGCCTGCTGCAAGCAGTAGATGGTAACGTTCTTTGCGTCTTCGTCCATGGCCAGAATATCTTCTGCGTTCAGATAAACGCCGCCTTCCAGTCCGTATACCAGAGCGTCCAGCATCAGGTTTGCACCGGACTTGATCAGCTGGTAAGCATTACAGGGAGTGTACAGTACGATATCGGTTACGATAGCGCCGTCAAATCCCCATTCACCTCTGGTGATCACATTATTGATGGCATGGCTGCCGCCGCACCAAGTCTTACCAATTCTGGTGAAGGAGCCCATTGCAAAAGTAGCTTCTCCTTCTTCCACTGCCATCTGATAACCTTTCAGATAAACCTCACGGGCAGTCTGCTCGGTCATCCATGCAGACAGACCCTCCATAGGAGTAGCACTGCCGATGACGCCACAGCGGTAAGAGTTCGCTCCGCCTCCATCATTGTGGAAAGCAAAGTGTTTCAGAGTAATATAAGCGCCCTTGGATTTTGCGCCCTGGCTCACTGCTGTCGCAATCTTACCGGTCAGAACCGGATCCTCAGAGTAGTACTCTGTGAAACGGCTGTCAAAGGGTGAACGATGAATATTCATTCCAGGAGCGTACCATCCGGTA
This sequence comes from uncultured Lachnospiraceae bacterium, assembly GCA_902475025.1. Classification (GTDB taxonomy): domain Bacteria; phylum Bacillota; class Clostridia; order Lachnospirales; family Lachnospiraceae; genus Merdiplasma. Next base: position 13,144 of record CABRXX010000021.1, on the reverse strand, counting down.
AAGCTGTATACCATACCGCTCTCTGTAGTGCTGTTGCCCCACAGTCCCTGTTCACCGATCACCACGCCCATCTCATACATCAGATCTTCATTAAAGGTAGAAGCGATCATGGGCTCTGCTGCAAAATAATTGAAACGATGGTTGGTATCTGTGTAGTTTCCGGTCCAGCCTTTCGGTCCGTCCGTATCTCTGGAGTAGGGCTTTCCGATGTAGGGGATGCCCTCAGAGTGGAAACCGCCCATATTTACCATAGTTACCAGCTCTTCCAAAGTCAGCTGCTCTACCAGCTCCTGATATCTGGGATCGTCCGGCTCTGCGCCGATAAGATCCGCAAGCTGTATAGAATATTTCTCAGAAGTACGATTTGCTGCATCCTCCTCGTATACCGGAGTGCCAACGGTTTCTGCGTCATACAGAGCATTGTATGCTGCATCATCATATGCCCAGGTAGCGTACTCCTCTGCGGAGATCTCTTTTACAGCCTCAAAACCGTCCGGCATGGTACCTGCAAAGTCACTTCTGGAAAGAGCAGTATAACCCTCGGAAGCAAATCCTTCTGTCACATCGTCCAGAGCGTTGGTGATCTCGGCTCCGGTCACTGCCTCATTGCAGAAAGCCTTCTCTTCTACGGTATAATCGAAATCAGCCTCTTTGTCGCTGAGACCGTAGTGCGCACTGTCTGCGATCTTTACATTGTAGGTTCCTGCATCCAGCACATAAGTCTTATCAGTCACATTGTCATAGGAAGCCATGTCTGCTGCGTCAACAGCCACCTGAACCGTCTGGCTCTCGCCGGGCTGAAGCACATCGGTCTTGGCATAGTCTCCAAGAACCACATAGGACTTCTCGATCACAGTCTCATTTCCGGTTTCTTCTGTGCCGTAGGGTGCAGTGTAGTACAGCTGAACCACATCTTTTCCTGCATAGTCGCCGGTGTTGGTAACGGTAACGTCAAATACCAGCTGATCGTCCTTGGTGATAGCCGCACCTTCCTCAGTAGCCGGAGCCACTTCCCAGTCAAAGCTGGTATAGGACATTCCATATCCGAAGGGATAGGTCACGTTCTCATTCCACCATGCATCGGTCTCTGCACCTTCTTTTTTATTCTCCTCAAAGCTGCGGGTCTCATAATAACGATATCCCACATAGATGCCTTCCTCATAGCCTACGGACCAGGTGTTTACCAGCTCTCCGTCCACACTGTACTGAGTGTATCCGGTAAGGGTGCCGTTTCCGTCCTCGCCCTGTGCCATCTCATTCACTCTGGTGTTAAAATTCACATAGGAAGGATTCTTGGTGAAATCTGCTGCCCAAGTATCTACAGTTCTTCCGGAGGGACTGATTTCACCCTTTAAGATCTTGCCCAGAGCATCGAATCCATTATCTCCTGCCTCTCCAATGTTCAAGATAGCGTCCACTGCCTCATTTTCCTGGATTGCTTTGATCTCCAGCGGAATACAGCTGTTTACCAGAACTACTACCTTGTCAAAGTTCGCTGCCGCATAGTCGATCAGATCAAACTGTACCTGATCCAGCTGCAGGGAATGCACTCTTCCCTCCGGTCCGATCTCTCCGGTACCTCCGTTGAGCACTACCAGAGCCGCATCGCTGTACTCCTCCAGAGATGCCTTCCACTCCTCGCTCTCAGAAGCTGCTGCAAAATCCTCAGCTACCAGAAGGTCTGTGGTCTTCATGGTGGGCGTCTCTTCCTCTTCCGTTCCCGGCACTACCTCGCCCTCCCATTTGGTATAGCAGTCCAGCACGTGCTGGTTCAGGGAAAAGCCTGCTGCCTCCAAGCTGGAAACTACAGTAGACTGTGCGATGGCCACACCGCCGGAAGCATCTGCCACATTATGGCTTCCGCCTGCACTGGGATGAAGAGCAGAATAACCTAACAGAGTCACCTTAGCTCCTTCAGCCAGAGGCAGGGTTCCTTCCACATTCTTAAAAAGGATCATACCTTCCTCTGAAATCTTCTCATTCAAATCCAGGCCTGCCTGAATTGCTTCCTGTTTGCTGCCATACGCTGAGGTATAGAGCTTTTCTGTTCCCTCCGCCAGCGCCGGGACCGCGCTGCTAAGGGAAATTACTCCAGCCATGGCCAGAGCTTCCAGTTTTAATAATTGCTTTTTGTGTTTCATACACTTCCTCCTTTCATTTTCGGGGGAACTCTTTTCCAATGGTTCCCGCCAAAGGCTGCTGCAAAATTCAGATCCCCACAGATTTTGCAGCAGCGCTTTTCTTTGTCTTCTATTATATAAGAAAAAACCAAAAAACGGACCTGTGACGCAAACTGTCACAAATCCGTCCCAACCTGCACTTCTTATTTCCCCATCCACTGCTGTGGTCTCGCAGCTTCGGAAGCATTCTGCCCTAAACTACTGTTTTCCCCGGATGTTCCGCCTATTGTCTTGGAATCAGCACCTTCAGCTCAAACATCTCATTTTTCACAGTCCAAGTAACCGTTCCCCCGTATTTTTCCGCCGCCAGCTGAATACTGCGTATTCCATACCCATGCTCACTGGGATTCTTTTTTGTGGTCACAGGCATTCCTCGCTTCACCTGAAGCTCTGCCTGACAGGTATTGACGATCATGATCAGAAGGAAACCGTTCTTCTCCGTCACTGTCATATGGATCATCCGCCTGGATGGCTCTTCAATCAAAGAAACCGCCTCAATGGCATTGTCCAAACCATTTCCAAAAATAGAACAAATATCTGTGACAAACAGCTGACTTAACAGACTACCATCCACTACACAGGTAAACTGGATCTGATTCTTCCGAAAATCCAGGGATTTTCCCATCAGCAGCGTATCCAGCACCGGACTTCCGGTCTGCTGCTCCGGACGAAACTCCTGAAGTTCTTCTTCCATCCGGTTGATCCACTCCTCCCTCCGAACAGAATCCGTCTCTCCCCGCAGACCAATGATCTGATGCTTCAGATCATGATACTTGATATTCACCAGTTCGATCCCTTTCTGGTAATTCCGGTACTGCTCATACCTGGATGCCACCAAGGCATTCATCTTAATCAGTTCCTGTTTTGCATACAGGGAATTGATCCGACTCTGATAAGCGTAGAGAACCGCAAGTCCTCCTCCATCCACCAGCGTTCGAATAATGAAGATATCCCTGGGGTTAGAGCTGGTAAAAGGTGTCCAGGGAAACAGAAAGCTAAGATTTCCCATTCCAAAGGCAAAGAGCACGATCCCGCAGACAGTAGCCAGCTCCTGAACCGTAATCTCCCAAGTGCGCTGAAAAAAGGTAATCTTTTGTGTAATCCACACCATAGCACCTAGCACCGCACTATAAATCAGCAAAACCAGCGCGCCCCTCACGGCAATGTGCGCCTCTCTGGCACCTAAAAAGAAAAACTCCAGCTGCCATTCCAGGGAAGCCAAAAGCTCTGCGATCAGAAAATCATGAAGCGTATAGTAAAATACTACGATCCAGTTCTGCCTGGAAGTGAGCTTTTTGTAAAACGCCATGTTAAAAAATGCTGCAATCATGCATGGCAGCCACAATACCAGAGGGACGTTGTCTGTCCCCACCAGAAAAACACACTGTATCACCACAAACAAGCCAGTTTTCCACAGCATATCCCCGTTTATTCTTCTGTCACTGAGGGCAATGGTGCTGACAATCGCAGCCATGCACTCTGCCAGCGCTGTATATATTCTGGGAATGTCCTGCATATTCCCTACCTCTCTCCTATGTAATTGGCTAATGCCGCCATAAATTCATTCTTCTTTCCCCTGCTGATCACCAGCAGCTGTCCCTTCACCAAACAACAGTTGTCCTGGACCCCTTTCACATGACGGAGGTTTACCAACAGCCCTTTGTTGCACCGGAAAAAGCCGTAGGGCGCCAACATTGCCTCCGCATCCGCGATGCGGGCCCTCAGCCGGTGAGCCGCCTCCCCAGTATAATAGGTAAGAGTATGGCCTTCGCTCTCCACATAATAAATATCATTGGTCTGCAGTCTCACAAAACCTCCGGGAAGCTGCAGAGTCACTGTGTTTCCCTCCCTGGCGCGAACCCGGTCAATCGCCCGCTCCAGCTTTTTGGAAAAGGAAAAATACTCGATGGGTTTTACAATATAATCCAGAGCATCCACATCATACCCCCGAATGGCATAATCCACCCGGTTCGTAATAAATACAATGATCACATTCTGATCCCGCTCCCGGATCTTCTCCGCAGCAGTCATACCATCCATAAACCGCATCTGAATGTCCATCAGGATAATATCAAACTCACACTGGTAATTTTCTGCAATCTCATCTCCATCCCAGTACCGTGTCACCTGAAGATCTGTGCCGCTTTCCGCCGAATATCGCTCAATATTATCACTCAGCTGTACGGCAAAGGCATCCTCATCCTCCACGATCGCCAGACGTATCATCGTATCACCGCCTTATTGTTAAAATTCATTGTGAAGCCTGTTTTTTATAAGTCTGCCGCATCTGTGTTACAACAGCAGTCCTTCCTCCTGCCTCACATCTTTGCAGATACATTCCAGTCTCTTAGATCAGTCACGATCTTATGATAAAAGGCCTGGCCGCCCTTGACGATATCGTAGGTCCTGGCGTCTCCCCTGGCCTCCAGATGGCGTCCGAAACTGCAGTTTATCACATCCTCCGGACCGTAATCATCCACCGGGCCGTCAGGCCACAAAATATAGAGCCTGGGCACATCGTCCTGCTGGCGTCCTCCGATGCCTGCCGTCTCCAGAAGCTCCCGGCCCACACTCTCATAGCAGGTGAACACATGGGCATAGCGCCATACGGTTCTGGTAAAATCCGATACCCGAAACTGCCCCAGCCAGTCCTCATCCATCAGCCCATCCTCTGTCTCCCTGGAAACAATGAGCACAATGGGAAACAGTCTGCCCGGATCGTCGATGGCCTGATTGAAAGTCTGGATCTGCTCCCTGCGAAGGATACGGCGACGGTTTAAGCAGTCAATTCCATTGTAAACTCCCACATTATCCACAATACTCTTGTAATATCCCGGATAACTAAAGAAGATCCCGGCCCGTTCCTTTACAGCGCCATCATCCCGCTCCGGCTCTGCAAAACCATTGTTCACCCGCAGAATCACCCGCTGCCTTCTATCCACCTCCAGAGAGGCTTCTGAATACCAGATACGGCCTCCGATCTCCGGATCTATGTGGCGCACCTGCATCGTCATCCTGCCTTTCTCCTTCTGATAATCTACCGCCGCATGGTAACCCAGAATGTGTTCCTGGTAGGTAGTAATCTCATGGGGCATATCCGCGAACAGATCTCCATATTTCTGAACAATCCACCGATAGATCCACTCTGCGGAGCATTCAAAAATCAACTGCGGCGTAACTTCCTCTGTGCGCAGCCGGCTTCCATCCACCTGGGTGCGCATCTGGAACACCGGATGTCTGGTAAGAGGCCGAAGCTCATAATGCCTGGACTCCGCCAAACTCTCCTCCCGGCCGTCATTGTATACATCCCTGGCTTTAAAAATGGCTGTAAGCCTGCCGTCATGAAACTGGCTGTCATTAAGCAGAGCGACGATGGTATTCACATTAATGGGAATCTTCCTGCTCCGCTTCAGGAGCTGATCCACCAGAGTCTCCTTGCTGGTCTTATAGATCCGCTTCGCCAGATTCTCCACTTGTTCCAGATCTCCGTTTAACAGCTGCTCCACCTCCGGATACATCACCGTATCCTCCAGCTTCAGCCTGAAATGGGCTTTGATCATATCGCTCCAGCGACCAGATTTATAAAGCGCATGCCCCAGATCCTCGAACAGGGTCACCATGGATTTATCACACAGCTCCAACGTTGCCAAAATACTGTTAAAATATCTGGAAAATCCTTTGTAATCCTTCCACAGCTCCTCTCCCTTATAGCGCATGTCATGCTCGATCTCATGCCAGCCCTCAAAGAAAATGGTCTTGATCTGTACCTCAAAAGTATCGTCTATGTACATCTCCCAGGTATCAGAAGAAATCTGATTTTTCAGATATTCCGGCAGCCGGAATACTCCGTTTAGCTTTGTTGGCTTAAACTCCTCCTCGCTGCGCTCGGAGGTGGACCAATCAATCACATCAAACGTATGCTCCATAATATGCTGACAGATATCCACATCATCGTCAAAATAAAGGTTAATGCGAACCCCGATAAGATCCTGCAATTTTCTTCCGTCCCCATAGTCTTTCAGTTCAAATTTATGTGCCATGGAGGTGGCAGTCTTAATCCGGGAAAACACCCGGAAATACAGTCCGCACTGCTCCAGCCGGTCACTGATGATCCGCTTCAGATCCTGCTCCACGATAGCAGGCACCTTCACCCGTCTGGACAATTCCTCCTTGGTATAGCTTACCCTTCCCAGCTCCTTCAATTTCTATCACACCTCTCCGTTACCAGTTACTTCTTCTCCAAGCCGTTTTCTTACAAGCCGTTCCTGGTACTTTTCTCTGGTAGTATACCAGATTTTCTCCGATTACAAAACCCCCAACGGCTATTTTTTTCCCCATCTCATATAAAATCCCAACAAGCTCCCTCCTATTTTTCCTGCCGCAAGAGTCAGGATGATCCAGCTCTTCCCCTTCACCAATCCGAGCCTTCTGGCAAAAATCGGAAAAATACTGAGAAGCTCCGCCAGGGCCATGATCCAGCCTCCTACAAAAATACCGCAAAACAGCCCCAAAACGGCGAGGCCCGCCTCCCCCAGTCCAAGTCTTGGAAAGTACACTGTAAGAATGCACCCGAACACGCCGCCAAGACTGATAAAGGTCTCACACAGCTTTACATGACTGGCAGTATGGCTGATGCCGATAAAGCGCCTGATGATCCCAAGTCCCACCATCAAAGCCACCACGCCTCCGGCCACCAAAACACCCGAAGCGCTGCCGATAATCCCCAGTAAAATTTCCTTTCCCAAAACCTCCATGCCCTTTCCTCCTACTGTAAAACCTCTGAACCACCGCTTTTTATTTGTATTTCAGGTTTTAGTTTTCTTTTTTTCTGTTTTCCGCTTCTATGATGGTGGTGTCCACCTCATCCTCATAAAGCCGCATCTGCACTTCCAGGGGCGTGGGATCCGCAGTGATCTTTTTCCTGCCAAAGTGATTGAAAAACAGCACAATTCCAAGACCCAGCCCTGCCGAGTACGTAATTTCCAGCACAGTAAAGCCGTCTGAAGGCGCGCCGGTAAACATCTGATAAAGCCGACTAAACAACTCCGTCACTCCCACGTCATTGTTAAAGGCCATGATGGAAAATGCGGCCCCGAAAAAGGCCAGCACACAGACAAACACCGTCTTCGTCCACTGCCAGATTTGGGAAGGTTTCTTTTTTTTCTCCACCGTTACCACAAAATCTGTCTCTCCCAGATTATTCACTTCCACCGAAGGATATTCCTTCTGAATCACCTCGATTACATCCAGCACTGAAAAAACATACCGCCCCGGCCCTTGAACCTGGACGGATGGAATTTTCAGCAGTTTCAGCTTTACCTCCAGGGCCTTGTCCTGACAGCTTACCTTTCCCAGTTCTTTTAAGACGAAAACCGTGTCCGTCACCTTTACATTTTTATCAATCTGAAGATATACTGTGGTCATAGCACGCCACCCTTTCTCTGTGAGTTTTCAAAAACCAGGGCGTAAAATACCCTCTGCCCTGGTTTTCTTTTCCAAGCTCAAATGTCTTCTCCCTCTCACAGGCCAACAGACTGCCTGACTTCCCTGCAGGCCTTTCTCACCAGTGTGCCGGTATCGCCAAAGTCCTTCTCTTTCCCCTCCCAGAAATAATAAAAAATTCCTCCTGCCAGAATCAGCGCCATCACCCAGATCCAGCATCTGCTCATAAATTTTCTCATAATCATCCGCTCCTTTTCTTCGAAATACATCCCAGACCTCTGCTTTTTCCGGAAGTTTTCTTTTCTTACAGTATGAGAAAATGAGACGGATCTTATGCATAAATCTTTTTTCGCTGCTCTTTGTGTTCTCCTACCTTTCTGTCGCGCTCTACTCCCTCTGCCAAAAACTGGAAAGCTGCTTCCTTTCAGGGCTTCCTTTACCGATGGCCGAATAGTTCCTGGCTATACTCTGCATTTTCCCAGATTCCCACGCATTTTCTGCAAAATCTTTTTTTCCATTCTCGAGACCTGCACCTGGGAGATTCCTAACTCCCTGGCAGTCTCCATCTGGGTTTTGTCGCAGAAATATCGCAGATCAATGAGCCTTCTCTCCTGTTCCTCCAGAATCTTTAACAGCTGCTCCAGCAGCATTCGGTTCAGTACTTTTTCATTGGCATTTTCCTTTTCCTCCAGCTTGTCCACCAGAAGCACCGCATTGCCGTCTCCCTGATGGATCGGGCGATAGATGGACTCCACCTCAGCGGAAGCCTCTAACGCCAGCATCATATCCTCCCTGGAGATTTTAAGCTCTGCCTCCAGCTCCTCCAGATCCGGCTCCCGCCCCAGCCGTTTCTCCATAGCTTCTTTGGTACTGTAAATTAAAACCGCCGTCTCCTTCAGGGATCGGCTCACCTTGATCATCCCGTCATCCCTAAGAAACCGTTTGATCTCTCCGGCAATCAGGGGCACCGCGTAGGTGCTGAACTTCACCTCATAGGTCTGATCAAACTTATCTATCGCTTTCAACAGTCCGATGCTCCCGATCTGTACCAGGTCCTCCATCTCGCAGCCCCGGCCTGTGAATCGGCGCACCACCGTAAAAACCAGACCCAGATTTTCCTCTACCAGCTTCTCTCTTGCCTCTTTATCCCCCTGGTGTGCCTGTTCAATCATTGCAAGCGTACGTTCCATGGGGCGTCTCTTCACCTCTCATATCTATACTTCATATTTATGCTCTGCCCTTCCGATCTCCTTGGACATTTTTACTCTGGTTCCCTCTCCCGGGGCAGATTCCACTTCCAGAGTATCCATGAAGGCCTCCATAAAAGAAAATCCCATACCGGCCCGCTCGCAGTCACCTTTTGTGGTAAAGAGAGGTTCCATGGCCTTTTCCACATCCGGAATCCCAATTCCCTGATCTTCCACCATAATCTCCAAGGTTCGCGGACGGATCCTGCACTCCACCACAACCTTTTTCTTTCCATCTCCCTCATAACCATGGATAATGGCGTTGGTCACTGCCTCCGACAGAGCGGTCTTTACATCCGCCACTTCTTCCAGCGTAGGATTCAACTGAGTCAGAAACGCTGCCACTGCCACTCTTGCAAATCCCTCATTGCAGGATCTGCTGTCAAATTCCAGTCTCATCTCATTTTCTGTATTCATGTTTGTCCCCCTTATCATAATCCATACTGGCTCGGCAGGCCTTCATAGATATCCATTACCTTGTAGATTCCCGACATAGTTAAAATTCTGCGCATCCGCTCACTGACCTGCACTGCAATGACATGGCCTCCCATAAAACGGAGATTCCGATATCTTCCCATGATCATCCCAATGCCGGAGCTGTCCATAAACACGGTATTTTGAAAGTCAAACACAATGCGCCGTATATTGCGGCTCTGCATCAGTTCATCCGCTGTATTTTTCAGTTCCTCTGCATTGTGATGATCCACTTCCGCCGGAAGATGGATGGTAAGATTAGTTCCGGAAATTTCAAACCCCTTTTTCATAATTTCTTCTACTCCCTTCCACTTTTTTAAACAGCCTGCCTTTCTGCTTGGCAGGTCGCTCCTGCTTTAAATCTTTTCTACTCTGACCGCTCTTTTGCAATTCACCCCGGGTTATAGAAAGCAACTGTGTACTTTACAGACTTCGCCGCTGCTCTGCGATCCTGCGAAGCATTTTTATCATTCAGAAGCAGCCTCTGTGCATATGGGACCATAGCATCCGTGTACAAGAGACCATACGGTCAGAAAAGAGCTGATTTCCTAATGATAAAAAAAGAGCCGACAGTTCCTGAAATCCCGGGCATAGTCTTTTGTTTCCGCAGTTTTTTGCAGATCAAAAGACGCAGCCGCCCATTCAGGTTCTGTCAGCCCCTTCTTCGGGGTTTCTCTTATCTGTTTTTCCTCTCAGCTTCTAAATTTCTGTTGTGCGTTCCTCTTCTGAATTTTTTCTATTTTCTTTTTCAGACCTCTTTTCGGAAATCCCTTGAAAGACCTGAAACGTTCTTATCCCAGCAGGTTTCCATACATATCATAATGCAGCCCTGTGTTGGGATCCGTCCAGGCCACATCTGCAGGATCGTATCCAAGATCACCTCCGGTTGTGTCTCCGGACTCATCCCAGACAGTGATCCCGCCGTCTCCTTGACCCGCTCCGGAAGCACCCTGGCCGCCTCGGGCAGTATCCCCGCCGTTCATGGAAGCCTCTCCCTGACTGCCGGTCTGGCTGTCAGGCTGTCCTCCGGTATCTGCCGATCCGCTGCTGATGTATCCCTGTACATTGCCAGCCTGTGCAGGATATTTGGTGACAATCTCCCGGAAGATCTCGTCAGACTTTGCAGTATTTCCCTGATTAAAGTAAGCAAAGCCCAAAAAATACAAAGCATCGTAATGATTGGTCTGGACTCCTTCCGGATCAGACTCCACCGCCAAAGTCAGCTGCTCTGCTGCTGTCTGATAGTCTCCGGCGGCATACGCTGTGGTGCCTGCAGTATAGTACTGGCTAAACAAAGCTCCACTCACCGCACCCATCAGATTCTCGTACAGTTTGAGGGCATTGCCCTCAAACTGGGCTGCATCCAGGGAAGATAAGCTGTTGGCCGCCTCACTCTGCTTCCCCTGAACATAAAGGTCCGCCAACCCCAGCAGCTCTTCATAGCTGGCCGCTTTGTCAAGGGCCTTGTCCCTGTCTGCATCTGCTGCATCCGCCTGGGCGGAATACTCATCGATCTCATCCTGAAGGTCCTGCAGTCTGGCCGTCTCAGAGGCCAGCTTCATATTAGCATCCGTCACCTGCTTATTGGCTGCATCCTGGACGCTCTGCCGGCTGGCGGGAACCACCATAAACCACACAATAGCGCCCCCTAAAAGAATGCCCAGCACAATGTTGATAAACGTTGCCACCGTGGAGCTGTCCCGGAAGGTAGTGGGCTGGATAATGGTTTCATTGCCGCTGATATAGCGCAGCGTTCCTCCCATCCCCTCCTCCTTCTCCGGGGCCACCCGCTTTTTCCGGGGTCCCAGGGCTGTGCTCTTGCCTGTGATCTCCTCGATCTCTGTAAGGTAGCGAAGGGTAGTGGTGTTGGTATTATCCACTGCCGCAGCCTTTTTCAGAAGCCGCCTGGCCTTCTCATACTCCTGATGCTTCATATACAAAAGCGCCAGAAGCTGATGAGCCTTCACCAGCTTCGGATTCTGAGCAATCACTTTTTTCAGCTGGATCACTGCCATATCCTCATTATCCTGACGGCAGTATTCTATGGACTGATTATACTTCTTAATAGTCTGATTGATCGTGTCCAGACGATTCTTATTATTCTGCAGTTGGGTTATGTAATGATCCGCCAGATTGTCCTCCTGCTGAAGGTTCTTGCTGATCACCCACTCGCAGAGGGCAGACACAACCTCCCCAGTCTCAAAATAACAAAGCCCCAACAGATTCCTGGCATCAATATTTTCTTTGTTAAACTTCAGGCTCCGTTTCAAACAGGCGATAGCCCCGGACAGATCCCGGACAGAAGCCTTCTCCAGCCCCTGATTGTACAAAAGGTTGGAAATGCGGACGATCCGTTTCTGGATGGTAATGTCCGCTCCGCAGCCGGGACAATAGTCGATGGCTGCCAGGGGCGTGTTACAGTAAATACATCTCATAAAAGCCCCCTATTTTCTTTTTTTCTTTTCTTCCTTCAGCATTTCTTTCAGAATATCTGTCACATCTGTGAGATCTCTGCTGTATATGGCGTCCTCCGCCTCGTTGACATCCATGCTGGGATGAAATTTTTTCAGTTCCTCTTCATAATTGATCATGGTTGTCCTCCTCTAGTGCCTGTGCACCTTCTGTTCACTGATCACTGCCTTGATCTCCCCCACCAGATACAGGGAGCCTGCGCAAAACAGCATTCCCTCTCCCTTTTTCTCCAGAGCAGTCTCAAAGGCCTCCTTCACCTGATCCTTCACAATCACAGGAGCTTTGGTGTACTTCCGAAACACCTGCGCCAGCGCCTGGGCCTCCACTCTTCTGTCATCTCCGATCTGGGTCACCACAATGGAGGTAAAATCTCCCTCCCGGCAGATCTCCCGGATCATCTCCTCATAGTCTTTTTCAATCACTGCGGAAAACAAAAGGAATACCGGTTTTTTCTTCTGCACACTGCAGACGGTTCTTAAAAACTCTTCAATCCCCGCCGCATTGTGAGCTCCATCCAGCACCACGCCCGGCAAAACCGTCTCCATCCGGCCGCTCCATCTGGTGTCCGCAATCCCTTCCAGCACCGTTTTGTCTGAAATCTTCTTTTCCGGATCCAGCACACGAATCAGCATCATGGCCAGGGAACTGTTCACGATCTGGTACTCTGCCAAATAGGGAATCCGTACGGTTTTGTAATCATAATACCTGTTATTCAGGACAAAATCAATGCTTTTATCCGTCTGCTCCAGGATTTCGCACATCTGGCTGTAGAAAGGGCAGGCAGGGGCATGAAGGCTGGCCGCCCGATCCGCAATCACCTTTTCCACCTTCCGGTCTCTTCCGTCATAGATCACCGGAACCCCTTCTTTGATAATACCGGCCTTCTCTCCGGCAATCGCTTCCACCGTATCTCCCAGATACTCGGTGTGATCCAGACTGATGGAGGTAATGACGCAGGCCGCAGGATGGGCCACTGTGTTGGTGGCATCCAGCCGTCCTCCCATCCCCGTCTCCAGCACCAGATATTCCACCCGCTCTCTGGCAAAAATCACTGTCCCCACTGCAAACAGGAGTTCAAAATAAGTGGGATGGCAAAAGCCCTCAGCCACCATTTCCTCAATCCTCTTTTTTACAATAAGGAAAGCCTCCAGAAAAACTTCATCAGACACCGGTTCTGCGTTGATCTGAAACCGCTCATTGAGCTTTACCAGATGGGGTGAGATAAACAGGCCGGTGCGGTATCCTGCATGACGCAGAATGGATTCGGTAAAAGCGCACACAGAACCTTTTCCGTTGGTTCCCGCCACGTGAATCACCTTGTATTTCTCT
>CABRXX010000020.1:0-44206 GCA_902475025.1 uncultured Lachnospiraceae bacterium | reverse complement strand
GCGTTTGGCTACGGACCAAAAGGTCGGGGGGTTCGAATCCTCTAACGCACGTAGACCGGAAATTCCAATAGGATTTCCGGTTTTTTCATTTTATCTATCGGTTTATCGGCAAAATTCACTTTCTACTGCAATCTGCATGATATCCCCCATTCACTCGGTCCCCTATCTCACCACAACGAATCGAATTTGACTATACCATTCACCGGCAATACTTTCATTCACCAGTGCAGATCCGCTTTGCCAAGCACACTCCCAGAAAAAAAGAGACTGTCTTCACAGTCTCACGCTTTCTCTCCCACCTGCTCTGTAAGAACAGCATAGCTCTCCTCTCCCAGTGCCAGCTGAATTTTCCCGCGCTTTACCTCTCCGGTACATTCCAACTGATCAGAAGATATCTTTAAAATCCCTTCCTCATACACATAGCGATACGTGGAAGTATCTTCCGGATCCTGTCCCACCTGACAGGACATGGCTCCATCTTGTCCAAAACGATAATAAGTAGCTCCAATCAAAGCATCATAGGCAGACTCATCATAGGCTGTGCCGTCTGCAGATTTTAACTCTGTCACCTTCCAGGCAGTACCGGCCAGAGTCTTGGGCGCTCTGCCGCAGCCGGTCAGAAGAAGGGCTCCCATTCCTGCCAGCAGAAGAAACTGCCTGCTTCTGCTTCTTCTCACATTTTTCTTTTTTCTCATCCTACTGCCCCCGCAAAATCCTGTAAAAGAGAAAACACACCGCAGTTCTCCACGCTGCGGTGTCTTTTCTGAATTGTATTTGCTTTTTGTTATGTTTACTCCAGCAATCCTGCAATAGCCTTCAGTGCTTCTACTTCATCTTCTCCATCTGCACACACATTAATCTTTGGGTTTCTCTGACTGGCCAATGCCATGACTCCCATAATGCTTTTGGCATTCACCCGCTTCTCATCTACCTCAAAAGTAATCACACTTTTAAAATTACATGCAGTCTGGACGATGTGAGGAATAATCTCCCCGATGTTTCCGCTCTGATTGCTGGTTATCTTTTGACTAATCATAAAATTTCCTCCCACAACTCCTTAAGAAAAGTGTTCTGCGCCTGTGCCTTACAGCACATACCCATACTAACACACCTTTCTGTCAAGGTCAATGAAAAGGTGAAAATGTTTTCTTTGGATTTCTTTCAACTGAAGTGAACCTTTTCTCTCATCCGCTTTCGGAGACACTCTACAAATCCAGATCCAAATGCTCCTCCAATTGTTTCGGAACATATTTTCCGTTTTTCCTTCTCTGCCTCACACACTCTGTCAGCAAATATTCAATCTGTCCGTTCACTGAGCGGAAATCATCCTCTGCCCAGGCAGCAATGGCATCGTACAGTTTCGGTGACAGACGCAAAGGCACCTGTTTTTTCTGACCATCTGCCATATCAATACAGACTTCCGGAATTTACAATGGGCTGGGCATCGTGATTGCCGCAAAGCACCACCAGAAGATTGGAAACCATTGCCGCTTTCCGCTCCTCATCCAATTCCACCACCTGATTTTCATTCAGACGCTCCAATGCCAGTTCTACCATACCCACAGCCCCATCCACGATCATCTTACGGGCATCTATAATGGCAGACGCCTGCTGCCTTTGCAGCATCACTGCCGCGATCTCCGGTGCATACGCCAGATAGGTGATCCGGGCCTCGATAATCTCCAGTCCAGCCTCTGACACTTTACTCTGAATTTCGTCCCGGATTCTGGAGGCCACAATCTCACTGGATCCCCGCAGGCTTCCTTCATCCGCCACGCCGTCTCCTGTGGTATCCACATTGGGGGCCACATCATAAGGATAGATCCGCACAATGTTCCTCAAAGCGCTGTCACACTGCAGCGAAAGATATTCCTTATAGTTATCTACCTGAAACACGGCCTTGGCAGTATCCACCACCCGCCACATCACAGCGATTCCGATCTCCACCGGATTTCCCAGACAATCATTGATTTTCTGACGATTGTTATTTAAGGTCATGATTTTTAAAGAGATCTTATTTCCCATCCCAGGCGTACCCACACTGATACCTTCAACTCCGGTTCCTATATTAAGAGCTTTGTGAATGCCTCCATCCACATCTCCGCTTTGATTCAGGCGTGTCTTGGCCGCCGGATTCACACTGCCGCAGAAAGGATTCACAAAATAGAACCCCTCTCCCTTAAGAGTTCCCACATACTCTCCAAACAGTGTCAGCACCAAAGCTTCCTGAGGTTTTAATACATGGAGGCCGCAAAAAGGAATCCAGCCCACCGCCAGCCAGACAATAGCCACCACCAACAGGATCACTGCCGGCACGCTTACTCCCTGATTTGCCAACGATACACTGGCACCCACACAACCCAGAATCGCGGCAGCATACAGAAGCAAAAACAAAATCAGCATAGCCATCCCGTTTTTCTTATTATTTAGTACTTTTTCACTCATAGGAAATCCCTCCTTCTTCTTGATGCTTTTATGATATCATTTTGATATCTATTTGTCAAGAAGAAAGAGGAGATGTACTCCTCTTTGCCATTACTTCCAGCACAGCGCAGCTGCTGGATTCTTTCGGGAAATCTTATCGATCGTTTCCTGAGAGATTCCGGCACTGCGCATCTTAGCCAGAAAGGTCTCTAAAATATAGGTCAGTCCGGTAGCTCCTCCGTAAGCGCTCAACCGTTTTCTGGTGGTATCCAGGGAAAATAAGAGACGATCCTCCTGACCATCCTGAATCAGCGCATCAAAAATCTTCAGTTCCTCCTCATCACTGTGATACTTAAACCTGGCAATAGTATCGTATTCCAGATAGGCTCCCGCTCTGGCAAGCTCTTTGTGAACAGACAGATCCTGACAGGCCCGATCCAGATGACAAAAAATCATCTGCTCTGCCGGGATGCCTTGTTTCATCAGAAATTCAAAATATTCCATAGGCTGATGTCCATTCTCCACATGAACCATAATAGGCGCTCCTGTCTCCTTGGCCGCTGCAGCTGCAGCTCCAAACAACTTCCTATACTGGTCATCCATCTTTGCATGCTCCATGGCCGTCTTAATCTGGCCCGCCCGAATGGACGTCTGCTTCATCGGCCGGTCTTCGTCTCCATCTTCATACATTCCTTCTGTCAGTTCCCGGATAAACAGATCCGTAAGCCAATCCTCACTCTCTGAAAAAATCCAGTGTTTCTCCGGATAAAATGCCATCTTGTGAAATCCTGTAGAAGCCACTATGCGAATGCCTGCAAATCTTGAAATCTGTTCCAGTCCCTCTGCCATACGGCCACAGCCCACAGGCTGGGCATCCACCAAACCGGAGCCGCCCTTTTTTGCATATTTTAAAGCTTCTTCTTTACTCTTTTCCAGATCATCCAGGCACAGAGCCGGATCCACCAAAAAGGACTGGCCTTTTGCCAAAAGCAAATGCTCATGGCACTGGAAGTATAAAGAAGGATCCGGATCCATAGCTCCGGTTACAGTTACGATCTTGTTCCTGTCTCTCATTCTGCACTCCTGTCCTCATTCTTTATAAACAAACGCAGGGCTGCTGCAAAATCTCATTTCAGACCTTTACGCAACAGCCCCTGTTTTTAAACCTGTATCATTACTTCCATTTTGGATTATCTGCCACTGTGGGCTTGCCATCCTTCTCCACGATCAGCTTATGGTAGCCCTTGGTTTCAATCGTTCCATAATCATGACCTGCATCTGCCTGGAATACATAGAACAGCACCAGCGGCTCCGTACCGGTATTCACTGTTCTGTGAGCATAGGATCTTGGCACATAAACTGCCTCGCCGGGTGCAAGAGGTTTCTCAATCGTATCTCCCTCCGGATTTTCCATCACCATATAGCCCTGGCCTGACATGGTCCAGTAGACTTCTGCCGTCTCAAGAATGGTATGGAAATGCCCCTTAGTCATATAATACTCATTTCCCACTTTTCCAGGATAAAGAATGGTTGTTCCAAAAGCCAGATCTCCTGCCCGCTCCGGACAGCCCAGCTCATGAAATTCGTATACCAAAGGATCTCCGTTTTTTAACAGCTCCTCCGCCGCCTCTGTGTCGCAGAACATATTCTTCATCTGAGAGAGATAACGTTTCGTAGTTTCTGCCGTCTTGGAAAAACCTGTCTTAATATCAAAATCAACCAAAAAACTGGAATCCCAATTAAAATTGTTCATATTCTTCTCCTTTTTCTTACTTTCTGTTTTGATTAAATTGTCAAAAGCTGCTTGACGAATGAGATTTTATGATTCACGCTCCACAATTCTGCCATCTTACTTTGCAATCCGGCTTAACTCCTCCAGCATTTCTCCTTCGATCGGTGTATGGAATACTTCTGCAATCACCTGCGTCCAGCCATGAATGAAGTAGATCCAGCCGTCCTCCACATGAAGGTTGGCACTCTGAATCTGCGCTTCTGCCTGATGCATAAACAGACGCTCTCCCCGATAATTCAACTCCCACACCAGGCTGTCCTGAGGGAATCGGCAGTCATCGGTCAGAGGACTTCCCGGGCCATCCTTTCCAAGGCCGGTGGCGTTTACCACAAGCG
Organism: uncultured Lachnospiraceae bacterium; assembly: GCA_902475025.1. Taxonomy (GTDB): domain Bacteria; phylum Bacillota; class Clostridia; order Lachnospirales; family Lachnospiraceae; genus Merdiplasma. The sequence continues at coordinate 39,655 of CABRXX010000020.1, read as the reverse complement.
AATGCGGCTTTAAAGCTGCCAGCTGTTTATCATTGTCTGCCGGAGTGGGGCACAATACAAACTCAAACTTGGTTTTTGGATTTAAGCCCTCCAAAATGCGTTTTGCCTCATCCAGTCTTGGCTGACTTCTGTTGGCAATAATGATCTTTGAGGGAACATTGTCTCCAAATTTTTCCTGGGTCAGATATACAGACATTGCCAGAGCGCTTCCGCCCGCTCCCATAATCAGCACATCTCCGTCATACTCCTTCCAGTAATTTTCCGGCACAAAAGCTTCCAACGCCAGTCCGCTGGAAATAGGATCCTTTGCGTGAGCGCAGAGCATTCCGTCCCTTTTAGAAATAGAAGAAACTTCACTCAACTGTTTTGCAAAGGGGTCAACGTACTCAAAAAGATCCTTACAGCTGTTATACAGATCAATCTTATGAGTGGTCACCAGCGCTCCCAAAGACAGGGGATCATTTTTGATAAACTCCACTGCTTCTCTGTATTCCTCTGCCGGTGAATGCGGCTTAAAATCCATGCCCTTAATCACTGCGTCTTTCAGTCCCAGCGCCTTGGCCCATCTAGGGAATACCTTCATAATAGAAGAACTTCCAGTGGTTACTCCGATAAAATAAAATGTCGGCTGTGTTGCCTTTTCATAATTTGCCATTTTTTCTCCTCTCTGTTTCCTTTCCTTTGTAGTAACATAGGTATATTATAACTTTATTTTTAATTTGTGTCAATAGAATACAAAAAAGAATTCCCAGACTATGAACTGGAATTTAAAATTTCAAATCAATCAAAAGATTAGGATTTTGCATAAGATCTGATACATATCTTGTTTCATGTTTTATGAATTTTTTATACCACAATAACTTAAAACGGATGGTAAAAACTGCCCGCTTCCAGCTCCTACCAATCCGTTTTTTATTTTTAGTATTTTATAAATTAATTCCAATACAAAATCTATTGGAATAGACCTAAGACTAAAGTATTGCGATTTTCTCAGAATTTTGCCTGACATTCTACAATAGACAGTCCATCATTCGCTTATCGGATCTGATAATTCCATTATCCTCTTCTGGAAAACGCTGTGATCCACAATGACGGGGTACACAGTACGCCAGCAGGGTCTACCGCAAAACGCTTCGAAAGAACCAACTCCATCAAAGCATGAACAATGCCCGAAAACGCCACCTTGTTAATACACGCTGGTTGACTCTTTACGGTTCTATCTCCAGCATACATAAAGTCGCCGGCATTTCGTGGGCAGTATTTACCTTGTCATCATCCGTAACCAAATCAAAACAGGATATAATCAGCTTATCTCCCCATACGCAGGGTTCTCCCGGCTGATCCAGTTCTCCATGCAGGCCATCTGTATCGGGACTTACCGCAATCCGCTTTACATTCCCTTCCGGATCTACTCTGCCAATGGCATTGGCGCTGAAATCAGCAATATAAATATTTCCATATGGATCCAGAGTCATCCCATCTGTACTCTTTAACTGAGAAGGATCTCTGGTCCATGGCTCGTTGGAAACCACATCCCCCTTCTCGTTCAGCGTAAGTTTGTAAATCTCTCCGTCGCCAAAATTGCCGATATACAGATTGCCGTCCCTGCCAAAAACAATTCCGTCTACCCCATACTGACATTTGGGATTTTTCGTCACAAAGGTAGCCACAATGTTCTGATCCTCCAGCGTATTCGTGATGTGGATGTTCTCATCATCTAAACGGAAACGATAGACGCAGCTTACCAGTTTTCCATCCGGCCCGGGAACCTTCTTCAGACAGCTCTGAGTAACATACATATACTCTCCTTTAATCCGAATGCCGTTCGGATGCTCCATGCCGTCTGCAACGGTAGTTACCTTAACAATTTCGTCTCCATTCATACGCACACGGATAATTCTCCCCTGAAACTGCAGATCTTCCCGATCTTCCAGCCATCCCTGATTATCCACAATATAGAGATCCCGGTCAGGCCCAAAGGCGATTCCCATAGCCCTGGCCTCCTTGGTAACGGGATTTAAGGGCACATCAAACCACTTACGAATATTTCTGTCCTTATCGATCCGGCAGATACAGCTTGGCATAGACAAATCTGCAAAATTAGGACAGGCTAATATCAGGTCTCCGTTTTCATCCGGTTCCAAGCCGTCCGGAGTACACACATACTCCGGAAGTTTCATGAATAATTTTGAAGTCTGCATCATCATCTCTCCTTCCCTATTTCACTACCCGGCTTCTGGAAGTACGGTCAATGGAAATTGCCACTGCCACCAGAATAATCAAGCCGTACACAATTTTCTGCCAGTAGGCATTTACGCCTACAATATTCATACCGTTCTTAATAATAGAAATAATAAACACGCCTACGATCGACTTCAGCAGACTTCCGGCGCCTCCTACCAGAGAAGTTCCTCCGGCCACCACTGCTGAAATCGTCATCAGAGTAAAAGCATCTCCCACCGTAGGAGCCGCGCTGCGCGCCTTTACCATCAGGAACATGGCTGCAAGTGAAGCGCAAAAGCCATTAATGGCAAACACTGTGATTTTATAGCGATCCACCTTAATCCCTGCGATTCTTGCCGTCCGCTCATTTCCTCCAATGGCAAAAATACTTCTTCCAAAAGCAGTTCTTGTCAGCAGGAAATGATAGCCAAGAATAAACAAAACCGCTAAAATCAGAGGAAGACCGACAGGGCCAATCTGTATTTTATACCAATCGGCCGTCACCTTCAGCGCCTTGGGAAGTTTTACGGAAGAGCTGCTGATAATCAGGGCCGCCGAACTCCACACAGACATAAAGGCCAAAGATGCAATAAATGACGGAACCTTCAGTTTTACATGAATCACGCCCAGCACAATTCCAGACAAAGTTCCGGCCGCCAGGGTGACAATCAGAGAAATGAAAAAGGATCCATACGCATTTCCCGTAATCTCAAAAACCTTTTTCATCATTACCAGAATCATAACATTTGCCGCAGAACACCAGGAGCCCAAAGAAAGATCAATGGAACCCAGGATCAAAATAGGCGTCATGCCCGCTGCCAGCACCATTAACGGAGCAGAATCACTTAACAGATTTACTACGTTTGATTCGTTCAGAAAATTGGGATTTAAAACGGTAAAAACTATGATCATCAAAATAACTACCAGAATGCTGTAATTCTGCATCAGCCGTTTCTTCCAAACCCCTGCCTTTGAAACTGTATTTGTCTTGTCCATATGATTATCCTCCTACATCATTAACGTAACTAAGCTGACCTGACTGGGCTTCTCGTCTGCATCTGCCTGAAATTCACCAGTTATCAAGCCATCCTTCATGACAATCACACGGTTGCTCATGCCAATACATTCATCCAGAGTGTCTCCCAGCAAAATCACGGATTTGCCCTGGGCAACCACCTCACGGGTAAGCGCATAGATTTCTTCCTTGGCTCCCACATCCACACCTCGGGTCGGGTGATTCAAAATAATAATATCTGCCTCAGATGCCAGGGCTCTGGCGAATACCACCTTTTGCTGATTTCCTCCGGAAAGAGAAATTAACTCTGCATCCTTACCGCTGGTCTTGATTCGAAGCTTCTCAATCCATCTATCAGCCTGCTCATCCACCTTTTTCTTAAGGACAATGCCATGCTCAGAAAGCAGCGGAGCATTGGATAACGCCATATTTTCTGCAACAGAGAGATTGCGCACAATTCCTTCCGCATGCCGCTCCATGGGTATCATAAGAATACCGTCCTGCAGCGCCTGAGCCGGGCTGCTGTAGTTTGCCCTTTTCCCCTTCACATACATCTCTCCGGAAGTAGGCTTCACATCACCGCACACCACGGAACAGATCTCCTCTTTGCCGGAACCTACCACGCCGCAGATCCCCAGGATTTCCCCTTTATGCAGCTTGATATCACAATGCTTAAACACGCCGGAAACACCCAAATCCTTTGTCTCTAGTACCACTTCCTCCTCCGGCTTTCTCTGTTCTGCCAGATGATAATACTCTGTAGTTGTACCGTGTCCTACCATCGCTTCATAGAGCTTTGCTTCCGTAGCATCCTTGATGTCCATGTTTCCAGCGTTCTCTCCGTCTTTATAGACGTAAATCCGGTCGGAAATCTCCAATACCTCATCCAGATGATGGGATACGAATACCACCGCATGCCCCTTGGCCGTCAGCTTACGCACTTCCCGAAACAGATTCTGAACCTCCGCCTCATTCAGAACAGAAGTGGGCTCATCTAAAAGGATCAGACATTTGTGATTGCCATGTTCGCTCTTTGTCATATTTACCACTTTTGCAATCTCTACCATCTGCCTTGTGGCAAAGTTTAAATCAATCACCTTTTTTCTGGGATTAATATACTCGCAATTTACCTCAGCCAGAACCTTCGCTGCCTCTTCATACATCTTTTTCCAATTTACTATGCCATGCTTCATAAAATCCTTTTCATGGCCAAAGAATATATTCTGACCTACCGAAAGATTGACAATCAAAGACTGCTCCTGGAATACCATTCCAATCCCCTCTTTGTTTGCCGCCATAGGATCTGCCGGAGCAAAGGGTTTCCCCTGCATGAACATCTCTCCGGAAGTCTGAGGCTGTACTCCAATAATAATTTTCAGCAGAGTAGATTTTCCTGCACCGTTCTCGCCAACAAGACCGACAACCTCTCCTTCATGTACTTCCAGGTCTACCCCTTTCAGTGCCTGCGTGCCATAAAATGTCTTTGTTATATTTTTGGCGCTAAAAAGTAATTTTTTCTCCATTTTTTTGCCCTCCAGCGCATTTATTTAGAAATAATGGTTGATCCGCGTTTTGTTGTCAATATTACAGCTACCAGAATAATAATACCCTGGATACCTGTTTTAATATTTGAGTCAACGCCCATCATATTTAATCCGTTTTCCAGTACCGTCATAATCAGCGTACCAACAATCGTATTGATTACGCCTCCCTTTCCTCCAGCCAGAGAGGTTCCTCCAATTACCACTGCCGCCTGAGCCGGAAACATCCGTCCCGTTCCAATGCTGGCCTGGCCCAGCTGCTCACGAATCAAGCCAACCACGCCGGCAACGCCGAAAAGAAAACCTGCCAGAGTAAACACTTTTATTTTTACCATATCCACATTGATCCCCACAGAACGCGGAATTGTCTCATCCGTTCCCACTGCGTAAATGTGACGTCCAAAAGGAGTATACTCCTGTATGTAGATACAGATTGCCAGCATCACCAAAGCAATCCAGGTGATCAGCGGGATCCCAAGGAAACTTACTTTAGGAAGCGCTGCAAACACCGGATCGGTCACCTTTGCCGGAGTTCCGCTGTAAGCCACATAGGCAATACCTGTACAGATATTCATAAAAGCAAAGGATACCATAAAAGAAGGAACCTTCAGTTTTACGTGAATCACTCCGATCAAAAATCCCACCAGCACACTGCAAAGAATCGCAATAATAATTCCAAATATTCCAAAATCATTGCTGTTCATATTGTTCATCAAAAGAACAGCCGCTATGGAACCTGCCATACCTACGGTTCCGTCAATAGACAAATCAATGCTTCCCAGCATAATGACAAAGGTAAGACCCAACGCCACCAGCAGCGGGATCGCCCACTGATTCAAAATAGTAATCAAATTGTTTACAGAAGCAAACGCAGAGCCGCGCGCAATGGTAAAGAATGCAATTAATGCCACCAGCACCAGTACCGGCGCCCATTTGATCATTTTTTCTCTCTGATTCTCAGTCTTGATTTTATTGGCAAACTCTTCCTGAATCGTCAAGGCCGCCTGATTATTTTTTGCCATACCCTATCTCCAATCATCTCTTGATTTAGCAGGACAGCTGCTGCCAACTGCCACTGTGTTCCTTTACTAGAATGGGGATGGAAAATTCCATCCCCACAAATTCATTCTTCCAATTTCTCTTCCAAAAACTTTATTAGTCAGCTTTGCACCAGAAAATCTCAGAGAAATCAAATTCCGGAGCTGCGTCGATGTATTCAGCAATATAATCGTCCACATTTTCAGCTGTTACAACAGTTGCCGGGGTTGCAAACTCTCTGTACTCAATCGGCAGTTCAGCAGGATCAATCAGTCCAGCCCATGCAGCGTAGCAAATTGCTAAGGTATATCCGCCCTGCAGATAGCCGTTGGAAGATACGGTTGCTGTAGCATTTCCAGCCTTGATCGCTTCGATAATATCTGTGTTAGCATCGATACCGGTTACTCCTACTTTTCCTAACAGGCCTGCATTATCCAGAGCCTGCAGAGCGCCGGTAGCCATATTATCGTTTGCACACCAAATGCCGCCTACTTCCGGATACTGATTCAGCCAGGTCTCTACCAGAGTCAGAGCTTCTGAGGTTGCCCAGTTTGCAGTATCCTGTGCCACTACTTCAATATCCGGATACTCTGCCAGCGCTTCTTCCAGACCAGCTACCCGGTCGTTGGAAGCGGTATTTCCCAGCATTCCTTCCAGAACGAAGATCTGTCCTTTTCCGCCCATTGACTCAAACAGAGCAGTTGCCGTTGCTTTACCATTCACAATGTTATCCGGAGAGGTATGAATTACCCAGTTGGGATCATAATCGGTAACCGTATCCTCTTCCTCACGGTTCCATGCAGTTCCAAGATATCCGCCGGACTCTGCCATTGCCTCTACCAGTGCGGTACAAATAGCAGACTCATTGGGGTCAGCGTATGCAATGGCATTTCCTCCTGCCTTTGCAGAAAACTGTCTCATATTATTGATCTCTTCATCGTTGGATCCGCCGGAATCCAGAACCTGAGCCTCATATTTCTGGCCGATACTGTCAAGATACTCACAGAACATATCCATACCAAGCTTAATGGTATTGATATATGGATTTTCCAATCCACGGATGGAAACTGCTACAGAAAGCGTAGTGTCAAGTTTTTCCTGAGGAATCTGCGACGGATCAATTTTGAAACTCTTCCAATCTTCCGTAGCCATCGCTGTCGTTGCCATTGTTCCCACTGCCATCACTGTGGCCAGCGCCATTGCTGTAATCTTTCTCATCTTCATATTCTTACCTCCCATTTTTTGCAATGTCATAACATTGCTATATAGTTATAAAAAAATTATATTTATCAATTATGATTTTGTCAATAGAATTGTTATTTTTCTATGTTTTATTCAATTTTTCTTTTCTATTTTATGCAAAATAACCAAAAAAAAAGCTTCTGCAATGGTAAATAGAAAAATTACCATACAGAAGCTTTCTCTCTTACTTTTTACTTTCTCTGCGCTTTCTCCAGCACCCAGGAGGCAGTTTGGCTCTGGCTCGCCATCTTCTCAAAGAACTTTTCATCTCTTTGCAAAATAGCGTCCCGGAAGCGGGCCAGTTCATAGATCATGCGGTGTTCTCCATTCTGACGCTCCACATCCAGAGGAACTCCATTCAGGCGGGCGGAACAATTTTCAAAACTGTTCACCAACCCCTGCTGACGCACCCAGCCATTGCTGCCCTCCACATAACAGCCACAGGGAATATCCGTAGATTTTGAAGTGTTGATCTCACAGGTCAGATCCGGATAGGTCAGCAGCAGCTTCCCGTCAATATCCACACCGTTGTCTGCCCGTTTTGCCTCATAGCAGACTTGCTCCGGACGGCCGAAAAGCTCCACCGCAGGATGGATACAGTAGATGCCCATATCATTCAGTGCTCCTCCCTCCATAGCCGGACTGAAGGAACTGGGAACATTTCCTGCCAAAAAGGCCTCCCACTTAGAAGATTTCCTGCCAAAATTAAAGCTTGCCTGTCTTTTATCCTTCAGCTGGCTGCACGCTTCACGAAAAGCCAGAAAGTTAGGCATAAACAGCGTTGTGATGGTCTCAAAGAAAAAGACCCCGTTTTCTCTGGCAGCTTCCGCCAAAAGCTCCACATCCTTCTCCCTTACAGAAACCGGCTTCTCCACCAGCACATGCTTTCCATGATTCAGGGCTTCCAGAGCCTGCGGCACATGAAATTTGTTTGGAGAAGCCAGATAAATCACATCCAGATCTTCCCTGGAGATCATCCCTTCGTAATCATCACAGGCCTCCGGCACACCGTTTTGTGTTGCAAACGCCTTTCCTCTCTCCAGGCTTCTGGAATACACCACCTGGGCCAAAAGTCCTTCTGTCTGACGGATCGCCTCCAGCATCTCCCTCATAATGGAACTGGTGCCTACCACTCCTACTTTTAATACCTGTCTCATCCTTCATCCTCCTGTCCTTTCAATGTGTTGGTTTTCTCTGGCTTCTCATGCATTCGCTCCAGCCATTCCTATGGATCATTATACCTATGTCCTGTGATTTTTACAATCTCCAACCTTTATAAGCGGAACATAATTTAAATTTTCAAGAGCAAAGCGCCTGGATAGGAGGAACTCTTGCAGAGAAAAAGAGCGCTTTCCTGATACATAAAGCCTCTGCTTCCGTGTCAGGACTGCGCTCTTTTTGTTTTTATCTCATTCCAAAATACTTTTCCATCTCCCACACCAGCTTCATCTGGGTTCTGGTTCGATCCAAATTATGCTCAGGACGGCTGATCTTAAAATAGTGATCCCCCTCCAGATAATCCGTAAGGAATCGCATGCCGCACTCAAAGGTCATCAGCACAGCTCCCCAGGGAAGGCTTTCGATCTCCTGTTTGGTAAGAACATCTCCCGCCCCCTGAAGGTAACCTTCCAGATACGTCTGATACAGCTTTTCATCAAAATGCATCTTCGTGTGATCTGGCTCATCCTCCAGGGCTGTGGCAGCTCCGAACCGAATGGAATCTCCAAAGTCATAAGCTGCCAGTCCAGGCATAATGGTATCCAGATCAATGACACAAATCCCCTGCTGTGTCACCACATCCAGCAGAATGTTGTTGAGCTTGGTATCATTGTGGGTAACCCGAAGGGGAAGTTCTCCCTTTTCCAGAAGGTCTGTGAGATGGGTACAGATGCCTTCCCGTTCCCGGATAAATGCCAATTCTTTTTCCACGGAAGCCACACGTCCTTCCGTATCTGCCTCCACGGCCCGCATCAGATTCTGATAACGTTTCGGCGTGTTATGGAAATCCGGGATGGTCTCATGGAGAGTCTCTGCCGGATAATCTCCCAAAAGACGCATAAAGTTGCCGAAACTTCTGGCACTCTCAAAAAACTGCTGGGGATTCTCCACACTCTGCAGGCATACTGTGTCTTCTATGAAGAAGAAAGCCCGCCAGAATCCTCCCTGACCGTCCACAAAATACGGTACGCCCTGCACACTTCTGCAAACGGTCAGCGTCTCTCTGTTGGGATCGCCACCATTCTCTGCAATTCTTCCCTTTAAAAATGTGGTGACTTTCAGGATATTCTCCATCACAGCCTCCGGTTTCCGAAAAATAGACCGATTGATTCTCTGCAGAATATATCGAAAGGAAACTCCCTGCAGGCTTCGAGTCGTCACAGCATACGTGTCATTGATATGGCCGGAACCGTAACGGCGCACATCCTCCACCCTGCCATTCCAGGCATAGGCTTTCAGCGCTTCCTGCAATCCCGGATCGTTTTGCTGAAATACATGTTCCATTCTGTTCTCTCCCTAGCATTCATACCACAAAATCTCATTCGCATCCAGGTGCTGCTGGAAGCTGCTTCCATCTCCCCGATAAACCACCGTATCCTGAGGCTCATAGGTATTGTTCACCACGCAGAACTTTCCATTCTTTACGTAAGCGTGTACCTCCACATTTACATTCTCTGAGAACCACTGGCGAAGTTCCTGCTCCTTGTGGCTGCTCCAGAGGATGGCCCGGTGGAGCAATCTGGCATTTTCAAAGCTGTAGGGCAGGCCGCTGATATACACGCTTCTGCCATCTCCCCACTCATGAACTGCCATCTGCACTTCCTTATCCCGCTGAACCAGCACATCCGCTCCTGCATAAGCATAAATACTCTTCTTGCCCTCACCGAAATCCACCTGATCTTTTACATCCTCCAGGATAAAGTGTCCCGGCTTCTCCTCCCAGTTGTACTTGTCATAATTCAGAGTAAAACCAGTCTCCTTTTCCACTCCCATCAGATCTGCCAGCTGCAGATAATGGCCCTGATACTGATGGCCGGAAGGTTCTCCGATGCCGATAAATCCTCCGCCTTCATAGACAAAGCGGCGAAGAGCCGCGCTTACCTGCGGATCTTCCCACCAGATACCGCCGGTGTGAGCAGTATCTCCATCGCCCACATTGATGATCACATCAATATCTTTCAGAATTTCCGGTTTCTCCTTGATATCCTGGAAACTGATAAACTTCACATCCATTGGCGCGCCGCTCAAGGCTTCGATCACCCCTGCGTAGCTGTAATTCTGTTTCTGATATAATGCATGATGCACCATATGGCATCCCCAGGAACGCATCTTGCCCCAGCAGTTTAACACTGCCACTCTGGCGGCGCAATGCGGCGTGGTACCCTTGATATTGTCATAAAGCTCACGGAACTCATCGCACACGCTCTCCACATAGTCCAGAAATTCCGGGAACTGGCAGGCCAGCTTCAGATATCCTCCGTATCCGATCCGGTCGATCGGTTTGCGCAAAATCGCTCTTCTGGCTGTTACCCAGTTCTCCTTCGCCTCCCGAACCGGATCTCCTCCTTCGTGGAAGGTATCCGGGAAGAAGTAGGGAAGGAAACGGCCCTCCGTATAGTTCACTCCAGGGATATCGCTGATCAGCCGCAGGGTGGATCCGTTGCCCACACTGCCTACCACAGCATCCAGCCCCATGGTCTTAAACTCGTCCATAAATGGTTCTGTGCCAATCCAGTGGTCTCCCAAAAACATCATGGCTTCTTTGTCAAATTCATGAGTAATGTCTACCATCTCTTTTACGATCTTTGCCACTTCCCTGCGCTGGAAGGCCTGGAAATCCTGGAACTCCTTGCTGGGCACCCGATACTGGTTGTTATAATATCCCTGATCAATGATGTACTCCGGACGGAAGGGATAACCTGCTTCCTTTTCAAACTGTTCCAGAATATAGGGACTTACGGATGCAGAATAGCCATACCAGTCCACATATTTTTCCCGCTTCAGCTCATCAAATACCAAGGTAAACTGATGGAAAAACGTGGTATAGCGAATCACGCTAAGGTAAGGATGGTCCTCAATAAACTTTCTAAGACGCTTTAAGCTGTATGCGTGAGTCTTAGGCTGACGCACATCAAAGGTAATCTGATGCTCCACATCTTTCCAGTCATTGATCACCGCATTGTACATATGTACCGGATCCCAGATCAGATAAGCCAGGAAACTTACCGTATATTCATGGAAAGGAGCCGCATGGGAAATGACTACGCAGCCGGTGCTTTCCTCATATTCCCAGTTCTTGGTATCCACAACTAATCCTGTGGTCCGGTCTATCACCTCCCACCAGCGATGGATATCATCTCTGGTGTTCACTGCCATCAGTTCCGGGGAAATCCCTTTCATCAGCGGTATCTCCAACTGCTCCTGAACCGCAGTATGGAAGCCTGTCATAATATAGCACTGCTGTACCTCATCCGGATTCGCCTTTGCCCACTCATTGTCTTTTCTTGTCGTGTAATAAGTGCTGTACACCTTGGCATCAACCTGCTTTAATTCCTCTGGATAGTCTGTGCCATCACAGTCACGAATAGCGTCTGCTCCCCAGCGTTTCATCAGCTCCAGCGTCTCCGGAACCACATCCACATCTGTAGGAATAGTCACACGGCCCGTTCGTTTCATTTTTTCCATAATCTGTCTCCATTCTGTCATATTGTCCTCAGCCTTTGTCAGCAGTCCCGCCCTTTGCGGAAGCCTGCCGCCAAAAAGCAGGCCTATTTGCTGTGTCTGCGGTTATAGTACCAGAGCAGGCCAAGAAGTCCTGCCAGACCCAGCATCATTTTCCCAAGACCGGGAAATCCAATCGTTTTCTGTCCGGTAACCACCAGCCACATACACAGCACAAAGATCACCAGGCAAACTACCATAATCAATCGTTGTTTCGTATATTCTCCCATTCTATCCTATCCTTTCAAGCCTCCCAGCGTCATACCCTGGGTCAGCTTTTTCTGAACACAAATATACAGTATCAGGGTGGGCAGCATTACCATTACCAGTCCGGCATACATCTGACCATACTGAGCCGCAGCGTTCTGGGCCTTCATCAGGTTCATCAGTCCTACCGGAAGGGTCTTTCCTCCGTTTGGATCAGACAGCAGCGTCATGGCGATAATGTACTCATTCCAGAAGGAAAGGAAGTTGAACAGGATCACCGTGATAATGCTGGGTTTTGCCATGGGGAAAATGATCTGGATCATCGTCCTGTGATATCCAGCGCCGTCCATATAGGCTGCCTCCTCAAAATCCTTGGGCAGGGTTACAAAATAACCGGACAGCAGGTAAATAGTAAAGGGCAGCGCTGTGGCTGCATACACCAAAGCCAGCACCACCAAATTGTTCAAAAGGAAGGGAGGCAGTCCCATACCCTTAAGAACCTTATTGCCATCCACAAACATCAGGAAAATAGGCACAATAATATAGTTCACATTGATAAACAGGCCTGCCATATATGCCACATTTAAAATTTTCCGTCCCACAAATTTGAAACGGCTGAGAACATAAGCGGCAGGTAATGCCAGTATCAGCAAAAAAATCAAAGCCAAAGCTGTGACAATCACGCTGTTCAACATATATTCACCCATCCGGGCTTTGGTCCACGCATCTACAAAGTTCTGAAAATAAAAACCTGCAGGCAAAGTCCAGGGATTGCCATAAAATTCACTATTCTGCTTGATGGAAGCCATAAATACCCAGGCCACGGGAACAATAATGCTCACCGCCAGTGCGATCAGAACCACATAAATAAACAGGCGGTAGAGGCTGAATGGTTTTTTCTTTTTCATTTCGTTCACACTCCTCTCCTCCTCTTATATATCAATGGGTTCCCGCTTGGTAACCAGATTTACCAGTCCGCTTAAACCGAAGGAGAATAGAAAGATCACCACGCCAATGGCCATACCGTATCCATAAGAAGAGTTGGTATAAGCCTGCTTGTACATGTAGCTTAGGAATACTTCTGTGCTGCCGTCAGGTCCTCCGCTTGTCATAGCCTTCACGAACAGGAAACTTAAGTTGATGCTGCTGATCACAAAGAAGGTAAGGGTAGTGCGGATATTGGTCCAGATCAAAGGCAGGGTAATCTGGAAAAACTGCTGGAACTTGGTGGCTCCGTCCAGAGCAGAACTCTCATACAGGGAGACTGATACGCTGGACATGCTGGCCATATACATCACCATGTAATAACCAATGGCCTGCCATACCATGGCTCCTGCCAGAGAGAAAATCACGATCTTCTGGTCTCCCAGCCAGTATATCGGATCCGCCCCCTTTCGGAAAATGGACAGAATACTGTTGAGCATACCATTGTTGGCATCATAGATCGCGCTGAAAATGGCGCTGATGATCACCACGGACAGGATATTGGGAATATAGAAAATAACCCGGAAAAAATTCTGTCCCTTAATCTTTTCTCTTGTAAGGATGGCTGCAAAAATCAAGGCCAGACTCATGGTAATCACAGTCACAATGACGATGAGCAGCACCGTATTCTGGAAAGATTGGAGAAATTTTGTATCTCCCATCAGCTTTTCAAAATTTTCCAATCCCACAAACTTCTTTTTGTTGGAATAACCTCCCCATTTGTACAAAGACATCCGGAATACATTGAAGGTGGGAACGATCATAAATATAACGAACAGAACCGTAGCGGGAATAATACAAGCCGCCACAAATCCGGAACGTCTGCGTCCTTTTTTCATAGACTTCCTCCTAAATGCAAAGGAGCTGCGCAAAACATACCGTATCCTATCGGTCACCGTACTTTGCGACAGCTCCTTTCTCTTTCCTTTATGCGATTAGATCAAAAACCTGTCAGCTTACTTTAAAGCTTCTCTTAACTGATCGCTGTCAGACTTGATTGCCTCTACCCACTCGTCTCTTGTCTTGTCTCCGCTTACCAGAGAGTCAACCGTGCCAAATACAGTATCAGCAATGTTTACGCCTTCCACAGCGTCTGTGGTAGCAAATGCGCCCAGAGCTGCCTTTGCGCCGTTATCATAGATGCTGTAGTAAGTCTTATTGTCGCCTTCCAGCTTGTCAGCAAGACCAACTACCGGCTGAATTGCGTTGCTCTTAGCAAAGATATCTACAGCAGTATCAGAGTACAGGAATGCTACAAACACTTTTGCAAGATCGATATTCTCAGCGCCTGCAGGAATCCAGCACTGCTCGAAGAAGGAGTAGGAGTAACGGTCTCCGCCCTCTGTAAGAGCCGGAAGAGCCATGAAGCCCCACTCAAATCCGTCTGCTCTGGGAGCATCCACCATCTCACCGATTACCCAGTTACCGTTGGGCATAAACAGCGCTTTGTTGTCCAGAACCAGCTGCTGATTCTTTAAGTAGTTATCATTATTTGCATTAGAGGGAACCGACTTGTCTGTGTAGGAAGCCAGCTTCTCAATCACATCAAATACAGCGGCAGCTTCCTCGGTATCCCATACACCCTCGGCATAATGAGTAGCCTGGTCGAAGAACTCAGCTCCGCCTGCCTCATACAGCATAGCGTAGAAGAATGCATCAAAGTATCCAGTGGTCGGATAGCTGAACAGAGCAATGCCTTCCTCTGCCGCCTTGTCACCCAGCTCCCACATCTGATCCCAGGTTTCCGGAACATCCCAGCCTTTTTCTTCAAACAATCCTGCATTGTAGAACAATCCGCAGGGTCCGTAGAACATAGGAGCCAGATAAGTCTTTCCGTCACCGTAAGGATTGGTCAGGGAGCTCTCCGTAAAGCCACCTGCAATCTTGTCTCTCACAATACCGTCTTCTCCGGGGATGGTCATATCCAGAACGTCTGTGATATCGGTGAGCGCCTCCTCTTTGATCAGAGTCTCTGTCAGACCAGCAGGACGTCCAGTAGCCAAATGTACCACATCCGGGAACTCGCCGCCTCTCATGGACGGGTCGATCACATCCTCCAGGTTCTTATCTGTAACCAAATCAACCGTAGCCCCGGTCAGTTCCTCAAAAGCGGCACATACTTCTTTCCACATGTCAGCGCCGTAGGCAGTCTCAATAGCGGCAACCTTCAGGGTCTGGCCTTCATATTCCTTTGCCTCCTCTGCCACAGCGGTAAATCCTGATGCACAGGTAGCAGCCATGGTGAGAGCCAGAACCATACTAAGTCTTCTTTTCATCTTGTTATCCTCCTTTTAATACGATACTAACAGTTCAAGTAATTTAAGTATAGCAATGTTTTAGCCGGATTGAAATCATTTTCTTGCTCACTATTTTATATATCTTGCTCCATTCTCCTGTTTTCTTTTTATATACTTTCAAACACTGGCTCTTTTTTCTTAATCATTTTATACAATGACCTCTTCCTTTTTCGTTTTTTCATTAGCGTGTTTCTATAATTTTCTATTTTTCCCAGTTCTTTTTTCTTGATTAAGTTGCATAGTTTTTTGCTTTGCTCTATACTTAAGAAAAAACGCAAGATAATTAAAATCAACTGTCAGGGAGGTATCTTTCCATGAGTAACCGGCGATATGACATTTCTCCTGATCCCCAGGCCCAGCCCCAAACGCTTCAGGGGCGGCTGCTTTACGTCACCTCCGCCCGCTATGACACAGACTGGGACAGCATTCTGCACACCCATTATTTCACAGAACTGTTCTATGTCCATAAGGGCCGGGGACTGTTTCAGATGGAGCAGGAAGCCTTTGAAGTCCAGACCGACGATCTGATCTTAATCAGCCCCCACACTCCCCACACAGAGCGTTCCAACAACTCGGATCCTCTGGAGTATATTGTATTGGGCGTGGAGGGACTCACCTTTATGCAGCCGGATCACACTCCCCTTCTCTACGGAAGGGTAAACTGTCAGGCAGACCATTCCGTGATCCGTTTCTGTCTGGATACCATGCTCCGGGAAATGCGGCAGAATAAAACCTTTCGGGATACCCTGTGCCAAAATCTTCTCAATGTAATTCTCATCTACCTGATGCGCCATGAAAAGCTTCAGCTCTCCATCGCTCCGGCCATCAATGCCAGCCGTGAGATTTCAGGGGTAAAAAAATATATTGACCAGAATTTCAAAAACCCTCTGACCTTGGATACTCTGGCTTCTATTGCTCACCTGAACAAGTATTACCTGGTACACCATTTCACAGAAACCTATGGTATCTCCCCCATCAGCTACCTGCTGGAACGACGGCTGGAGGAATGCAAGACACTGCTGTGCACCACGGATTATTCCATCTCTCAGATTGCTGAGATCACCGGTTTTTCCTCCGGCAGCTACTTCGCCCAGCGTTTCCGCCGCTCAACAGGGATGACTCCCCAGCAGTACCGAACCCAGTTTACCGGGTGAGAACACTCACCCGGTAAACTCCACATCAATTACACAAATTTCACTTTTGGATCCCACTCTCATATAGGGGCCGAATATCCCCACCCCGGAAGTGACAATATTATACATGTTCTCTTTCTTTGCGCATCCGTAAAAATTTTCCCACATCAGGGAAGTGATTATATTCCCCGGAAAGATCTGTCCTCCATGGGTATGACCGCACAAATCCAGATCCACCCCGGCCTCTGCAAGCTCCTGAAGCTCCTTGGGCTGATGATCCAGCAAAATCACAGGCTTGGTAAGATCCATCTCTTTTGTAATCTCCTCCGGAGTTTTTCTTATCTCAATTCCCCTGCCCGGTTTTTCATAATCTGCCCTTCCATACAAGTAAAAAGCCTGGTCAATCAGCACGCCTTCATCATGAAGCAAACGGATCCCTGCCTGTTCCAGAAATTCATCCATTCTGGGATCACTCTGCTTTTTTCCTTTTTTAGGAAAGGTAAACCCTGCCAAAACCCGCTCTTCAATGTCATGGTTTCCATAGCAGGCGTAAACCCCGTACCTGCTGTCGATTCCGGAAAGTACCTGGGCCAGTCTCTTGGGATCATCCAACGCCTCATAATCATTGTCAAAAATATCCCCGGCCACCACTACAAGATCCGGATTTTGCTCATTGATCTTCTTCACCATCTGAATCATATTCCAGGTTCCAATGCTGTAGCCCAGATGAAAATCAGAGACCAGAACAATCTTTAAATCCTTCCGTTTCCCTGCTTCCTTTGCCACCTGGACGCTGTAGCGGGTAGTCCGGATGGTTCCGGCATTCCAGATGCCCCAGGCGCTGATTCCTACTGTGGCTGCCAAACATAAAAATCCCACAGCCACATGGCCCTTTCTTGAAAACAGCAGTTTTTTCCCGGGAAAAGATATTCTTTTCAGGATCAGCCGAATTAGGTCAGCCCCGGCAATCATCATAAAGCCGTATAAAAGCACACCCAGCCAATAGTTGCTGATCAGCTTCAAAATCCGGCGGAACCCAGAGGGCGGAAGGAAAAAGACCAACGCCAGACTCAGGACAAAAAAGGCAAATATCCCTGTAACTGTCCAGGAAACACTCCTTTTCCCCAGCCATTTATGGCAATGGCCCAGCCAATTCAAAATTCTTCTTAAAATATACAGGCACAGGATCAAATAAATCGGTGACAAAAACACAGCGGTCATCTCCCGGCTACCTCCTTCTTTTCTTTTGTTTTTCTATATTGCTCTACATATCTTGTGTTGGTAATTCCCTTTCCTTCATTTGGATTTTTAAGAGAGTATGCCTCATCTGCCAGAAAGGCAAGCCCAAGAGTAAGGCAGAGCAGCTTCAGCCACTTCTTTGGAATTTTCTGTATCAGGCTATCCAGAAGGGGCGCTGCAAGATACACAATAGCCATACCGCCTACGCCGAATACCAGCAGCCCTTCTGCGCAAATTCTTCCATTCAGATTCAGAAAGTAACCGGTATAATCCCACCAGCGCACTCCCCCATGAAGCTTCTCCAGAAACCAGGAAGAAAAATACTCAAGAGTACCGCACACAGTCACCGCTGCCACGAACTCTGCTGCCGGATGTCTCCGCAGGCGGTAGAGCAGAAGCAGAATCACCACACTTCCGGAGCCGTAAATAGGAAGCCACGGTCCCTGCATCACTCCCCGGTTTACAAACTTACCGTCTGTAATAAGGTGGAGACTCACCTCCCAAAGCCACCCTGCGCAGGACATGAAAAAAAAGATCATAATCACAGACCAGATGGAATATCGGCGGAGAAAATTCATGCTCTCTGCCAGTTTCCTTCTCTTTTTTCCTGTGGACAAAGGGTACAGCCTGGTGGGATAGATCTCCCCGCAAAGAGCCATCTTGTCATAGGCAAGACAAAAATCTCTATTTTCCTGCCGCTCGAATTCTTTCCACTGCTTCTGACGGCTGATCGTAAGTCCCAGATACTCTGCCAAAAATTTTTCCACTCCCTTTACGGGAACCGTCCACCGTTCCTCTTTCCGGCACTCCGTTTTCACATCCTGATACGTCTTTTCCAGCAGATCTTGGGAGGGCTGTTCAAACAGATACCTGTCATTGAGCAGTTCCTCCGATACCATGCCTTTTTTCAGTCCCTCCCGCCGAAGCTGTTCATAAAATTCTCCCCCAACGGCCACACGGTAAGGGTTGGTAAAGAGAATATCTGTCACACCCATGGTGAATGTTCCCAAAAATCCCCAGCCCAGGAAAGAAAACTCCAAAAGAAAACACTCCCACTTGTGCCCCTTCATCAGCTTTCTGGAAACAGTGATAGCTTCCAGCGCTCCAAACTCCGGATTCTCCGCCACAAGAAAGGGGACCAGATAATAGGAGTAGTACTTAATCACCCCGCCCACAATCGTAAAGGACCAGAGCATTTCCAAAATTCCGGTGATCCACATCACAAACCCTGCGTGGACCCATCGCTTTACCTGAAAGAACAGCCACATTCTCTGAAAGGGCAGTCTTCTATAGCAGCGCCCTTCCAAAAACATACGGCGCATCACCACCCGGTACACACCGATCAGAAAAATCTGTACAAAACAAAGCAGCGCCACACTCAGGAAAATCAAGATCCCCGCCGCAAGATCCTTTGAACCTACCAGAGATTTTAATCCCACTGCCAGCGTGATCAGATAGGAACCGGAGGATACCTTATTTACAATCAGAGACAATACGCCCCTGCTTCTTCCCAAAACTGCCTTTTCATTCTCCTGTGAGCTTTCTATGTATCGCTTTTCCGCCGCTCTGGCTTCCTCTCTGCGCTGTTCCTCCTGCCCTTTTTTTACATCTGCCGCCAAATGCAGAAAAGCTTGTGCAACCCGATCCGGAGGATTTAAATTGTCTCCCCACTCCAGTCCCACAGAAGGCCCAAGCTTTGACAGAGAATGGGTAAATTCTGCACCGATCACCCCCGCAGCAAGGCACAGGGTCACCAGAATCCAGTAATGTGTTCTCAGCACTGCTCTGCCCCGCCGCTTCCATTGTCTCCGTTTTTCTTCCATGATCCGTTCCTCATTTCAGGTTTTCTGGCTTCCCGGCACCTCTTCCTATCCTGCCGTGTCCTCCTGCCCTGTAATCTTTATTTTTAGAGAATACTATATTCCGTATAAAGATTCAATCCATTTCTTACACTTCCTATTTTCTTATTACTTTCTTCCTGTTTTTTATTGTTTTCTTTTCGTTTTCTTTTTACTTTCTTTTTATTTCTGTCATAAATGCTCACATAAAATTTCGTGTTTTCCGTCTTGAAAACCTCAATCATAAAGATTATCCGATTTTTCTGTGCTCCCAGGATACACAGACGCCTTCTTTATACAATCTTAATACCCTCTGTCTCTTATTTATACAAGTTTAATGCAAATTAAGATAGCATAAAGGCATCATAAAATCAGGCAGGTAAACGGAATGAACTATCAGCAGAAACAAAACCACAGACATATTACATCCTTTCAGATTATTATCCTTGGATTTTTATCCATCATTATTTTGGGCAGCCTCCTCCTCATGCTTCCTGCCGCCACCTGCGACGGAGCAGGCGCCTCCTTGACTGACGCTTTATTTACCTCCACTTCCGCAGTGTGCGTCACCGGACTCGTAAGGCATGACACAGCCACTTACTGGACCGCATTTGGCCAGACTGTGATTTTGCTTCTCATTCAGATCGGTGGCATGGGGGTGGTGACTGTGGCGGTCTCTGCGGCAGTTCTCTCTGGCAGAAAAATCGGCCTGATGCAAAGAAGCACTATGCAGGAAGCCATCTCCGCCCACCATGTAGGCGGAATTGTGCGGATGACAAAATTTATTTTAAAAACCACCTTTTTCATTGAACTGACGGGAACTGTACTTCTTGCACCGGTGTTCTGCAAAGATTTTGGATTTTTCAAAGGTATTTGGTATGCGCTTTTTCACTCCGT
Organism: uncultured Lachnospiraceae bacterium; assembly: GCA_902475025.1. Taxonomy (GTDB): domain Bacteria; phylum Bacillota; class Clostridia; order Lachnospirales; family Lachnospiraceae; genus Merdiplasma. Next base: position 19,282 of record CABRXX010000020.1, on the reverse strand, counting down.
CTCTGCTTTCTGCAATGCAGGTTTTGATCTGCTGGGGGTAAGAGAACCCTTCTCCTCTCTTACCACCTATTCCGCCCAGCCATTGGTGAACTTCACCATCATGGCTTTGATCATAATCGGCGGCATCGGTTTTCTCACCTGGGAAGACATCAAAAAGAACACCTGGCATTTTCGCAAATACCGAATGCAGAGCAAAGTGATCCTTACTGTCACTGCAGCTTTGATCCTGTTTCCAGCCATTTATTTCTTCTTTTGTGAATTTTCTCATCTTCCTCTGGGCGAAAGGATTTTGAACGCTCTGTTTCAGTCTGTAACTCCCAGAACCGCAGGTTTCAATACCGCTGATCTTACAGCCTTCAGCCAGACCGGACAAATGCTGATCATCCTTCTGATGCTCATCGGCGGCTCCCCTGGCTCCACTGCCGGAGGTATGAAAACTACCACGATTGCCGTCATGATCTCCACCGCTGTCTCTGTATTTTTCCAGCGTCAGCACACCCAATTTTTCAAACGGCGTATCCCGGAAGAAGCCATAAAAAGTGCTGCCACTGTTTTTCTCCTGTACATTCTGCTGTTTCTCACAGGAGGAATGGTAATCTCCAGCGTTGAGCATATCCCTCTGCTGCCCGCACTCTTTGAAACTGCCTCCGCCATTGGAACCGTTGGACTTTCTCTGGGCATCACGCCTGGCCTTGGGCTGATCTCCCAAATGATTTTAATCCTGCTGATGTTCTTTGGACGGGTAGGCGGTTTAACCCTGATCTTCGCTGCTCTGTCGGTCTCTAAGACCAGCTGTGCGAAATACCCCCAGGAAAAAATCACAGTGGGCTGAATCCGGCAGCCCTAAATTTTAAAAAAACCTGCTGGAAGCTAAGAACACCGTGATCTGTATGGGTAAAAAAACTGCTATAAATAAAAGGACAAAAATAAAGGAGGAACTGTTTATGAAATCCGTATTATTAATCGGCCTTGGACGATTTGGCCGCCATATTGCAATGAAACTGGATGAGCTTCACCATGAGGTGATGGCAGTGGATAAAGAAGAAAAGAGAGTAAATGCCGCCCTTCCCTATGTCACCAATGCCCAGATCGGCGATGCCACAGATAAAGATTTTGTAAGTTCTCTAGGCGTCGGCAATTTCGACGTCTGCATGGTAGCCATCGGCGACAACTTTCAAAGTTCTCTGGAAACTACCTCTCTCTTAAAAGAACTTGGTGCAAAGCTGGTGGTATCCCGGGCAGCCAGAGACGTTCACGCCAAATTTCTTCTCCGCAACGGCGCAGACGAGATCGTATATCCGGAACGGCAGCTGGCAGATTGGACGGCTATCCGATATACGGCAGACCATATTCTTGATTACATTGACTTAAACGGCGATTATGCTATCTTTGAATTATCGATTCCTGAAAAATGGATTGGGAAAACCATTGGTCAGGTAGACGTGCGAAAAAAATATGGCATCAATATCATGGCCGTGAAGCATTCTGGTGTGATGAATCTAAATATCACCTCAGAAACCGCTTTTCCGGAGGGAGATACCATTTTTGTATTGGGCAGTATCAAATCGCTCCAAAAATGCTTCCATATTTAATTCTGTACCGATTGAATATCATTGTTATGCTCCAATCATTGCAGATACCGTGTTTCCCCCTTCCACCCTATACTTCATTATTTTTGAAAGAAGGCCGCTTTATGAAAGATCTAATCCTGCTTTTTTCTGTGGCTGTAGTTTTCTTCGGATGCTATCTGGCCATCAAAAAAATAACTTTATTATCTTTGGAACTGTCCCCTCAATCCGAGAAAATGTTAAAGCGTTCCTCCCTCTGTATTGCCTTCGAAAATCCGCTTACCCTGAGTGCCCTCTCTGTGCCCCTGGAAAAATTTTCAGCAAAATATCCGGAATGCCAGATTCGTCTCTTTATCGGTACCTCGGAAGAAATTCTCCAAAAATTAAACTCCGCTTCCCTGGATTTTGGTTTTGTGCTCACTGCCAGTCCAGCTGCTCAAAAATATCTTCTTTTTCAGCTTCCGTTGGAACAGAAGCCGCTCTTCTTCCCGGCTGCTGAACGGAATCTGGAGCCTCTTAATCCTGAAAAGGAAGCTGCGGGACGCTGCAGTGTACTGTACTCCAAAAGCTCCAGATTCTATGCAGAAAAATTTTCCGGGCAACTGACGGATGCTCTTAAGAAAACTGCTGACTGATCTTTTCACCCTGGTATGGACTGCTTTTTAATTGTTTTCTTTGAAATTATTGAAAAAAATGATATACTTTGAGAAACTTAAAGTACAAAAGATGGGAGGCTCAGCTCTATGGAAGAACCAAAAAGAAAAGGCCATTTAAAAATCTTTTTTGGCTATGCGCCGGGAGTAGGAAAAACCTATTCCATGCTGCTGGCTGCCCTCAGCGCCAAACACAGAGGGATAGACGTTGCCGTGGGCTGTCTGGAATCCTGCGGCCGCGCCAAGATCGCATCCCTGCTTTCGAAACTGGAATGCCTGCCCCCTCTTGTTATCCGTACGGACGGCATTTCACTCTCAGAATTTAATCTGGATCAGGCCTTGGAACGAAAACCTCAGCTCCTGATTCTGGAAGAGCTTGCCCATACCAACCCTCCAGCCTGCCGTCATGCCAAGCGTTTCCAGGATATTGCGGAACTTTTGAACGCCGGGATTGACGTCTACACTACTGTAAACGTCCAGAACATTGAAAGTCTGAACGACACCGTAGCTTCCATTACCGGAATCCAGGTTCGGGACCGCATCCCTGATTCTGTATTTGATAACGCCTACCAGGTGGAACTGGTAGATATGGAACCCCAGGAACTGCTTCAGCGCATGAAAACCGGGAGCGTTTACATTCCGCTTCCGCCTGAACAGTCTCTAAATCCTTTCTTTAAGCTGGAGGTTCTCACTGCCCTTCGGGAAATCGCCCTGCGCCGCTGTGCCGACCGGGTCAATCTCCTCACCAATGATTCCGGGGCGAAAAATCAGAGAGGCTATCCCACAGATGAACATATTCTGGTGTGCCTCTCCCCTTCTCCTTCCAATGCAAAACTGATCCGCAATGCTGCCAGAATGGCCAACGCCTTCCGCGGGACCTTTACTGCCCTGTTTGTGGAAACTCCGGACTTTTCCCGTATGTCTCAGGAGGATATCAAACGGCTTCATGACAATATGCACCTGGCAAGACAGTTAGGAGCAACACTTGAGACCGTGTACGGAGACGACGTCCCCTATCAGATTGCAGAGTTTGCCAGACTCTCTGGAGTGACCAAGGTGGTCATTGGAAGAAGCTCTGTTACAAAAAAGCGGCTCTTAACGAAACCTGCACTCACAGAAAAACTGATTGCCAACGCTCCAAATCTGGATGTGTATATTATTCCGGATGCCGTTTCCAGTGCTTCTTTCTACCGGGCAAATAAACCTGGAAGAAAACAGACCATTACCGTATCCTTCCTGGATGTTTTCAAAAGCATCCTCATTTTGATCGGTGCCAGCGGCATCGGCCTGCTGTTTCGCCACCTGGGATTTGCGGAAGCCAACATTATCACTGTATATGTGCTGGGTGTTCTGATTACCTCCGTGATCACCACCCACCAAATCTACAGCCTGATTTCTTCCCTGGTAAGCGTTCTGGTGTTTAACTTCCTGTTTACAGAACCTAAATTTACCTTTCAGGCTTACGGCCAGGGATACCCGGTCACCTTTCTCATTATGTTCCTTGCAGCGCTTCTTACAGGAACGCTTGCCATCCGGCTGAAGAATCATGCCAAACAGGCTGCTTCCTCCGCTTATCGAACCAAGGTTCTTTTTGATACCAATCAGTTGCTGCAGCAGTCCGGAAGCAAGGAGGAGATCGTCTCTGCCACAGCCAATCAGCTTGTCAAACTGCTGGGAAGAGATATTGTCTTCTATCTGTCTCAGGAGGATACCCTCGGCCCACCCCGGGTTTTTTCCTCCTCCCAGACTCCCCCGGAAGCCGCTATTACATCCCCCAGCGAGCGGGAAGTGGCTTTGTGGGTACAGAAAAATAACCGCCATGCAGGAATCACCACTGAAACACTGGCTAACGCCAAATGCCTCTACCTGGCAGTCCGGATAAATGACCGAGTCTACGGCGTTGTGGGAATCGTCATAGGACCAGCTCCTCTGGACGTATTTGAAAACAGCATTCTTTTATCCATTCTGGGAGAATGTGCCCTGGCTTTGGAAAATGAAAAAAATGCCCGGGAAAAGGAGGCTGCCGCCATTCTGGCCAAAAATGAAAAGCTGCGGGCCAACCTTCTGCGGTCCATCTCCCATGATCTGCGCACGCCTCTCACCTCCATCTGCGGCAATGCCAGCAACCTGCTTTCCAACGGGGACGCCTTCGATCCGGATACAAAAAAACAGCTCTACACAGATATCTATGATGATTCCATGTGGCTGATTAATCTGGTGGAAAATCTTCTTTCTGTCACCCGCTTAGAGGAAGGACGACTGAATTTCCATATTTCTGAGGATCTTATGGATGATGTGGTCTCGGAAGCCCTTCTCCACATGAACCGGAAAAGCGTGGAACACTGCATTACCGTGGAACATGCAGAAGATTATCTTCTGGCAAAGATGGATGCCAAATTGATGGTACAGGTGATCATCAATATTGTGGACAATGCCATCAAATATACACCGCCAGGGTCTCACATTGCGATTCGAACCTGGAAGGAAGGTTCAAACGCCATGGTATCCATTGCAGACAACGGACCTGGTATTCCAGATGAAATGAAAAGTCACATTTTTGACATGTTTTACAGCGGCGCCAACAAAGTGGCCGACAGCCGCCGCAGCCTGGGACTGGGACTGTCCCTGTGCAAATCCATCGTAAATGCCCACGGCGGAAGGATCCAGGTTTCGGACAATCAGCCGCAGGGCACTGTCTTTACTATTTCACTGCCAGCAGGGGAGGTACAAATTCATGAATAAACCATTGATCTTAGTAGTAGAAGATGACAATTCTGTAAAAAATCTCATCTCTACCACCTTAAAGGCCCACGACTACCGCTACTTAACGGCGCCCAACGGCACCACTGCCATCCTGGAGGCCTCCTCCCACAACCCGGACATTGTACTTCTGGATCTGGGACTCCCGGATATGGACGGCATTGAGGTAATTAAAAAAATCCGCACCTGGTCCAACCTTCCCATCATTGTTATCAGTGCAAGAAGTGAGGACACCGATAAAATCGATGCCCTGGATGCCGGTGCAGACGACTATCTTACTAAGCCCTTCTCTGTAGAGGAGCTTCTGGCAAGACTTCGGGTCACCCAGCGCCGTCTTGCCATGATGCAGGGAGAAGCTCCTGCTACAAAGACCTCTGTATTCACAGATGGTCAGCTGAAAGTGGATTATGCCGCCGGCTGCGCTTACCTTGGAGACGAGGAACTGCATCTGACTCCCATTGAATTTAAATTGCTCTGCCTCCTCTCCCGGAATGTCGGAAAGGTACTTACCCACACCTTCATCACCCAGAGCATCTGGGGCAGCAGCTGGGACAATGACATTGCCTCTTTACGAGTTTTCATGGCTACCCTACGGAAAAAGCTGGAAAAGGGGCCCGACTCTCCCCAGTATATTCAGACCCATATCGGTGTTGGCTACCGGATGATGAAGGTGGAATAGCAGCCAGCGAATACTAGTCAAGCATGGAGGACTGCGCCAGCTTGACTAGTATTCAGGTTCCTCTAAAATCAGTTCCTTTGTTCCTATTTTCCTCCTCTGCATTGCATTTCCACAATAAATGAACTGCAATCAGAAAAGCTACCACCAACCCAACTTCTTTCCAATCTCATCTGCTATTAAAAAGCCCAGCACTGCCCCAAGCACATTGACATCTTCTTGCCAAATCCCTATCGTACACATCATAATTGCAGTATGTCGCCCCGTCCAGAATGTATTATTCTTTCCTTGATTTTTTTTGACCTTATAGAGCAGATACTGTATCAGCAGTGTAATCAAAAAAAATACCACTGCATAAAATATGATTTCCCACATAGTCTCCTTCCCTCTTTTATCTGCTAATGATTTCTATTCGGTATATTCCCAGTTTTTTATTAGAATATGTTCGGATTCCGCCCCATCTTCCCTTCCTCTGCAATTTCTTCAAAATATAATCTGCTGCCTCTTTCTCTATTCCACCTTTATTTAATCTGCCTTCTGCCCGAAATACAACCGTCTTCTCATTTTGGTCAATCTGTTTATCAATGTATGCTATAAGTTTCTGTTTCATCTGGAAAGAACATCTGCTCTGCACATAATAATTTGCTGCTTTTGCTCTGCACTCTGGTAGCCTACTATCTGCTCTATGATCTTGATGCATCAGCTCATCTGTCAGATTAAAATAGGCATACACCACAGCCCCCTTCCTCTGACCGCCCATGCCGATATCCCAGGTAACGTCCAACTGGTAAGGCGCTCCATCTATATTCACAATATTCCATGCATGGGGCGAAGCCTTTCCCTTTTCCACCGTATCTCCTGCTGCCACAATACATTTCACATTTACTGCATTTAAAAGAACTTTGACTGCCTTTGCAATGCCTTCGCATTGGGCCTTATGATGTGCAAAGACTCCCAGAATATTGTGGGAAGCAATTACCCTGGACACCTTCTCTTTATCAGCACCTTCGTAATCATATGTAATGTTCCGGCAGATCCAATCATGGATTCGTAGCTCTTTTTCATAATCGCAGCACTCCAGTAGCTGCAACTGTCCCGCCAGTTCATTTACGGTCTTTTCAATTTTTCGATTATATTCTTTCACTTTTTCTTTCGTAAAAAAATACTGAGGGCAGATCGCCACACGGCCAAACCGATCGCTGGCAATACTGCAGGCTGACTGATTCAAAAAATAGATTAAAGGATTATCTCGTGTCATTGCCCGAAAAATCCGTCCAAAGCTCTCCTGAATGAATCCATCACTTACTGATAGAGGAATAAGTTCTTTCTGTTCCATGACACCATTATAAAATGCCTGATAAACCGTTTGTTCCTGCTTATTTAGTTGATCATAATAGTAACGATCTACAATCATTTCTTATTTTACCTGTGCCTTTTTCTCATCAGAATCGCTTATACAACAATCCAATGTAAACTATGTTTCCTATCGTAAAACCCTCTTATAGATGCCTCGTTCTTTATTCGTTTGATGTAAAATACGCCATCACCACAGTAATGTCATCTCCGCACCCAAGAGCGCTGGTCTCTGTCAGCCACTTTTTTAAATTTCCCTGCACCGCATCTGCCCCATGTTCCCGGAGAATACGAAAATAATCCCGGCAGGTTTTCTGAAATTCTGCATCTGAGGTATAGCTATTTGCAAATCCATCTGTGGAAAGCATATACATACAAGGAGCTTCCGTCTCTCCCTCACGATGCCATACAGAAGCTACTGCCTTACGCCAGGCATCTGGTTTTGACAGAGAGTGTGTCTCTATGCCTAAAAACTTTTCCGGTTCCACCAGTGGTGACACTTCCGCTTCCGTAATCCGGCTAATGTCTCCATCTCCGATCTGAAAAGAAAAGACAAAAGAATCCGTAATCAGCATTCCCAGCAAAGTAGTGCCATAAAGAGTGTACACAGATGGCCACTTCACATTTCCCGCCTCGTCCAGCATTCCCTCTGCCTTATTCTTGTAATAGGACTGCCTCACTCTTGCCTGCCACTCTTCGCAAATATCCTGGGCAATCCGTAGCTCTCCCTCCCGATTTAGAAATGTAATCAGGCTTTGCAAATCCTGCCCCTGTGTGCCATAGCTTTGTAGATAGTTTTTCATCACCTCACAAAACGTGTTCACAGCAATCAGCGAACCCCGGTCGCTTCTGGGACATTTTTCACCCCCATGTCCGTCTGCCACTGCAAGGATTGCTATGTTCTCTGAGATCTCTAAAATCTTTCTGCTGTCCTGACAGGGCATTTGATTTCTTATGTGAGTCGCACCTTTGACAATTCCGTCACATATATAACGTTTCATCCGACTCCTCCTCTTCTTACCACACTGCTCCCTCATCAAAATCATCCGGATTAGGAATATTGCTCATATCCAGCACCAGCGGAGCTGCATGATGGGACGGCGCAAAAGGATCCTCCCCATCAGCATCAGCAGTAGCACCCGGCGCTGCCGGTGCTGATGCAGGAAGACCATTCATCGGTTTGCTTGAGGGAGCGGATACCATAGAAGCTGTGGTAGACGCCCACTTGATCATCTTTGCAAGAGCTGTAGCATTATTTGCCTGCAAAACAAGCTCCCTATTACCGGTAAATTCCAACAAAACATCATCATCCGCATCCTGTCCAATAGAAATTCCAATCTTCACCGCCTTCCGAAACCAAGGCATCCCCTTTAACTGCTCAAGACTCTTTTTATAATCATCTGTAGGTTGACCATCCGAAAGCAGCACGATCACAGGGGGAAGGGCTCTCTCTGGCATAGGCGGAATGGAAAGCTGCGCTGCCAGAAGATCAAAGGCCTTCCCAAGCTCAGTGAGGCCGTTTGCCTCCATATCCTCCCAGCTGTAATCCTCCACCGGCACAGGCTTTCCGGTAATCCAGCTGGCACCGGATGAAAACTGAAGAGCCCGTATCAATAGCTGGGCATTGGGATTATTGTCTGCTGAATTTCTCATCTCAGGAATACACTCCTGAATCGTATTATTTACAATTCCAATTTTTTCTCCATACATGGAACCTGAACAGTCCACCACCCAGAAAAAATGAATAGGCCTTGTTGATAGTTCTCCTCCTGGTCTTTGCAGTTCCTTCATAACCTGATCCCCCTTTGTTTTAAACCTGAACTTATATCAAAAATGTTCCCGTTGTCTGCGGAAAAATAATCTTTACACCCTTCGCAATCCCTGCGGTTCTCCCTGGTTCCACCGGTATCTGCGTTCCATCGGCCTTCTGGTACGTCCAATTAACCGTATCCTCATTCCGAATTCCCCACAGCGCCGGATTCTTGGGATTCTGTACAACCGAGCCAACTACTGTGTCCATATCAAAATCATCGTATACATGATGATGCAATAGCTTTGTATCCGGATGTAACAGCACCTGATTCTTTCCAATCACAATCTTATACGGTACCTGTACCGCCTTCCCGCAATTCCAGCAGGTATGAGCTGCCCCTTTTGTCTCTAGATCTTCATCATAAAAGATCTGCGCACCGCAAGAACACTGCAGCATCCCGCTCATCATATTAGAAAACAGTGTCATCCACTCCGGCTCTGTGATCCGCTTGCTGGGCTCATGCAGCCCCACCGTAAAGGCTTTTGTAAACATCTGACGCAGCTTTTCCGGATAAAGAGGCCAATAAATGTTGGCATTGTCATGGATTCCCTTCACCGGCCTGTTGGACTTATCATTCGGATCAAAAATAAACACCGGGTTAGTTCCGTACAGCTTCACTCTAGCAGCCATATCCATACACTTGATGCTTGCCTCCTGTTTTCCCTCCAGCGGATGGTTTACCATAAAAAGATAAAACAACAGCACAGACAAAGAGTACCGGTCCGTATCCTTGGAAGGCCGTTTCTCCCCCCTGACAATTTCTGGAGCCATAAAACCGGGTGTACCCAATATTCCCCCCGGTTTGCTATTATCAAAAGACACATTGTCATTGTCACAGATCAGTACATCTCCGCTGTCCGGATTAAAAAACAGGTTGCCAAAGGAAATATCCTGATATTTTGCCCCCATTGCATGAAGCTTCTGATATCCTCTGGTAAGATGAAAAGCCGTCCTGCAAAGAGTATAAAAAGAAGGATTCACTCTTTTTTTCATCAAATCCACAATGCTCTTATAATTCTTAGGCCGCAGTGGCATGATATATCCAAACAGATCTCCCTGAGACGGAACAATCATTTCCTGCGGCCACAAAAAACAAGAATCCGGTGAGCCTTTGGCAACAATTGTTTCCAACGTTTTCTTCTGTCTTAGGGTAGCGCTCCCCTTAAAATACCATTTCAATGCATAATGACTGCCGTTGCATTTTACATCATATACCTCTCCCTGACCGCCAGCCCCCAAAAAGCGGGTTACTTCATACTTATTTCCACACTCCGACGTAAGAAGCGTCCCTGTCTTTAACTGTCCTTCCATTACGGTATCTGCCTCCTCTTTATCAGCTGCAAGGTCTGATACACCACATCTCCCTCTGCAACAATCATACAGTAAGAACGACTACCAAACTGCATCTCACAGCCATTTTGATAAGGCGTTACCGCTGTCAAATAGCGGTACATCTTATCAAATCCCCAGTCCTTTGCCTGAAAAACAATTCTCTTGTTAGTGATATACAAGATTCCTCTATGCTGCACCAGCTCCGTATGTTCCTCCACTTTCCCCCGACCGGAACTCACTCTGGTTCCCTTAAACAATCCTGGACTGCTGTGTCCATAATGACGATACTGTTTTACCGTTTTTTTCTCCAAATTAACCGCCTTGTCAATGAAATGAATCTTTTCCCCTGATTTCAAAAACAGCTGATCTGTATTTAAGATCGGAAGCCTCCCTGACATGATCTCATTCTTTGCCGCTGATGGAAGGATGGATGTCACTGTGGGAATCTGATTCTGGTCTCCAAACAGAGCGTCAAAAAAACCCATACTACTCACCTCATTTTCCTCTATCCTACTGCCCTTTATAAATTGTGGCTGCCTTCTCGCTTCTTCCTCATACCAGCTGATACTTGATGCGATTCTTTCTGGCATATTCCTCTGCATAAGAGCCGAAAGAGCACTGAAGGATAAATTGAGAATCCGTATTGGTAAATGCATCCTGACCAATCCTTGTCACACTATCTGGAATCGTCAGCAAATCCAGAGAACTGCATCCCAAAAAAGCCCGCTCACCGATACTGGTCAGATGCTCATGCAATTTTATTTTCTTAAGCTTGCTGCACCCTTCCAGCATTCTGTCTGAAATTACATCCAGATTTTCCGGTATTTCCATCTGCTCCAATTCTTTACAATCTGCTAAAACCCCTTCGCCAATCCAGTAAACGCTGCCAGGAATCCCCATCTTCCTAAGTCCAGTCCCCCGCAAAGCATTGGCTCCGATTCGTTCCAGATGCAAGGGAAGCGTCAGGGATCTCAGACTGTTACAATACTCAAACGCAGAATCCCCGATTTCCTTTATACTCCCTGGTAACACAACCTGATACAGCCCACTGCAATCTGCAAAAGCCCCTTTTCCAATATAGCCGATCCCTTCAGTCAGGATTGCCTCTTCCATACTGCTTCCACGAAAACTATTCTCTGCAATTTCAATAACTGGGGTGTTTCCTGATTTGTTTTGGAAAATAATCGTAGTATTCTTACTTCCGGAAAATCCCGTCACCGCCAGCCCCATTCCCTGCTGGCTTTTCTGATAAGTAAACAGATCCCCATAGGCTTTCCCGGAAAAAGACTTCTCATCCTGAATAGCCGGGCCGCTCCCCTGCTTTTGCAGCGTAATCTCACACGCTTTTCCCAACACCTTATTTCCGTAGCAGACGCACCAGACAGAAACAATCCAGTCTGCATGAACCCGACTCATTCCAAACTCATCCATCAGCCGTTTTACATAGCGAAAGGCGAATGCATGATTGATTCTGGAGGTATTCTGGATATCCTGAGCAATCCCCATATTGTAAGCAATCAGCAGCAGATTTACATTTCTCGCCTGATCCGGAAACAAGTCTTTAACAAAAGCTGTAAATCTCTTTTTATCATCTAAGGCTGCTGCATACTTGCGCAGCATGGCCTCAAAATCCTGTTCAAAAATAGTCATTCACCTTCTTTTTCCTATTTTCACCTGGAAAACCACTCTGTCCCTTTGCATCCAGCCCGCTATTCCACGCCAAGGGCTTTGAAGACAGCCTCCTCAGCAGAGGAATAAAAGATCAAGCTAAAGGCCCCTACAAGATCAGAAGGAACTGTCCCAAGATCCGCCGCTGAGGTAATAGGCAGCAGCACTTTTTTTGCTCCGCTGTCTAAACATACCTGGAGAGTACTGGCTAGATCATCCACTTTAATCAGCGTACCGCCGATACTGATTTCCCCTAGAATTGCCAGACTGTTCAAGGGAGTTTTTCCCAATGCTGCGGAACAAATTGCAATCAAAGTCGGCAATGCCAAATTAGCTGTCATTCCAATGCCCTGCATGTCCTGATAATTAATGATATAATCCTTGGTTGTGGTACTGATCTGACCGGAAATACGGTTTCCATTGGCTTTCAAATAGTTTAAAGCTGTATTTGTTGCTTCCTTCGGCTCTTTTCCTGATCCGATGCCAGTACAGGTCAGCTTTCCATTACCAGGCAACATCTGTGTCTCCAGCATATAGCAGCCAATCATACCAGTCTTTGACTTAGAAACGGTGTAAACAGATCCCGGTTTTCCCATTCCCTCTGGAATCAATTTGCCACCGCCCTGCTCAGGAACAGAAACATAGTGTTCTTCAAAACTATCATTGTCAATATAAGAGAAGTTTACATCATAGAACTCCATACCGCCAATCTTCTTAAGCTGTTCCTTTACTCTGCGCCGAAGTTCCATAGAAATATTCATAATTTCCTGCACTTCATCTTTGGTTACTTCTCCATCTGGATACAGCAATTTTATAAAGCCCGATATTAATTTACGTACAGCAATCGCATCACGCTGTTTCAAATGATTTCCAAATCTGAAATATTTATCTGCTATATCACTGTAATTTTCTTTTCTTAATTCTCTCATAAATTCAGATAAATAATCCGTGATAAAACCATAATCATTCGTAAATGATGCTGGTTGATATGGAGGAATCTCCCATCCAGGAATATAGCAATGCATACGATCTAGGAATGCAGTATCTGTTCCCATTTCTGGTGGAAATGGATCAAATAAACTGGACGTCTTCAAAAGTGTATCAACACTCTGATCAATATTCCCCACAAAAACCATGGAAGCCTTGGCCTGAATCTCTGCTTTCCCCCGGGAAAAAGCGCCGGATGCCATGTATCCCTTCATGATCTGAATGCCATCCTTGTCCTTAAATTTAATCCCTGCAACCTCATCAAAAGCCACACAGTCCCACATACCCACAAGCCCTACTGTATGATTGGACATGTTGTAGAAAAGATTGGCAACTGTTGTCTGTCCTCCGGCAACCAAAATGCTGTTGGGCGAAATCTGCTCATATATGTAAGATTTACCTGTAGAACGTGGTCCTAATTCACAGAGATTAAAATTATTCTCTACCAACGGGATCATACGGGCAATCAGCAGCCACTTTACTCTTTCGCTAAACTTGTCCGGCTCCAGACCCGTGGATCGAAGAAGCACATCCATCCACTCTTCCTTGGAAAATGCTTTCCTTCCATTTCTCACTTCATCCATATCCACATGGGGCATCTGAATCGGTGTCAGCTTGCGGATTCGGATGGGCTGAGTATTTTTCTTATCTTCCTCGATAAACTCATACTCCATCTGCAGGATACACCAGATACCTCCACAGAGTAGTCTGTCATAATCTTTCACATAATCCGGATGAATAGGGATCCCCTTCACGCCAAGATTGGAGAATGTGGCTTCATAACGGTCTTCCTTTGTATTCAGCACCACCGTAATACGGTCAATCACGGTATAGCTACCTCTTTCACGCAAAAGAGAGAGAATCTTCTGTGCCTCATCTGGACGCACATAGTTATCTCTCAAAATACGCTTTACATTCTCTACTCCCTCTTCAATGATTTCTTCATCATCGGAATTACAATACTGTCCAAGGAGATATTCCAGTACATAGACTGGAACATTGGCTCCTTCACGGATGGATTTGGTTAAATCCTTCCGAACAATGCGGCCGTCATAATATTGACGGAGTTTATTTTTAATCACCAGACGTCTGTCCTCTGTTTCCATATATTCGTCCATCATACACCTCATCCTTATTTTTCTATGATTTTCCAATATCCTTTTCGATTCGTTCCTTCACGAACCAATACGTTATCCTTCTGCAATTTTGCAAATAAGCGCTTTACCGTTGTAAGAGAAACCGCCAGCTTATCGGCATACTCTTTCTGCGTACACGATGCATTTTGCCTAATCCATGACAAAAGGCTCATTTCAAGCTCACTAATATCAGAAATGGTGTCTTTATTGGTGTCAATGGTGCCAGAAATAGTATCTCTATTAGTATCAATGATGTCAGTTTTAGTGTCGCTGATACCATTCTTACCATTAAACAATGCATAGTCATAAGAATACATTTCATCTAACGGGACAATAATGCGAAAGACATCATCCTCCAAAAACTGCGGTTCTTTCCCTGAATAATATTTGCTGTATTCAAATAATTTCTTTACACCTGATCCCAGTTGATCTGCATAACCAATATTTCTGAAAAAAGCTGCAATAATCGGATTTTTTGAATTTGGTTCCAGATTATCTAAGGTAATGTATCCCGCTTTTGAAGCTCTGTTCGCATTTTCCACATACATTCGCTCTTTTTCAATCACAAATTTTGCCGTATAGCTGCTGGTAAACTCACGATGCATCAGCGTATTGCTGACCATCTCACGCACAAGAATATTTCTCAAGCTTATATTCATCGTATCTTCTAAAAAGAACTTGTCCGGAAGATGTTTTCTTCCAAACTCTAAAAGCCGTTCATAGCTCTCGATCAAATTTGTCTTTATAATCTCGCGGTCATCATAGCGAGTGGTATTGACCTTCCGGACAAGAGCATCTGTTACATACGTCGGTGCTACATTTAATATCACATCATCTTTCCCGAGTAGCATAATTGCAGCCAGATTAAATCCTTCTTTTCCGGTTGCCACATCCCGTCCATACAATCCGGCACTTTTTAACAATGCCATATCATCCATTGTTGTCCATGGATGCTGACCACCAGCATGATTCTGTGCCCTAATACGGATTCTCGGAAGCAAATCCAGTCTTAAATCTTCCATTGTGGCATATGGATAAATCTTCTTTTCCGTAAAGATATTCTGTTTACGAATATACATTGCAGCAATCTGACTGGTTGCCGTTACTTTTACATCTGCATCATCCACACGGTCATAGACCACTTTCTTATAACTATGAACCTCTGCACTGGGAGGGACATGCACATGGATGATACTATGTCCTTGCTCATCCTTCATAATTTCAGGAGCTAAATAAATGGTCGGAGAAAACAATGCCGGATTACTGATCACCGTGATAAAGTTCTTCACCATATCAGGAGCTGCCTTTTCCGGTACGCCTACCACCGTTCCATCATCCAATACTCCCATAAAAATATCGCCGCCAAACCGGTTCAAAAAGGAGCAGACTGTTTCATAGGTATCTGATTCTATTCCATTTCCGCAGCGTTTAAACTCAACGGCTACAGTTTCTCCGATTGTAAGAATGGATTGAAATTCTTTTAAGTCCAACTAATCACCTCATTCCGTTTCGCTTTTCACACTTTATCAATTCTGATTCCATGAATAAATTGCTTCAGCTGTATTTTACTATACTTTTCCTCATCTTATTATACCGCCTACCTCTGCCTAAAACCCAAAATCATCCACAAACGCAATATCAATCATAAATTCATACTGCTGCAGAATATTCTTCTCATCATTCGCATCCGCCAGTACCAGATAATACTTATCACCATATTTATATTCTCTGGACTTCAATGTGAATTTCTCGTGGAATGTTCTTTTCTCCGGTGCATCTTCTCTGCTGTTTGCCACAATCGGTACATCAAAGGATATTTTTTCTCCATCTTCTGTCGTAAAGTATGCCACTAGGCTTCTTGCCTTCATGGTATCTGTTACTTTCTCTGTCTGAATGAAATCAAAGTAAGTAATCAGGTTTGTTACCTTTCGATTGACAGAAGTTAAGATCACATCCACGTAATCATATGCCACTGCTCTGGTATTGGTTGTCAGTTCGATCACTGGTATCAGCATTTCCTGCAAGGACGATCCACCATGTACATAATTCTGTCCGCCACCAGCTACTTTAAAAATATCTGCTCCAATCGGTGTTGTCACATATAAGTGATTCATGTATGCCATCATTCTCGACTTTATTCCCGGCTCATTTACTTTCTGTGTTGTGATCAGGAAGCGTTTATTAGAGTATATACAGATTTCCCGATCATAAGACACTTTATCAAACTCATGCAGCTTGTCTCTCTTGTATAAGAACCCATGGTCTGCCGTAACAAAGAACTTCGCTGCTGATATATAGCCTGTCAATTTTTTGATCAGTTTGTGAATTTCCTCGATTGCCTCTGAGCAGGCGGTAAACACTTCATTCTCGCTGGCTGGCTTATCTCCACGGGCATCTACCTGGTTGTGATAGATGTATACGATATTTTTCTTCTGTAATAACTCACGGATTTTCTCTTTATTGGCACTTGCTACTTTATCAAATGCTAAAGCCACATTATTTTCATTCTGTGCTTTTAAGATTTTATCTCTGGAAGCCAGATCACCGCAGCTCTGTCCGTCTACCGTTACATTCAGCTTTTCATCCACCTGCAGTTCCTTGTGTGGTAAAAGGCTTGCCATTCCCACTGATGTTACAGATGGAAGACCGCTGATCATGCACTCCAGCTTCGGGGTACACTTTTCATCCAGTTCCAGTCGTTCCATCAGCTCTTTGGCACATTCGTACCGGAAAGCATCCGAAATAATCACAATCACACGGTTCTTTCCTTCGTATGCTTTCAGATAATTCCGGTAAAAATCTTCCTGGCGTTTCAATCCGGTATCTGCCACCAGATTCTCTGTCAGCTCCAGATTCCACTTCGGCGTTACTTTCTGCAGGTAAGTAAAGGAATACATATTCTCGATTCGCTCTCTCACCTGTGCAAAACGCTCCGTATCCTCCATACAGTCATAAGCACTGTAAAACCATCTATAATAAGAATCGATCAAATATGTCTGTTTCTGGTAATCTGCAACCATATCTTTGATATCACTGGTCACTTCCAGAACAGATACAGCTTTCATCATCTGATAGGCATATTTGATTGCCTGATATTCATTTTTATATACACTTCCAAAATGACAGGACTTTGCAGTTCGCTGCTCTGCAATCTGCGCAAGGTTCATACCATCAATCTGAGCATCCAGAATCTCATCATTCAACTGATCCAATGCCCAGTCAATTAAAATACCATCCAGTCCCCGGAAAGCATCGCAATTTGCAATGTCCAAAAGTTGTGCAGACTGATCTTTTGCTTTGTCCGCATCCTTTTTCAATTCATCCCGGATTCTGAATACAACCCGTATTGTCTTGTCCACTTTTTCTGATAATACATCATAAGCCTCCTGATAGAGTACATTGTCCATCAGATTCCGGACAAATACGATAACATCATTTTTCTTTTTCAATACATAGGATTTCAAAACAGCTGGTAAAGTATTTTTTAACGATACTGATGCATAAGTCAAGAGCATACATGCTGCCAAATCATCTATGTTTGGATTTTCAGACTGATATCCAAAATATTTCTCACATAATTCCCAGAACTTTTCTAAAAGTCCGTTATCCTCAAGTGCTTTCATGTATGCGTTGCTGTCGTTTAACAATAACTGTCTTGTAATTTCTTCAAAATTCGGAGTCTTCACATCTGTAAGCACGGAAATAAGACCAATATCAATGGTCTCTACATTGAAATGGTCTATGCCAAGGTCTTTAAACTTCTCAATACGATTCTTATTCTTCCAGAAGTTACTGTACTGTGCCAGATGTTCTTTAAATCGGTTATCAATTCCAATTTCCTGTAACATCTGGGATACCCGGTCCGTATAGTAGGTCGCCGAGTAATAATACATATCTGCTAATGGATTCTCTGCATCACTTGGTTTTGGAAATGGTGCATATACAAGATACTTGTTCTCTGTATCTGATTCATTCAATAACCATTTGGAATAAAACCAGTTTGCTCCATCCAGAATATGTAGTTTTGCATGATCCAACTGTAACTCAGATACCTCATCTTCGTATTCCCCTTTATCATCAAACCAGAATACGATACGGGTATCTGATTTTGAAAACTCTGTATTCAACTGATCTTGTATATTTTGTAAGTCCATCTACATTGTCTCCTAACACGTTAATTTGTATTCTCTGGCAAGTTCTTCATTCAAAACTGCCACCTCAACGCCCCATATTTTCCGTACTTGCAGTAATCTGGCTTTTAATTCTGCCAACGGTCCGGCGAGCCATGTAATATCTTTTGCATTTTTCACAACTACTATAAATTTCAACTGAATTTCTTTCATACTGTCCACTGTGCGAAGTTCAGCTCCTACCTCTGACGTATCCGGATACTTTTCCATAATTGCAGCCAAATATATCTGTAGCGATGCGACAAACTTCTCTGTTATAGAAGAATAATACTCTTCAAATTTCTGTTCTTTCTCTTCGGATTCATATCGGTTGGCAGCATTGGGACAGCTTTTCTTTGCTTCCAAAAATAAAATACTATTCTTACTATATTTTAAAATGAATTCAACCGTTTTTATTCCAGAGCCAAGATCCTTATATATTTTGGAATCTTCAATATAAAACAAATCTTCTTCATCAAATTTTCCAAAATTCATTTCTGATTCCGTTATGATTTTCACTTTAATGCCACCCCGATTTCTTCTCTGTAAAGCTGTCGGAAGGTATCCATGATTGCATTATGTTCCAATAATTCAAATTCTTTGGCTGTTTCACACTGTACTCTGCCTTCTTCATCTTTATATAAAGAAATATACTGAACTTCACTATTTTCACTTCGTTTTACCTCAATGTATTTCGACAGGAAATAATCATGAGTGGAAACAAATATCTGTACACCTTCGCTTTCCAACATAACGAGCAGTTCTGCTAATACTGGAATATATTTTGGGTTTATATTTGCTTCCGGTTCATCCCAAAACAACACGGAGCCTTTTTCCAGTGTTCCATTCTTAATCAATTGCCATAAAAGAGCAATCTTACGCAAACCTTCTGCCACCAGATTAAACTCTAATTTTGCCTGGGTACCCGGTTTTAAATAAAAACGATCTTCTTGCAATGTTACTTTTCCATTACTGATTTTTTGTAAAATATCCAGATATCTCTTTCTCCCTGCTGAATCTACACCTCTGGAAATATCAATCTTTGCAGCTGCAATAATATCCAGATAGGTGTCATCAAACTCTACGTTTCCCATTTTTACTGCAGCGTCCAGATTCCAGGCATTGGATAATATTTCTTTTGCAGGAATAAACACGCTGGTAAGATCG
>CABRXX010000019.1:0-45907 GCA_902475025.1 uncultured Lachnospiraceae bacterium | reverse complement strand
CTTCCGATCTTATGAGCCTGGAGAAAAGGTGACTCTGGAGCTGGTTACGGAGGATACCGAGTGGGAGGAAGTGTATGATGAGAACGGATATCTGGTGAATGTGGTTCCACACAACCTGCGGGAGCAGGAATTTGAGGTAATGGCTGTGGTGGAGATCCCAGGCAGCATGGATGAACACTGTTACTCGGTAAATGGTGTAGATCTGGTCATGTCCCTGGCAGATCTGGAGAAGCAGTACGCCACTCGATTTGCCGTGTCCTATACTCTAATGGAGGGGGAGGCAGAAGGATTTGAGGCTGCAGCCAGGGAGTATACAGAACAGGAAAATACTTACATGGGATATCTGAGCAAACAGATGATCATGGAAGAATTTGGAGGAATGGTGAATGTGATAGAGACTCTGGGAATCGGTCTTGGGGCTGTGATCGCCCTCATTGGTATTATGAATTTTGTAAACTCCATATTCACCGGAATCATTTCCAGAAAGCGGGAATTGGCGATTCTCTGCAGCATCGGCATGACCAGAAAGCAGCTTCGGCAGATGCTGGCTGCAGAGGGGCTGTGGTATGTGTTCTTTTCCGGACTGATCGGTATCGTGCTGGGAAGCTTGTTATCCTATGGCCTCCTCACAGCCCTAAATCAGATGATCCGGTTCTTTGAGTACCGGTACAACGGACTGGCTTTCTTGATTATGCTGCCCCTTTTCACCTTAATTGCTCTGGTGATTCCTCAGGTGATCTACAGCCGGGTGGAGAAGGAGAGCATTGTGGAACGGCTTCGGGATACGGAAGGCTCATGAGATTGTTGTCTGGATGGTTCCTGTCGGGTTAGATGGGATCATCGTATTTTTCTGAAGAACTCATTTTTTATCCCCCCCTCTTTCTTTTTCCGTGGGGGGATTGGAATTATAGTTTTCTGCCGGAACCTATTTCAAAATGGTATTTTACAATTCCCAAATCCAGTTTTGTATAAAAACCTTTGCCACAGACTGCATGGATGCTGCTGTCAGAAGATAATTCAAAGAAAAATTTCTGCTGATTCATTGCAGTCGGAGCGAGAAGTGCAGCTTCCATACCATTTTGAAACCATTCCGGCAGATTTGCAGGATCCTTGCAGACTGCCTGCAAGGGTTTGCTTTTATGCGGTACGCCTTGTGTTTTACCATACCCAAACGCGATCAGGCATATTTGTTTTTCACCCTTGCAAATGGTTGCTTTGCTTTTGCCATGGGTCATTGCCACCCAACAGCTATTGAGTCCCAGCTCCTGCATTTTCAAAACAATTTTTTCACCATGATATCCCAATGTTTCATCAAGATTCGGAGATTTTTTACCTACAAGAGCGATATAATTTTTGACGCCGGTAAATTTGCCATAATGTGCCATCATGGAGTCAAAGCATTGTGGCTCATCATAAAAAATCTGGATATGTAATCCCGTTTCCTGGTTGATTTCTTCAATCAATTCATTGAGTACAGTTCGCTGTTTTGAGTCAATCGCAACGTCTTTGTATTGGCGGACACTATGCCGCTGTTTCATTAGTTCCAATCGTTCCATGATCAAGTTACCTCCAATTTTTTTTTCTTTATTCGCCACTTCTGTCTGGCAATTCTTTTGAAATTTTCATGGCAAGCTGCAAGGTAGAAACCAGTTGCTCAAAAGCTTCCATTTCGGGGTCAAAATAATAATAATTTTTTGTTCCCTCTTTGCGTACTTTTATAACTCCGGCGTCTTTCATAATCTGTAAGTGATGTGAAACCGCCGGGCGGGAAAGGTTTGTTTTCTCAGTAATATCACCTACCCGAACACCCATGCAGTTTCCCATTTTCATCATTTCTAAAATGAGGTGCTGCCTTGTTTCATCACCGATAGCGGTCAATATCTTTGCTGAAGCGGAGAAGTTTTCTGCCAAAGTGAAAATTTTTTTATTTAGTTCCATGCACATCTCCCTTTCGTTCAAACGTTTAAACTATAAATACTATAACACAGAATATTAAAAAATGTTCATTGGTAAAGAAAATCGAGATGATTGATACTATATTGCCGGCAACGAAAAAGTCTGATATTCCCTTATAGTTTAAAGGGAAAGATTAGATAACCCGTCTTTGAAAAATCTCTTCCCGGAAATGAATCGGATAGGTTTTCCGCTTTTTTTGAATGTTTCGGTTGGAAAAAGTGTGTTATACTGAAAGTCAATGTGAAATAGAAGAGGAGAGAAAAGAAAGATTCTGCTGTTTACATAAATGTGAGCGGAACCCATTTGCAGAGAGATGCGTAACGGGATTTTATGTTGGGACCGGGGAGATATGGGACAGCAGTAAAAATGAAAATAATAAGAACAGGATGGAAAACGTATGAAAAAAGAGATACAGATTTTAGTGGTGGAGGATGATCCGGATATTAACGGGCTGATCCTGCGGATCTTAAAAAAGCAGGGATATCAGGTGACACAGGCCTTTTCCGGCACGGAGGCTGGGCTGTGGCTGGGGCAGAAGGAGTACGATCTGATGATCCTGGATCTGATGCTGCCGGGGCTTGATGGAAAAGAAGTGCTTGAAAAAGTGCGGATGGAACGAAGGCTGGAGCTTCCGGTGCTGGTGCTGTCGGCAAAAGCAGGACTGGAAGATAAGGTGGGCCTTCTTACTGCCGGAGCAGACGATTATATGACAAAGCCCTTTGAGCCGGAGGAGCTGACGGCAAGGGTGGGGGCCCTCCTGCGCAGGAGCCTGGGAAGAGCAGGAAAACCGGGAGGAAAGGCCTATGGGAAACGGGAAGGAAAGGAAGGGAGAGGCGAAGGCGGAGCAGCGGCAAATTCTCCCTTGGAGCTTTCCTACAAAAAGGTCAGGCTGTTGCCGGAAGCCAGAGAGGTTCTGGTAAAAGGTCAGGAGGTGGAGCTGACCAGATATGAATATGAGCTTTTGTATCTGCTGATGCAGTTTCCGGAGAAGGTGTTTTCCAGAGAGTCCCTCTATGAGCAGGTGTGGCAGGGCGGTTACTACGGGGAGGACAATACCGTGAACGTCCATGTGAGCAACTTAAGGAAAAAGCTGGCTGCCGCAGATCCGGGGGAGGAGTACATTAAGACGGTGTGGGGAATTGGTTTTAAAATGGCCTGACTTTACGATTTCTTTAAACTTTCTAAAGGACTTATTTATAGCCTGGGCAGTATACTTGGCACTGTAAGAAGCAAACAGCAGGGAGGAAAAGGATATGCAGGCAGTTGCAGTGCAGACACGAAATCTTACAAAGTATTATAAAAAATTCTGTGCCCTGGATCAGGTGAGCATCCAGGTGGGCCGGGGAGAGATCTTTGGCCTGGTGGGGGATAACGGGGCGGGAAAGACTACTCTTTTAAAAGCGTTGGCAGGACAGATCTTTCTCAGTGAGGGGGAGCTGGCCCTTTTTGGAGAGGGGGAAAATCTCAATTCTATGCGAAAGCGGATGGGCGTCCTGATTGAAGAACCGGGTTTTTATCCCCAGTTATCGGTGGAGAAAAATCTGGAATATTACCGGATCCAGAGGGGCGTTCCGGGAAAAGGGGAGACGGAGGAGATCCTGGAGATTATAGGGCTTCAGGATGCCAGGAAGAAAAAAGCCGCCGCCCTCTCTCTTGGCATGAAGCAGAGGCTGGGATTGGGGATCGCTCTTATGGGAACACCGGAACTTCTGGTGTTGGATGAGCCCATCAATGGGCTGGATCCCAGCGGCATTGTGGAGATGCGAAAACTTCTGGAGCGGCTGAACCGGGAAAAGAAGATCACCATTCTCGTCTCCAGCCATATTTTAAGCGAGCTGGAGCAGATTGCCACAGTCTACGGTTTTTTAAAGAAGGGGAAATTGCTGGAGCAGATATCTGCCGGGGAGCTGGAACAGAAGTGCGCTGATTATGTGGAGATTCGGGTGTCTGATTCGGAGCGGTATACTGTGCTTCTGGAGCAGAAGCTTGGGCACAGAGCGTATCAGGTGATGCCGGATGGCCGGATCTATGTGAAAACCCCAGGACTGGAGACAGAGGCTTACAGCCATCTGGCAAGCCAGGGAGGGCTTGAGGTGAGGGCGCTTACACGGTATCATCAGTCGCTGGAGGAGTATTATCTGAATCTGAAGAAGGGCGGTGGACAGGAATGAGAAATTATATGAAAAGCGAATGGTACCGGATCACCAGAGGAAAGGGCTTTTACCTTGCCTTTGCAGTGATGGCAGGACTGGTATTGGCGCTGAATCTGGTGCTGGCCGCAATGATGATCGGAGATCCCCAGTATAAGTATGCCACAGTCCGTTTTTCTTTGAACACCTTTACTGCCCAGGGCTTTCTAGTGATCGCCATGGGGGCGGTGATCCCCGGAGTGCTTACCATTGATGACAGAAAAACCGGGGTTTTGAAAAATGTGGTTGGGTATGGAATTTCCCGGGAAAAAATTTTGATAGGGAAATGCCTGGTGAGCTTTCTGGCAAGTTTCGTTTTATTGCTGGGAGTTCTGGCAGTCTATGTGGGAAGCGCCTTTTTGCTGCTCCGGGAACCGGAATGGCTTCCTCTTCAGGAAATGCTTCTGTGCATTCTCTCCAACCTCCCTTCCGCAGTGGGTTCCCTGATCCTGATGCAGGTTCTTGGGATTTTATATAAAAAGGAAATGACCACTGTTTTGATCTGGACTGCAGTTTACTACATCGTTCCGACCGTGTTCAGACTGGCAGGCTTTCAGTATCCGCTTCTGAAAAATGCGGCAGACTGGATGCCCTACAATGTGCTGAATCCTGTTATGGTGACTTTTTCAGAGTACCATTGCATCTGGGATACCCCGGAGGGCTTTGGAAAACTGATGCTTATGGGCGCTGCTGCCATTGTGATTTTCCTGGGCTTTGGGTTATGGCGAATCCGAAAGCAGGAGTTTTAATTTTGAATGAAACGGCGGGAGCTCAAAGCGGCGGGAAGACAGGAGAAAGCGGGAAAAGCACAGAAAACAGGAGGATGAGGAATGGAAATAAGCATGGCGGCAATCGTGATTCTGTCGGCAGCGGTACTGTATCTATGGTACCGCTTTTTGGCGTTGAAGCGAACCATTGCCCAGGCGAACCGGCAGCTTCAGGAAATCTCCGGAGAACTGGAGGAAAACCGGATTGTAAAGCTGGCTGCTCCGGAGCGGGAGCTGGAAGCGTTTTTGGTGACTGTGAATGGGAACCTGAAACAGATTCGCAGAGAGCGTCTGGAGTATCAGCGGCGGGAACGGCAGTGGAAGGAGCAGGTGGAAAATATCAGTCATGACCTGCGCACGCCCCTCACTGCTGTTTTGGGCTATCTGAAGCTGGTGGACAATGAAACGCTGCCGCCGGAGGAACGGGAGTTTCTGGAGATTGCATTAAAAAAATCCCAGAATCTGCAGAGGCTGGTAAATCAGTTTTATGAACTGTCCCGGGTAAGTTCAGAGGATTTTAAATTAAAACGGGAGCAGACGGATACGGCGAGGCTTCTTCGGGAGTGTTGTCTGGAGCAGTATACTCTTTTTGAACAGGCAGGTCTGGAACTGAAACTTTCGATTCCGGAGTATCCTCTGTGGCTTTCTACGGATTCTGAGGCGCTGGAGCGCATCTTTGTAAATCTTTTGCAGAATGCCGCCCGGTACGGAAAGAGCCTGCTGGAGGTGGAGGTAAAAGAGGGGGAAGAAAACCATGTGGAGTACCTCTTTCGCAATGATCTTCCGGAAGAGGTGGAGGAAGTGGATCCAGGCCTTCTCTTCGAGCGCTTTTACATGCAGGAACGATCCAGAACCAGAGGGGGCACCGGTCTGGGGCTTACCATTGCGAAGCATCTGGCAGAGCGGCTGGGAGGCAGCATTCAGGCCCGGTATGAGACGAAGGGGGAGAAGCGGTATCTGGCGTTTTCGGTGGAGCTGTAAAGATAATACAAGGAATAAAAAAGAAATAAAAGGCAATACTATTTTTGTCGCTTACGATAAAACGATATGTTAGAATGGGAAAGCAACAAAACAATACGTATGCGCGATAGGAGGAATGTAAATGAAAGGTTTTGCAATGTTAAAAATCGGAGCCACTGGTTGGATCGAGAAAGAGATCCCTCAGTGCGGACCGTTGGATGCTATCTGTAAGCCGCTGGCCCTAGCCCCCTGTACTTCCGATGTACATACCGTATGGTCAGGTGCAATCGGTGAACGAAAGGATATGATCCTTGGACATGAAGCTGTGGGTGAGGTTGTTGAGGTGGGCAGTTTGGTGAGAGATTTTAAACCCGGCGATAAAGTACTGGTTTCTGCCATCACACCAGACTGGAATGCTTTTGCTTCTCAGGAAGGTTATTCCATGCACAGCGGCGGCATGTTGTCCGGTTGGAAATTTTCCAACTTTAAGGATGGTGTTTTCGGTGAATTTTTCCATGTGAATGATGCAGATGGAAATCTGGCTCATCTTCCCGAGGGGATGGATCTGGGCGCTGCCTGCATGGTGGCTGACATGATTCCTACCGGTTTCCATGGGGCTGAGCTGGCAGATATCCAGTATGGCGACAATGTGGCTGTGATTGGGATCGGTCCGGTAGGCCTGATGTCTGTTGCTGCAACGGCTATCCGCGGAGCTGCAAATATTTATGCAGTAGGTTCCAGAAAGAACTGTGCAGATTTGGCGCTTGAATTTGGCGCTACCAATATTGTAAATTACCATGAAGGAGACATTGTGGAGCAGATCCTGGATCTGAACCATGGCCCGGTGGACAAGATCATAGTTGCGGGCGGTGATGTGAACACTTTTGATCAGGCAATCCGCATGTTGAAACCAGGTGGAAAGATCGGCAATGTAAATTATCTGGGCGAAGGTGATTATGTGAAGATTCCACGTGTAGAGTGGGGCTGCGGAATGGGACATAAGCAGATCTCCGGCGGCCTGATGCCCGGCGGACGTGTGCGTTCTGAGAAACTTGCACGCCTGATCACTGCCAACCGTATCCATCCGGAGAAGCTGATTACACACAGATTTACAGGGCTTGAGAACGTGGAGCCTGCGCTTATGCTGATGAAAGAAAAGCCCCGCGATCTGATCAAACCGTTAGTAATTATCGAATAAGCTGGCTGAAAAGAGCCGTATAGATAGGACAATTCCCCATCCGGTGATGTTTCATTGGAGGGGAGTTGTTCTATTTTTTTCATAGGAAATTGTAACGGAGAAGCATATAATGCCCCTTGTATAGTGATGCCAGAATATGCTACAATAAAACAATGACAGACAGTCCTGTGATCGTTCAGGAAAACAGAAGGCTGCTGTGAGTATTTGCAGAGACACTTTTGGAAGAAAGCTGCTGAAAGTTATCCGGTACTTGCGGCAGCCTTGTTAAAAGATAAGAAGGAGCAGAGTATGCAGATATGGATTAGAAATGGGCGGGTACTAGATCCCGCATCCGGCAAGGATGGAATCTATGATATTCTGGTGAGAGACGGGATCATCCAGGCGGTGGAAGAGAAGCTTTCCCCAAAAGAGGGGGAGGAGCTGACGGTTCTGGATGCAGAAGGCTGTTATGTGATGCCTGGGCTTGTGGATCTTCATGTGCATTTGAGAGATCCTGGGCTTACCTACAAGGAAGATGTAAAGACCGGCGGTGAGGCGGCGGCCCATGGGGGCTACACCACGATTCTGGCTATGCCAAATACCAAACCGGTGATCGATACTGCGGACAGGGCGGAGTATGTGATGAACAAAGCCAGACAGGTGTCTCCCATCCATGTGCTTCAGGTAGGAGCAGTGACAGTAGGGATGAAGGGAGAGGAGGTTTCCGATATCCGGGGCATGGCAGCAGCGGGAAGTCCGGCTATCAGCGAGGATGGGAAGTCCGTGATGAATGCCCAGGTGTACAAGGAGGCCATGGAGATTGCCTCAGAGCTGGATCTTCCGGTGCTGGCTCACTGTGAGGATATTCATATGGTAAACGGCGGGGTGATGAATGCGGATGCCCAGGCAGATCATCTGGGGCTGAAGGGCATTACCAATGCGGTGGAGGATGTGATCGTAGCCAGGGATATCATGCTGGCAAAAGAGACCGGGGCCAGGCTTCATCTGTGTCACTGCTCCACCAGGGACAGTGTGAAGATGATCCGGCTGGCCAAGGAGGAGGGCATCAAAGTGAGTGCGGAGGTCTGCCCTCATCACTTTACCCTTACCAGTGAGGATATCAGAAAAGACGACGCCAATTTCAAGATGAATCCTCCGGTGCGCCGGGAGGAGGATCGCCAGGCCCTGATCCAGGGGCTGAAGGAGGGTGTGATCGATGTGATCGCCACAGACCATGCGCCCCACAGTGCGGAGGAAAAAAGTCAGTCCATGAAAAAGGCTCCTTTCGGGATCGTGGGTCTTGAGACCGCGGTTCCCCTGACAGTGACCTACCTTCTGGAGCCGGGAGTACTCACTCCCATGGATATGGCGCGGGTGATGAGCTATCAGCCTGCCAGGATCGCAGGACTGAAGGCAGGAACCCTGCTTCCCGGTGCTGCGGCTGATATTACCCTGATTGATCCGAAGGAGGAGTATGTGATCGACAAGACCACCTTTGCCTCCAAGGGAAAGAATACGCCTTTTGACGGATGGAAGGTGCGGGGGAAAGTGAAAGCCACCATCTGCGATGGAAAGATCGTGTACCAGGATATGGAGAGAAAAGCAGAGGAAGCATAAAGCGCTTTGAAAGGGATATAAGCACAGCGGTAAAAAATATCAGAGCATAAGAACAAAATCCCATAAATTTGAAAAATCAAATAAGCAAAGATCAAATAAACAAAAATGAAAACAAGAGAGGAAACAATTATGATCAACAAGCTGATTGAAAATATTAAAAAAACCCAGGCTCCTATTGTTGTGGGTTTGGATCCCATGATGAACTTCATTCCGGAGCATATCCAGAAAAAGGCTTTTGCGGAGTATGGGGAGACTCTGAAGGGAGCGGCAGAAGCCATCTGGCAGTATAATAAGGAGATCGTGGATGCAGTTTATGACCTGATTCCAGCGGTAAAGCCTCAGATCGCCATGTATGAGCAGTTTGGCCTGGAGGGTCTGAGTGTGTTTAAAAAGACTGTAGATTACTGCAAGGAAAAGGGGCTGGTGGTGATCGGAGATGTGAAGCGCGGAGATATCGGTTCTACTTCCGCCGCTTATGCCACTGCTCATCTGGGCAGAGTCCAGGTGGGAAGCAAGACCTATCTTCCTTTTGATGAGGACTTTGCTACTGTGAATCCTTATCTGGGAACAGACGGTATTAAGCCCTTTGTAGATGTGTGTAAGCAGGAGAAAAAAGGACTGTTTATTCTGGTAAAGACCTCCAATCCTTCCAGTGGAGAATTCCAGGATCAGCTGGTAGACGGCCGTCCTCTGTATGAGCTGGTTGGAGAACAGGTTGCCAAGTGGGGAGAGGACTGCATGGGCGAGGAATATAGTTACATCGGAGCTGTAGTGGGAGCTACCTATCCGGAGATGGGCAAGACACTGAGAAAGATCATGCCCAAGTCCTTTATTCTGGTTCCCGGTTACGGTGCCCAGGGAGGAAAGGGAGCTGACCTGGTACATTTCTTTAATGAGGACGGCCTGGGAGCCATCGTAAATTCTTCCAGAGGGATTATTGCAGCCTACAAGCAGGAACGGTATGCAAAATTTGGTGCAGAGCACTTCGCAGAGGCCAGCCGGGCAGCAGTGGAGGATATGACAGCGGATATCCGTGGAGCGCTGGAGAGCCGGTAAGTGACGGCAAATATGGAGTTCGCTAGGCAGGAGGCTGTGAAAGGATCAGGGGCACACAGCATCGGATCGTTGCTCTGTGGAAGCTGAAGAACCCTCAGCTTTCACAGTTTCAGGAAAAACGGCAGATCCTGCAGAGCGTATCATTGGAACAGGTTCTGCCTGGGAGATGGTCCCTGAATAAAAACGAAGAATTTCGGAGGAAAGTTATGTCCAAGAAGTACCATGAGACAGCAAAGATCATAGAACAAACCCAAATTGGCGCCGGGATTTTCAGCCTGTGGCTCCAGACAGAGCAGATCGGGGCAGCGGCAAAGCCGGGGCAGTTTATTTCTGTTTACAGTCGGGATAAAAGCCGGATGCTGCCAAGACCCATCAGTATCTGCGAGGCAGAAGGGGAAAGCGGCCGCCTGCGGATCGTATACCGGGTAGCAGGAGCAGGGACGGAGGAGTTTTCCGGATATCAGGCAGGGGATACCCTGGATATTTTGGGGCCTCTGGGGAATGGTTTTCCACTAGAACGGATGGAGGATGGGAAGAAAGCCTTTCTTATTGGAGGAGGCATTGGAATCCCGCCTATGGTGCAGCTTTCTAAGGAGCTGAGAGGCGAGCTGACGGCAGTAGTGGGCTACCGGGACGAGCTGTTTCTTACAGAAGAGCTTGAAAAACACTGCAGAGTCTGTGTGGCTACAGAGGACGGCAGCGCAGGCACAAAAGGAAATGTGCTGGACTGCATTCGGGAAAACGATCTGCATGCAGATGTGATTTATGCCTGCGGTCCAACGCCCATGCTGAGAGCTTTGAAAGCTTATGCAGAGGAGCAGGGGATTGAGTGCTGGCTGTCCCTGGAGGAGAAGATGGCCTGCGGAATCGGAGCCTGCCTGGCCTGTGTCTGCAAGTCCAACGAGGTGGATGACCATTCTAAGGTGCACAATAAGCGGGTGTGTAAGGAAGGCCCGGTATTTTTATCCACAGAAGTGGAGCTGTGACAGTGCAGTAAAGAAAACGGGAGTCCGTGGAGAGGAAACTTTCCGGCAGGGAAAAAGAGCCCGGCGGCGGAGCCGTCCCGTGAAAGCATTGCCAAAGGACGAAGCACCTGGAAATGGATGGGAAAGGGAGACAGGATAGATGAATATCGATATGAGCGTAAACATTGCCGGAGTAGAGCTGAAAAATCCGGTAATGACAGCATCCGGAACCTTTGGTTCCGGTATGGAATACAGTGAATTTGTAGATTTAAACCGTCTGGGAGCAGTGGTGACCAAGGGTGTGGCAAATGTGCCCTGGCCTGGAAATCCTACCCCCAGAATTGCGGAGACCTGCGGAGGCATGATGAATGCCATTGGTC
The DNA here is from genome assembly GCA_902475025.1 of uncultured Lachnospiraceae bacterium. Taxonomy (GTDB): domain Bacteria; phylum Bacillota; class Clostridia; order Lachnospirales; family Lachnospiraceae; genus Merdiplasma. The sequence goes on along the minus strand of CABRXX010000019.1, from coordinate 34,840 downwards.
TGCAGAATCCGGGGATTGATACCTTTGTGGCCAGGGATCTGCCCTTTTTGCAGAAATATGATACCAGGATCATTGTGAATGTCTGCGGGAAAAGTACAGAGGACTACTGCGAAGTGGTGGAGCGTTTAGGAGAGGAGAAGGTGGATCTTCTGGAGATCAATATTTCCTGCCCAAATGTGAAGGAGGGCGGCATTGCTTTCGGTCAGAATCCAAAAGCAGTGGAGGCCATTACCTCTGAGATTAAAAAGAGAGCCAGACAGCCGGTAATTATGAAATTAAGCCCAAATGTGACAGATATCACAGAGACGGCCAGGGCGGCGGAGGCGGGAGGTGCAGATGCGCTCTCCCTGATCAACACTCTCACAGGGATGAAGATCGATGTGAACCGAAGAACTTTTGCTTTGGCTAATAGGACAGGCGGCGTGTCAGGGCCTGCTATCAAACCCATTGCGGTGCGGATGGTATACCAGACCGCCCAGGCGGTGAAACTTCCCATTATCGGTATGGGCGGTATTTCCAGCGCAGAGGATGCCTTGGAATTTATTCTGGCAGGAGCCACCGGAGTTTCTGTGGGAACTGCGAATTTTCATAATCCCATGGCCACAGTCCAGGTGATTGAGGGAATAGAGGAATATATGAAGAACTATCACATTTCCGATATAAAAGAGCTCATCGGGAGCGTGAGATAGGCAAAGAGGCTGCATAGTATGAAAATAGGAAATTTATCCCAGCGGAGGCTTTGGTCTCTGCTGGCCGTGATTTTAGGGAACTTTTTGTATGCTTTAACTGTAAAATTATTTTTGCTGCCAGCGCAGCTGGTGACAGGGGGAACTACAGGAATCGCCCTGGTGGTAAACCATTACTGGGGCATCCCGATCTCTGTCTTTGTGCTGGTGTTTAATGTGGTGATGCTGGGAGCGGGCTGGATGATTCTGGGAAAGGCGTTTGCCCTGACTACCCTGGCAAGCACCTTTCTCTATCCGGTATTTCTGGAGATCTGTAATCAGATTTTTGGGGATCTGGTACTGACGGAGGACCTTTTGCTGTGTACTATTTTTTCCGGGATTGGCATCGGTATCTCACTGGGTCTGGTGCTGCGCTCCGGAGCTTCCACCGGAGGCATGGATATTCCCCCTTTGGTTTTACAGAAACTGTTTCGCATCCCGGTATCTGCGGGATTGTATGTGTTTGATATTTTGATCCTTTTGATGCAGGCTTTCATCCGGGAACCGGAGAATATCCTCTACGGGGTGATTTTGGTGCTGATCTACACTACTGTGCTGGATAAGATGCTGCTCCTTGGCACCACCAAAACAGAGGTGAAGATCGTCAGCAATTATCCGGAGAAAATTTGCGATGCGATCCAAAAGCAGGTAGACCGGGGGGTTACGCTGTTGGCGGCTGAGGGAGGTTATCTTCACAGAGAGACAAAGCTGCTGCTCAGTGTGGTTTCCAACCGGGAGCTGATCAAGCTGGAGAAGCTGGTGCGGGACATTGACCCGGAGTGTTTTATGGTGGTCAGCCGGGTGAGCGAAGTGCGGGGAAGAGGGTTTTCCATAAAGAAGGAATATCAATAAAGAAGGAATATTAATAAAGAAGAGACGGCAATAAAGAGGGAATACGGACAGAGAGCGTTCGTTCACAGTGTTTTTGACCTCCTGATCCAAATAGAAAAGCAATGTGGGAAAAAAGCAAAATGGGGAGAGCTATGGTGACTTTATCACAGAAAGATTTAAAAAAATAGGGTAAAGTAACATCAGTACCGCAGTTTGTACAGAAAAACAGTTTTCATGGAAAACAGAAAATGAAAAAAGGAGGTCTCAATATGAGATTAAAAGATAAAGTCGCTATTATCACAGGAGGAAGCAGGGGAATCGGTTATGCGATTGCTGAAAAATTTTTGCAGGAAGGGGCCAAGGTGATCATTACAGCCAGCTCTCCGGAAACTGCCAGCCATGCCGTTGCCAGCTTGAAAGAAAAGTATCCCCAGGCTGCGGTGGGCGGGATCAGCCCCAACCTGGCAGATCTGGAAGATGTAAGAAGCGCCTTCCGCAAAGCCACAGAAGAGTTTGGATGCGTGGATATTCTGGTAAATAATGCAGGCATTTCAGAGCGCACGCCCTTTATGGAATATACAGAGGAAACCTACGATAAGGTGATGGATCTGAATGTAAAAGGCGTGTTTAACGCCACCCGGGCTGCCAGTGAGTGTATGGTGGCAAAGGGAAGCGGTGTGATCCTTTCTACTTCTTCCATGGTGAGCATTTCCGGGCAGCCCAGTGGATTTGCCTATCCGGCCTCTAAGTTTGCGGTGAACGGAATGACCGTCTCCCTGGCCAGAGAACTTGGACCCAAGGGAATCCGGGTAAATGCGGTGGCTCCTGGCATCACACAGACAGATATGATGAAGGCGGTTCCAAAGGAAGTGATTGATCCGCTGATTCAGCAGATCCCGCTGCGCCGTCTGGGACAGCCGGAGGATATCGCCAATGCCTTTGTATTCCTGGCTTCTGAGGAGGCATCCTATATCACCGGCGTTGTGCTGAGCGTGGATGGTATGGCCAGATCCTAGGATCCGTGTCCATAGGACAATACGGATGGCGTTTATAAGCGTATTCAGGCAGATGGAAAAGGGCTTCCGGCAGTTAGCCGGGCGGATCATTTAGGAGAGAAGGCTGATCAGAAAAAGATCCGGCATGAATTGACCGAGCGTTAAGTAAGAAGTGGGTTAGAAGAGGTGGTGCTGCAAAACAGCTCCAGTGAGACCCTTTAGAATGATTTTTCTTTGAAAAATGAGGATGTTGCAAAACAGCTCCGGCGAGATCCTTTTGGGTGATTTTTCTCCGAAAAACAACATGTTTCGGAGAAAACACACCAAAAATCCGTCGGAATTGGTATTTTGCAACACCCTCATTTTTATGGGAATGAGGTGGAACAATGAAAATTTTGATTGTGGAGGATGAGGAAAAATTGCGCAATTCTCTTGCAGAGGGATTGCGTCTGAAAGGATATGCCATAGACGTGGCGGAAGATGGAAATTGTGCGGATGAAAAAGCCTTTTGCGAAAATTATGACCTGATCCTCCTTGACTTAAATTTACCGAAACAGGACGGATTTTCCGTGCTGGAAAATATTCGGAGAGAAAAAAAGGATGTACCGGTTTTAATTCTGTCCGCCCGTGACGGAATCGATGATAAGGTAAAGGGACTTGATCTTGGAGCAAATGATTATCTGACCAAACCATTTCATTTTGCGGAATTGGAGGCTCGGGTACGATCACTTCTGCGAAGGAAAACAGTGATTGAAAATACCGTTTTGTCCAGCGGTTCCCTTTGCTTTGATACTGTTTCCAGAACTGTTACCGCAGCGGGAACTTCCGTTTCTCTGACCACAAAGGAAATTGCCCTGTTGGAGTACCTGCTGCTGCATAAGGGCCGGGTAATCAAATTAGAGGAACTGATTGAGCACGTCTGGGACAGCAGTGCTGACACCTTTTCCAATTCGGTTCGAGTCCATATGTCTTCCCTGCGCCGAAAGTTGAAAACGCAGTTGGGGTATGATCTCATCAGCAATATTATCGGCGAAGGCTATGTGATTCGCGATGGAGGAAACGTATGAAGAAAAGTATTCCATTAAAGTTGAAGTTGACGGTTATTTCAGTATGTATTTTAACCATTATGTGCGCAGTGTTGACCCTGTCCGCTATTTTTTCGGCCGATGAATTAGTTCAGGCGTCTGTCCTTACACCGGCTCTGTCCATGGATGGAGATATGCCGGCATTTCTGTTGGAGCCATCCACTGCGGTCACAGAAGCAATCTGGAAATTCCGTGGAAAAACGATAGCAGTTATGTTGTGTCTTGCTGCGATAGGTTCCGTTTTGACCTATTTATTTGCAGCCAGGACCCTCAAACCGCTGGAAGATCTGACCAAAAGAGTCCAACACATCAATATTCATAATTTAGACGAGGGTGTCCCGATACCCGGAACGCAGGATGAAGTTTCGCGGTTAGCTCAGGCATTTCAAGACATGACCGAGAAACTGAATCTCTCCTATCAGGTGCAGAAAAATTTTTCCGCCAATGCTGCTCATGAACTGCGTACCCCCCTTGCTGCCATCCAAACTCAGCTGGATGTATTTCAGATGAAGCCAGATCGAAAGGTTGAAGAATATACGTCTTTACTGCAAAGCATCGGAGAGAGCACGGAGCGCCTGTCCAATCTGGTAAAGGATTTGCTCACATTTACCAATGAACAGAAAATTGAGAAAAAGGAGCCCGTAGAATTAAGATCTTTATTGGAGGAAATCGTTTTTGAGCTGGAGGAGCGTGCTGCAGCCAGACAAATTGAAGTCACGATTTCCGGTGAAGGGACTGTTTGCGGTGATGACGGTCTGTTACAGCGGGCGTTTTATAATTTAATTGCCAATGCAATCCGCTACAATGTAGACGGCGGTTCTATTTTCATCGACATAACCAATGACAAAGTAACTGTGTCTGACACCGGTGTTGGAATTCCTGATGATGCCAAACCTTATGTTTTCAATACTTTTTTTTGTGTAGACAAGTCACGCAGTCGGGAACTGGGCGGCAGCGGACTGGGGCTGGCGATTGTAAAGAGCATCATCGAAGAACATGGCGGATATGTCTGTGTGGAAAATAACCAGCCGCAAGGCAGCAGATTTATCGTAGGATTTGATCAAGATAACTTAAAATAACAATAGACAGTACTGTAAATAAACATTTGACGAGAGAAGGGGATGTTGCAAAATACCTCCGATGGTACCCTTTCGGGTGATTTTTCTACGAAAAACAGCATATTTTCGGAGAAAAACACACCGAAAATCTACCGGAGCCATTATTTTGCAGCACCCCCTTCTTTATATGGATTTTATATTAGCTGTGCTATACTCCTGATGCAACGAAACCATGGCAAAGAAAGGACTGTATTTAATATGAAGAAAGTAATTTCAGCATGTTTGCTGCTGACGGCGGCGCTTAGTTTAGCTGCTTGCGGAAAGTCTGACACAAAGGGAGAGACTTCCGCCAAGGTCAATGAGGCACAGCAGGAAACGCCCACATCAGAACAAAGTGAGTTCGTACCTGTTCCTCTGGGCGATTTCTCCGCGCAGGATTTTGATGGAAATGATGTCTCTAAAGATATTTTTGCAGAGTATGATTTGACGATGGTCAACCTTTGGACAACTACTTGCAGCTACTGTATCGAAGAAATGCCTGTCTTAAATGAACTGAGAAAGGAATTTCAGGATGGCGGCATTCGCTTCAATATTATCAGCGTCTGCATGGATGTTGGCAATACGGAGGAGATTGACAATGCTAACTTAAAAAAGGCAAAAGAGATTATTGAAAAAACCGGAGTGGAATACCCGACTTTAATTCCGGACAAGGTACTTCTGGAAGGACGCTTGAACGGTATTCAGGCATTCCCGGAGAGCTTCTTTGTGGACAGCGAAGGAAATGTGGTGAGCCAGCCTTACGTGGGCGCTATGCCCAAAAATCACTGGCGCGTGACGATGAAGAACGAAATTGATAAAATGACGCAAGACGGGATGGAGGAGTAAAGGATGTTCGAATTGAAAAATATCACGAAAGTCTTTGAACACGAAACAGCATTACGGGACGTATCCCTCTCCATCACCGGAGGTATGAATTATATCATTGGCGCTTCCGGCAGCGGAAAGACAACCATTCTGCGCATCCTTTCTGCAATGGATATGCAGTATGAAGGAGAAGCGTTTTATTATGGCAGAAATCTTAAAGAATTGACGGATCAGGAGCGCTCGCAGCTCTATGCGGCGGAATTCGGATTTATCACGCAGGGCTTTCAACTGATTGACGAACAGACAGTCCGTGAAAATATTCTGATTCCGGCCTATCGAAATCGGAACGGCAGCGAAAAACATCTGAATATGCTCTTAAAGAAGCTAAAAATCGAAAACCTGGCCGATCAGAAGGTTCGTACACTGTCAGGCGGGCAAAAGCAGCGCGTGGCCATTGCCAGAGAACTGACGAAAGATCCTCAGGTACTGATTGCCGACGAGCCTACGGCCGCATTGGATGTCAAAACTGCCCATGAGATTGGCGAACTGCTGACATCGATTTCCAAAGAGCGAACGGTTATTGTCGTGACCCATGATACCTCTCTCATTCAGGGAAAATGTTCCATCTTTGAGTTGGATAAGGGAACTTTGATCAGAGCGGACAAAGCAGACATCCCAGCAAAAACGCACAGCAGCTCCACAGAACAATCCCGTCTGTCCCTTCGCGCTGCACTGCGTATGGCAGGAGTAACTGGCAGGCGTCAGATGGGAAAACTGCTCTCTGTTGTTCTGGCAATGGTGATTGCGGTATCTTGCCTGGGGGTGAATTTTGGAGGCGTGCTTAGCGAAAGCAGCAATAAGGCGTTCCAGGAGCTGATTGAAAAACAAGGGAATTCCGTATTAAATTTAACCATTGTCTCTTCATTTATGAGCGGTTCTGACTGGAGTGAGGACACGCCTGATGAAACCAAAAGTGTAAACCAGAATATCACCGGTCTTTTGGAGCAGTATCAAGATGACAGCCGCATCGAGGTGATTACTATGGATGCGCCAATCAACGATATGGTCATCCATGCAGAGGGGAAGGATTTTATTATTGAACAATCTGGTCAGGCGCCTGTTTTCAATAAGATGGTAGCCGGACGCATGGCAGACAATAGTAAATATGAGATTGTATTACCTCAGAATCTGGTCAAAAAAATGGGCTATACCAATGAGGATATTCTGGGAAAGGAAGTGTCCCTTATTGGCGCTGTATATAATTGGGACAGCGGTGAGCCTGTGAGTATGCCAATTTCTTTTACAGCCACCGTCTCTGGCGTTGCAGATACCTCTTATGGGGTTGAGTTCGAAGATCAGATTATGCGACTGGAAAATGAAGATTCTCTGTTCCCATCGTTGGCCATTATGAAGGACATTTACGCGCAGGCAGGAAAAAAAGACCCCAGTTTTAATTTTATGCTTCGGCCTGATTCCCCCGAACATTATCTTGAAATCTATGATGAGATAATGGAACAGGGGATTGTGCCGCTGGGACAAATTGAGCTGATACGGGATATTGTGGGATTGAAAGGAACTACGCAGATGCAGACCGGTGTTTCCTACGCATTGCTTGCTATCCTTTCTGCACTGGCAGCACTTTCTGTCTGCCTGGTTTGCGGCATTATGCGCAAAAAAGAATATGCCGTCTACCGTCTCTGCGGCTATACAAAAATCGATATTGCCCGGATAACATTGGCAGAGTACGCAGGGATGTTTTTGCTCACCGGACTTCTGAGCGTAATTGCAGCTTTGCTGCTGAACATTCCGGTATGGTTTGAATTTGTGCTTAGCGTTGGCGTATCCGTTGGCTGTTTCGCAGAGACCTGCGTGATTGCCACTCACGTGAATCCTTTGACAGCCCTGAAAACAGGAGGTCTCGGATGATTGCGCTGAACCGTATTTCTAAAAAATACGGTTCCCAAACTGTGCTGGATGGATTTTCCCACACATTTGGGAATCAAGGCATTACCTGTCTTTGGGGGGCTTCCGGTTCGGGAAAAAGTACGTTGTTCAACCTGCTGGCAGGATTTGACCGGGACTACAGCGGGAAAATTCTGGTAGATGGGCAGGATCTTTCTCAGCTGTCGGAAGACGCTCTTTGCGACTACTGCAAACACACCATCGGTTTTGTATTCCAGGAATATCATCTGCTTCCAGGCGATACAGTGTTGGAGAACATCCTAGTAGCTTCCGAATTGGCCTGTAAGGATAATGCCAGAAACAGAGAGTGGGCACTTTCTCTGCTGCGGCGTCTGAATATGGAAGAAAAGGTAAATGAGAAGATAGAAAATCTGTCCGGTGGGCAAAAGCAGCGTGTGGCTATTGCCAGAGCGCTGGCGGGAAATCCGGGATTGATTTTAGCAGACGAACCCACAGGAGCACTTGACCGCAAGATGGCGGATGAGATAATGGAAATCTTTTCGGAGATTGCAAAAGAACGTCCGGTTTTCATTATCACCCATGATCGTAAAATCTGTGATTATGCAAATGAAATTATCACCATTGAAGATGGCAAGTGCAAAGTATTGAAGGCATCCGATAAACAGTCTGCTGGGGACTCAGAGATAAAAGAAAAACTTCCTGTGGTATCTGTTTCTATGTACAGGAGAGCCTTACATAATTTTCAAGTGCATTTTAAGCGTTTTTGGGGAATTTCTCTTGCGGTAACCATAGCCGTATGCGCAGTACTGATGTCATTTTCTTCACAAAACATAATAGAAGAGAAAGTCAATTACTTTGAGGAAAAAAATACTGCTTTCTCTTGGGGGCAAATTCTGCTGGAAGAAGATGGCACGGCAGAACAGCTGCTTTCGCAGCTTGAGCAATCGCCCCACATCCAGCAGTGCTATGCGCAGTACACGGTTCCAGAGTGCAAAATAGAATTTGAAGGGAAAGGGCTTCCCGTTCCTGCCAAGCAATTTGGCAGCGTTTCTACGGAAACTATGAACGTGGGCGTAATGCCCAGAGACGCAGAGATTGCAATCACACCGTCCCTTGCCAAGCAATTTGCGGAAGACATCCGTACTCTGATTGGAAAAGAAATCGTTTTCACCTGCAGTGATTTTTCAAAGAAACTGAAAATCAGCGGTATTTACAGCGGTAGTTTTGATGACTACTATTTGGATGGGCAAACAGAACAGGAACTCTATACCGCTCTGCAAGGAGATGAGCCCCCCGTATCCGTGGCTTATCAGGTCAACGGCTTTGACGAAGTTCTGGAAGTGGAGACCCAGCTGAAAGAACAGCAAATCACCCCTGTTACGGCCGCCAGGCAGGTGGAGAGCCTGAAAGAAACCTTTGCACAGCTGCAAATCCTGTTTCTTCTTGTGTCCGCATTCCTTGTGGTGATCGCACTGGCTATCTGTGGGATGCTGCTGATGAAACTGGCTCGTATACGTTCCGGGGAAATCGGACTTCTGATGGCGCTTGGCTATCATCGCGCTCAGATTCAGAAGATGCTGTTTTGGGAAAGTCTGTTACTGTCGGCTCTTTCTGCATTGACTACGGCGTTGATTTGTCTCCTGCTCACCGCCCTGTCAGGTGTTTTGCCGATTCATATTACCTCCCTTCAGTTTGCAGGGAGTATTTTCGGAACGGTTCTTCTGGTGTGGTTCATTACTGCCATAGCGAATGCAAAATTACTGAGAACAGATCCTGCGAAAGCGTTGAGAGAATAAGGAACATGAAGGAGGAAGTCCTATGAAGCAAAAACATACTTTGCGCGCCAACGGAATTACGGTATTCCTGTTAGCGCTTGGTGTTGGATTTCTGGGTCTTGGGATCTGGAGAGAGGAGTATACGATTGTCATGAGCAAGGCCATCAATATTTGTCTGGAGTGTATAGGAATTGGATAGGCGAGCAAAAAAATCGGAAAGATTCCGCCATTTTTTTCAAGTTTTATGGGCGGTTATCACAAATAGCTACTTAATTGGATTTATCCGGGGGAAAATTTATCAGGGAAAGATTAAAAATGTTTGTGTGCCGGGCATGAACTGCTATTCCTGTCCAGGCGCTGTGGCTGCCTGCCCCATTGGCGCTTTGCAGGCTACGATCGGAAGCTACGAATATAAGTTTGCTTTCTATGTTTCCGGTTTTATGATTCTGGTGGGTACCGTTATGGGGCGCTTCGTATGTGGATGGCTGTGTCCGTTTGGTTTGATTCAGGATTTACTGAACAAAATCCCGCTTCCTTCCAAATTTAGAATCCGTACGTTCCGGGGAGACCGCCAGCTACGCTGGCTGAAATACATGATTCTTCTGGTGTTTGTCATTCTTCTTCCGCTCTATATTACCGACATAATCGGGCAGGGTTCCCCCTGGTTCTGCAAGCTGATTTGTCCGGTCGGAACACTGGAGGGCGGAATTCCGTTGGTATTGCTGAATGACGCCATGCGGGCCGCGGTAGGATGGCTGTACGCCTGGAAAAATGTGATTTTAATTGTGACGATCTTGGTATCGATTCTGATTTACCGGCCGTTCTGCAAGTATATCTGCCCCTTAGGAGCGATTTATTCTTTGTTTAACCCGGTTTCCATTCTGCGCTATCGCGTGGATACAGAAAAATGTGTCAATTGCGGCGCCTGCGCAGACGTCTGCAAGATGGGGTGTGATCCAGTGAGGAATGCCAACAGTCTGGAGTGTATCCGATGTGGAAAATGCAAAAATATTTGCCCGAAACAAGCAATCGAGTATTGTGCTTTTTCAAGGCCACTGAATAAAAAGAATAAAACCAAAGGGGTATAAGACGGATTTGGGGAGCAGGAATGGGAGCGCATTTCTGCTCCCTTTCGCATATAATTTTCCTTTATAATGTCGGAAGTTCTTTTTCCTTCTTTATTAGCCGGTATCAGTTGATTCCGGTGTATCCATGAAAAACATCAAAAAAATTCACCGGATTTTTGTTGCTATTTTCTTTTGGTAAGTCAGCGTTTTCCCTTCCTTTCGCCTTGCATTTTTAGTGAATTTTGTATACAATAATGAATGGAAAATGGTTGGTCTCCAGGTGAACGGCAGCTTGGAGCTATGAATACAGGAGATAAGGATGAGAGAAATTAAGCTGAAAGCAATGGCGAAGATTAATCTGGGTCTGGATGTACTTAGAAAGCGCGAGGACGGGTATCACGAGCTGCGAATGATCATGCAGACCGTCCGTTTGTTTGACCGGATACAGCTTACGGTGACAGAGACCCCGGGAATCCGGGTGAAGACAAATTTGAGTTTTCTGCCGGTGGATGAAGGGAATCTGGTGTATCGGGCGGCAAAGCTTCTGATGGATGAAGCGCAAGTGAAAAAAGGGCTCTTTATTCATTTAGAAAAACATATTCCGGTAGCGGCAGGAATGGCAGGCGGAAGCTCCGATGCGGCAGCAGTTTTGGTAGGAGTGAACCGCTTATTTCACATGGGATTTACCCTGGAGGAGTTGATGGAACGCGGGGTACGGCTTGGGGCAGATGTACCCTACTGCATTCTTCGGGGAACTGCCTTGGCAGAGGGCATCGGGGAGAAGCTTACAGCCCTTCCGGCGCCGCCGCCCTGCCATGTGCTGATTGCAAAACCTAAGGTACATGTGTCAACAAAATTTGTGTATGGAAATCTGAAGGCCCATGAGCTGAAGGAGCATCCGGACATTGATGGGCAGATTCAGGCTTTGCGGGACGGGGATCTCTACCGGATGGCAGAACTTATGGGAAATGTGCTGGAAACGGTAACGATTCCAGCCTATCCGGTGGTGCAGGAGATCAAGGATATAATGAAGAAACAGGGGGCAGTCAACGCAATGATGAGCGGCAGCGGACCTACGGTGTTCGGACTGTTTGATGATAAAACAAAGGCAAGAAAGGCCTACGAAAAACTGAGGCGGGGCAGCATTGCCAAGCAGGTGTATCTGACAGAGTTTTTTAATAATGGAGGAACTTACCATGACAGATGAAATCCAACTGCAGGTAAATGAATATCTTCCTCTGCGGGATGTGGTTTTTCAAACTTTGCGCCAGGCTATACTCAGAGGGACTCTTCAGCCTGGAGAGCGGCTGATGGAGATTCATCTGGCGCAGAAGCTGGGGGTGAGCCGTACGCCGGTGCGGGAGGCCATACGGATGCTGGAGCTGGAGGGGCTGGTAACTATGGTTCCCAGAAAAGGAGCCATTGTGGCAGAGATCACAGTGTCAGATCTGGAAAATGTTCTGGAAGTGCGCACCGCCCTGGAGGAGCTGGCGGTGAAAAAGGCGTGTCAGAATATGACGGAGGAGGAGCTGTTTCAGCTGAAGGCGGCGGCGGGCGCCTTTGAAGAGCAGCTGAAGAACAACGATCTTTTAGCCTGCGCTCAGGCGGATGTGGAGTTTCATGAAATTATCAGTCAGTCCACTGGAAATCGACGGTTGATTCAGATCCTGAATAATATCCGGGAACAGATCTACCGTTACCGCCTGGAATATTTAAAAGATCCCAGCAGCCACGAACGGCTGGTGACAGAGCATGCGGCGATCTGTGGAGCCCTGGAAGAGCGGAATGAGGAGAAAGCCATGGAGGTGGTGCGCATTCATATTGACCAGCAGAAGCAGTCCATTATGGAGAGTCTGGAGCGGCGGTGATATGTGAGGATCGGCCAGATGAAGGAGAAATGGGCGGACTAAAACAGGAATAAAAATTGAAATCAGAGCCATTCTATAGGATAGATAGAGATTCTTTTGAATTATCTGTGCCAGTGAGGCATTAGGAAGATCTGTCCGTAGAATGGCATTTTTGTTTTATAGGAAATTTTTCCCATAAAACAAAGATGTTTTGCAACATTTCATTTTTTACGTTTTAGGATTTCAAGCAGAAGACAGATTCTGAGAGCGTTTGCGCACCTTCAGAGCGTAAGGAGGGAAACATGGCAGAAAAAATATCCGGAGATATCCGGCAGATTCAGCAGCGGCTGGAGCAGCTGTGTGAAAATTGTGATGATATTATCGTCCGTCCTATGGTTTTGGGCAGAGAGTGTCAGACCAGGTGCCTTGTGGTATATGTTGAGGCAGCGGTGAGCAATATGATGCTGGAAGATTCTGTGATCGGGAAATTTCTCAATCATCTGTGGGAGTTGGAGGGAAAGGAGATTCTTCAGGCAGTACAGGAGAACAATCTGGGAATTTCAGATGTGAAGGAACTGGCTGCCATGGAGGAATGTATGGCTGCGCTGTTGGCAGGGAACGCTGTTTTTTTCCTGGAGGGATACGATCAGGCGCTGAAGATTGGCAGCAAGGGATATCCCGGGATGGGGGTGGCCAAGGCAGAATCGGAGAAGGTGCTTCGCGGTTCCAGAGAGGCTTTTTCAGAGTCAGTGAAAATCAATACGGCCCTGGTGAGAAAACGGATCCGCACCACAGATCTTAAAGTGGAGGAGCTATTTGCCGGAGAGGAGTCCAATACTTTGCTGGCACTGGTATATATGGAAAATCTGGCTTATCCCCAGATCCTGGAGGAGATTAAGGGGCGTCTTGCTGCTTTTGAGATTGACGGAATTTTGGACAGCGGAGTGGTGGAGCAGCTGACAGCGGATGTATGGTATTCTCCTTTTCCCCAATTTCAGACTACTGAGCGGCCGGATCGGGCAGCGGCTGCGCTTCTGGAAGGGAGAGTGCTTCTGCTTTGCGACAACACTCCGGCAGCCCTTCTTCTGCCCACCACGCTTAACAGTCTGCTTCAGACGGGAGATGATTATTACGGAAACTTTCAGATTGCATCCCTGCTGCGGTGTATTCGCTATCTGGCTGTGTTTCTGGCTTTTTCTCTTCCTGGCCTGTACCTGGCGGTGACCAATTTTCATCCGCAGATCCTTCCGGTGAATCTGGTTCTTTCTATGTCTCAGGCCAGGGGAGGTGTCCCTTTTCCCACCATCGCGGAGCTTTTGCTCATAGAATTTTCCTTTGAACTGATGCGGGAAGCAGGACTTCGAATGCCCGGGCCCATTGGAAATATGATCGGCATCGTAGGAGGGCTGATCATTGGCCAGTCTGCTGTGGCGGCAAATCTCATCAGTCCCATGATTGTGATTATCGAGGCTTTGACAGCCCTTGGCTCTTTTTCGATTCCCAATGAGGAGCTTTCTGAGTCTTTTCGGCTTTTGAAATACGGAATGATTTTTTTGTGCGGTATCTTTGGGCTTTATGGCTATGTGACAGGCTGGGTGCTTTTGCTGATTCATCTTTCCGGGCTGAAAAGCTTTGGCATCCCCTACTTAATGCCCTTTGAGGCGGGAGACCGGGATGGAATCTCCAAGTGGAGCGACGGTCTGTTTCGGGCTCCTATGAGAAAGCTGCAAAGACGCCCTGTCTATGCCAGACGGGAAGTCAGGGGCCGGATGCGCTTTCGGCAAAATAAGAAGCATTCAGGAGAGTGAGCTATGTTTTCTGAAAATCGTAAAATTTCGTCCAGACAGGCGGCGGCTCTCTTTCAGGCGGACTGGCTGGGCAGGCTGGTGCTGTTTCTGCCCCTTCTGGTTCAGGGAAAAAGCAAGGGCGCTGTTTTGGTAGGAGGAATTGCAGGAATTTTTCTGACAGCTGTGCTTCTTGGAGTTTTCTGCACTGGAGCCAGGGAGGGAGAAAGGGACTATTATGGTTCTGTGTGCCGGGCGGCAGGGCGCTTCTATGGAAACCTTCTGTATTTGGTATACGTTCTTTATTTTCTGCTGCAGACCGGAATCCTTCTGTACCTGTGCAGCGCGGCAGCCAGGCTTTATCTTCTGCCGGACGTGCCTTTTTGGGTGCTGCCGCTCCTGCCTGGAATTGCAGGAATTTATCTGGCAGGGGGAGGGATGGAGGTGCGGGGCCGATTAAGCCAGATGCTCTCAGGTTTTGTGGGAATCCTGCTGCTGTTATTGCTGGCAGTCTCTCTTTTGCAGATAAAGGGAGAGCGTCTTTTAGAAGCGCAGCAGTTCTCTTTCCTGGAGACTTTGGAAACAGCGGTATTTTGGGCCGGAAGCTTTGGGGACATTGGTATCCTACCGATGGTTTTGAGTGTAACTCAGAAGGAAAAAGGGTGGAAGAGGCGGTTGTATCAGACCCTCGGTTTTTCCGGCCTTATCCTGCTTCTGGTTTTTTTGGGTGGCTACGGCATTTTTGGGCAGGCTGGAATGGGGCGATTGGAGTGGCCGGTGCTGTCTCTGATGAGTACCTCCAATCTTCAGGGCGTATTTTTTCAGCGCTGGGATGTGCTGGCAGTGGGACTTCTGATGGTAAGTCTGTTTCTGGCAGTGGGAAGCGGCCTCTATTATCTTGGCATTGCCGGAACCTGTCTGCTGGGAGAAGCGCAAAGGGAAAAAGAGACAGCAAAAGAAGAAGTAACCATAGAAAACGGGACAATAGAGGGGAACCGGAAAAACGCGGCAGGGAAAGGAGCCAGAAAAGAAAAAAACAGAATTGCAGCTAAGGAAAGAGGGAGAAAGAAGAGCGGGGAAATACGGGAGCAGGGAATAAGAATAGCCGGATTTTTAGGAGCCTATGGCTTGTCACTGACACTGCTTTTTTGGCCGGAGGGGAGAATGGGGGCCGGACGGCTGGGCTGCTTTTTGCTGGCGCCCCTGATGATCGTCCTGGTTTTGCTGGTGCGTCCCATTCAGAGAGTCAGATGGAGAAAACGGAGGGCAAAATGGAGACAGTGAAAAAAAAGATGCATTTGATCTTAAATTATTTCATCCCCGGGCTGTTGCTGGCAGGAACCGTCTGTCTTACCGGCTGCACGGGAAAGGAACTGGAGCAGAGGCGCTTTCCATTGGCGCTGGAAGTTGACAGCGTACAGAATCAGATTGTACTCGCCTGCGCCTGGCCCGGGGAGGAGGGCGGAGAGACTGGTGAGCTGGGAGGCGGGAAGTCCGGGAATGGAGAGGGGATGGAGATAGAAGAAGAGGAGACAGTAAACGGGGAGGAAACAAAGAAGCTGGAAACCGGGGCAGAAACACAGGCAGATGAAATGCAAAAGGAAGAGCCCGGAGAAAAAGCGGAAACACAGGGGAGGATCAGGAATACAAATATCATTACCCGGGTTTCCGGTTCTACAATCCAGGAGGCAGTGGAAGCCGTTCAGGCTCTTCAGGATAAATATGTGGATTACAGCCAGGTGAAGGCCATCCTCTGGGGAGCAGGACTTGAGAAAGATCCGGGGCAGGCGCAGCAGGTGAAGGACTGGTTAGAAAAGACACCGGCGTTTGCAAGGAATCTTCTGATTTTTGATGAAAAGGAAACCGGCCTGGATTTGGAGACCGTACAGGAACAGTCTAAGGGACAGGCCGGTGCCTATCTGGAAAATATTTATGAGAATCAGAAACCATACCGAGGCGCGGTCTGCATGCTTCAGGATCTGCTGTACGGGGAGGGATAGAGCTGCCCATACAAATGGGGGAAGAAACGGAATAAATTCAGAAAGGATCGGAACTGGCAGCCGGAACTTACAGAAAGAAATTTCTTGTATTCCAATAAGAACAGGTATATAATAAAAAAGCATTTGCAGATGTTCAAAGTCAGCAAAAGGAATCTTTCAGGCTGGCTTTGGCAGATGAAAAGTTTTCAAGAAAAAGGCAGGTGAACAGAATGGATACTTGTGATGGTCATGGGCGAAGTAGACAGACAGGAAAAGAACCGTATCAGATGTCGGCCGAGCCAGATCCTGAAATGGGTGCTTCTCGGACTGCAGTATCCTCTGTGAACGGGTGCTGTCTTTTGATTTAAGTCATCTCTTCTTTTCCTGATCAAACGAAATTCCCTAAAATCACAAAAACTGTATTTTGGAAACTCAGCTCTGAAAAGAGAATGGGTTTACTTCTGCATGCTGTATTTTTATCCCCGGCTTTGTATTCGGACGGAGGCTGCAAAATACGAATTCAGCCTTTTCTGATGCAGCAGCCTCTGGACAGAGAGGGGAGTGCTTGGGAAGAATAGGAGGATGGGAAAATGGAAAAAAAGAGAATGAATGAAGAATTGCTGTTTCAGGAAAGACAGGAAACCGGGAAACAGGAAGGAAAAACGCCGGGTCAGGACGAAAATAGGGTTCAGGAAGAACGCCGGGCCATGGAGCGGCCGGATTATAAGACAAAGATTCGGGAAATTGTCCGCAGCAATGCGTCTCCCAGAATCATGAAGGAGAAACTGGAGGATTATCATGAGAATGATATTGCCCAGGCGCTGACAGAGCTTACCCTGGGGGAGCGCAGGAAAATATACCGGGTTTTGGATGTGCCCATGCTGTCCGATGTGTTTGAATATTCGCAGATCCAGGAGGTGAGCTCCTACTTAGAAGAGATGGATCTGAAAAAAGCGGCAGCTATTTTATCCGGCATGGAGGCAGATGCTGCGGGGGAAGTCCTGGGAGAGATGGAGAAGACCAGGAAGGAACTGCTTATTGAACTGATGGATGAAGGGGCCAGAAAGGATATTGCTCTGATTGCCTCTTTTGATAAAGAAGAGATCGGCAGCCGCATGACGACCAATTACATTGAAATCCGGGCAAACCTTTCGGTCAAGGAGGCCATGAGCGCTCTGATCCGTCAGGCGGCGAAAAATGATAACATTTCAACCCTGTTCGTGGTGGATGAAGAACGGGTGTTTTATGGAGCGGTGGACTTAAAGGAGCTGATCATTGCCAGACAGGATACTCCCCTGGAGGATCTGATCCGCACCTCCTACCCGTATGTGTATGGAAAGGAAACTATAGATGACTGTATTGAAAAGCTGAAGGATTATTCAGAGGATTCCCTGCCAGTGTTGGATAATGAGAATCATCTTTTGGGAGTGATCACTTCCCAGAGCATTATCCAGGTGGTGGATGATACCTTGGGAGAGGATTATGCCATGCTGGCTGGTCTTACAGCGGAGGAGGATTTGCAGGAACCTATCAAGGAAAGTGTGAAAAAGCGCCTGCCCTGGCTCCTGGTGCTTCTGGGTCTGGGGCTGGTGGTATCCACAGTAGTGGGAGCCTTTGAGCAGGTAGTGTCCCAGCTGACTCTGATCATGTGCTTTCAGTCTCTGATCCTTGATATGGCGGGAAATGTGGGGACCCAGTCCCTGGCAGTGACCATCCGGGTGCTTACGGATGGAGCACTTACCTTTCAGCAGAAGATACGCCTGGTAGGAAAGGAGATCCGAATCGGAGGCTTTAACGGACTGCTTTTAGGTGTGATCTCTTTTTTGTGCATCGGAGGTTATATCATGGTTGTGAAAGGGAAAGGAATCGGGTTTGCCTTTGCAGTCTCTGGCTGCATCGGGATGTCCCTTCTGGTGGCTATGGTGATCTCCAGCGCCTTCGGAACGCTGATCCCTCTGTTTTTTCAGAAGATTCATATAGATCCGGCAGTGGCCTCCGGTCCTTTGATTACTACGGTCAATGACCTGGTGGCGGTAGTAGTATACTACGGCTTAAGCTGGCTGCTTTTGCTGCAGGTTCTGCATTTTTAGGAAATGCATTTTCCGTGGCGCGATGGTATTTTAGAAGTTTCCTGTGTTGTCATTTGAGCTGCGGAATGTTAGAATAAGAGTAACCGTTTGAAGCCAGGCTGCAAAAGGCCTGGCTCCAAACCGTTATAAGCAGGTATGATCAGGAACTGGTTGCTGTACAGGCAGGGAAAAGAACGGCTGCCTGGAGAAAAATATTTTGGGAGCAGTGAACTGCTCTGAACTTGGAGGAAATAATGGAAAAACGAAATATTTGGCCCATTGGGGCGGGACTTTTGACAGGCATAGCACTGTCTTTCACCGGGGTCTATCAGTATAAAGATTCGATTTTTAAAATGGTGCAGGCCCAGGTGGATGGAGTGGGACTGGATAAACTGATCGTTCTGCTGGCAGTATGCGTGCTGTATGTGAAAGTCTGGGAGCAGATTAAGCAGGTGTGTCACTGGACGGTGCCCCTTCTGGCCTGCCTGTTTTCTGCCTTCATGATGATTGGCATCAGCTATTCCAAAAACGGAAACTGGAATTTTATCTTTGGAGGAAAAAAACAGTTTTGTATTGCGCTGGTGGTATTTGCAGGGTACTTTTTCCTGTTTTTTGTCTGTGTGAAACTGATCTATCGGTTTGCAGACCGGGTGAGCCTAAAGGAGAACAAAGCAAAAAAGCCTTTTCCGCAATGGGTGGAAAGGCATTAC
Organism: uncultured Lachnospiraceae bacterium; assembly: GCA_902475025.1. Lineage (GTDB taxonomy): Bacteria > Bacillota > Clostridia > Lachnospirales > Lachnospiraceae > Merdiplasma. Next base: position 16,128 of record CABRXX010000019.1, on the reverse strand, counting down.
CTTTTGTTCTGTGCGCTGGTGATTTTTTTAGGATGGCTGCCTTTTCTGCTGGCCTTTTTGCCGGGATCAGTGCCACATGACGGGTACAATCAGCTGAATATGGCTTTCGGAGTCCGGGATCTGACGAATCAGCACTCCTGGTCTCTGACTCTGCTGGTGGGACTGATCATGCGCATCGGTCAGGTGATCAGCGACAACTTTGGCGTATTTCTCGTAGTGTTTTCCTTCTGCATTGTGGAGGTATTCTGTTATGCCGCAGTGTGCAAAAAGATCAGGGAATGGGGGGCACCCAGGCTCCTTCAGATGGGGACTCTGGCATTTTTTACTGTTAATCCGGTATTTGGCTCCTATGCTCAGGCGATCCTTAAGGATACCATCTATCTTGCGTTGTACACGCTGTATACGGCTTTGTATGTAGAAGTTTGTCTCTGGTTTTTGAGAAGACAGCAGCAGGAATGTGGGAGGCGGCTGCAGCTGCGGTTTTTGCAGCTGTTTTTCCTGGGATTTCTGATCTCTGCGTTCCGAAACAACGGCATCTTTTTAGTACTGCCAGCCAGCCTTCTTTTGTTTTTCTTCTGTGAGAAAGGATACCGCAGGTATGCGTTGCTGCTCACTTTTTGCCTTGCGCTTTGCTTTGGGGGATATAAGTATGTGCTGACTCCGGCTGCAGGAGTGATTCCGGAGAACAAGCGGGTTACCATGTCTGTATTGTTTCAGCAGACCGCCCGGTATGTAAAAGAGTATCCGGACGAGGTGACGGAGGAAGAGAAGAAGGCCATTGACAAGGTTTTAGATTTTGATACGATAGCGGAAAACTATGATCCGGAACTGTCTGACCCTGTGAAGGATACCTTTAAGATAAAGGCTACCAGTGAGGAACTGCAGGAATATTTCCGGGTGTGGGCCCAGATGTTTCGAAAGCATCCGGGCGTGTATCTGCAGGCTACCCTGCACAACACCTTCGGTTATTACTATCCCTTTTCCAACCGGAATGCCAGAATCGCCTATCATTTTTATATTAAAGGAGCGCCTGTGGCCACCGGGGACTTTGCGATTTCCTATGTGACCCCCTATCGATTAAGAAGTTTGATGGAGGGTTATGCGGAGCTGTGGCGGAGAGTGCCGGGGCTGGCCCAGCTTTTGAATCCCGGTACGTATACGTGGATTCTGCTTTTGATGGCTGGATACTTCTTTTACCGAAAACGGTATCTGGGAATTTTGGTTCTGGCGGCGCCGGCTCTGAATGTGGCAGTGTGCCTGGCCTCCCCAGTGAATGGGCTGCTTCGGTATGCTATGCCGGTGATGGCCTGTCTGCCGGTATTGCTATACTGGTGCCTGGAATGGAGCCATGCCTCAGTGCAAGGGCCAGGAAGAGAGAATACGCTAAAAAGAATCCGATAGAGGCGGCAGCCGGAATCAGGAGTTACAGTTTAGAAAAAAGAAAGGGTATTGGAAATGGACAAGAAGAAAGTCGGAGTCATTACCTTCCACAATTATGACAACTACGGTGCTATTTTGCAAAGCTACGGTTTGCAAAAAAAGCTGAGAGAGCTGGGAACCGATCCGGAGATCATTGATTACCGGTGTGAATATATCAGCAATCCTTTCCGGCTGGTGAATCTAAAGAAAAAAGGATTGTTCAACTATATTTACGGAGTGATCGGACATATCTGCTATCTGCCCAGGCGGCGAAAATGCAATCTCTTCCGGCGGAAGATGCGCTACAGCCAGCCGGTGAGAGCGGGGCATATGGAGGCTGTGGCGGACAAATACGATATTTATCTTGCGGGAAGCGACCAGATCTGGGATTATAAGCTGACCAATTTTGACCGCACCTATTTTCTGGACTTTGTGAAGGAAGGAAAGAAAAAATGCAGCTATGCAGCCAGTATCGGGGAACATCTTCCTCCGGAGCAGTACCGGGAAGCGTACGGGAAACTTCTGAAGGATTTTGACGAGATACTGGTGCGGGAAAATTACGGGGCAGATGTGGTGGAGGAGCTGACCGGGAAGCGGCCTTCGTGCGTCTGCGACCCTACGCTGCTTCTGACGCCGGAGGAATGGCAAAAACTATTGGTGGAACCGAAGAAGAAAACGCCGTATATTTTAGTGTACCAGTTGGGAATCAATCCGGAGATCGTAAGTTTTGTGAGGAGACTGAATAAGGTCACAGGCTGCCGGGTGGTATATGTGCCCTTCCCTCTGGTGGGACTTCTGCGCTGCAGCTGTCAGCTCACCGTGGGGCCGGCAGAGTGGATGGGCCTGTTTCAGAATGCGGAGTATGTGGTGTCGGATTCCTTCCATGGTATTGTGTTTTCTCTGTTATTTAACCGGAAGTTTTTTGCAAAGGTAGACGGACATCATAAAAACCGCAGGGTGGAGCAGCTGTTAGAGCAGGTGAAGCTTTCGCACAGAACTATGGGAGCGCTGGACGATGAGCAGCTCACAGAAGAAATTGATTTTACCTATGCCAATGAGCAGTTGGCCAAAATGAGAGAAACCTCCCTGTCCGCCCTGAAAAAAATGATAAGGAGCGGAAAGCGGGAAGCGTAAAAAATAAATACCAATAAGGCGGTATCCGCCCGGAGCTGCTCCTGCAAAGGAGCTGTTTTTCCCATTTTTGGAAAGGAGCAAGGGATGTACTTAGATAGCAAGGAAAAGAAGCAGTGCTGCGGCTGTATGGCTTGTAGTCAGATCTGTCCCGTATCAGCCATCAAGATGCAGAGAGATGAAAAAGGGTTCGCCTATCCCAAGGTGGATCCCTATCAGTGCATTGATTGCGGACTGTGCCGTAAGGTCTGCCCGCTGGAAGAAAATTATGTGGGGCGGGATGCAGATCCGGATGTGTACGCTCTGCGGGCGAAGAAGCCGGAGATTTTAAAAGAAAGCTCCTCAGGAGGCATGTTTACCCTGCTGGCCCGGTGGACGCTGGACAGACAGGGCGTGGTCTACGGAGTGGCCTTTGACGAGAGTTTCCAGGTGCGCCATGAGAGGGCCGAAACCTGGCAGGAGGCGGCAGCCTTCCGCACCTCCAAGTATGTGGAGAGCGACCTGACAGAGGTATATCGCTTTATTCGGACTGATCTGGAGCAGGGAAGGACGGTTCTGCTTACGGGAACCCCCTGTCAGATCATGGGGGTAAAAAAGTATTTAAAATTGAAGCGGGTAAACAGGGAGAACCTTTATACCTGTGACAACATCTGCCATGGAGTTCCAAGCCGGAAGGTGTGGGAAGCGTACCTTACCATTTTGAAGGGATATCTGGAGCCGGGAGATGAGATCATTCGGATCAATATGCGCAGCAAAAAGGTATCCTGGAAAAAGCAGGTGATGGATGTGAAGGTGAAAAAGGGCAGCCTGGATCAGGTGGTGGAGGATCTGTCCTTTAACCAGCTGTTCTTAAGCCTTTATGCGAATCGGCCCTCTTGCTTTGACTGCCACTATACCAGCTACAAACGTCCCGGTGATTTCACCCTGGGAGATTTCTGGAATGTGGAGCAGGCCGGGATCTCCTTTGACCCGGAGGGCGGCGTCAATGTGGTGCTGGTAAACTCTACAAAAGGCAAGCTTTTGTTTGAGGAATTGAAAAAACAGGCGGAATTTCAGAAGGTGACGAAGAAGGACTGCTGGCAGCCCCATCTGGAATACAGCGCCAAGCCCCCGGCAAACCAGGAGGCTTTCTGGCAGGAATACAGGGAGAATGCAGATAAGGAGGCGGTGATCCGAAAATATATGAAAGGCTCTTTGCTCCCCCGATTGATCCGCACCGTTTCTCCCGTTCTCCGTAAGGTAGGGCTGTATCAGGCTGCGGGAAAGCTGTACCGGCAGGTGATCGTGGGAAAGAAAGGGAAGCATGAATAGAGAAAAGAATGTAAAAAAAGCGTTCCTTTGGAACATGATCGGCAGCAGCTGCTACTCCCTCTCCTCCTTCCTGTACCTTATGGTGGTGACCCGGGTGTGCGGCGTGGAGCAGGCAGGCTTTTTCTCCCTAAGCTATGCCACAGCCCAGCTTCTCCTGACCGTGGGACGCTTCGGGATGCGTACCTATCAGGCCACGGATCTGCGGGAGAAGTATCTGTTCCGGGAGTACGGAGTTTCCAGGATCCTTACCTGCAGCGCCATGATGCTGTTTGGGATTATCTACAGCTCCTTCAGTTTCCAGGGAGAATATGTGGTGATCAGCGCATTCATCATCCTGATGAAGACGGTGGATGCGGTGGAGGATGTATTCCACGGAAATTTTCAGCAGAATTATCATGTGGAACTGATGGGAAAGATGCTGGCAGCCAGGAATACCTACTCCGCTGCTGCGTTTACGATCAGCCTGCTCCTGACAAAAAATTTGGCCTTTGCCTGCGTGTTCACCTCCCTGTCTTCCCTGGGTCTCTGCCTTTTGATGAACGGACTGGCAGTCAGAGGGATGCGCCGGGAGCTGGCCAAAGAGCAGGAGGCCGCAAAGAGGCTGCGGGATGTGAAAACGCAGGAAAATGAGGAGCGGCTGAGATTTCGCTGGAGCAGCGTGGGGAAGCTTTTGAAAACTTGCGCGCCCCTGTTTTTGGGCACTTTTTTGTCCCTTCTTCTTTACAATGTTCCCAAGTATGCCATGGACAGCGTGATGGCCAAGGAGTATCAGACCTATTACAGCGTGCTGTTTATGCCCTCCTTTGTGATCACCCTGTTAAGCGAGTTTCTGTTTAAGCCCACCATCACCACCATTGCGGAGCTTTGGTGGAGGAAGGAGATTCGGAAATTTTCCGGCTATGTGGGGAAGATCGTGGGACTGATCCTGCTTTTTACCGGAGGGATCGTCGTTGGCGGCCATCTCATCGGCAGAAGGCTTCTGGAGCTGATCTACGGGGTGGACTTGTCCCCCTATCAATTAGAATTTATTGTGCTGCTCATCGGAGGCGGGATCAGCGCAGCCGTGTACATGCTGTACAATATTCTCATTGCCATCCGAAGGGGCGGGTGCATCCTTATCGTCTATGCCATTACCGCTGTTTTGACCATTCTCCCGGCCAGAAGTATGGTAAAGGGGCTGGGGGTTATGGGAGCCTGTATAAATTACTTGTATTCTTGCGGGATTTTATTTATAATATTTTCAGGCGTGCTGTTTTATCAGTGCAGAATGAGCAGTAAAGCAGGAGAAAAAAGTCATGGATAAAGTTGCAGTATTGATACCCTGTTATAATGAAGCCAAGACCATCCGCAAGGTGGTGGAGGATTACAAGGAAGTTCTTCCGGAAGGCGGAGTGATCTATGTGTATGACAATAACTCTACGGATGACACTGCCAGGATCGCCAGGGAGGTCGGGGCAGTGGTGCGCCGGGAGCCTCAGCAGGGAAAGGGAAATGTGATCCGCCGGATGTTTCGGGAGATTGATGCGGAGTGTTATCTGATGGTGGATGGAGACGATACCTATCCGGCAGAGTATGCCCCTAAGATGATCAAAAAGGTGCTGGAGGATCGGGTGGATATGGTGGTCGGCGACCGGCTTTCTTCCACCTATTTTACGGAAAATAAGCGGCCCTTCCACAATTTTGGAAACAGTCTGGTGCGAAAGAGCATCAATGTGCTGTTTAAGAGCGATATCAAGGATATTATGACCGGCTATCGGGCCTTTAGCTATCAGTTTGTAAAAAGCTTTCCGGTTCTGTCCAAGGGATTTGAGATCGAGACGGAGATGACCATCCATGCCATTGATAAAAATATGCTGCTGGACAATGTGGTGATCGATTACCGGGATCGGCCGGAAGGCAGCGAGTCCAAGCTGAATACTTATTCCGACGGGTTTAAGGTGTTAAAGACCATTGGAAAGCTGTTCCGCAATTACAAACCTCTGGCATTTTTCGGTTTCTTCACAGTGATCCTTCTGATCCTGGCAGGAGGCTTTTTTGTTCCGGTATTCCTAAAATATTTAAGCCAGGGCGTGGTGACCAAGATCCCAACGCTGGTGGTGTGCGGCTTTGCGGTGATCGCAGCGCTGCAGTCCCTTTTTGCGGGGCTGATCCTTCAGACCATCAGGCAGAAAAACCGTCAGGATTTCGAGATGGAGCTGATGGAGATCGAGCACCGATATCAGGAGCTGAAAAAAGAAGAAAAATGAATCAGGCAGTGAATCAATATTTGCTGTACTAGGAGAGCCTGTCTTTCCATACACTTTAGTGAGAGTGTGGGAAGGCGGGTTTTTTTATGCCGGAAAAACGGATACATAAAATTTTGAAGCTGGTCATGGTAGGAGTGATCTTATTCCTGGCCTGGATCCTGCCGGGGATCTGGGCTGAGAAGAGCGGCAGGATCCAGGGCAAAAATCCTTCGGGGATCCAGGAGGAGTGGCAGGAGAAAGGGGATGGGCTTCAGAGACAGCCAGACAAGGGAACAGAAGGAGAGGCGGGGGAAAGCCAGCAGTCTCAGGAGAAAACGAGTCAGGAGCCAGAGGCCGGGCTGGAGGAGAAGAACTGGGAAAAAACCAGGGGGCGGATACTCATCGACCCGGGGCACGGGGGCGTCGATCCCGGCATGGTGGGGATCGGGGGCGTGGAGGAGAAGCAGATCAATCTGGCCATTTCCAGGCTTTTGGGGGAAGTGCTGGAAGAGAAGGGCTATGAGATCATTTATACCAGAACCGGGGATCAGGGGCTGTATGATGAGGACAGTCCTAAGAAAAAGGTTCAGGACATTCAGCGCAGATGCGCTCTGATCCAGGAGAAAAAGCCGCTGCTCTCTGTGAGCATCCATCAGAACAGCTATCAGGATCCCCAGGTGTACGGCCCTCAGGTATTTTATTTTGAGCATTCCCAGGAGGGAAAGCAGCTGGCCCTTTCGGTGCAGGAGCAGCTGAACACCCTGCTGAATATCCAAAGACCCCGTGTGATTAAGGGAAATACCAATTATTATATTCTGAAGCGCTCGGAGGGAGTGACCATTCTGGTGGAATGCTCCTTCCTCTCCAACCCCGAAGAGGCAAAGAAGATCCAGACCCCAGAGTACCAGCAGGCGGTGGCGGAGGCGATTGGCAGCGGAGTGATCAAGTATCTGGAGGGGGTGGGGGATTTCTGAAGGACAAACATATTTTAGTATATAAATACTATGGCTGCTCTGCCGTAACCGATTGCACCGCATCCTTGTGTGTTACAATGCATAAAAAGGAGCGGTGCGATATGACCAAGAAAACGAAGAAAACTATAGATACAATAGTTATAATTTTAGCGGTTATTTATATATTGTTTATACTATTTTGTTTTAGAGCAAGTGTTCTGAGCGGAATTGGAATGCTGATTATAACCATGGCATGTATAATTCCAGCATATTTGCTTTTTCGATGGCTGATGAAACAGTTTAAGAAACACAGATGGTAAAATTGAGACAAACAAGAGGCAGAATTGCGGATAGCCCCCGTAATTAATCTGTCTTTTTTCCTTTAAGAGTGATCAAGTATCTGGAGAAGATGCGGATACTAAAAAAGAAATCAATCAGAAGCGGATCGGCAGAAAAACTGCAATGGATTCGCTTCTTTTTTTACGCAGAGACGACGACGTATCTGCACAAACCGATATTGCAGCCGGAATCTATCCATAGAGTATCCGGGACAGGAAAATCCGATAAAAGCATTCCCAGGCAACTCAAAGCACAATGCAGAAAAAACGGAAATTTTCATGAGAAATCATGGAAAATCATCAAAAAACAGCAGTAAAACCAGGGAAAATCAGGAAAATAGAAGGCTGATCGGCAAAAAAATGTGCATGGAAAAAAAGGGGGCTCCAGAAGCGTGTGTACGGAGGAGGAAAACATAGTATAATAGATTCAAAATGTCGGAATTGTTAGCAGCCGGCCGCAGCCAGCGGCGATCTCTCCGGCATTTTTTGCTCTTAACAGCTATCGTAAGAGTTACATCAAATACTTAGGAGGAGTAGGGTATGAAACGAAGATTGTTGGCATCATGGATGGCAGCTGCCGTGGCCCTGACGTCCATACCGGTAAATCCGCTGCCGGTGTATGCAGGCGAAGGGATGGAGGATCTGATCCTGATGGATGAGGAGATTCCTCCGTCAGGGGCGTTGGAAGAAGAGCCTGGGAACGCCAGTGTTCCAGGCAGCGAGGGAGCGTCAGGAGGAAATACTCCTTCCGGCAGTGTGGGGGAAGGAGTATTGATCGGCAACGGGCTGATCGAGGATCTGGATTTTGAGGAGGTTCCCCTTACGCCGGGGCTGGAGCCGGAAAGCCAGTGGGAATCCGAGAGCGAGACGGAGTGTGAGAGTGAAACAGAAACAGCGGCTGATTCTAAGTTAGAAACAGTCTTTGATCCTGAGGCAGAGGAACAGATGTCTCAGGAGACAGAAGTGTCCCAGGAGTTTGAGACCCAGCCGGAGGGCCAGGGTCAGACTTTGGGAGAAGGAGAGACCGAGGTGGTTCTGGACTTTGAGTCAGAAACAGAGCCGTCCCAGGAGATCCTTCTGGATACGGAGACAGAAGGGTTAGGGGAGGATCCCCTTTCTTTAGAGTCAGAAAGCGAGAGTGAGGATCCTCTGATCTCTGAGCCGGCGCTGATGATGCTTTCTGCAAAGGATCAGGAGCCCCTGAGTGCGGAGGAGATCTTGGCTCAGGCTGTAGAGCTTAGCGCAGGAGGCCAGTATCAGGCTTCTTGGGGCCCGGGGGAAAGAGTATACTATCAGTTTACCCCCACCCAGGAGACTGCCGGGGAGTATGTGTTCTACACCACGGACAGGATTTCTGATACCGCTATTCTCTGGTATCAGAAAACAGAAAATGGCCTGGAAAGCTTAAGCGGCGGGGATGAGAGGATCAATGCTGTTCTTTCCTGCAATCTGGAGGCGGGCGTCACCTATGTGTTTGAGGTGAAGAACCCCAGTTTGGCAGAAAGTAGCGCCGGAGGCTGTCAGGTGCATTTCAGGCAGCCCTCTTCCGTGGCTTCCCTGGAGGTGGCCAGCATCAAAGCCCAGTACAGAGTGGATGAGGTCTGGGACGGACTGGTAGGCATCCAGGAGGACGGAGTCGGCCTGAAGGTGGTCTATGGGGATGGCAGCAGCGATACCGTAAGCCGGTGGGGCTGGACAAACGTATCCATGAATGAAACGCCGGTAACTTTGCTGTCCGGAAGCACCTCTCAGGGAAAATCGATTTACGGCAGGCTGGAGCAGAACGGCCAGGTGGTTGACCTGCCGGCGGAAGGGGAAGGCTTGGGCATCCGCCCCGGCAGCTATACCCTGAGACTGTACCACACAGAGACAGACATCTGGGAGTATGATCCGGAGACCGCTATAGAGGCAGAAGCGGAGTTTCAGATCACAGAGACGCAGGAAGGAACCTTTGGGACGGCGTATTCCCTCCCTTACGGGGAGGCAGTAGCATTTTCTTATACTGCCCCAAAGACCGGCGAGTATGTGCTGAAAAATACCGGGAGCAATCCTGCCCAGTTGAAGATTTATGAAAAAAGGGATGGAGCTTACTTTTTGCAGACAGAGCACTGGGGCGGAAATATAAGCAGTGTGTCCCTGGAGGAAGGAAAAAGCTACAGCCTGGTTTACTGCAACCGGGCTTCCAGAGAAACCGCCCTGGATGCGAAGGTAGAGATTTTTGCAAAGAAAAGGCTGCAGCAGATCCGGGTGGAAAAGGTTTCCTGCGGGATCTTTGACTTCCAGAAGCTGCGGGAGGATTTTCCGGTAACCCTGGTTTATACCGATGGCAGTGAGGAGACCATCCGCCAGTGGGAGCATGACTGGCAGTATAATGAGGAGGACGGAAGCAACCGGATCTTAGGCTTCCGGCAGACCACTGCATGGGAAGACACGATTCAGATCGGCTTTTTTAAGGACGGCCAGCAGCTGGAGCTTTTTGAGTCCGATGAGATAGCGCCGGCTCCGGGAACCTATGAGCTTCGGGCCAGCCTTAAAGATTACAGCAATCAGGAAGCCGGGGAAGGAGCGGGCAGCATTGCGCTTACCCTGGATCCGGCAGGGAGCCTTAACGGCGGGGAGTCCGTGTCTGCAGAGTATGCCCTGGGAGATGCAGATTCCTGCGTCGTAGCCTTGGATCCTGCCAGGACAGGGCTTTACAGCCTGAGGGTGGATCCGGGCAATACCGGCATTTATGCCCAGATGTATAAGAGGGAGCCAGATTCCCAGAAGTATGTAAGGGATCCGGATTTTGGCATCAATGAATTGGAAGGCTACCCGGCGGAATGGCCCGGCAGGATCTTCCAGACAGGCAGCTCCTATTGTCTGGTGCTTTCCAGGAAAAATGAGGGGGAGAATGCTTCCGGAACCGTCACCTTTGAAAAACAGCAGGAAGCCCAGGCTCTTGTCATAGAGGGGGCAGACCAGGCAGGGATAGCTACCTCAGCCTTTAACCTGAGGGCTCAGCTTTTCAGTTTGACGGTGAAGGTGTTGTATGATAATGGGGAAGCGGAGAGCGTTGCGGAGTGGAGTTATGGATATCAATATCAGTTTGGATGCGACGTGCTGAGTGGGCGCACCGAATCCGGCTATGAAGTTTTTCTGACGGTAAAGAAGGGTGAGACTTATGTAGACATACCGTGGTCAGGAGACTTCCTTATCTATGGAGATTATACGCTGGCGGCAGTATCAGAGCTGATCCGGGATTCCCAAACAGGAGCTTACGTTCCGGCCAAGAGCGCACAGCTTCCCATAAGCAGTACCCTTGGGAACGAGGAGACGGTGACTGTTGGGGAGGAAAAACCATTTTCCCTGATTCCGGGAGGAGAAGGGAAGGCCTTTCGGGTTGAGCTGCCGGAAGAGGGAACCTACGTTATCAGCCAGAGCTCTGCAGAGGGCAGCGACAACCTGGCCGGGAATCTGTATTGGATGAATCCGGAGAGCGGGAGACTGGAGAAATGCGACGGCGGATATTCCGATGCTTCCTATCGGGTGGCTTCCGGGATAAACAATAGTTACTATCTTTACCTGTGGGATCGATACCAGGATAGTATGGATGAGCTTCAGGGAACCGTATCCTTGTCTGCCTACAAAGAAGCAGAGTCCTATGACATCGGCATGGGGCAGACCTGTCAGGCTCTTTTGCTGGAGAACCGGATGTGGAACCTTCCTGTCACCATTTCCTACGGAGAGGGAGAGGAGCCGGAACTCATAGACCATTGGGAGGTGACCACGGCAGAGCTTGATCTGGGAGAGGAAGGCTCGGACTGGGGCGAAGCCCTTTGGAGCCGCACTTCCGTAGGGGATGATATGGTACTGTTTTTGTGGAATAAGGAGAGGGCAAAGCTTGTTTCCCCCTATTCTTATTATGATTATCAGGAGCAGGAGATCCCCCTGGGAGCTTACTCCCTGATCCTGCAGGTGAACGGTGAGATCAAGAAACGGCAGGATTTTACCCTCCAGATGAGCAGAGCCGGGGAAGCGATCCCCCTGGAGCCGGAGGGAACGTACTCCGGGGAGATCGGGGGAAGAGGGTCTTTGATCTATTCCTTTGCTCCCGATGAGACAATGGCAGGAAGCTACAACTTTTTTGCCAGAAGCGCCGGGGAGCATGACTTTTATGGAAGCCAGTACACCTGGGATCCCCAGGGACAGACCCTGATCCGGCGTGGATTTTTAGAGTCAGACTTTTCTGGAAGCCTGTTGACATCGCTGGCTTCCGGGTATGAATATTACTATGTGCTTTCTAATCTCCAGGATGCGCCGGGAAGCGTCTCTGTCAATTTTGATTATCAGGCGGAGGTCACCGGAGTCAGGATCCTTTCCTGGCCGGAGCGCACCCAGTACATAGAGGGCCTGGGGATCCAGGTTGAACAGTGGGGAGAAATCCGGGAGGATTTTTGGAGCCCCAGAGGCCTGGAGGTGCAGTTATCCTACAGCAACGGAAAGACGGAGCTCCTTACCTGGGATCGGGATACCTATGAGTATGATTCCAATGGAAACGGATTGGAGGCTGTACTGTACAAAATGGTGGACGGAGAGCCGGATTGGCAGCAGGAACATTTTAGTGAGGAGTTTTTGGCAGCAGGAACCTACGCTCTGTCTGTGCGGCCCACCTTCGGGGATTTTGGAATCCAGGAATGGACCCCCATTACAGTGCAGACAAGGGCGGAGGCCGCAGCAGGCAATCCCTTCCGGGATGAGAAGGCGGCCTTTGAAAACCCGGACGGCTATTATGCGGGCGCTCTCTACACAGCCGGGGAGACCGGGCGGCTTGCCTTTGTCTCCGACGGGGAGCTTAACCAGGTGAAGCTCTATGAGAGGGAGACCGGGGAAGAGCTGTCTGTATCCATGGAGGGAGGCTTCGGCTTCAGCGCAGCTTTAGAGAAGGGCAAAAGCTATGAGATCCTGGTAGATCCCAGGGAAGCGGGAGACTTCTCCATCTCCAGAAGCACGGCAGTAAAGCTAAATACCGTCACCCTGCTCTCCAATGGAGAGAAGGAGTTTCTCTCAGGCATTGATACCTTTGACGCCGGGGGCTGGAGGGTGCAGGCGGTTTATGAAAATTCTCAGGAGACCATTACCCTTTCAGGCAATGAGAAGGATCAGTACGGCAATGCCTTCCGGTATGAGGTAAGAGAGAAGGAGACCGGAAGGATCGTCAGTGAGGACGCATCCTGGGACACTCTGGAGCCGGGAACCTATCTGGTGACTGCTGTTCACAGGACGATAGAGGAGATCCGCTCCGAAAATTCCGTGGAGGTAACCTATGGAAAGGCGGACGTATCCTCCCTGCCCAAGGTGGCGGCAGATCAGGACTTTACCGTAGCTAAAAATAACAAATACCAGCTCTTTGCCTTTACCCCGGAAAAAACAGGCTATTATGAGCTGGAGGACGAGACAAAGAATACCTTCTGGTTTTATGAGCAGACCTCTTCCTCCCTGCAGATGGTGAACAGTTATCTGATCCAGGGAACTACCTATGTGCTGGCTGTGCAGCATTCTCCGAAGGAGCAGACCGCCAGGATCCATGGGCTTGTAAGCTCCAAGCTTCCGGGTCAGGGAGAGACCATAGAGCTTCCGGGCGGAGAAGATCGGCTCTATGAGTACAGCCCAGAAGAGACGGGGCAGTATGTGATCAGAGTGAAAGACTCTCAGGGTCTGTGCAAGGCCGGAAAAATATTCTTGCAGATATTTACGGCAGGGGGAAGCGAGCTGATGTACAACAGCATTTCCCAGGAAGATGGGTATGCCATCGGCTGTGATCTGACAGCGGGAGAAAGCTACCAGATCAAGGTGTCCAATGCGGCTGACCAGACAGCACAATGCGGACTGTCAGTACAGAAGGCGCCGAAGGCAACAGATTTTACGATCCTTCCCAAAGACTTTGAGGCAAGTGTACCGGCGATATTTATAGGGCTGGTTCCCGCCTCCCAGGTGTTTGAGATCCAGTTTACCTATGAGGACGGAAGCACCCAGACCATTGCCCCGGAGACAATGGACAGCTATGGAAACAGAGTAGACTGGAACTGGGAAATCCTTGAAGATCAGGTAGAGTATACCGTTTATTTCCATGAGGAAGACATAGAGCGAACCTACCGGATGAAGCTTTCTCAGATGGATGTGGCCCAGGCTCCGGCTCTGAAGGCCGGCGTTCCCGCAGAAGGTCAGGTAAATGAATTTGGATGCCAGTACTATCACTTTGTTCCAGAGACCAGCGGCGAATATATGATCCAGGTCACTGGTGAGAAGGGATACTATCAGACGGATCTGGGAGTGGTTGCCACCAACGAGGTAAACGACTGGAGCGGCGTCCAGTATCTGAAGAAAGGGCAGCTCTACGGCATCTCTATCAGAACCTGGAATCAGATCCCGGAGAACTTCACTGTGGAGGTGAGACGGAGGAAAACAGTGGAGAGCCTGACCCTCCTTACCCCTCCGGAGCCTGTTTTCTCAGAGCTGACAGGAGAGCCGAAGGGCATGACCCTGAAGGTGCAGTACACAGACGGCACCACCGGCGTCATTGCAGCGTCGGATTACCAGGATCCCTACGGCAATCAGATCCTGGTGGAGCAGCGCCGGCTGCCTGATGGAAGAAGCAGATATATTGCCGTCTGCGGAGGGCGCTCTGCCTTCGGCGACGTCCGTGGTCTTACGGTAGAAGAGCTTCCGAAGATTTCAGAGGAAACAGATCTGGAGGCTGCCTTAAAGAAGCAAAACGGAAACCGGGTGATTGCCTCCTTTGTGCCGAAGAAGGACGGATTTTATAGAATAAAGACGGATTTCCAGGGACAGATCGGCCTTTCCAAGGCTGGAGACGAGACCTTAAGCTGGCTGAAGGAGTTCCCGGCCTATCTAAACGCCGGGGAGCGATACGTAGTATACATAGATTTTGTGGACGCCGGGGAGCAGACGGTTCATCTTCGGATGGAGCTTCTGTCGGAAGGCCAGGAGCATCAGCATACACCTGGAGATTGGGAGACGGTAAAGGAACCCACCTGCGCCGTGTCAGGAAGCAGGGTGCAGAAGTGTACCGGGTGCGGAACGGTTGTAAAGGAAGAGACTATCCCTGCCACAGGAATACACTCCCCTGGAGCCTGGGAGACGGTAAAGGAACCCACCTGCACTGTGGCCGGAAGCAGGGTGCAGAAGTGTACCGGGTGCGGAACGGTTGTAAAGGAAGAGACTATCCCTGCCACAGGAATACACTCACCTGGAGCCTGGGAGACGATAAAGCAGCCCACCTGCGCCGTGTCAGGAAGCAGGGTGCAGAAGTGTACCGTTTGCGGAGCACTTTTAGGGCAGGAACCTATCCCTGCCACAGGAAAGCACGCCTTCGGCGCCTGGAAGGTGACTAAGGAGGCCACCGCTCTGGCGGCTGGCGTGAATACCAGAGCCTGTACCGTCTGCGGCAAGAAGGAGACAAAATCCATTGCCAAGCTGAAGGCCACCATGAAGCTGAATGTTACAAATATCACCCTGAAGCTGAAGCAGTCCACCACCAAGGTGACGGTGACGGGACTGGCCAGGGGAGACAAGGTGAAATCCTGGAAATCCAGCAACACCAAGATCGTGAAGGTGGACAATAAGGGCAAGATCACAGCTCAGAATAAGACGGGAAAAGCCACCCTGACCGTTACCCTGGCCAGCGGCAAGACCGGGAAGGTGACGGTGACGGTTCAAAAGAGCACGGTCAAGACCGCCAAGATCGGCGGACTAAAGTCCAAGGTGACGGTGGCAAAGGGCAAAACCCTTGCACTGAAGCCAGTGCTGACTCCCATCACCTCTACGGATAAGATCACCTACACAAGCTCCAATAAGAAGGTGGCCACCGTAACCAGCAAGGGCGTGATCAAGGGCGTGAAGGCGGGAACTGCCGCCATCACGGTAAAGGCCGGAACTAAGAAGTTTACAGTAAGGGTGACGGTGCCAAAGACGAAAACCGTCTCCATCACCAATCTGAAAAAGTCCTATACCCTGAACAAGGGCAAGACGCTGACCCTGAAGCCCAAGCGGAATCCCTCCAACAGCGACGAGGGGATCACCTACGCAAGCTCCAATAAAAAGGTGGCTACCGTAACCAGCAAGGGTGTGGTAAAGGCGCTGAGGGCAGGAACGGCTGTAATTACTGTAAAGTCCGGTTCCAAGAAGGTAACTGTGAAGATCACAGTGCCAAAGACTAAGACAAAGTCCCTGACCGGCCTGAAATCCTCTTACACGTTGAAGATGGGAAAGACCCTGACGCTAAAGCCCGGGAAAAATCCTTCCAACAGCGAAGAGGGCATTACCTATGTAAGCTCCAATAAAAAGATTGCCACTGTTACCAGCAAGGGGATAATCAAGGGAGTGAAGAAGGGAACCGTCTATATCACGGTGAGATCCGGCGAGGTTTCCAAAAAGGTGAAGATCGTAGTAAAATAAGATCAGAGCATAATTAGAAGCAGGGAGACTGCAAAAGATGTCTGTCATACCAGGTTGACGGAACAAAGTGAAAGGCGCTGCAAAATATGGCTCCCGGTGGACTTTCGGTGGGTTTTCGCAGAAAACGGATTCGTTTTCAGAGAAAGATCAACCGGAAGGGTACCGCCGGAGGTATTTTGCAGCACCGTCATCAAATGTATTGCCCCAGATCCCCTCTAATGCGCTGCGAATTGCATCAGCCGCACTTAAATCAAACGCAATATAAAGGAAGATATTCCTTAAATCCCTGTCGGC
>CABRXX010000018.1:0-46026 GCA_902475025.1 uncultured Lachnospiraceae bacterium | reverse complement strand
ACTCCGGATCCTCTCCCGCCATATCATTTTTAGCGTGATCTCCGGCAACGATCATAAATGGAGCCAGATAAATTTTGGAGGGATGGTAGGCATCGATCATTTTCAGCAGTGTTTCCATGGAGGGGTAGGCTTCTACGGTTCCGATGAAAATATTGGGATATCCCTTATCCTTAAAAGTGTAGTCCAGGGCAGCGTAGACCGTGTTGGAAAAATGAGGCGTTCCGTGGCCCATGAGTACCAGGGCCTCTTCCTTTTTCAGAGAAGAAAATTCATCTGCCACTGCTTTGATCACAGCCAGGTTGTCCTGCTCACTGGTAAGAAGGGGATCCCCAAAGGAGATGGAGCAAAAGGAATTCTGAAAACAGAGGGCATCCTCCTTCATCCGGTCATTTTCAATTCCATTGATCACATGGGTGGGCTGTACCAATACATCTGTGATTCCATCCTGTTTCATCTGTTCAAGGGCTTCTTTTACTGTATGGATTATAAGGTGATCCCGCTGTTTCACTTTTTTGATGATCATTTGACTGGTCCAGGCGCGATACAGGGGGTAGTCAGGAAAGGCGTCCTGCATCTCTTTTTCAATGGCATCAATGGTCACTCTGCGGGTGTCAGCATGGCTGGTACCAAAGCTCACCGCCAGAATCCCTTTTTTTCTCTCTTTTGGCATAGTCTCCTCCGTAAGCAGCATCTCTATAGATGTTATTTTTCGTTGGTATCCGTGGAGCGGGACGCATTGTCCCTCCCACGCTGATGCTATTGTAAGCATATCCGCAAAGCGTGTCAAGCACACGGTGTTCGGAAAGAAAGAGAAATATTTTGGAAAAATCAGCGAAGCGCTGCAGAGGAGCCTGCCAGAATCCGGGAACGGCTCATGCTTTTATTCTTTTTTATCCGGGGGCAAAAGCCGGGTGAGTAAGTTGCGCCGGATACAATTCTATGCTAAGATGAAAAAAGATGTGAGGTGAAAAGATGCCTGACGAATTGTTTTGTACTTCGCATTTTCACAATTCCGGCATCAAAAATGTAGCGGCCAGGAGACGGAACAGAAATCTTTCCAGGATTTTGTCAGGCCTTGATCGGTTGCGACAGCCAGAAAACCAAAGATATGGGAGAACAGATCTATGAGTATATCCATGATAGGGATTGATTACAGCAGAGCGTCCGTAGATATTCGGTCTCAGTTTTCTTTTACTAAAAAGAGTGCTGCGGCAGCGCTGGAACATTTAAAGCGGGAAATGGGAGTTTTTGGAGGCGTTATTTTGTCCACCTGCAATCGGATGGAGCTTTGGGCCAGCACAAAAGAGGATTGGCAGGGTTCTCTTTATGAATTTTTATGCAGGGAAAAAGAGAAAGAACCGGAGGCATTTCGCCGGTATTTTATAGAAAGGAAGGGAACAGAGGCTGCAGAGCATTTATTTTATCTTACCAGCGGGCTGAAATCTCAGATTTTAGCGGAGGATCAGATCATTACCCAGGTGAAGGATGCCTTGTCCCTGGCAAGAGAGGCTTACTGTACAGACAATGTGCTGGAGGTGCTGTTCCGCAAGGCGGTGACAGGAGCAAAGCGGGTAAAAACAGAGGTGACCTTTTCCAGAGGAAACAGCTCGGTGATCCACCAGGCCATTGAAAAGCTGAGGCAGCAGGGATATGATCTGACGGGAAGAACCTGCATGGTGATTGGAAACGGGGAGATGGGCAAGGTGACTGCCATGGCGCTGAAAGAGGCGGGGGCAGAGGTGACGGTGACGGTAAGACAGTACCGAAGCGGCATGGTGACCATTCCTCCGGGATGCAGCAGGATCAATTACGGAGAACGTATGGATTTTTTGCCAGAGTGTGATCTGGTGGTAAGCGCCACAGCAAGTCCTAATTTTACCCTTACCAGAGAATTGTTGGAAAACGTTCCGCTTAGAAAAAAATTGATTTTGATTGATCTGGCAGTGCCCAGAGACATGGAGCCTGAGATCGGAACGCTTCCGGGGGTCACCCTGTATGATATTGACAGTTTCAAGATCGATGCTTCTTCCCCGGCGCTGCAGGCAAGCATGGAGCAGGCAGGCGTCATCCTGAAGGAGGAACTGGCGGAGTTTTATAGCTGGTATCAGGGGCGTGCGCTGATACCCAGGATCCAGGAGATTAAGGCGGAGGCTGTGGAGGATTTTAATTTCCGTATTATGAAGATGCTGCGGAAAACTCCTATGGAGGACACAGACAGGGAGCGGCTGTTAAAGGCTATGGATCAGGCGGCTGGAAATGTGGTGAACAAGATGATCTTCGGGCTGCGGGATGCCTTAGATCCCAGGGAATTTATCACCTGTGTGGAAGGCTTGGAGCGGTTGTATGAAGAGTGAGAAAAAAATGTTTCCCCTGTTTATGGATCTGACAAAAAGGCGGTGCGTGGTGATTGGCGCTGGCAAGATCGCTTCCAGACGGGTGGAGGCGCTGCTGCCCTTTATCGGAGAGATTCTGGTGATCGCCCCCAAAGCCTCTCCAAGAATCCTGTCGCTGGCAGGGGCGGGAGCCTTGGCCTACTGGGAAAAATCCTACGAAAAAGGGGATCTTTTGGGCGCGGATCTGGTGCTGATTGCAACGGATAACCGGGCGGTAAATGATGAGATTTATAAGGACTGCAAAGAGTTGGGCATTCTGGTGAACACAGCCAGTGACCAGCAGAAATGCGATTTCCATTTTCCGGCAGTCATACAGAAGGATTCCATTGTCATAGGGATTAACGGAGGAGGAAAAGATCACAAGAGGGTAAAACAGATCCGTCAGGAGCTTCAGGAATTTTTAGAAGATTTAGAGGGCAAGGAGATGCGGGAATGAAAAAAGTAGTGATTGGCAGCCGGGAGAGCAGGCTGGCCGTGGTACAGAGCGAGCAGGTGAGAGACTATATCCGAAGGCGGGATTCCAGCTTGGAAGTGGAGATCCTTACCATGAAAACCACAGGGGATAAGATCCTGGACAAAACCCTGGATCAGATCGGCGGAAAAGGCCTGTTTGTAAAGGAATTGGATCTGGCACTTTTAGCGCATAAAAGTGATATTTCCGTACACAGCCTGAAGGATATGCCTATGGAGGTGCCTGTGGAGCTGCCATTGGTGGCTTTTTCCAGGAGGGAAGATCCAAGGGATGTGCTGGTGCTTCCGGAAGGGGCAGATAAGCTGGATGAGTCCAAGCCAGTGGGATGCTCCAGCCGGAGAAGAATCCTGCAGTTAAGGGAGCTGTATCCCAATCTCACCTGTAAGAGCGTGAGGGGAAATGTTCAGACCAGGCTGGCCAAGCTGGATGGCGGGGCGTATGGCGCCTTGATCCTGGCTGCGGCAGGGTTGAAGCGCCTTGGGCTGGAGTACCGCATTTCCAGATACTTCGAGCCGGAGGAGATGATTCCGGCGGCGGGCCAGGGGATTTTGGCAGTGCAGGCAAGAGCGGGAGCGGACGTATCTTATCTGGATGGATATCAGGATGAGGATAGCTATTATGCTGCCCTGGGAGAGCGGGCCTTTGTCCGGTATCTCAATGGAGGCTGCTCCTCACCGGTAGCGGCCCATGGAAGAATCCGGGGAGAGGAGCTGACCCTCCTTGGGCTGTATTATGAGGAAGAGACAGGAAAATATAAAAAGGGCAGGATTACAGGGGAGAAGCAGAAGGCGGAGACCCTGGGAATCGCCCTGGCAAAGGAGCTTTTGCAGGCGTGCAGAATGACGCAGGAAGCGTGAAGAGATGCGCAGGAAGGATGGAAGAAAGGCATGAGCACAGGAAAAGTTTGGCTGGTAGGCGCAGGACCGGGAGACATCGGCCTGTTTACTCTAAAAGGACTTAAGGCGCTGCAAAGAGCAGAAGTAGTCGTTTATGACAGTCTGGTGGGCCAGGGGGTCTTAGCCAGGATCCCAGATACGGCCCGGTGTATCAATGTGGGAAAACGGGCTTCTCACCACACTATGCCGCAGGAGAGGATCAACCGGCTTTTGGTGGAGGAGGCAAAAAAAGGATATCAGGTGGTGCGGCTGAAGGGAGGAGATCCGTTCCTTTTCGGCCGGGGAGGGGAGGAACTGGAACTTCTGGTAAAGGAAGGGATCCCCTATGAGATCGTACCGGGAGTCACCTCCCCGGTAGCAGTACCGGCTTACAATGGAATCCCGGTGACACACCGGGATTTTACTTCCTCCGTACATATTATTACAGGTCATAAAAGGCAGGGAGCAGAGTATGACATTGATTTTGAAGCTCTGGTGCGGACGAAGGGAACTTTGGTCTTTTTGATGGGAGTCACAGCGCTGGGAGATATCTGTCAGGCACTTTTGCAGGCAGGCATGGAGTCCGAAATGCCGGCTGCGGTGCTGCAGCAGGGGACCACAGCGGGGCAGAAGCGGGTGGTTGCCACGGTGGCCACGCTGGAGGAGGAAGTGAAACGGCAGGGGATTTTGACGCCTGCGATTATTATAGTGGGAAAGGTGTGCGCCCTGGCAAAGGAGTTTGCCTGGTACGAAAAGCTGCCCCTGGCAGGTTATAGAGTGCTGGTGACCAGACCTAGGGAGCTGGTTTCTTCCATGGCGGAAAAACTAAGGCTTTTAGGAGCGGAGGTTCTGGAGCTTCCGGCTATCCGCACTGCGCCGCTGGAGAAGCAAGATCGGCTGTATGAGGCATTTTCCAGATTGGAGACTTACCAGTGGATTGCTTTTACCAGCCCGGCGGGAGTGCGGGTTTTCTTTGAGGAATTAAAAAAGACCGGAACGGATGTAAGAAGGCTGGGCAGTGTGAAATTTGCAGCCATCGGTACAGGAACCGGAAAAGCTCTGGAGGAGCGGGGATTTTTTCCGGATTTGCTTCCCCAGGTCTATGATGGGGAACATTTGGGTTTGGCTCTTTGTCAGGTATGTGACCGGGGAGAGCGGATTTTGCTTCCCAGGGCGGCCATAGGAAATCAGGAGATCATCCGGGCTCTTCAGGCCAGGGAGGATTTGGAGGTGGAGGATCTTGCCACCTATGATACCTTCTATGAAAGTCAGGAGGTCATTGATCAGAAGAAAGAATTTGAGGAAGGCAGGATTTCCTGTGCAGTATTTACCAGCGCCTCTACGGTTCGGGGCTTTGTGAAGGCCACACCGGGACTGGATTATACAAAAGTGCGGGCAGCCT
Source organism: uncultured Lachnospiraceae bacterium (assembly GCA_902475025.1). Lineage (GTDB taxonomy): Bacteria > Bacillota > Clostridia > Lachnospirales > Lachnospiraceae > Merdiplasma. The sequence continues at coordinate 40,884 of CABRXX010000018.1, read as the reverse complement.
GCATCGGAAAACAGACCAGGGCGGCGGCAGACGCGTGGGGAATGGAGACTTATATGGCCAGGGAAGCTACCATTGACAGCCTCTTGGAATTGGTCATAGAATTAAAAGAAAAAACAGACAGAAAGCAGGGGAAATAGTAAAATGGATATGGATATCAGGCCAAGACGGTTAAGAGGAAGCGAAGTTTTAAGGAAAATGGTACGGGAGACCAGAGTGGATAAAAGCTCTCTGATCTATCCCTTATTTGTGAAGGAGGGGCAGGGAATCAAAGAGGAGATTCCCACCATGCCGGGGCAGTACCGGTACAGTGTGGATGCGCTTCCGGGTGCGCTGGAAGAGCTTCTGGATGCGGGCGTGGATAAGGTGATGTTCTTTGGCATTCCGGATCACAAGGACGAGGTGGGGAGTCAGGCCTATGCAGAGGATGGTATTGTACAGCGGGCTTTGAGAAAAGCCAGGGAAGAGTTTCAGAATCAGATGTATCTGATCACAGACGTGTGTATGTGTGAATATACCTCCCATGGGCACTGCGGTCTGCTCCAGGGCAAAGAAGTGGAAAATGATTCTACCCTGGAGCTTCTGGCAAAGACAGCTCTCTCCCATGTGCAGGCCGGCGCGGATATGGTGGCCCCCTCGGATATGATGGACGGACGGGTACGGGCGATTAGAAGGATGCTGGATCAGAATCACTACAAGGAGGTTCCCATTATGTCCTATGCAGTGAAGTACGCCTCCGCTTTTTACGGGCCTTTCCGGGATGCGGCAGGATCTGCCCCGGCATTTGGAGACCGGAAAAGCTATCAGATGGATTTTCATAACCGGCGGGAGGGTATCAAGGAAGCACTTCTGGATGCGGAGGAGGGCGCTGACATTATCATGGTAAAACCGGCGCTTTCCTATCTGGATATGATTCGGGAGGTAAAGGACCGGATCCAGCTTCCGGTGGCAGCCTATTCGGTGAGCGGAGAGTATGCCATGGTAAAAGCAGGAGCCAGTTTGGGGTACATTGAGGAAGATCGGATTATCTGTGAGATGGCGGCCAGCGCATACCGGGCAGGCGCAGATATCTATCTGACTTATTTTGCAAAAGAGATCGCCCGTTTTATTGAGGAAGGGAGAATTGGATGATGAGCAGATCAGAAGAATTATTTGCCAGAGCGGTGAAGCGAATCCCAGGCGGGGTGAACAGTCCGGTGAGGGCCTACGGTTCCGTGACAGAGGCGCCCCGATTTATCCGGAGAGCCAGCGGAACAAAGATTTATGATGTGGATGGAAATGCTTATATCGATTATATCGATTCCTGGGGGCCTATGATTCTGGGACATAATGATGAGAGAATCCGGGAGGCAGTGATCAAAGCCTGCGAGGATGGCTTAAGCTTTGGCTGCGCCACAGAGCGGGAGGTGGAGATGGCAGAGTTTATCTGTGAACGTATCCCTCATGTGGAGATGATCCGTATGGTAAACTCCGGCACAGAGGCAGTGATGAGCGCCATCCGTGTAGCCAGAGGATTCACTGGAAAAGCGAAGATCATAAAATTTGCAGGCTGCTATCACGGACACACCGATGCCATGCTGGTGAGCGCGGGAAGCGGTGTGATGACCAGTGGAGTTCCTGACAGCGCCGGAGTGCCCCGGGGATGCACAGAGGATACTATGATCGCTGTGTACAATGACTTAAACAGCGTGGAGCAGCTTTTTACAGAGTGTGAGGATCAGGTGGCGGCAGTGATTGTGGAGCCAGTGGGAGCCAACATGGGTGTGGTTCCTCCGGAAGAAGGATTTTTGCAGGGCCTTCGCAGACTGTGCGATGAGCGCGGAGCGCTGTTGATCTTTGACGAAGTGATCACCGGTTTTCGCCTTAGTTTTGCAGGGGCTGCAGGATATTACCACATCACACCGGATCTGGTTACCTATGGAAAGATCATCGGAGCAGGGATGCCAGTGGGGGCTTACGGAGGGAGAAAAGAGATCATGGAAATGGTGGCTCCCGCAGGCCCGGTATATCAGGCGGGAACGTTAAGCGGGAATCCCATTGCCATGGCCGCAGGCCTGGCCCAGCTGAGGATCCTGTGGGAGGATCCGGACATTTATACCCGGCTTTCTCAGAAAGGAAACCTGCTGTATGACGGCCTTCGTGAGATTTTACAGGAGAAGGAGGCGGACTGCCAGGTAAATTCCGTTTCTTCTCTTGGCTGTGTGTTCTTTACCAAAGAGAAGGTCAGGGATTATGCTTCCGCAAAGACTTCTGATACAAAAGCCTTTGCCCGTTATTTCCAGTATATGCTCAACCATGGCATCCACCTGGCCCCTTCTCAGTTCGAGGCCATGTTCCTGTCAGATGCCCACACAGAGGAGGATATTCAGGAGACCTTAAGGTGTGTGAAGAGCTACTTTTAGGAAGGGAAGGTGGAGACGATGTTTATTGAGCACGCTGCAATGTATGTAACGGACCTGGAGGCAGCAAGAGATTTTTTTGTGAAGTACTTTCATGCAGTGCCAAATGAAGGCTATCACAATAAAACAACAAACTTCCGCTCTTATTTTTTGCGTTTTGACCATGGAGCCCGATTGGAGATCATGAATAAGCCCGTGATGGAAGATGGGGAAAAAACATGGAATCGCACAGGTTATAGCCATATTGCCTTCCGTCTGGGAAGCAAAGCGGCAGTCGATGAACTGACTGAAAGACTGAAAAATGACGGATACAGGATTGTCAGCGGCCCAAGGACAACCGGTGACGGATATTATGAAAGCTGTATCATTGGCATTGAAGGAAATCAGATTGAAATTACGGAATAAGAGTTTTCAAATGGCCTTTTGGCGGCCTTGCCGCGTCAGGAAATGAGAAGCAAAAGGATGACAGAATGCAAATGGCTTCCCCAGGATGGGCAGCAGCCGGATGAAGCGTAGTAAGTTTCGGTTTTTGGAAGTGAGATTTGAGGAGTTGCAAATATGAGTGAGTATACCTATGTTACGTTAAGACAGAAACCGCAGTTCCAGAAACAGGCGGCTGCCTGGTTTCATGATAAATGGGAGGTGCCGCAGGAGGCGTATCTTGCGTGTATGGAAGCCTATCTTAGCGGCAAGACAGAATACGGCTGGTATCTTTGTTTGGATGGGGAGAAAATTGTTGGCGGTCTTGGCGTAATCGAAAATGATTTTCATAGAAGAAAAGACCTTGCTCCTAATGTCTGCGCAGTATACACAGAGAAGGAATATCGTTGTCAGGGAATTGCGGGACAGCTGCTTGATCTGGTTGTGAAAGATATGAAAACAAAGGGCGTAACGCCGATCTATCTGATTACCGACCACACAGATTTTTACGAAAGATATGGCTGGGAATTTTTATGTATGGTGCAGGAAAGTGATGGACCGGATATGATAAGAATGTATATTCACAGATAAATTTAGAAGTCAGGATCCGCGTATAACGCCATAGAGATGTGCTGGATTTTGACCTATCTATATAGGTAGAAAAGGAGGAAGCTATGAAAAAATATGCTGTTTTGTTGTATCCGGATTTTTCTTTGCAGGAAATCACCTGTCTCACCTCGGCGCTGACGGTCTGGTTTGGGGAGAAGATTGATTTTATTGCAGCCAGGAAGAAGGAATATGTAAGCGAAGAGGGGCTGAGGGTTCTTCCCACTAAGACAACTGCGGAAGCCGTCATAACGGATTATGACTGCGTGATCCTTCCAGGAACCATAAACCCTATGCCTGCGCTGTTCGATGACCAGCTGATAGCTTTTTTGAAAAAAGGAGCAGACTCAGATACCATTTTTGCGGCCATCTCCTCCTCTCCGGTACTGTTATCCAAGGTCGGGATCCTTCGTGGAAAAAAGTTTACTTCCGGTTATTTTATGCAGATGGCAGATACCTTTGATTTTATTGAAAAAGAGAATTTTCTGCATAAAGGCATTGTGGAGGACGGCAATGTAATCACGGGGATCGGAATGTTTTTCCGGGAATTTGCCCAGGCAGTGCTGCAGAGACTGGGATATGAGGTTGACGGCAGCTTTATGCGGGATAAGCCGGAAGATTATTCAGAGGAAGATCTGACTTTTTACTGGTCAGAGGAGGACTATCAGGAATTTCTTGATGAGCTGAAAGAGTATGGGATGTGAAGTGTTTCTAAAGAATTTACTTTTGAATGAGCAAAATGAGCTTTATAATCGGGATCTGCATATAAGCGGACGACTGAGCGGAGGTTAGGGAGGAAATGAAGGGTGCAGGAGCAGGAAAAAATGATCCGCTTATGGTTTGAGATGTGGCTTACGAAACAGGATCTGGGTATTGATGATATTTTTGCAGAAGATGTAGTTTATACCGAAAGCTGGAGTCCTCAATATAGGGGGCGTCAAAGGGTAAAGCACTGGTTTCACGAATGGAATAGGCGAGGTCAAGTGATTGTTTGGGACATTAAACAGTTTTTCCATAAAGAGGATCAAACCGTTGTGGAGTGGTATTTTAAAAATAAAATGGATAATGGAACCATAGAGGAATTTGACGGGATTTCCCTGGTAGAATGGGACAAGGATCAAAAAATAAAGTCATTAAAGGAATTTGGCTGCAATCGGAATCATTATGATCCCTATGAGCATGGCAATGCGCCTGAATTTAGGGAGGAGCAGTCAAAGTGGTTTTAATATTGCCATAGAGAGCTTCCAGCTGTGCAAAATGAAAAAGAAAACAGAGATAAGGGCAAGCTCAGAAACTGGAGAGTAAGGAAAATTCACCATGGGAAGTTCAGGGAGGCAGTCGGATGGAAGATTTTGAGAAAGAAAAACCAGAAACATCTCAAAATATTTGCAGCTTAGACGTTCAATATGAAATAAAGAAGGCGGCCATTGAAGATATAGACGCATTGACGAAAATACGCATAAAAGTGTTAAGAGCGGCTAATCAGCTCCCGGATGATACGGATATGAGCGAAGTGGAACGGCAATCGCATGGTTATTATCAAAAAGCTCTTTGGGATGGTTCGCACATTGCGTATTTGGCTTTTGATGGAACCCATTTTGTGGGAACCGGGGCAGTTAGTTTTTTTCGAGTAATGCCGACCTACCATAATCCAAGTGGTGGCAAGGCTTATATTATGAATATGTATACAGATCCGGCGTATAGAAGAAGGGGTGTTGCTATGAAACTATTAGATCTTTTGGTGCAGGATTGTAAACGGAAGGGCATTAAAGCTATTTCTCTGGAGGCAACGGACATGGGGCGGCCGTTGTATGAAAAATATGGATTTGTAAAAATGAATCATGAGATGGAGCTGCCAAAATAGCAGATGAATATGAAAAGTGAAAGAAAAAAGAGTAATCCTAACAATTTTCTGGCGATAGGTATCGCTTTAGGTGCAGCTTTAGGAGTGACCTTAGATAATATTCCACCGGGAGTAGGAAGCGGTTTGATCATCGGTTCCATTCCCGGTTTGAAAAACTTAAACAGGAAATAAAAATTCAGTTGTGCAAAATTAAAAAATTACAAATACTCAAAGGTTCTGTAAATCGGGGAGTAATGAGAAGTCATTGCAAATATATTTATGTGCCATTATTTATGTGTTAATCCCAGGGCAGAAAGGCCCGGAAAGCTGATAGCTGAATGAAAGCTGCAAAAAATTACATTGAATTTTACCGTTTTTTGTGTATGATAGAACTGACAGAATAAATTGACAGAAACATATAAGTAAGGAAGGAACAGCAGATGAAGCTAAATGAGCTATCAATAGGAAGTACAGCCACCATAGAGGCTGTGGGAGGTTCCGGAGCGCTGCGTCAGCATTTTTTGGATATGGGTTTGATCCAGGGGACGGAAGTGACAGTGGTAAAATATGCACCCATGGGAGATCCCATTGAGCTTCGAATCCATGGTTATGAACTTACTATCCGGCTGGCGGATGCAGAGAATATAAAAATCAGTAAGCCCCACAGCCCAAAGGAGGCAAAAAGGCCGGAGAAACGCCAGGAAAAACATCATCCAGGCTACGGTGAAGGGGGAAAGTTCCATGACCGGAAGGGAGAGACTTCTCTTCCGGAGAGTGAGACGCTCACTTTCGCCCTGGTGGGCAACCAAAATTGCGGGAAGACCACATTGTTTAATCAGCTTACCGGCTCCAAGCAGCATGTGGGAAATTTTCCGGGAGTTACAGTAGACCGGAAGGATGGAGTAATCCGGGGATATAACAATACTCTGATCACAGATTTGCCGGGGATTTATTCGATGTCTCCCTACAGCAGCGAGGAGATTGTTACCAGAGAATTTGTGATCAAGGAAAGGCCAAAAGGGATCATCAACATTGTGGACGCCACCAATATTGAACGGAATCTGTATCTGACCATGCAGCTTCTGGAGTTGGGGTTCCCCATGGTGGTGGCTTTGAATATGATGGATGAGCTGCGGGAGAACGGCGGCTCTGTTCTGGTCAATGAGATGGAGGAAGCTCTGGGAGTTCCGGTGATCCCGATCTCAGCGGCCAAGGGAGAGGGCATCGAGGAACTGATCCGTCATGCCATCCATGTGGCAAAATACCAGGAGGGACCGCTGGAGACGGACTTCTGTAAGCGGGAGGAAGGAATCCACAGAGGAATCCACGCGGTGATGCATCTGATCGATGATCATGCCCAGCGGGCGCAGATCCCCATTCGCTTTGCTGCCAGCAAGGTGATGGAGGGCGATGAGAAGATCTTAGAGCAGCTGCAGCTGACGGATAAGGAACAGAATATTCTGGAGGAGATCGCCAGACAGACGGAGGAGGAGACCGGTATGGACCGGGCGGCCGCTGTGGCTCAGATGCGGTTTGATTACATAGAGGATGTATGTCAGGATACGGTGATTAAACCAAAAGAGAGCCGGGAACGGATTCGAAGCAGGAAGATCGATCAGTTCCTTACAGGAAAGTATACGGGGATCCCGGCTTTTATCGGCATCATGGGTCTGGTGTTCTGGCTCACCTTTAATGTGATCGGCGCATTTTTCCAGGGACTTTTAGCGCGCGGCATCGAAAGCCTTACAGGCCTGGTATCTTCTGCCATGGAAGCTGCTCACGTAAACAGTGTGATTCACTCCCTGGTGATCGACGGCATTTTCAATGGCGTGGGAGGCGTATTAAGCTTTCTGCCCATTATCGTGACTCTGTTTTTCTTCCTGTCCCTTTTGGAGGACAGCGGCTACATGGCCAGAGTTGCATTCATAATGGATAAGCTTCTGCGTAAGCTGGGGCTGTCTGGAAGAAGTATTGTGCCCATGCTCATTGGCTTTGGCTGTACAGTGCCGGGGGTGATGGCAAGCCGGACGCTGCCGTCTGCCAGAGACCGGAAAATGACCATCCTGCTGACACCTTTTATGAGCTGTACGGCAAAGCTTCCCATTTATGCCTTTTTCACAGCAGCCTTTTTCCCGGGCCGGGGCGCGCTGGTGATGATCGGGCTGTATGTATTTGGCATTGTAATGGGAATCCTAATGGCTCTTTTGTTTAAAAAGACAGCTTTTAAGGGGGAGGCAGTCCCCTTTGTGATGGAGCTGCCAAATTACCGGATGCCTGGGGCAAAAAATGTACTGCATCTTCTGTGGGATAAAGCAAAAGATTTCCTTCAGAGAGCATTTACGGTGATCTTCCTGGCAACGATCCTGATTTGGTTTTTGCAGAATTTTGATCTGGGGCTGAACATGGTGGCAGATTCGAGGGACAGCATCCTGGCTTTGGTAGCAGGAGCGCTGGCGCCTATTTTCCTTCCTGTTGGTTTTGGGGACTGGAGAATCGTTACAGCGCTGATCTCCGGATTTATGGCAAAGGAGAGCGTAGTTTCCTCACTTACAGTTCTGTTTGGAAGCACGGCAGCTTTGCAGAGCAGTCTTACTACAGTGGGAGCAGCAGCGCTTTTGGTATTCTGTCTGCTCTATACCCCCTGCGTGGCAGCGATTGCCGCAGTGAAGCGGGAATTGGGGGGAAGATGGGCGGCGGCTATGGTGATTGGCCAGTGTGGGATTGCCTGGATTGCAGCTTTTGGAGTATATCAGATCGGAATGCTGTTTTAGCTTTCCGCTGTCGGAATGTGTTTTGGCAATTTTAAGGAGACAGAAAGAAACGGGCGTGAAAACCTGAAGAGAAGACAGAAGGAAATTGTGTATGAAAAAAAAATGGACAGGTATACTGTTAATGAGTGTGTGCCTTGCAGCGGGGCTTACCGGCTGTGTGGGAAAAGCGACCGGCGGTGATTTTACCAGACAGGGAATGGAAGCCATTGAAAATCTGGATTATGCAGGTGCAGCGTCTCTTTTTGATCAGGCGCTCACAGGGGGAGAGGATGCGGTACCGGCCTACCGGGGCCAGGGGATGGCTTATATGGGGCTGGCCAGGTATGAGGAGGCTGTAGAGGCCTTTGATCTTGCTTTGGAATATACAGACAGCAAGATGCCGGAAACGGTCAAAGATATCCTGCTCTATAAGGCTTCTGCCCAGTTCCGGATGAAGGATTATGAGAACACCATCACCACCTGTGAGGAGCTTTTGAAGGAGGAGGAGGCGCTGGCAGAGGGCTATTATCTGATGGGGGCCAGCTGTCTGAATCTTGGCTATGAGGAGCGGGCCAGAGAGAACTTTGATCTGGCGGTAAAGGCGGCACCCCAGGATTATAATCTGTATCTGAATATCTATGAGAGCTATCGGGCCCAGAACCTGTCGGCAGTGGGAGATGAATATCTTCAGACTGCATTGAGCATTCCGCCGGAAAGTGCAGAGGATTACTATTGCATCGGCCAGATTTATTATAATCTGGAACAGTATGACCAGGTGCAGAGCGCGCTGATTGTTCCGGTTGAGGAGAAATATCCCCCAGCCCTGTATCTTGCGGCCAGGGTGTACCTGGCAAAAGAGGATTATGCCCACGCGCTGTCTGCCTATGAGACCATAAAGCAGGAGTACGGGGATAGCCCGCAGGTGTGTAACGGCCTGGCGCTTTGCAGTATGGCGGAAGAGGAATATGATCAGGCTCTGGCCTACATTCAGCAGGGGCTGGCTATGGAGGAAGAGCAGGGGAAGCAGGAGCTTTTGTTTAATGAGATCGTAGTCTATGAGCGGATGTTGGATTTTGACGCTGCAAAGGAAAAGGCGGAGAGTTACGCTGCTTTGTATCCCACCGATGAGGCGGGGCGAAAGGAGCTGGCGTTTTTATCCACAAGGTAGAGGAGAGCCAGTTGATTTATCCACAAGGTGCGGGAAATATCTGCGGTTTTGGCTGAGCGAAGATTGGATTCAGGAAGAAAAACAGCAGGAAACAGGGAGACCGAATAGGTTGCCTTGTCAGAAAAAGAATGGGAGAACAACAGAGTGGAAAAAACGAAACTGCATGAGATTGAGACAATACAGGAGCAGGTGATTCTGGTGGGAGTTGCCACAGCAGATGAGCGGGAGGCGGAAGAATCCCTGGACGAGCTGGAGGAGTTGGCCAAAACTGCGGGAGCTGCATCTGTGGGAAAGGTGATACAGAACCGGGAGAGTATTCACCCGGGAACCTATGTGGGCAGCGGAAAGATTCAGGAGCTGAAGGAACTGATGGCAGAACGGGATGCCACGGGGATTATCTGCGATGATGAGCTGTCTCCGGCTCAGCTGCGGAATCTGGAGCAGGAGCTGGAGTGCAAGGTGATGGACAGAACCCTTTTGATTTTGGATATTTTTGCTTCCAGAGCCATTACCAGTGAGGGAAAGATTCAGGTGGAACTGGCCCAGCTCCAGTATCGTCTGGCCAGGCTGGCAGGTCTTGGAAAATCTTTATCCCGTCTGGGCGGAGGCATCGGAACCAGAGGGCCGGGAGAAAAGAAGCTGGAGATGGACCGGCGTCTGGTAAAAGCCAGGATTGCTCAGCTTCGCCGGGAGTTAGAGGAGGTAAAGCGGCACCGGGAACTGATTCGGGAGCGGAGAAAAAAAAGCCGGATCCCGGTGGCAGCCATTGTAGGCTATACCAATGCGGGAAAGTCTACGCTGTTAAACACCCTGACTGAGGCGGGCGTGCTGGAGGAGGATCAGCTGTTTGCCACCCTGGATCCTACCACCCGGATGTTGGAGCTGGAGGGGGGCGGCCAGGTGCTTCTCACAGATACGGTAGGGTTTATCAGAAAGCTGCCTCATCATCTCATAGAAGCTTTTCGCAGTACCCTGGAGGAGGCCCGGTATGCGGATATCATACTCCATGTGGTGGATGCCTCCAATCCTCATCTGGAAAAGCAGATGCATGTAGTGTACGATACCCTGGAGCAGCTGGAGGTAAAGAATAAGACGGTAATCACCCTGTTTAACAAACAGGATCGGCTGCCGGAGAAAACAGTACTCAAGGATCGGAAGGCGGATCATACCAGGTACATTTCCGCCCGCACCGGAGAAGGGCTGGAAGAGCTGAAGCGTCTGCTGGAAAAGATCCTCACAGAGAATCAGATTTTAATAGAGCGGATTTATAATTATACAGAAGCCGGAAAGCTTCAGGTGATCCGCAAATACGGTCAGCTTCTGGAAGAGGAATACCGGGAGGAAGGGATCTATGTAAAGGCTCTTGTGCCGAAAGAGGTGTATGGCGGGCTGTAAAAGTCCGCCCTGCAGCAGAAATAAAAACGGATACTTATTCATGTTGAAATACTATATCTTGTATTCGAAGTTTTTTGGATATCATAGATATAGTATTTTTATATTGACTTCCCGGAAGCTCTTTGTTAGAATAGACTTTGCACATGGAAAAATGGGTGCAGTTATGCGAGGAGGATGGACATGTTTCAGGTTGTAAAGCGCGACGGTCAGATCGCAGAGTTTCATTTAAATAAGATTGGGGACGCCATTGCCAAGGCATTTGACGCTACCCATATGGAGTATACGGAAGATATTACCAATCTGCTGAGCCTGAGAGTAACGGCAGATGTTCAGCCGAAGATAAAAAACGGACTGGTGGATGTGGAGAGTATTCAGGACAGTGCAGAGCACGTTCTTGTGCAGGCAGGCTATGCAGAGGTGGCCAAGGCCTATATCTTGTACCGGAAGCAGAGAGAAAAGATTCGCAACATGAAATCTACGATTCTGGATTACAAGGAGATTGTGAACAGCTATGTGAAGGTGGAGGATTGGCGGGTAAAGGAAAATTCCACAGTGACCTACTCGGTGGGAGGACTGATCTTAAGCAATTCCGGCGCAGTCACTGCCAATTACTGGCTGTCTGAGATCTACGATCAGGAGGTGGCAGACGCTCACAGAAATGCAGATATTCATATCCATGATCTGTCCATGCTCACAGGATACTGCGCAGGATGGTCTTTAAAGCAGCTGATTCTGGAGGGCCTGGGAGGCATTAAGGGGAAGATTACCTCAGCGCCGGCCAAGCATCTGTCCGTGCTGTGCAACCAGATGGTGAATTTTCTTGGCATCATGCAGAATGAATGGGCAGGGGCTCAGGCATTCTCTTCCTTTGACACTTATCTGGCGCCTTTTGTGAAGGCAGACCATCTCACTTACCCTGAGGTGAAAAAATGCATCGAGTCCTTTATCTATGGAGTCAATACGCCCAGCCGTTGGGGAACTCAGGCTCCTTTCTCCAATATTACCCTGGACTGGACTGTTCCTGCCGATCTGGCAGAGCTTCCTGCTATCGTTGGGGGCAAGGAGATGGATTTCTGTTATAAGGACTGCAAAAAAGAGATGGATATGGTGAATCGGGCCTTTATTGAGACCATGATTGAGGGAGACGCCAACGGAAGAGGCTTCCAGTATCCCATTCCCACCTACTCTATCACCAGAGATTTTGACTGGTCAGATACCCTGAATAACCGTTTGCTCTTCGAGATGACGGCCAAATACGGTACACCGTATTTTTCCAATTATATTAACAGTGATATGGAACCTAGCGATGTGCGCAGCATGTGCTGCCGTCTCCGTCTGGATCTGCGGGAGTTAAGAAGAAAGACCGGTGGGTTCTTCGGTTCAGGAGAGAGCACCGGAAGCGTGGGGGTAGTGACCATCAATTTGCCCAGAATTGCCTATTTATCCGAGACACCGGAAGAATTTTACAAACGGCTGGATCATCTGATGGATATTTCCGCCAGATCTTTGAAAGTGAAGCGAAACGTGATCTCCAAGCTTTTGGAAGAGGGTCTGTATCCCTACACGAAACGGTATCTGGGCAGCTTTGACAATCATTTTTCCACCATCGGCCTTATCGGCATGAACGAGGTGGGATTAAATGCCAAATGGCTGGGCCAGGATCTTACCCATAAAGAGACCCAGGACTTTGCCAAGGATGTGCTGAATCACATGAGAAACCGTTTGGTGATTTACCAGGAGAAATACGGAGATCTGTACAATCTGGAGGCTACTCCGGCAGAGTCTACCACCTATCGTCTGGCAAAGCATGATGTGGCTCATTATCCGGATATCAAGACCGCCGGAAAGCCGGGGGATACCCCCTATTACACCAACAGCTCCCATCTTCCGGTGGATTACACAGCAGATATTTTTGACGCCCTGGATATTCAGGACGAGCTGCAGACACTCTACACCTCCGGAACGGTGTTCCACGCATTCCTGGGAGAGAAGCTTCCGGACTGGAAGGCAGCGGCAAACCTGGTACGCACCATAGCGGAGAATTACAAGCTGCCCTACTACACCATGTCTCCCACCTACTCTGTCTGTCAGGAGCACGGTTACATCCAGGGCGAGCATTTTACCTGCCCCAAGTGCGGCAAGCCTGCGGAGGTTTACAGCCGGATCACAGGATATTACCGGCCGGTACAGAACTGGAATGACGGCAAGCTCCAGGAATACGAAAACAGAAAGCTCTATGAACCGGAAAATTCCTGTCTCAAGAAGGTACAGACCTCTGTGGTGACAGTGAGCGAGGAGGATGTGAAGATCCAGCCTAAGGAAACAGTCAAATATCTGTTTACCACAAAGACCTGCCCCAACTGCAGAATTGCAAAGCAGATGCTGGCAGAGGAGGAGTACACCCTGATTGACGCAGAGGAGAACCAGGAGCTGGTAGCAAGGTACGGCGTAATGCAGGCGCCCACTCTGGTGGTGGTAAGCGGGGAGGAGGCCAAGAAGTACGTTAACGCCTCCAATATTAAGCGGTATGTGGATGCCAGGAGCAGGAAATAAGCTGTTTCGCAGCATCCCCTGCCGTATTTGGTGTGAGTTTTTCAGACGCAAAACAGTCAGAACGCAGTTATAATAGGGGAGCAGAGGGTTCCAACATATAAGAAAAGAACAAAAAAAGAGACCGTCGCATTTGCGGCAGTCTCTTTTTGGTAATTCATGGTCTATTAGCACTTAACTACATTAGCTGCCTGCATTCCGCGAGCACCTTCAGTTAAATCGTAAGTAACAGCCTGGCCTTCTTCCAGAGTCTTGAAACCTTCGCCCTGGATAGCGGAGAAATGTACGAATACATCTGCTCCATCCTCACCGGTGATGAAACCATAGCCTTTTTCTGCGTTGAACCACTTAACTGTACCTTTGTTCATGACGGGTACCTCCATTATAGATTATGAAAAATATTCGATCTTGGTGATAAAAACTCATCAGCTGTGAAGACTATAAGGCGCTGATTTCATAATCAATAAGCTGGATGATATCTTTATGACCGCCAATCTTTAATTGCCCCTTGATTGTAAACCCTGATTTGGGATATGTCAAGGCAAAATTCCCCATTCCAGGGAACAAATTGCAACTCTTTAGCCATTTCTTTTACGCTTCCCCATCCTCATTCACGGCTTCCTCAGGCATCTGATCCGTCACAGCGTCCTGATCATCCGCGGGGAGTTCTTCCGAGACCTCTTCCACGTCTTCCTCCGAGACTTCTTCTACAACCGCTTCGCCGTCTTCCAGTCCTTCCACCTCTTCGATGTCCTCGTCCTCGAAACCAAGATCCTCATAGGAGTTGATGGGAGTTTCAAAGAGGTTGGCCTTTTCTACCAGGAAATCTCCGGCCTTCTGCTCATAGAGCGCCCAGAGGATGTAATCTCGGCCAAGGGTTTCCTCAAAGTCGGCAGTGCTTTCATAACCGTAAAGGGAGTACTGTTCTTCAATAAAGCGATTGTATTCTTCCTCCGTGACGGTAAGGTTCTCCTTTGCACACAGAGCGCTGATAAAGAGACGGAGATTCACATCGTCTAAAATTTCCAGTTCCAGATCTTCATCCGTCATCCCATAGGCTTCATATAACTCATCTGTGGTCATGCCGTAGAGTTCCGCTTGGGATTCATATTGTTCCTTTACAAACTGGGCGCTGGACTGGTAGAGATCCTCCGGATATCCGTTAAAGGTACTGGCCTCCATGGCTGCGGCCAGCGCATTGTTTCTGGTTTCCAGGCTGCTTTGTTCCAGATAATTGGCTTCCAGGCTTTCCTTCAGAGATTGTTCAAAGTCTTCCTTGGAATCGTATCCAAGGGTGTCCTGAACAAATTCCTCTGTGTATTCCGGACGGATGGTTTCCTCTATTTTTTTTACCGTCACAGTAAAGTCCACGGTCTTTCCAATCCATTCTTCGTACCAGGCAGACTCGTCCAGAGTACAGGTAAAGGATTTTTCTTCTCCCTTTTTTACACCGGTCAGCTCCTGGTCAAACTTTTCGCCGAATTCTGAATCCCCCAGAGTGATGGAGTAATCGGTCTCATCCAGGGCAGCTTCGCTTTCGCCTTCCAGGGTGGCTGTAATGTCGGCAGTGATGGTATCGCCAAGGTCAGAATTTCGCTCTGCCTCCTGGGGAACGGCATGTTCTGATAAGCGGTATTCTATTTCATATCCGATTTCCTCATCGCTCACCTCATAGACAGGTTTTTCCACGTCCATGCCAATGTAAGTTCCCAGAGTTACATACTTGGAGGCATCTTCAATCAGATGGCCGGTGATGGGGGCGGAGACTTCTGTGGAGCTTTCTGTGGAGGCTTCCGTGGCATCTGGCGTCTGAGATTGCTGATTGCCGCATCCTGTTGCCAGAAAGGCCACAGTAAGACCTGTGAGCAAAAGTAATGATTTCGTCTTCATAGTTTTTCCTCTCTTTAATAATGGACAGCACCTTTCTGAGTTACTGATTCGTATCATAGCATTTCTGCCAAGGGCTGTAAATTGTAAGTTGCTGTTTTAGCGGCGCCATACGGAGAATGATGCAGCAAAGAAAGCAGGAGATGCTGCAAAATGTGAATTCCGGTGGATTTTCGGTGTGTTTTTCTCCGAAAAGATGCTATTTTTCGGAGAAAAATCACCCGAAAGGGTACCGCCGGAAGTATTTTGCGATATCCCCGTTTACCGGCTGGCCAACTGCAGCTTTGTGAAATATCCGGTTCTTAATTCTATAGAATAAATGTGACAAAACTGTGAAAACATGCTACAATGTTGGCGTGACAAGGAAATCATGGGAAGAAAGGATCATTTATGAAGATTGTACTCCCTGACAAAGTACAAAAGATTATAGAGCAGTTAAATGCCAGCGGCTTTGAAGCTTATGCTGTAGGAGGCTGCGTGCGGGACTGCTGCCTGGGGCGAATTCCCAATGACTGGGATATCACCACCGCCGCCTCTCCGATACAGGTAAAGCAGATTTTTCCTAAAACCTTTGATACGGGCATTGAGCACGGAACCATTACAGTGCTGTTGGATGGAGAGGGGTTTGAGGTGACTACCTACCGGATCGATGGGGAATATGAAGATGGCCGTCATCCAAAGCAGGTGAGTTTTACGCCCAGTCTCACAGAGGATCTAAAGCGGAGAGATTTTACCATCAATGCCATGGCCTACAATGAAAGGGAAGGGCTGGTGGATTTTTTCGGAGGATTGGAGGATCTGGAAGCAGGGGTGCTTCGGTGCGTTGGAAACCCAAGAGAGCGTTTTTTGGAAGATGCGCTGAGAATGATGCGGGCCGTGCGTTTCTGCGCCCAGCTGGGCTTTGAGATGGAAGCGGAGACCGCCGGGGCCATCAGAGAACTGGCGCCTACCTTAAGCCGCATCAGCGCTGAGCGGGTGCAGGCGGAACTTGTAAAGCTTCTGGTATCCCCTCATCCGGAATATCTTCGGAACGCCTGGGAGCTTGGCATCACAGGAGTGATCCTGCCGGAATTTGACGCTTTGATGTGTCAGCCTCAGAATAATGGCCACCATATTTTTTCAGTGGGAGAGCATACGCTGGAAACCCTTTGCAGGATACGGGAGGAGAAAGTGCTGCGGCTTACCATGCTGCTTCACGATATGGGGAAACCTGCCTGTGCCTGGGTGGATGAGAAGGGGGTCTATCATTACAGCGGCCATGCGGGAAAGAGCGCCGGGCTTGCAAAGGATATCCTGAAGCGTCTGAAATTTGACAATGACACCTCCAGAAAAGTCGTGAAGCTGGTGGGAGAGCATTCGCTGTACCCGGAGGCTACTGCGAAGGGAGTTCGTTTTGGCATTTACCAGGTGGGCGAGGAGCTGTTTCCCCTTTTCCTGGAGGTAAAGCAGGCAGATGTGCTGGGACAAAATCCGAAAGTCCATGAGAAAAAACTGGCATATTTGGGTCAGCTCTGGCAGCTGTATCAGGAGATTTTAGAGCGGGGGGACTGTCTGTCTTTACGGCAGCTGGCAGTCACAGGCAGGGATCTGATGGAGCTTGGCATACCGGGTGGAAAAGAACTGGGTGCGCTGCTGCATCAGCTTTTATTGGAAGTGTTAGAAGAACCGGAGAAAAATCAGAGAGAGATTCTGCTGCACCGGTCTATGGAGCTACAGGGAAAATCAAATGGAATATAATTTAATATAGAGGAGAGAAAACATTATGAAATTTATTGCAACACCTGTAAAAGGAATGAATGATTTTTTGCCGGCGGATATGCGCCTGCGGGAGCATGTGCTGGGACTGATTAAGGAGACTTATGCCACCTACGGCTTTGATCAGATCGAGACTCCGGTCATGGAGCATATTGAGAATTTGACGGGCAAACAGGGAGGAGAAAATGAGAAGCTGATCTTTAAGATCTTAAAGAGAGGACGAGAGCTGGAAAAGGGGCTGGAAAGCGGAGAATTGTCAGACGAGGGACTGCGCTATGATCTTACAGTGCCCCTGGCCAGGTATTATTCCAACAATAAAAACAATCTGCCCACGCCCCTGAAGGCCATGCAGATCGGCAGCGTGTGGAGAGCGGACAAACCTCAGAAGGGCCGTTTCCGTCAATTCACTCAGTGCGATATTGATATCATCGGAGATTCTTCCATTATGGCGGAGATCGAGCTGATTGCAGCTACCGCGCGGATGCTTACCCGGATCTTTTCTGAGGTGGGGATCAAAGAATTTACGGTACACATCAATGACAGGAGGATCTTAAAGGCCATGGCGGCCTATGCAGGTTTTACTCCGGAACAGTATGATGATGTGTTCATCACTCTGGACAAGATGGATAAGATTGGCCTGGAGGGTGTGAAAGAGACGCTTTTGAAGCGAGAGTATCCGGCAGAGGCCGTGGAAAAGTATGTGAGTCTTTTTGAGAAGATTCAGCCAGGCCTGCAGTGCAAAGAATTTTGCAGCAGTACCTGCGGGGAGTTTCTGGAGGAGAAGATCCCCGGGAATCTGGATGTGATCATGAACAGCGTTTCCTGTATGATCGATCCCTCGGTGCATCTGCAGTTTGACCCCACTCTGGTGAGAGGAATGTCCTATTACACAGGAACGATCTTTGAGATCACCATTGACGGCTACAATTTCTCCATTGCCGGGGGCGGACGGTACGATGATATGATCGGCCGCTTCAGCAATCAGCCGGCCTGCGCCTGCGGTTTTTCCATAGGATTTGAGCGCATTGTCACGATTTTGAAGGATCTTGGATGGAAGGAGCCGGAGGGAAGCAGAAAACGGATGGCATTTTTGGTGGAGGAAAAGGCGGAGCCAGCGAAATTGCAGGAGGTTTTTGCAAAGGCTACTGCCCTTAGACAGGAAGGAGCTGTGGTTACGGTGCAGCCTCTGAAAAAGAACGCAAAATTCCAGGTGGAGACTCTGGAGAAGAACGGATATACAGAGATTAAAAAAGTGTATAACGATACCCAGTTATAATCATGGGCCCGATGGTCTAAATCTTTGTCCCCCCTCATAAGCTAGAAGGAGTGTGAAAGGGGGACGGGGTATGAATGAGCGGAGTTTAAAGGTACTGGAGCAATATGATCTGGAAATCATAAGCACCAGAAGAGGGCGCGGTTCGTATATCTGTGAGACTGACCAGGGATGGAAGCAGCTTTGGAGCTTTACCGGTTCGGAGAAGAAGCTGGCTTTTCAGAACCGGATCTTAAAGGAGCTGAAAGAGTCAGGGTATGAACAGGTAGATCTGGCGCAGGAGAACAAAGAGGGCGGCCTGGTGGTAAAGGACTGGGAGGAGAACCGATATGTGCTGAAGGACTGTTTTCCCGGACGGGAGTGCAGTCCTTCGTCAGAGAGAGACATTTTAGAGGCTGTGGAAAATCTGGCCAGGCTCCATCTCCTTTTGAGATTTCCCGGGGAGGAACGGGAGTATTGCGGGCAGATGCTGTCAGAAGAGCTGGAGGCAAAGAACCGGGAGCTGAAAAAGGTAAGAGCCTTTGTGCGGAAAAGAGAGCCAAAGCATCCTTTTGAGCAGCTGTTTCTTCAGAGTTTTCAGGAGTTTTTTGATCAGGCCCGCTCTGCGCAGGAGCAGGCCAAAGAAAATTTGAGCAGGCAGGATTTGGAAGCGCAGATTCAGAGCGGGACACTGTGCCATGGAGATTATCACTATCATCATGTGTTGTTTTTGAATCCTGGAGTGGCTACTGTTCATTTTGAAAAGTGCAGATTTGATTTTCCGGTACAGGATCTGTACCAGTTTATGAGGAAGATTCTGGAAAAGCATGGCTGGGAGCTGTCCCTGGGAGAGCGGATGTTGAGCGCCTATGATGGTATTCGGAGACTGTCGGAGACGGAATTGAAAATTTTGAGGCTTCGCATGGCTTATCCGGAAAAATTTTGGAAACTGGCCAATCATTATTACGGCAGCAGTAAGGCCTGGATTCCTGTCAGATATCAACAGAAATTAGAACTGCTGAACCGGCAGCAGAAACAGAAAAATAATTTTTTGAAAATTTTGGAATAGCGGTTTATTTCCAGAAAAATTTGTACTATAATCGAGAGAGATACAGTCGTGCGGGAGGGCTG
This sequence comes from uncultured Lachnospiraceae bacterium, assembly GCA_902475025.1. Taxonomy (GTDB): domain Bacteria; phylum Bacillota; class Clostridia; order Lachnospirales; family Lachnospiraceae; genus Merdiplasma. The sequence continues at coordinate 21,731 of CABRXX010000018.1, read as the reverse complement.
TAAAAATACACAGGAGGTAGCAAAATGGATTACAGAAAAGTATATGAGGAGTGGATGACCAATCCTTGTTTTGACGAGGATACCAAGGCGGAGCTTCGGGAAATTGCTGAGGATGAGAAAGAGATCAGGGAGCGGTTTTATGCAGACCTGGAGTTTGGAACCGCAGGTTTGCGGGGGATCATCGGCGCCGGTACGAACCGTATGAATCAGTATGTAGTGCGCAAGGCTACCCAGGGGCTGGCAAATTATATTATCCGCATGGGAGGCCAGAATCGGGGAGTGGCCATCGCCTATGATTCCAGAAGAATGTCTCCGGAGTTTGCAGATTTTGCAGCCCTTTGTCTGGCAGGAAACGGCATCAAGGCGTATGTATTTGAATCTCTGCGTCCCACGCCGGAGCTTTCCTTTGCTGTACGCCAGTTAAAGTGTATTGCAGGAATCAACATCACTGCCAGTCACAATCCGCCGGAGTACAATGGCTATAAGGTATACTGGGAGGATGGAGCTCAGATTACGCCGCCCCACGATGCCGGGATTATGGATGAGGTGAAAAAGGTGACGGATTACAGCGCCACCAAAACCATGGATAAAGAGGCTGCCAGGGCGGCAGGGCTGTACATTACCATTGGACAGGAGATTGACGATGCTTTTATCGCTGAGTTAAAGAGTCAGGTGCTGCATCTGGACGCCATCAAAGAGCAGCAGAAAAACCTGAAGATCGTTTACACTCCTCTTCACGGCACCGGAAATATTCCGGCAAGAAGAGTGTTAAAGGAACTGGGCTTTGAAAATGTGTATGTAGTAAAAGAGCAGGAGCTGCCGGACGGCAATTTCCCCACAGTCAGCTATCCCAATCCGGAGGCTGCGGAGGCATTTGAGCTGGGCCTGAAACTGGCCAGGGAGGTGGATGCAGATCTGGTGCTGGCTACGGATCCGGATGCGGATCGCCTGGGAGTCAGGGTAAAGGATAAGGATGGAGTATACCACGATCTCACAGGAAATATGTCCGGCTGTCTGCTGGCAGACTATGAGATTGGCCAGAGAAAAGCTCTGAAGGGACTACCGGAGGATGGCGTACTCATCAAGACGATCGTCACCACCAATATGGCGGATGCCATTGCCAGATACTATGGAGTGGATCTGATTGAGGTGCTCACAGGATTTAAGTATATCGGGCAGCAGATCCTGGGATTTGAACAGAGCGGAAAAGGAACGTATCTCTTTGGTTTTGAGGAATCTTACGGCTGTCTGATCGGTACGCATGCAAGGGACAAGGATGCCATTGTAGCTACCATGGCCCTCTGCGAGGCAGCAGCCTATTACAAGGCTCAGGGAAAGACTCTGTGGGATGCCATGATTGAGCTGTATGAGCGATACGGTTATTATAAGGATGATATTCAGGCGGTATCGCTGAAGGGCATCGAGGGACTTCAGAAGATTCAGCAGATCATGGAGACGATGAGAAACAATCCGCCCGCTAAGCTGGGAGGATATCAGGTGTGCTCCTTCCGGGATTATAAGGCAGGCATTATCCGGGATATAGCTACGGGCGAGGAGCGTCCTTCCGGTCTTCCTTCCTCCAATGTGCTGTACTATGATCTTACCGATGACGCATGGCTTTGCGTGAGACCTTCCGGTACAGAACCCAAGGTAAAATTCTACTATGGCGTGAAAGGAATTTCCCTGGAGGATGCAGAGGCCAAGTCTGCGGCCTTTGGTAAAGAAGTGATGGCTATGATTCAGGAGATGCTGTCATGAAATACCGGTTTGACGACTTCAAAGGAATCATAGATGAGCTGAGAGGAGAACATGGCTGCCCCTGGGATCGGGAGCAGACCTATGAGAGCCTGAAACCCTGCATGGTAAATGAGATGGTGGAGGCGCTGGCAGCCATTGATTTGCTGTCTAAAACCGGAAACGGAGACAATCTTTGCGAAGAGCTGGGAGACGTACTGCTTCAGATCGTGCTGCTGGCCAGGATTGCTCAGGAGGAAGGCCGCTTTACCATGGAGGATGTGATACAGGGAATCAGCGAAAAGATGATCCGCCGTCATCCTCATGTGTTCGGTCAGGAACAGGCTGGGGACAGCGGTCAGGTATTGGTAAACTGGGAGCGGATCAAACAACAGGAGCGGAAAAACCAGGATCCGGAGGAAAAACAGCGGGAGAAGGCGGCCTGCAGGGAAGCTGCGAAACAGGTCATGAATCATTTGCACAGACAGTGGGAATAGCCCTGAAAAAAAGCAAGGAATTTCCTTGACAAAAGAAGTATTCCAGTATATAAGTAATATCAGGGCTTCTAGTGAGTTCGAAAAGAGGTTCAATGACCAAGTAGATTATTCAGAGGAGGAATTATTTCCATGAACAAGACAGAATTGATTGCAGCAGTGGCTGAGAGAGCAGAACTGACAAAAAAAGATGCTGAGAAAGTGTTGAAGGCATTTACAGATGTAGTAGCAGAAGAACTGAAGAAAGGTGAGAAGATCCAGCTTGTTGGATTTGGTACTTTTGAAGTATCTGAGAGAGCTGCAAGAGAGGGAAGAAATCCTCAGACTGGCGAGACTATGAAGATCGCAGCTTCCAGAACTCCGAAGTTTAAAGCTGGTAAGGCATTAAAGGACAGCCTGAACTAATTCAAATCTGATGATATTTGGCTGCTGCAGATTTTTGCGGCAGCCTGTTTTTATTTCATAGGAAATTCCTTCCTATGAAACAAAAATGCTTGGCAGGATCGCACTGCGGAGGGTAGGGAAGATGTGGCTGAAGCGACCCGTCGCAGGCGGAGAAGTCTGCGGGCAGACTTCTTTTTTATGTGGCTGGAGCGGCCCACCTCAGGCGGAGAAGGTCTGTGAGCAGTCTGTCATATTGGTGATGAAAAGGAGGCGTGTTTTGTGCGCTTAGATAAATTTTTAAAGGTATCCCGGCTGATCAAGAGAAGAACTGTGGCCAATGAGGCCTGCGATGCAGGGAGAGTTCTGGTCAACGGAAAGAGTGCTAAGGCATCTTTGAATGTGAAGGCAGGAGATGTGATTGAGATCCAGCTGGGAACCAGGAATGTGAAAGCGGAGGTTCTTGATGTGCAGGAGACCGTGAAAAAAGAGGAAGCCAAGGAACTGTTCCGGTATCTGTAGAAACTGTGTGCAAAGAGAAGCAGGTTCTATCTGCCTTATATGAGTCATAAAATATAAGGAGAGCAGATTCCGGAGAAACCATATGGAAGAAAAAAGAGAAAAGCGGGGACATAAACTTACCATTGATAACAGGAAGACAGGTACGGTCAGTGGAGTGGTGGATGTTCTCGCTTTTGATGTCAATGAGATTCAGCTGGAGACGGAGCTTGGCAGGCTTACGGTAAAGGGCCGGGAGCTTCATATCAGCCGTCTTACTTTAGAGCGGGGAGAGGTGGATCTGGAGGGAACGGTGGACGCTCTTGTGTATTCCAGCGGGAAATCCGGAAAGCAAGGCTCTGCCTTAAAAAGGCTGTTCCGATAAGATGAGCGAAGCGATACTTTTTGAACTAAAGGTTTTTCTGGTGTTTTTGCTTCATGGAGCCATGCTACTTTTGTGCAGTGATATACTGGTCTCCTTTCGGCTGGCAGTGCGGCACAGTGCGTTCTGGGTGAGCCTGGAGGATGTGCTGTTCTGGTTTTTTGCTGCAGTGTGGACCTTTCTGCTCATTTTTGTTTATCAGGATGGAGTGCTCCGGCTGTATATGGCTGCAGGAATGGGAGTGGGCATGTATGTGTACCGGAAAACGGTGAGCAGGTGGGTGGTATGGGTGCTTGGAAAACTGCTTGGCCTGATCGTGGATTTCTTTTTACTTTTTAGACAAAAAATCGACAAAATCCGCAAAAAGTGGTTGCATAATTTGTCGAAAAAGGATAGACTAAAAAGAAACAGTCAAAGAAGCTCTAAAAAGGGGAAAAGGAAACATGGCAAAGCGAAATAAGAGACGTGCCAGCAATGGGAATCGTGCGGGAATGGCAGGTATTGCCCTGGTGGTGGCGGTGTTACTGTCCACATTGCTGTTTCAGAGTCATAAATTAGAGGCCAAAAATGTAGCGTACGGAGAGCAGATCCAACAGCTGCAGGATCAGATTGACGTGGAGGAGGCCAGAGCCCAGGAGCTGGAGAAGCTTCCGGAGTACGTTCAGTCAAAGGAGTATATAGAGATGGTGGCCAGAGAAAAATTCGGACTGGTCTATGAGGATGAGATCATTTTCCGCTCTGCACAGTGACGGATAGAAAAAGAGAAGGCTGCGGCAGCATAGGGATACTGGTGGATTTTCGGTGTGTTTTCTGTGGAAAACAGTTTTGTTTTTGGCGGGAACAGTCGAGGGGATACCTGAGAACCTAAGCTGTCCAGGCCTTTTTTTCATGGTTTGCCATGTCGAAAAATTTCCTGGTATTTCTTTGACCATTCGACAGAATCTTTCCCTGGGAAAATCTATAATGGACAGTGAGATTTTCCGGGGAGGGGTAGATATGGTACAGTTTATAGCAGCATCATTGATTGCCAGCGGTTTTTGGATGCTTTTGGAGCTGGGACGTTTTTTGCTGGGGGGGATTGGAAAGGAACAGGAACCGGCGGGAGTTTCCCTGGGGCCTGGAAGAGAATACGTGGAGCGGTATGCAGAAGCCTTTTACCGTCTGGCGGAGAGTTATCAGGGGATGCCCAAAAAGAGGGAGCGGCTTGGAGATGAGGAAATGGAACATATTTTCCAGCAGCTTCGGGATCGGCAGTGCACCCAGTGTTCCTGTCAGGAGGAGTGCTGGGGGGATAATTATTATGAAGTGTGCCGCCGCACCTACAGAGGCCTGAAGGCTATGGAAGAAGGAGAGGCTGCTGTTCCCGAGGAGCTGAAGGATTTTTCCAGGGTGTGCTGCAGGGGGAGTCAGTACCTGCAGGATCTTCAGGATGTATTTTTGAAAGAACGGGTAAACCTGATGTGGAACAACCGGATGCTGGAGCAGCGGGCGGCTGCGGGAGAACAGATCCAGGATACGGCGGAGCTGTTAAAGCAGATGGCAGAGCGAATCTATCAGATCCGGGGGCTGAAAGAAAAGGAGTTCCATCAGCTGGAGAAAGAACTGCGCTACGAAAAGATCCAGTGTCAGAATGCCTGGGTATTCTGCAGAGAGGAAGAGCGGCCGGAGCTGTATGTAACCATGCGTATCCGGGATGGAAATTGTATTCAGGCCAGAGATCTGGGTGAGATCATGACCCAGGTGATGGGACAGGCCATGATTCCCGCCAGAGACTGCCGCCTTACGGTGCGGGGAGAGTATGATACTTTTCATTATGTGACAGACACCTGTTTTCAGATGTTCTGCGGCATTGCCAGGATGACTAAGGAAGGGGAATTGGTATCCGGGGATAATTTTACCTTCTGGCAGGGGGACTGCGGACAGCTGATCATGAGCCTTGCGGACGGTATGGGAACGGGTGTGGAGGCCTGCAGGGAGAGCGAGAAGGTAATCGAGCTTCTGGAACAGTTTCTGGATGCAGGATTTTCCCGGGATACCGCCATGCGGATGATCAATTCCTCCATGGTGCTTCAGGATCATATGAGAATTTTTTCCACTATTGATTTGTGCATGGTAGATTTATATAGTGGAACCTGCAATATGGTAAAGGCCGGAGCCTGCGCCACATATGTGAAGAGGGGAGAGGAGCTGGAGGTGATTTCCTGCAGAGCTCTTCCCGCCGGGCTGATGCAGGGAGCAGACTATGAGTCGGCAGAGAGACAGCTGGAGTCCGGGGATACCATTATTATGATGACAGACGGAGTGGCGGATGCTTTGGAGGACGAGGTTCGGGAGGATGTGCTTCGGGAGCTGATCTTAAGGACAGGCACCAGCAATGCAAAAGAGTATGCCAGGAGGATTTTGGAGCAAGTGCTGATCCGCCAGAAATTTCATGTGAGGGATGATATGACCGTGTTGGTGGGACAGATCTGGAAAAAGTAACCGTATGAAAGAAAAAAGCAGAGGCGCCGAAGCGAGGCAGTTTTTGGAAGCATTTTAGGAGCATGAAGCGAATCGGCTTTGCGAACCGCTTCACAAACCATGGAGCGGACAGCCTCTGCGAAAAGTGCAGGAGATACAGAATGATGCAGGAGAAGAAGGATCCGTTTTTGGAGCAGATGATTGACAGAATGAGCGAACAGAAGATGATCGTCCCCGGGGATCTGGTGGTGGCTGGGATTTCCGGAGGAGCCGATTCGGTCTGCCTGCTGGCAATGCTGACAGAGAGTAGAGCCAGACTGGATTTTTCTCTGACGGCAGTCCATGTGGAACATGGAATCCGGGGCCAGGAGAGTCTGCGGGACGCTTCTTTTGTGGAAAATCTGTGTAGGGAATGGCAGGTCGACTGCAGAATCTGTTCTGTGGATGCAAAGGCCAGAGCCTGGGAGAAAAAAGAGAGTCTGGAAGAGGCGGCCAGGTATTTAAGATATGAAACGTTCCGACAGACAGGACGGGAGCTGGCTGCAAAGAGGGGGCTTAGCGCAGAACAGATCAAGATCGCAGTGGCTCACAACCAGAATGATCAGGCGGAGACGGTTTTGATGAATCTGGCCAGAGGCAGCGGCCTGCGCGGCCTGTGCGGTATGCGGCCTGTGCGGGGACAAATCATCCGCCCCCTGCTGGATACCTCGAGAGAAGAGATTGAGCAGTGGCTTATGGAACAGAAGATTAAATACTGCACAGACCAGACCAACCGGGAGCTGGAGTATACCAGAAACCGGCTTCGGCTGGTGGCCTTTCCGTGGCTGACCAGCCAGGTGAATAAAGAGGCTGTTTCCCATATGGCAGCCAGCGCCAAGTGCCTGCAAAGGACTGAGGAATATATTCAGAAACAGGCGGAAAATCTGTTTTTGCGCTGTATCCGGGGAACCGGAAAGAAGAAAGAAGCGTCTGGAGGGAGTCTTTGCAGAACGGAAGCAATGGGGGGGAGTGAGGGCCAGTTCCCGCAAAAGCCCGTGGGCCAGAGCCCAGATAGCCTGCAAACAAGGGAAGTGAGACTGTTTCTTCCGGAATTTTTGGCTGCAGAGGAGATCTTACAAGAGTATGTGCTGCAGATGGCCATTGAGAAGGCCCAGGGCTTAGGGGGGCTGAAGGATTTTGGAACGGTACATCTTGAGGCTCTGAAGGAGCTGGCAAGAAAGCCTGCGGGAAGAAGGCTGGATCTGCCGGGCGGCCTTTTGGCGCTCAGGCAGTATGAGGAGCTGGTGCTTGGGCGGAAAGAAAAGAAATGCAAAAGGGAAGCGCGGGAGGAGCAGGAGGCTTCTGAGAGGACGGTGGAATTGCCTGAGAGCGGCGTCTATCACTGGAAGAACTGGAAAATTTTCCTCTCCTACGAAGCGCATTTGGAAAATATCCAGGGATTTCCTGAAAAAAAGTATACGAAATGGCTGGCGTATGATACAATAAGCCATATTCTATGTGTAAGAACCAGAAGAACAGGGGACTATCTTATTATCAATGCCCAGGGAGGCAGAAAAAAGCTTAAGGACTATTTTATTGATGAGAAGATTCCCAGGGAGCAGCGGGATCAGATTCTGCTGGTGGCTTCCGGTTCCCATATTTTGTGGGTGGTGGGATACCGCCTAAGCTGGGATGCCAGGGTTACAGAGGACACAGAGAAAATAGTAAAAATACAGATAGTGGAGGAAGAGCCATGAAAGAGAATATCCGGGTAATGATTTCAGAACAGGAAGTGGAGACGAGGATCGCAGCTTTGGGAAAGCAGATCAGTGAAGATTATAAGGGGCGTTCCGTTCATTTGGTGTGCATCTTAAAGGGCAGTGTGTTTTTCACCTGTGAATTGGCAAAGAGAATCACAGTTCCAGTGACCATGGATTTTATGTCTGTGAGCAGTTATGGGGACGATACCAAATCCAGCGGAGTGGTGCGTCTGGTGAAGGATCTGGATGAGCCGCTGGAGGGAAAAGATGTGCTGGTGATCGAAGATATCATTGATTCCGGCCGCACTTTAAGCTATCTTTTGGAAAATCTGGGAAGCAGAAAGCCTGCCAGCCTGCGGCTGTGTACCCTGTTGGATAAGCCGGATCGAAGAGTGAAAGATGTGAAGGTGGATTATACCGGATTTGAGATCCCGGATGAATTTGTAGTGGGTTATGGACTGGACTATGCTCAGAAGTATCGGAACCTGCCCTATATCGGCGTGGTGTCTTTTGAGGAATAATGACGAGACGGAAGGAGTTAACAGAAAATTGAACAAAAATACAAGAGGCTTTGGTTTTTATCTTTTGGCGGGTCTGATGTTTGTAATGCTGGTGTTCAGCCTGAAAAACAGCTTTATGAACCGATCGGACATTACCTACAAAGAATTTCAGAAGATGCTGGAAGAAAACCAGGTGGCCAGCGTAGAGGTGATTCAGAACCAGGAGGCTCCTACGGGCTCTTTGCAGGTTTTGGAAACGGACGGCTCTATGAGCATGGTGATTGTTTCCGATGTGATTGCAGCGCAGGAGATGCTGGAGAACTATGAGGTTCCTGTGATGGTGCGGGATGTGGAGAAAGACAGTATTTTTCTTACCACGATCCTTCCGATCCTTCTGATGGGAGCGCTGCTGATGTTTTTCTTTGCCATGATGAATCGGCAGGGGGGCGGAAACAGCCGGATGATGAATTTCGGAAAGAGCCGGGCGCGGATGATTACACCGGATTCCAAGCGGGTACTGTTTAAAGATGTGGCAGGACTCCAGGAGGAGAAAGAAGATCTTCAGGAGCTGGTAGAATTTTTGAAGGAGCCGGATAAGTTTTTGAAGGTGGGAGCCAGGATCCCGAAAGGTGTGATTTTGGTAGGCCCTCCCGGAACCGGTAAAACTTTGCTGGCAAAGGCTGTGGCAGGGGAGGCGGGCGTTCCGTTTTTCAGCATTTCCGGTTCGGACTTTGTGGAAATGTTTGTGGGCGTGGGGGCGTCCCGGGTTCGGGATCTTTTTGAAGATGCCAAACGGCATCAGCCCTGCATTATTTTTATTGATGAGATTGATGCGGTAGCCAGACGGAGAGGCACCGGCATGGGCGGAGGCCATGATGAGCGGGAGCAGACGCTGAATCAGCTTCTGGTGGAAATGGATGGATTTGGAGTAAACCAGGGAATTATCGTTATGGCGGCCACCAACCGGGTGGATATTCTGGATCCTGCTATTTTACGTCCCGGCCGTTTTGACCGCCAGGTGGCAGTGGGGCGCCCGGACATCAAGGGACGGGAAGAGATTCTGAAGGTTCATGCCAATGGGAAGCCGCTGGGAGATGATGTGAATTTAAGCGAGACGGCCAGAACCACGGCAGGGTTTACCGGGGCAGATCTGGAGAATTTGATGAACGAAGCGGCCATTATGGCAGCCAAACAGCAGAGGGGTTACATTACCCAGGCGGATATTGAGAAAGCCTTTGTGAAAGTAGGCATTGGTGCAGAGAAGCACAGCAGAGTGATCTCTGAGAAGGAGAAGCGTATCACTGCTTACCATGAGGCGGGCCACGCCATTTTGTTCCACTTGCTGCCCAGCGTTGGACCGGTACACACCATTTCCATCATTCCCACAGGCCGGGGAGCAGCAGGCTACACCATGCCTCTGCCGGAGCGGGATGAGATGTTCAACACCAAAAACCAGATGTTTGAAAATATTGTGGTGAGCCTTGGAGGCCGGGTGGCAGAGGAACTGGAGATCGGTGATGTGACCACAGGTGCTTCCCAGGATATTAAGCAGGCCACAGGTTTGGCAAGAGCTATGGTGACTAAATTCGGTATGTCTAAGAAACTGGGCCTGATCAATTACGAGCAGGATGGAGACGAGGTCTTTATCGGCAGGGATCTGGCTCATACAAGGGCCTACGGAGAGCAGGTGGCAGGTATGATTGATGAGGAGGTAAAACGAATCATCGATGAAGCCTATCAGAAAGCCACAGAGCTGATCCAGGCCAATGAGACGGTACTCCACAGATGTGCAGAATTGCTGATCCAAAAGGAGAAGATCAGCAGAGAGGAATTTGAAGCATTATTTACAGCGGTTTAGTAAAAACCACCAAAAGACTATTGGTAGTAATATACAAAAACAAACATGAAATTTTGTGAGGTTTGTGCAGACTTATTTGAGAACTTATGCTATTATAATACCTGTAAAACCCCCCAATACATTATATAGTTTTTGCTACACCCCATAAGAGAAATACCTTCTCCAAAAAAAGACAGCGTTCGTGGCTGTCTTTTTTTAGTTGTGCAACATCCCCCGCAGGATCGCATTGCGGCCAAGGGATGACCTGTCAGAGATTTCGATATCATCCTTGTGGAAAGACTCTGCATAGTATAAAATAGAGATAGACATCAGGAGCCAGCCGCCGGTATGCAGCGGCTTTGTTTTGAGGGGACGGTCCGGCGTGGAGGGACTGCGGACAGAAAAAGGATCCAGGCTCAAGGTTAGAAACAGAATCAAAGATCACGCGGCAATAAAAGTGTCCAGAGAAGGAGAGTTTGAATGAATTTTAATAAGAGCTATGAGCATTCTCTGAAAGCAGCAAAATATATTCTGCAGATGCGCCCGATTTTTAATGCGGACGCTCTGTTTTGTGATGAAACGGAAAATTATGTAAGCCCCATGGAGCCAAAACCGGAAGATCTGGTGACCATCCGTTTTCGGACAGCCAAGGATAATGTGGATGAGGTATACTTGATCAGCGGCCCCATTAAGGAGCATCTGAAGCTGGAGCGCTCTACAGAAGAATTTGATTATTATTCCATTAAGATTAAGGTGAACGAGGCGCCGTTTCAGTACTTTTTTGAGATCAAAAGCGGAAAGGCCCATTGTTTCTATAATAAGCTGGGTATGACCAAGGATCTGAGCAACAGCCATTCTTTCTGTATCCAGCCGGGTTTTTCAACTCCGGCCTGGGCCAAGGGCGCTGTGATGTACCAGATTTATGTGGATCGTTTCTGCAATGGAGATCCGGACAATGACGTTCTGGAGAATGAGTATGTTTATATTGGAACCGGCACCCACCGGGTGACAGACTGGGGACAGCGGCCGGCGCCTATGGATGTGCGGCAGTTTTACGGAGGGGATCTGGAGGGCGTGAGAAAAAAACTGGACTACCTTCAGGAGCTAGGCGTGGAGGTGATCTATTTCAATCCTCTGTTTGTATCCCCCTCCAATCATAAATACGATATTCAGGATTACGATTATATTGATCCCCATATCGGAAAAATCGTGATGGATGAGGGAGAGACCCTTCCTCACTGGGTGAAAGAAAATGTACAGGCCAGCCGCTATATCAACCGGGTTACCAGAAAGGAAAACTTAAATGCCAGCAATCAGCTTTTTATTACTCTGGTGGAGGAGATTCACAGCCGGGGAATGAAGGTGATTCTGGACGGTGTTTTTAACCACTGCGGTTCTTTTAACAAGTGGATGGACCGGGAACGGATCTATGAGCATCAGCCTGGCTATGAGAAGGGAGCGTATGTGTCAGGGGACAGCCCCTATCGCACCTTTTTTCATTTTAACAATGAGCATGAATGGCCCTACAATCCTTTTTATGTGGGCTGGTGGGGACACGACACACTGCCGAAATTAAATTATGAAAATTCTCCCAAACTGGTAGAATATATCATGGAGATCGCCAGGAAATGGGTTTCTCCGCCCTACAACGCAGACGGCTGGAGATTAGATGTGGCGGCGGATCTGGGACTGAGCCAGGAGTACAACCACAAATTCTGGAAAGAATTTAGAAAGACAGTGAAAGAAGCCAATCCGGAGGCTCTGATTCTGGCAGAGCATTACGGGGATCCTGCCTCCTGGCTAAGAGGTGATGAGTGGGATACCGTAATGAACTATGATGCGTTCATGGAGCCTCTCACTTGGTTTTTTACCGGCATGGAGAAACACAGCGACAGCTATCAGGAGCATCTTCTGGGAAATGCAGACTGTTTCCGGGACGCTATGCGCTACCATATGGCCAGTTTTATGGCGCCCTCTTTGCAGGTGGCCATGAATGAATTGTCCAACCATGATCACTCCAGATTTTTGACCAGAACGAATCATAAGGTGGGGAGGATGCAGAACTTTGATTACGATGCAGCCAGCGACGGGGTAGATCCGGCGGTGATGCGGGAGGCAGTGGTGATGCAGATGACCTGGCCGGGAGCCCCCACCATCTATTATGGGGATGAGGCGGGCGTCTGCGGTTTTACAGATCCGGATAACCGGAGAACTTATCCCTGGGGAGGAGAAAATCAGGAGCTTCTTGCATTTCACCGGGATGTGATCCGGCTTCATAAGGAGCATCCGGTGTTTGCATTTGGTTCCCTGAAATTTCTGGCCTGCGATTACAACTGTCTGGCCTATGGCAGGTTTGACCGCAGAGAGCAGATTGTGGTGGTGTTTAATAATAACCGGGAGGAACGGAAACTGACGGTGGCAGTATGGCCTGCGGAGGTGCCTATGGAGGCGGCTATGACCAGGATTTTCTTAAGCGATGCCTCCGGCTTTACCAGAGACCAGGAGATTTATCCGGTGATCCGGGGAGAAGTATATTTGAATATGCCCCCCACCTCTGCGGTGGTGCTGCGGGCAGAGAAGGCTGGGCTGGAGCCGGCCAGGGAAAGTTAGAACGAACTTTTTGGTTTTCCAGACTCAAAGACCTCAGTTATACAGATTTGCCGGACTTTCAAGGCGGACGATAGAAGCGCATTGGATATACGTCGATGGAGTTCAACACAGAAAACCTAGCAAATCTCATGGCTTGAGGCGTGTTGCCCTATGTATATGGATGCCAGGATGTCTGCAGATTTTTTCAGGAAAACTTAAGAATTAAATAAGTAAGAACAGGAGGACTTTGGCTTCATTTCTGTGCTATGCTAAAAGACAGAAAATGAAAAAAGTTCTCCTGTTTTTTATGGATCAAATATGGAAAAAGGAGGAGAAACTTCTATAATTAGGGCAGGCTCTGTGTTTCCGTTTTGGAAGTAAAGCGGGAAACGGTATCTGGCTGCAGAGGAAAATAAAGGAGACCGGGGGGACGGGTATGAAAAAACGGATGATTATTTTAGCAGCTGCGCTGGCAGCAGTTTTTGTTATTTTGGGCGGTACTTATGTGGGGATCGGTATGCATTACACCACCCATTTTTTTGAGAATACCTCCATCAATGGGATCTATGTGGGGGATATGACGGCGGCTCAGGCGGAGAAGGCCATCGCAGAGGAGGTGGAGGATTATCAGATCACCCTGCTTCAAAAAAATGGAGGGAAGGAGACCATCACAGGAAAACAGATGGGGTATCATTACGTGTCTGGGGGAGAGGTGGAATCCTTTTTAAAGGAGCAGAATATTCTCCAGTGGCTGTTTCGGTATTTTGGAGAGCCGAAAAACTATACGATTTCCGCAGTGACGGATTATGATGAAGCCATGCTGCAGCAGTCTATGGAAAATCTGGGCTGTTTTGCAAAGGAGAAGGTGACAGCTCCCAAGGATGCTGCTCTTGCTAAGATGGATGATGGCACCTATCAGGTGACTCCTGAGACAGAAGGAAATCTTCTGAAAAAGGATTCGGTCTTTGAACTGTTGAAACAGGCGGCGGATACCGGGGAAAAAGAGATCGACCTGGTCGCATCGGACTGTTACGAAAAACCGAAAGTATATTCCAATGACCAGGCGTTAAATGCCAAGGCAGCTGCCTTGAACAAGTATGCTTCCATGAAGGTGACCTACTATATGGGAGGGGATGTGGTTGTGGTTCTGGATCCGGCAACCATCAATAGCTGGATGACTCTGGATGAGAACCAGCAGCCGGTGTTTGATAGGGGAGCTGTACAAAATTATGTGGCGCAGCTGGCGGCGGATTACGATACCATCGGAACCTGGCCTCCTTTTACCACCTCCCTGGGAGAGACCGTGTATGTAGAAGCCAGAACCTATGGATGGCAGATCAACCAGGAGCAGGAGACAGAGGAATTGTATCAGATTCTTCTGGCAGGAGAGTCCGTGGAGCGTTCTCCGGTGTATTATGAGTCCGCTGTCACCAGAGGGACCAATGATATTGGAAATACTTATGTAGAGATTGATTATACTAATCAGAGAATGTGGTTTTATAAGGATGGAGTTTTGCTGGTGGACACTCCGGTGGTTACCGGATGCGTGGCCAATGGAACTGCCTCCCCGGAAGGGATTTTCTGTCTGGTAGGAAAATCAGAGGATGAGGTGCTGCGCGGGGAAGGATATGCTACCCCGGTGGAATATTGGATGCCCTTCTATGGAGGAGTGGGAATCCATGATGCAGATTCCTGGAGAAGTTCCTATGGAGGAGACATCTACCAGTACAGCGGTTCCCATGGCTGTATCAATACGCCTACTGCCAATGCGGCGATCATTTACCAGAATATTGAGCCGGGAACTCCCATTATCTGTTACAGCGCTTCCATTTATCTGGGACAGGGCAGCACGGGCAGCCAGGGCGACTTAGGCGCGCAGGATGGGGACGATCAGACCGGTGAGAACGGAAACGAAGACTGGGACGATCAGACTGGCCAGACTGGAAACGGCGATTGGGATGATACGACCGGGGGAATCGTGGAGATCACGGATCCTATGGGGGACGGCGCATGGCCTTCGGGAGAAGTCAGCCAGGAGGATCCTTCCGGCAGCATGGGAGGAGAGACTCCATCGGATGGGGAGATCATTGTGATTGGATAGCAGCTGCATACAGGAGATCATAGGTGCGCTGTGTCGCTTTTATCCTCAATTTTTTCATGAAAACAGTATACTTTCCATTTTTATTTGTGTATAATAAAAAAAGACTGTCGCAGAATATGAGTCGGGGAACTGGAATATCCCTGTTCCTCTGTTTTGCGACAGTCCTATGCTGCAGTAAAATAGAAGAAGGCCTGTGACAGCATACCTCCGGCAGTGTCCCTTTGGGTGATTTTGTTGGAAAACGAGAGGGGTTTTCGGCGGAAAATATGCGGAAAGTTTGCCGGAAGCTCTAGCGGTCACAGCCTGAGATATAGATTGAGGAGGAAGAAAGTATGAAGATCGTAGTTTTGGCAGGAGGAATTAGTACGGAACGGGAAGTATCCATCTCCTCCGGAACGGGTGTGTGCAGCGCCCTGAGGCAGCGGGGGCATCAGGCCATTCTGGTGGATGTATTCTGCGGAGATGAACGGCTCAGCCCGGAGAATGCCTTTGACGGAGCGTATGAGGTACAGGACAGTGTGGACTACATAAATTCTTTTCACGATAAACTGGATGAGATGAAAGGGCGCCGCGAGTTTTTCGGCCCTGGAGTGCTGGAGCTTTGCAGGGCAGCAGATACGGTCTTTCTGGCTCTTCATGGAGAGAACGGAGAGAACGGAAAGATACAGGCTGCCTTTGATCTTCTGGGAATCTGCTATACCGGGAGCGGATATCTTGGAAGCGCCCTGGCTATGGATAAGGAACTGTCTAAGGAGATGTTCCGGGAGTTGGGTGTACCAACCCCCAGAGGAATCGTGCTCAGAAAGGGACAGGAGACAAAGCCGGCTGCCGATAACGGGGTAGGGCTCCCCTGCGTGGTAAAGCCCAGCTGCGGCGGTTCCAGCGTGGGTGTTTCTATTGCCCATACGGAGGAAGAATATCAGGGAGCTCTGAAAGAGGGCTTTCGATATGAGGATGTACTGATCGTAGAGCAGTATATCAAAGGCCGGGAGTTTTCTGTGGGAGTGGTAGACGGAGAGGTGTATCCGGTGATTGAGATCGCACCTATTCAGGGATTTTATGATTACAAAAACAAATATCAGGCAGGAAGCACGGTTGAGACTTGTCCGGCAGATCTTTCGCCGGAACTTACCCGGAAGATGCAGCAGTATGCTCTGGCAGCCTACCATGCCCTCCGTTTAGAGAGCTATGGCAGGATTGATGTGATGATGGATGAAGAACACAATATGTACTGCCTGGAGGCCAATACTCTGCCTGGTATGACTCCCACCAGCCTGCTTCCGCAGGAGGCGGCGGCGCTGGGGATGGATTATGGCCAGCTCTGCGAAAAACTGATACAGGTGTCTGTGAGAAAATAAGAAAAGGATAAGAACATGAAAAATATGACGTTGCGCCGAATCGCAGAGTGTTGCGGCGGCATTTTGCATGTAAAAGAAGGCAGGGAGCAGGCAGAGATACAGTCTGTGGTTACGGACAGCCGGAAAGCCGGTGAGGGCAGTCTGTTTGCTGCCATTAAGGGGGAGCGGGTGGATGGCCACAGGTTTATTCCCCAGGTGTTTTCCCAGGGAGCGCTGTGCGTACTCACGGAGCAGGAGCTGGGTCCGGAGACAGAGGGGGCCTGGATCAAGGTACTTTCCACGCTTCAGGCCTTAAAGGACATTGCGGAGTATTATTTAAGGCAGCTGGATATTCCTGTGGTGGGTATTACCGGAAGCGTAGGAAAGACCAGCACCAAGGAGATGATTGCGGCAGTCCTGTCCCAGAAGTATCGAACGCTGAAGACCCTGGGGAATTTTAATAATGAACTGGGCCTTCCTCTCACCGTATTCCGTCTTCGGGAGGAGGATGAGATAGCAGTCCTGGAGATGGGCATCAATCATTTTGGAGAGATGCATCGTCTGGCGAAGATCGCCAGACCGGATACCTGTGTAATCACCAACATCGGCCAGTGCCATCTGGAATTTTTGGGCGACCGGGACGGAGTTTTGCGGGCTAAGACAGAGATTTTTGATTTTTTAAAGCCTGAGGGGCATATTATATTAAATGGAAATGATGACAAGCTGATTCAGGTGCAGCAGGCCGCTGGCGTGGAGCCGGTATTTTTTGGTCTGCAGGAAGCGCCGGGTAGGAATGGCCAAGAAGAAGCTGCCGGGAGGGTTTCCAGCAGGGCACAGGCAGACCGGATCCTTCCGGCCGGGGGACTGGATATTTACGGGGATGAGATTGAGAGCCAGGGGCTTTTGGGAATTTCCAGCAGGATCCATACGCCCAGGGGTTCTTTTCAGGTTCTGATTCCTATTCCCGGTGAACATATGGTGTACAATGCTCTGGCAGGAACGGCAGTGGGGCTTACCTACGGGCTGACGCTGGAGGAGATCAAGGCCGGAATCGAGAGTCTTCAGCCTTTAAGCGGCAGATTTCATATCATTCACGGACAAAGATATACCATTATCGATGACTGTTACAATGCCAATCCAGCGTCCATGAAAGCTTCCCTGGAGGTGCTTCAGGACGGCGGGGGACGCAGAGTGGCTATCCTTGGGGATATGGGGGAGCTGGGAGAGACGGAAAAAGAGCTTCACCGCCAGGTAGGTGCTTTTGCCGGAAGCTGCCGAATAGAAAAGCTGATCACAGTGGGCAGCTTAAGCCGGGAGTTGGAGGAGGGAGCCAGAGGGGAAAACCCAGGGCTTCTTACCAGCCATTACGATACCCTGGAGGAGCTTTTGGAGCATCTGGATGCAGAGGTGGAGCAGGGGGATACGATTTTGGTAAAGGCCTCTCATTTTATGGAGTTTTCAAGGATCGTGGAAGCTCTGGAAAGGAATTGAAATGTATGTGATTGCAGGCCTGGGAAATCCAGGCAAAAAATACGCAAAAACCCGTCATAATGTGGGATTTGATACGTTGGATATAATCGCAGATCGGTACCGGATTGACGTAACCACAGAAAAGTTCAAAGCTCTGGTGGGAACGGGAGTGATTGATGGCCAGAAGGTGATTTTGGTGAAGCCCCAGACCTTTATGAATTTAAGCGGAGAGAGTTTGCGTCTGGTTTGTGATTTTTACAAGATCGATGTGGAGGAGGAGCTGATTGTCATTTATGATGACATCAGCCTGGAACCGGGACAGATCCGGATACGCAAAAAAGGAAGCGCCGGAGGCCACAATGGAATGAAGAGCATTATCACTCATCTGGGCACCCAGATCTTTAAACGGGTGAAGGTGGGGGTAGGAGCAAAGCCGGAAGGCTATGATCTGGCAGACTATGTGCTGGGCCGCTTTTCTTTCTCAGAAAGGCTGGAGATGGAGGAAGCCTTTGACCGGGCGGCCAGGGCTGCGGCAGCTCTGGTGACCCAGGATCCTCAGACGGTAATGAATGGTTACAACAAAAAGCTGGAGGAGCTATGAAAGCATTTCGCGCCCCCCTGCAGGAGCTGGGGGAATTTGAAGAGATCCGAAGCAGGATTCGGAACAATAAGGGGGTTTTGCAGGTAACAGGCTGCATTGACTCTCAGAAGGCCCATTTTATTGACTGCCTGGGCGAAGGCTGGGTCAACAAGGTGATCGTGGCCCCGGATGATCTGCGGGCTAAGGAAATTTATGAAAACTTTAAGCTCTTTGACCGGAACGCGCTGCTGTATCCGGCCAAAGATTTTATTTTCTTTCAGGCAGATATTCACAGTAATCTGCTGGAACAGCAGAGAATTGAGGTATGGAAAGCTTTGGCGGCGGGGACGCCAGTGACGGTGATCCTCACCATGACCGCTTTTTTGAATCACCTCATGCCCTTTTCCGTCTGGAAGGAACAGATTGTATCCCTGAGAAATGACGATACCCTGGATCTGGATTTGTGGAAGCGGAAACTGGTGGAGTTAGGCTATGAGCGGAATGCTCAGGTGGAAGGGCCGGGCCAGTTTGCCGTTCGGGGCGGTATTTTGGATGTGTTTCCTTTAACAGAGGAAAATCCGGTGCGGATCGAGCTGTGGGGGGATGAGATCGATTCTATCCGCAGCTTTGATTTAGAAAGTCAGCGCTCCATTGAGAATTTGGACGCCGTTACCATTTATCCTGCATCGGAACTGATACTGACGCCTGAAATTCTGGAAAAGGGACTGGAAAAAATTGAAAAAGAAGCGGGAAAAGCAGAGCAGGTATTCCGAAAGGCTATGAAAACCGAGGAGGCATACCGGGTCAAGACGCTGGCGGCAGACTGCAGAGACCGTTTGTTGGATTTTGAGGATGCCGGCGGGATGGACGGGTATCTGGATTATTTTTATCCAAAGGCAGAGTCTCTTCTGGATTGGTTTCCGGCCAACACCCTGATCTTTCTGGATGAACCGAACCGAATCGCAGAGAGTTCCCAGGCTTCGGAGCAGGAGTTTAGGGAGAGCATGCAGCATCGGCTGGAAAAGGGATACGTTTTGGCAGGGCAGACCAGCCTTCTGTTTTCCTGCCAGGAGATGATTGCCAGGATCAGCGGAAAAAATTGTGTTGGCCTCTGTACTCTGGAGAATGCCAGAGGGGGATGGAAAGTCAGCGGAAAGTTTGATATTACCGTCCGGGGCGTGAATCCCTACAACAACAGTTTTGAGCTGTTGGTAAAGGATCTGCAGCGGTGGAAAAAAGAGGGATGCCGGGTGATTTTACTTTCTGCATCCAGAACCAGGGGAAACCGTCTGGCAGAGGATCTGCGGGACAACGGCCTGAATGCCTTCTATACAGAGGAGGAAGATCGGCTGGTACAGCCGGGAGAGATTCTGGTAACCTACGGAAATGCTCATAAGGGATATGAGTATCCTCTGATCAAGTTTCTGGTGATCTCAGAGAGCGATATTTTCGGACGGGAACGGAAAAAGCGCAGGAAGCATAAAACATACGAAGGAAAGAAGATCAGCAGCTTTACAGAGCTTTCTCCTGGAGATTATGTGGTTCATGAAAGCCATGGCCTTGGAATTTACCGGGGCATTGAGAAGATGGATGTGGATCATGTAATGAAGGATTACATGAAGATTGAGTATGCGGACGGCAGCAATCTGTATGTGCTGGCTACCCAGATGGATGTGATCCAGAAATATGCGGATGCAGATGCCAAAAAGCCGAAGCTGAACAAGCTGGGGACCCAGGAGTGGAGTAAGACCAAGACCAGGGTCAAGGGGGCTGTGAAGATTATTGCCCAGGAGCTGGTGGATCTCTATGCAGTGCGCCAGCAGAAGGAAGGCTTTGTCTACGGGCCTGACACGGTGTGGCAGCGGGAATTTGAGGAGATGTTTCCCTTTGAGGAGACGGATGACCAGCTCCAGGCCATCGAAGCCACGAAAAAGGACATGGAGAGCACCAAGATCATGGACCGGCTGGTGTGCGGGGACGTGGGATACGGAAAGACGGAGATCGCCATCCGGGCAGCCTTCAAGGCAGTTCAGGAGGGGAAACAGGTGGTGTATCTGGTGCCTACCACCATTTTGGCTCAGCAGCATTATAATACTTTTGTCCAGCGGATGAAGGATTTTCCGGTTCGGGTGGATCTGATGTGCCGTTTCCGCTCTGCGGCAGAACAGAAAAAGACGGTGGCAGATTTAAAGCGGGGATTGGTGGATATTTTGATCGGCACTCATCGGGTGCTGTCCAAGGATGTGGAATTTAAAGATCTGGGACTGCTGGTGATTGATGAGGAACAGCGGTTTGGAGTTACCCATAAGGAAAAGATCAAGCAGATGAAAAAGGATATTGATGTGCTGACCCTCACTGCCACTCCCATTCCCCGGACTCTGCACATGAGCCTGATTGGGATCCGGGATATGAGCGTGCTGGAGGAAGCGCCTCAGGATCGGCTTCCCATTCAGACCTTTGTGATGGAATATAATGAGGAGATGGTTCGGGAGGCCATCAGCAGGGAGCTGGCCAGGGGAGGACAGGTGTATTATGTGTATAATCGGGTGAATACCATTGTGGAGATGACCAACACGGTCTCCAAGCTGGTGCCGGAGGCAAGAGTCTCCTTTGCTCACGGCCAGATGAAGGAGCGGGAGCTGGAAACCATCATGTACGATTTTATCAACGGGGAGATTGATGTGCTGGTGACTACCACCATCATTGAAACCGGGCTGGACATTTCCAATGCCAACACTATGATCATTCATGATGCGGACAATATGGGCTTATCTCAGCTTTACCAGCTGCGGGGCCGGGTGGGACGTTCCAACCGGACTGCCTATGCATTCTTAATGTATCGGAGAAATAAGATGCTGAAGGAAGTGGCGGAGAAGCGTCTCTCTGCTATTCGGGAGTTTACGGAGCTGGGCAGCGGATTTAAGATCGCTATGCGGGATCTGGAGATCCGGGGAGCCGGAAATCTCCTGGGAAGTGAGCAGCACGGCCATATGGAGGCAGTGGGATACGATTTGTACTGCAAGCTGTTAAACGAATCCGTCCGGGAGATCAAGGGGGAGGCCACGGACAAGGAGGGCTATGAGACAGCCATTGACCTGGATGTGGATGCCTTTATTCCTGAGCGGTATATCCGCAATGAAAATCAGAAACTGGATATTTATAAGCGCATTGCCCTGATCTCCAACGAGGAAGAATACGATGATATGCTGGAGGAACTGATGGATCGCTTTGGGGAGCCGCCCAAATCTGTGCAGAATCTGTTGGCTATCGCCTGGCTAAAGGCAATGGCTCATCAGATCTATCTCACAGATGTAGTACAAAAAGGGGACGAGATCCGTTTTGTGCTGTATGAGAAAGCGATGATTGATGTGGCAAAGATTGATAGTTTTCTTCAGGAATATAAGGGGAGAATGAAATTCACCGTAGATTCCAGACCTTACTTTACCTATGCAAAACCCCGAAAGGGCGGTCGGGACAATGAGGATGTGCTGCTGTTAGTCCGGGGGATTCTGGAAAATATGAAGAAGCTGGAGCAGCTTCGTCCCCTAGGTGTGTAAAGTCTGTGAAATCCCAAGGAAAACAGAGAAAAAGATTGCCATAACCCACCAAAAAGGATATAATGTAGCCTG
>CABRXX010000017.1:0-53106 GCA_902475025.1 uncultured Lachnospiraceae bacterium | reverse complement strand
TATGATAGGGGTCTCCAAAACCTTTGGTGGGAGTTCGATTCTCTCATCCCCTGTATAAAAAAATGGGAAGATGCTGATATCTTCCCATTTTTTATTTCTGTTTTTTCCTATTCACTTTTATTTTTTTCCAATCGCTTTTTCGTCAGCTTCTTTGCCTTCTTTTTGCATTTTCCGCATGACCTGGATACTTTTGTTGCCTTTTTTCCTTCTTTAAAAGATGCCGCGCCAGCCTCCGCCGCATCTTTTATGTCCCCCCTTTGTCACCTCTTTTTTGCTTTACTCAGTTTATCACATTTTAAAGAACCACCGAAAATCCACCGGAGCCATTATTTTGCAACACCTCATCTTCTACAGTTTCCCTGCGAAATGACAGGCTGCAAAATGCCCCTCCTCATACTCCTTCCATTCAGGACTCTGCATTCTGCATATTTCCTGACAATAGCTGCATCTGGTATGGAACGGACAGCCGGAGGGCGGATTGTCTGGTGACGGGACGTCCCCGGATAATACAATTCGCTTCCCCTCCCGGTGCAAATCCGGTACCGGAACTGCGCTGAGCAATGCCTGGGTATAAGGATGAATAGGATTCGAAAATAATGACTGCTTCGATGCTGTCTCCACCAGCCTTCCCAAATACATCACCCCCACATAGTCGGATACATGTTCCACTACTGACAGATCATGGGAAATAAAGAGGTACGCCAGGCCATAATCTCTTTGCAGCTGTTTCAGAAGATTAATGACCTGCGCCTGAATGGAAACATCCAACGCCGATACCGGTTCATCACAAACTAAAAATTCCGGAGATACGATCAATGATCTGGCAATACAAATTCTCTGTCTTTGTCCACCTGAAAATTCATGCGGATACTTCTCCAGGCAATCCTCTGTCATCCCGCATTTTTCCAGGGTTTCTACCACTTTACTCCGAATTTGATTTGGGGGAAATAATTTAAATTCCCGGACTGCTTCTGAAACAATCTGATAGATTGTCTTTTTGGGATCCATAGAAGAAAAAGGATCCTGAAAAATCATCTGCATTTTCGGCCTGATTGCCCGCAGTTCCCTGCCCTTGCAGGGGAGGATATCCTTCCCATGGAAGAATACCTGCCCTTCTGTAGCATCCTGGAGACGCATAATCGTTTTCCCAATGGTAGTCTTACCACAGCCGGATTCTCCCACCAGGCCAAACGTAGTTCCCGCCTGTATCTGGAAACTCACTCCGTCAATGGCACGCACCGGCCTTACTTCCTTTTTCTTGCCTTTTCTTGGATAATAATACTTTTTTAAATTTTTCACTTCCAAAACAATTTCATCATTCATTTCTGCCCCTCCTTCTTTATCGCCAGCGGGTGATGGCAGCTTACTGAATGAGTATCCGATAAATGCCGCACAGTCGGCGGTTCTTTCCTGCAGATTTCTGTGCAGTGCTCACACCGATTGGAGAAATAACATCCTTGCGGCCGCTTCAGAGGACTTGGCACATTCCCCGGAATGGAATAAAGCTCCTCCACTTCCTGATTTAAAACCGGCTTAGACTTCATCAGGCCCATCGTATAGGGATGGGAGGTCTTATCAAAAATATCCTCCGCAGTTCCCTGCTCCACAATCTTTCCCGCATACATGACAATCACATAGTCTGCCATTTCTGCAATTACGCCAAGATCATGGGTGATCAGCAGTATGGAAGAGTTGATCTCTTTTTTAAGTTTCCTCATCAAATCCAGGATTTGAGCCTGTATTGTCACATCCAGCGCTGTGGTTGGCTCATCGGCAATCAAAAGCCGCGGATTGCCGGTCAACGCCATAGCGATCATAACTCTCTGACGCATCCCTCCAGATAATTCATAGGGATAGTTATCATACACATTTTCTCTGGTGATTCCTACCATCTTCATCATTCTAAGGGCAATCTCTTTTCGCTCTTCCCGATTTTTATGAGGATATTGCTTTCTGACACACTCGTCCAACTGATTTCCTATAGAAAAAACCGGATTCAGGCTGGTCATAGGCTCCTGAAAAATCATTGCCAGCTGAGAGCCCCGAATCTTCTCCATCTCTTTTTCCGGAGTTTTGGCCAGGTCTATCACACTTCCATCCTTTGTGCGAAAACGAATCTCTCCGTCTGCGATCTGAGCCTTGGGTTCTGGCAGCAATCCCATAATTGATAAACTGGTCACAGATTTTCCGCATCCGGATTCTCCCACCAGTCCAATACTCTTTCCCTCGGGAATATCAAAAGAAATTCCCTCCACGCTTTTCACGATCCCATCGTCTGTGTAGAACCAGGTATGTAAATCCCGCACCTCCAAAAGATGCTCCGCCTTTTCCATTTTTGCATTCCACTGATATCCTTTTTTCTTCTGCTCTTGCAGCTTCTTTTTATACTCACGCCTTGCAAGCCTGTAATTATTCATAGATTTCTGCTCCTTGTTTCACACTCTGTTCGCTTTTATCATTGTTTTGCTCTGGGATCCAGGGCGTCCCGCACTCCATCCCCCACCAAATTCAGAGACAGTGCAGACAGAACGATAGCGATACCCGGCGTCACAATCAGGTGCGGATAGGTACGGATAAATTCCCGTCCTTCATTCAGCATGGCTCCCCATTCCGGCGCCGGCGGCTGGATACCCAGACCAAGGAAGCTCAAAGCTGCAATAGACAAAATGGTACTGGCGAGAGACATGGCCGCTTCCACGATAATCATACTGATCGCATTGGGCATCACATGACGCACTGCGATCTTCCAGGTGGAAAGGCCAGCCAGTCTTGATGCCTGAATAAAATCCTGTCCTACCACGGACAATACAAATGACCGGATGACCCGAATAAATCCCACTGACATTCGAATGCACATCGCCAGCATCAAATTCTTAATACCGGTTCCGAATACTGTAACTAAAACCAGCGTCAGCAAAAAACCGGGGATACAGCTGATCACGTCCATCAGACGCATTACTAAATTATCAATTCGTCCTCCAATTAAAGCCAGCAGACTGCCAATTACTCCTCCTGTAAATACAGAGATTACTACCACAAGAACGCTTACGCCAAGTGAAACTCTTGCTCCATGAATGATCCTGGCAAAAATATCCCGCCCCAGATGATCGGTTCCCAGCCAATGCTGGGGACTGGGCGTCTGAAGGCGCTCCATAACGTTCTGAGTAACTACTTTATCATAACTGCAGATGACATCCGCAAACAGCGCTAAAAACACTAAGATCATCACGAAAATAAACCCCAGAACAGCTGCTTTGTTTCTGGAATATTTTCGAATAAAGTCTTTCCACTTCTCTTTTCTTCTTCTCCACATAAAACCTCTCCCTCTACTGCCTTTTCAGATAAACTTCCCTGATTCTGGGATCTATAGAGGCAACCGCAATATCGGCAATTAAAATAAACACACAATAAATCAGAGAAAGCAATATCGTACACGCCATCACCATGGGGACATCTTTACTCTTAATAGCATTTAAAATCAAACTCCCGATCCCTGGTATGGAAAAAATATTCTCCGCTACTACCGTCCCTCCCAAAGACACGCCAAAGGACGTAATCATGGTAGTGATAATGGGCAAAAGCGCATTTTTAAACGTATGTTTCCATATTACTTTTCTCCTGGACAAGCCTTTTGCCTTGGCGGTTCGCACATAATCCTGATTAATACAATCCAGCATGGAGGTACGGGTAAGACGCGAAGTGATTGCGGCCTGCGGCAAAGCTACCACAATCACCGGCATAATGTAATGCTTAAAAGTACCAATACCGCTGGTAGGCAGCAATTTCAATTGAAGAGAGAAAAGCAAAATCATCATAAGTCCCAGCCAAAATTCCGGAATCGATGCAAAAAGCATAGAAACCACTGTCCCTGTAAAATCCACCCAGGTATTCTGACGCAGGGCAGATACCAGTCCTAAAATAATTCCGATAAAATACGCCACAATACAGCTGGCAGTCGCAATAATCAATGTGTACGGAAAACAGGCGGCAATCTCCTCCATTACCGGTCTCTGGGATCGGTAAGAAATGCCAAAATCCCCCCGCATCAAATCCATAATATAATTTACAAAGCGTACCGGAAATGGCTGATCTACTCCCAGCATATGATTATATGCCGCCACATCCTCCGCCGTTGCGTTCATTCCCAGAATCATTCGCCCCGGATCCCCCGGAAGCAGAGACATCATAAAAAACACCAAAAAAATAACGCCGAACATAATAGGGATCATCATCAGCAACCGTTTCGTTACATACTTTTTCATAGTACCCCTTCTCTTATCTCTTTCTAAACTTTCATGTCCGCTGATGCGGACGCCACCAGGGATAAAAGCCCCTCGGATTGCTCCACGCTTTGCGTTCCCGCAATCCGCCCGCAAGGGAAGGAAAACCTTCTGTACCTTAAAATGCAAATCCAGATTCAAACTCTGCCCGAAAACATGGTTTCAACATATTTTCAGGCAGAAATCAAAGACAAAGAAACACAGGCAGCAGAAAACTGTTCTTTCTCATTTTGGGCAGCCTCTATTACCTTCTATGAATTACCAGCTAAAATCCTTAAAACAATAGAACATACCGTTGGGATCCACATACGTATTCTGCAAACCGGTACGGTATACAATATTACCAGATTTCACGATCAGAGGGATCTCATTTGCAGTAGCCAAAATCTCTTTCAGAAGTCCTGAACAAAGTTCTGTTCTCTTCTGCGTATCTGCCTCAGCCATAATGGTCTCCAGCTGTGCATCATATCTTCCGTCTGACCATGCAGACGCACTCCAAACATTCTCAGAATAATAAGACCCGTTTAATGTTTCGCTTAAATCCGGTGTAATCTCCGAACCTGCCTGATAAATAATTTCAAAATTTCCATTCAGCCAGTCTTCGCTTTGAGCGCCAATATCAAGAGATTCAATATTTACCTGAATACCTACATCTGCCAGATTCTGCTGGATCACCTGAGGAACCACATCTCCATAATTGGTGCTGGTCTTGATGGTTACGGTAAGCTCACCCTCGGCATAACCTGCGTCCGCCAACAGCTGTCTTGCCATTTCCGGATCATAGGCATACGTGTAATCACCCCCGTCATAATAAAGAAAATCCTGAAAACTTCCGGTAGCAATTGTCCCGGTTCCATTAAATCCAGCCACATTGCAGGCTTCCCGATCAATGGCACATGCAATCGCTTTACGCACATTTTCATCTGCTGTCACACCATTCTGCACATTCAAAACCAGACCTGCCACGCTATGAGAAGGCGTATACTGAACAGTAAAGTCCTCATTTCCCTCGATCAGCGGAATGTCTGCTGCAGACATATTGATCATAAAATCGTTTTCTCCGTTTTCCATAGAAATCAGTGCAGTAGAGCTATCGGTAATAATATTAAAATTAAGGTATTCAATAGGAGCTTCTCCACCGCCATATTCATCGAAGGCTTCAAACTGAATCTGGCTGCCCTTTACCCATTCCTTTAACTTATAAGCGCCCGTCCCATTTGGTTTCAAAAATGCCTCGTCTCCCATTTCTTCCACATAAGACTGACACATAATTCCCATACCGGGAGAAGCCAATGTAGAAAAAATGCTTTCGCAAATACGATTCAGCTTTATTTCCACGGTATTTTCATCAATAGCAGTAACACTCTCTATTTTTGCTGCTGTGGATGGAGAGGTTTCAAATCTGCTGTTGAAGCTGTACACCACATCATCTGCCGTCAGCTTTTCTCCGTTGTGAAAATAAGTATCCGGTCTCAGATGGAAGGTATAGGTCAATTTATCATCGCTGACATCCCAACTCTCCGCCAACTGAGGAACCACTTCACCATTTACATAATAAACGAGTCGTTCATAAATCTGATACAAACTCATAATATCAGAGTATGTATTGGTTACACCCGGATTGAACTGGCTGGCATCATCTGTAACCACCACATTCAAAGTGTCTTTCTCCTCTTCAGCAGCTGCCGTCCCCAACGTTCCAAAAGATGTAACTGCCAGCAGAAGTGCCAGCAATAAAGCTCTCCTTCTCATACTAAAACCTCCTCTTTTTCTTCGCTGAAATTGCCGAAATATATTTGTTATTATAGCTTATCACATCAATACTGTAAAGTATCAATTCGCAAAAGTAATCTATTTATTTCTTATTTTTCTTTATTTTTTCAAAATTTTCAAACTTTTCATCCGGTTTGAAGCTTTTTATCCTCCCAGGCGAAAAACGAAATCCCAAAAATATTTTACAACTCAAAAAAGGAAATAGGGATGTTGTAAAATACCTCCGATGGTAGCCTTTCGGATGATTTTTCTCAGAAAAATAACATCTTTTCAGAAAAAACACACCGAACATCCACCGGAATCTGTATTTTGCAGCATCCCCATCCGATCTTGTAATATGAACTTAAATTTCAACTTTCAAAAATTGCTTAATCTCTCTGTTATGATTTTCTTCTCTCCGCCCGATACAGAATGCAGGCTGCCCCAAATCCTACAATCAGGGCTGTCCCTGCCACCAGCAACGCCCAAAACAGATTCTTGGGATTCTCCGGACTGTGAAACATCAGGATAGAGATGGCAGAAGGGAACGCAAACACATACGTGTGAATGATAAAGATTCCCTGGAGAACGCCTCCCACTGCAGAACCGATCATGGTACCTACTAAAGCCGGACGCTCTTTTAAACAAATCCCAAACAATGAGGGCTCGGATACTCCTGTGAGAAATCCCACCACCCCGGTAGCTGCTGCCTGCGCCTTTTCCTGACGATCTTTCCGAAACAGAGCCGAGGCAAAATCCGCGCCCACCAGCGCAAACATAAATGCCAGGAAGGATCCCATAATGCCATTGTCCATACCCTGGCTGCTGATCTGGGTAATGGCCGTAGTGACAAAAATCCAGTGCATACCTGCAGGTACCAAAAGAGGCAGCAATCCTGCCAGGATGCCCCAGGATAAAAAGCCAAGCTGCGCCGGAAATAACTCCAGTATCTGTGCAAGACCTTTGCCCAGCAGCGCTCCAAGAGGGCCTGTCACCAGCATTCCAATGGGAGCAAACACCAGAAACATGGCCAGCGGATACAGAATATCCTTTGCCTGTTTGGGAATCACTCTGGCAATCCCCGGCTCCAGCTTGGAGATCAGCCAGACCAGCAAAATCGGCGGAAGCACTCCGTACGCATAGTTGGTCTGCACTACGGGAAGCATCAGAAACCGCACCGGCTCCGTTCCCTCCATCAGCGCTGTAAAGCCCGGCATCATCAAAACTCCCATAATCCCCGCTCCATAATAGGGGTTTACCTGAAAATGTCTGGAAGCGGATACGGCCACCAGAATTGGCAGAAAATAGAAGGGCGCATCCGCCATGATCGTGAAAATCTCCATGGTCTGGCCAAACCCAGCCCCTGACAGATCCATCACCATACAGATCAGCTTTAAAAAGCTTCCCGCCATCACCACTGGTATCAGCGGCATCATACATTCTGACAGATGATAGATCATGATCTGTATCCATTTTTTTATACTGTTCATTTTTTCTCAACCCTTGTTCTCTATAAAATTTCTCCAATGTTTGGAGCAGTCTTTTCAAATGCCTGACGCAAAACAGTTACGCATTTTGATATTCCCTCAGTTTCTTCTCCAGAAGTTCCCGTGTTTCCTCGATATCCAGGCCCTCCTCCTTCACCACCAAATCTGCGTATTTTTCATAAAGAATCGTCCGCTCTTCATACAGATCCCGCAGCGTCTGCCCCTCCCGGAGTACCACTCCCCGGTCCTTCAGATTGCGGAGCCTCCTCTTTAGCTGAGCATAGGGAAGTTCCAGATAAACCACCACACCGATCTCCTTCAAATGCTCCATGGCCGCTCTGCCGTACACCACACTGCCCCCGGTGGCGATCACCGCTCCTTCTGTTTCAATGGATGCATTCACTCGATCCTCAATCTCCAGAAAGCCCTCTATTCCTTCCTGGGAAATGATCTCATGGAGCAATCGCCCCTCCTGCTGCTGAATCAGAAGATCTGCATCTACAAACTGATAGCCCAGCTGTTTTGCGGCAATCACACCGATGGTGCTTTTGCCCACACCGGGCATTCCAATTAATACAATATTTTTCTTTTGCATTCTGTCATTCTCCCTCTGCGCTTTTCCTGCTGCTGTCCTCTTCTCATCGCTCTGACCGCCGCTCTGCTACACCATCAGTCTCACTAGATCCCGCACGGTGGAAACTCCTTTTAGAGCGATGCCCTCCACCTGATCCATGGACTTGCGGCAGGCCTCCGGCAAGATCACCGTCTGAAATCCCAGCTTTCTGGCCTCCAGCACCCGCTGTCTGGCCATGCTCACTGCCCGGACCTCTCCGCTTAAGCCTACCTCCCCAAACACAATGGTCTTTTCATCTACAATACAGTCCTTGAAACTGGAGATCAATGCCATCACAATGCCCAGATCCACTGCCGGCTCCCGCATCCGGATGCCTCCTGCAATGTTGATGTAGGCGTCACAGTTGGACAACGGCAGACCCAGACGTTTCTCCAGCACTGCCAGAAGCAGATTCACTCTGTTTAAGTCTGCGCCGTCTGCCGTCCGCCTGGGATAAGCCAGATTACTCTGGCACACCAGGGCCTGAATCTCAATCAAAATAGGCCTTGTCCCCTCCATGGAGCAGGCTACCACAGAGCCTGAAGCATTCTCCGGCTTTCCCTCCAGCATAAATTCCGAGGGATTCGCCACTTCCCTCAGACCGTTTTCCCGCATCTCAAACACACCGATCTCATTGGTAGAGCCAAACCGGTTTTTCACAGCCCGCAAGATCCGATAGGAAGCGTGACGGTCTCCCTCAAAATACAGCACCGTATCCACCATATGCTCCAATACTCTTGGGCCAGCTACTACGCCTTCCTTCGTCACATGACCTACAATAAAAATGGCAATGCCAAGCCCCTTTGCGATCTGCATGAGAACTCCTGTTGTCTCCCGCACCTGTGAGACGCTTCCCGGAGCAGAGCTGACGCTCTCATGATACATCGTCTGAATAGAATCAATCACCACCGCTGTAGGCTGAACCCGGCTGATGGCCTCCCTGATATCCTCCAGATTCGTTTCGCACAACAAAAGAAGGGAGTCAGTAAAGGCTCCCATCCGATTAGCGCGCAGTTTAATCTGCTGCAGCGACTCTTCTCCGGAAATATACAGCACTTTTTCCTGTCTGGCTGAAAGGTTCTGACACACCTGCAAAAGCAGGGTGGATTTTCCAATGCCCGGATCTCCTCCGATCAACACCAGAGACCCCGACACGATCCCGCCCCCCAGCACACGATCCAGCTCCGCCATATCGGTGCTGATTCTTGCGCTGCTTTCCATTTCAATTTCCTGAAGCTGCTTTGGTTTTATCTGGCCCTTCTCCCTGCGGCCGGCCGCCTTGACACCGGGAATGTCCGCCACCAGCTCCTCAGCAAACGTATTCCACTCTTTGCAGGCCGGGCACTGACCCATCCACTTTGTGGATTCGAAACCGCAATTCTGACAAAAAAACCTGGTAGTTTTACTTTTTGCCATACTTCCTCCCGGAATCTCTTACTGTTTTTCTGCTTTTACCATCACCTGGTCCTCATTGCCCATCTCCACGCTGAGCACCAGCTTACCGCTCATATTTGTCTTTACACAGCCGCTGTCCACTCCATTGATGGTCACCTTATACACCGTATCTTCTTCCATTCCAAGAGTCACCTGAGCATCCTCCGGTCCTTCCACTGTGAACACCACACGATTTCCATCCTCTTTAAAGGAAGTTACCGCAGTGCCCGGAACCGACTCATATACCAGCATGCCGTTGCGCTCCAGCTTGGTGATCTCCTTAAAGGTCTTTACCTTATACAGATCTCCATTGTATTCAAAATCGGAAAGCTTGGTTTTCTGATCCAGTTCATAATTTCCAAAACTGATGCTTCCGTCTGCTTCCGTGCGAAGTAATTCTTTTATTACTGACATTTTCATGCCCTCCCCAATCTTTGCTTTTGTTTTTATCTGTATACCAGGGTCAAAAGGTTATGCCCTTTCATGGTACCATGAAACGCATAACCTCTAACCTTTGCATCATCATCTGTAGTTTACCACAAAACTGCAAAATACGCCAGATACTTCCTGCTATTTCCCAGTCATTTCTTCCTCATGTTTTACCCGAAAAGCAATTTTATCCTTCACCAGGGTCACCGTTACCTCATCCCCGGCTTTCAGCCGGCCGGAGAGCAATTCCTCTGCCAAAGCATCCTCCACCTGATTCTGGATCGCCCGCTTTAAGGGCCTTGCTCCGTACTTTTCATCAAATCCGCTCTTGGCAATGTGATCCCGCACACTGGTGCGCACATGCAGCGTAATTTCCATCTGCTCTTTGCACCGTTTCTGCAGCTCCCCAAACAGCAAGGTGACAATCTCCCGAATGTGTTCCTGGTTCAGGGAATGGAATACAATGATATCATCAATACGATTCAAAAATTCCGGTTTAAAGAGACGGCGTACCTCCTCCATTACACTGCCCTTCATGGATTCATAATTTTTCTTTTCATCGCTCACCGCCCCAAATCCAAGACGCTTGGGCGATAAGATGGACTGAGCCCCTGCATTGGAAGTCATAATCAGAATCGTATTTTTAAAGTCCACCTTCCGTCCCTGGGAATCCGTGATATGACCCTCATCCAGCACCTGTAGCAAGATGTTGAACACGTCCGGATGGGCCTTCTCGATCTCGTCAAAAAGAATCACTGAATAGGGATGCTTGCGCACTTTCTCAGAGAGCTGACCGCCCTCCTCGTACCCCACGTATCCTGGCGGGGAACCTACCAATTTGGAAACGCTGTGCTTTTCCATATATTCTGACATATCCACACGGATCATGGACTGCTCGCTGCCAAATACAGTCTCTGCAACAGCCTTGGACAATTCTGTCTTTCCCACACCTGTAGGCCCAAGAAACAGGAAAGAACCGATGGGTCTTCTTGGATCTTTCAGCCCTGCTCTGCCCCGCTTGATGGCTTTGGCAACCGCAGTCACTGCCTCCTCCTGTCCGATCACCCGCTTATGGAGCTCTTTCTCCAGATTTAAAAGACGTCTGCCCTCTCCCCGGGCCACTTTCTGCACCGGAATCTTCGTCCACGCGGCAACCACTGCTGCCACATCCTCCTCTGTCACTTCCATCTCCCGGTCTCTTAAGCGCTTCTTGGCCTGCTCCCTCTGACGATCGTACTTCTTTTTCTGTTCCTTTAAAAGCCCGTGGAGCTCTTTCGCCTTGGCAAAATCTCCCGCCTTCACCAACCGCTCCATCTCCGCCTGATTTTCCCGGATCTCTCTCTCCAGCTCCAGCACCTTGGCCGGCAGATGGTACAGCCCCAGCTGCCGTTTGGCAGATGCCTCATCAATCAGATCTATGGCTTTGTCTGGAAGAAAACGGTCATTGATATACCGCTCAGACAGCTTCACTGCTGCCTCCAGCGCTGCCTGGGAGATGCCAACTCCATGGTGCTTTTCATAGGCCGGTCGAAGTCCCTGAAGAATCTTAACCGTCTCTTCCTCGGAAGGCTCTTCCACTAAAATAGGCTGAAATCTCCGCTCCAGGGCCGGATCCTTCTCAATATGCTTCCGATATTCATCCACTGTGGTAGCGCCAATCACCTGAATCTCTCCCCTGGACAAAAAGGGCTTCATGATATTGGAGGCATCCAGCGCCCCCTCTGCTCCGCCTGCTCCAATAATGGTGTGAAGCTCATCAATGAACAACAGAACCTCCTTATTTTCCATCACCTCAGACAGAACCCGCTTCATCCGCTCCTCAAACTCTCCCCGGTACTTAGAGCCAGCCACCATGCTGGCCATATCCAGAGAAACTACCCGCTTATTCTGAAGAGGGAGAGGTACATCTCCGGATACGATGCGCTGAGCCAGACCTTCCACTATGGCAGTCTTGCCCACTCCCGGTTCGCCTATCAGGCAGGGATTATTTTTTGTTCTCCGGCTCAAGATCTGGATGATCCGCAAAATCTCCGTTTCCCGCCCAACGATAGGATCGATCCGGCCCTCTCTGGCCATGTCGGTAAGATCTCTGCTGTACTGATCCAGGCTGGCCGTCCCTCCTGCCGGATTCTCCCCCGCAGTATGGATATTTTTCATCAGATCCCGGTAACGCTCATCCGACACGCCCATAATATCCAAAATTTTCTGATACATATTCTGCAAATTGATTCCCATAGTATGCAGCAGCCTGGTAGCCACGCACTCCACGTCTTTTAACAGCGCCAAAAGGATATGCTCTGTCCCCGCCTGTTCTGAACCAAACAGACGGGCATTCCAAACCGCATTTTCCAAAATTCCCTGGGCTCTTGGGGTATACTCCTCCCGATCGGCCACTACCACGCCGCCTTCATCTGCAATGAGCTGATCAATCAGCTTCCGCAGTTTTTCTTCCTCTACCTGACACTCCCGCAAGACCACTCCTGCCGTTCCCTTCGGCTCCTTTAGAAGTCCCAACAAAAGATGTTCTGAACCGATATAGCCGTGGCGGCAGGATATGGAAATCTGTTTTGCCAGCTTCAAAGCCTGCCGTCCACTGTCGGTAAACTGTTCCTGCATCTTCAATCCTCCTGTGTCTCATACTCTGAAAAAATCTCATCCACCAGACGGTGTACTTCCGCCCTGGTGATATTGTGACAGCTGGCCTTGGCCAGCGCCACCCGCAGCTTTCTCTTCATCTCCGTAAGCGCCTGATTCTTATCCACCTCCAGAGATACCACCGCCCCTTTGCGTCGGTCAATGGTGACAAACCCTTCCTGACGCAGCACTGCATAGGCTTTATTCACTGTGTGCATATTGATCCCGATATCATCTGCCAGCTGCCGCACCGATGGAAGAGTATCTCCCTCCCGCAGCGTAGATGTGGCAATCCCCATGATGATCTGATTACGCAGCTGCATATATATGGCCTCATCGCTTTGAAAATCAATCTTTATGATCATAAGCGGCGCCTCCTTTTCCTCTTTAGCAATGCTTTTGTTCTAGGAACAATATAACAAATGTAAGAGGCAGGTGTCAAGGGCAGAAATATGGATCCCCTTTTTCCTCTCTTCAGCGCCCGGCCGCAGCTGCACACTGCTCCGAAGCATACCGCTCTAAATACGCGTTTATAAATTTCTCCGACGGAGCATAAAGATTTTCCGGCAGCTCTGACAAATCAAACCAGTTCCAGAAATCCTGTTTCTCCGGCTCCATCACCTTCAATTCTCCCTTCCATCCGCTTGCAATCACCCAGATAGTCACAAAATGCTTTCCCGGCTGAATATCATCTGAAGCGCCGAAAACCTCCAGTCCCTGGATATCCAGGTTCGTCTCCTCCTTCACCTCTCGGATAGCTCCCTCAAAAATGGTCTCATTTTCCTCCTGCTTCCCTCCCGGCAGTGCCCAGGAACCGGGCTGATAAATCCCGCCTGTATCCTTAGCGTTGGGAGTTCTGTGTCCCAGAAGAATGCGATTTCCATCCAAAATCATAACTCCAATCCCTACCTTAATCATTTTCCGCTCCTCCCTGGACATATTCTGCCCCTCTTTTTATTTCTATAGTTTAGCATATTCGTCAATTCCTGACCAGAATTTCCTATTTTCTAGTAGAATATTAGGCCATCCGCCATCTAAAAAAAACAAAAATAGGAAGTTACCTATCTGTACTTCCTATTTCTGCCTTTTCGTTTTTATTCAAGAGATGTTCTTATTTTTTTCTTTATTCCTTCTCTATTCCTCGGAAGGATCTACATCGATCAGCACCTTCATACAGATTTCTTTATTCGCATCGATGTACTCATAAGCCTTCTGGTAATCCTCAAACGCAAAGTGCTTTGTCATCAGAGGCTTTAACTGGATCTTCTTCTCATTCACCAACCGAATAGCATCCACATAATCCTCATGACGATACATCATCGTAGTATTGAGATCCAACTCGTGGTCATTGAGAACAGCCAAATCTACATTCGCCATCTTGCCAAATACCGCTACCAGAATGATGGTGCTTCCCTTCCGAGCATATTTGATGGCCTGTCCCATGGTAATATCATTTCCTGCACAGTCATAGATCACATCTGCCTTGTCTTTCCCAAATGCTTCTACCATGGCATCGCCGAAATCTATTTTTGTTGTATTATAAGCATGATCCACGCCGCACTTCTGAGCCAGAGAGAGACGATAATCCGACACGTCTGTGATCAGTACTTCTGCTGCTCCCAAAGCCTTGCAGGACTGAGCCAACAGAATCCCGATGGGGCCGCATCCTAAAATTGCCACCTTGGCTCCCTTAAGATCCGGGAACCGTTTTGCCGCATGAACCGTCACTGCCAGCGGCTCGATCATTGCCCCTTCATTATAGGTCATTTCTTCCGGCAGCGGAGTTACCTTGGAGGCATCTACTGCAAAATATTCGCTGGCTGTTCCTGTTGTCTGGAAGCCCATAACCTTCAGTTCTTCACAGAGATTATATTTTCCATGGGTGCAGGGATAGCATTCTCCACAGTATACCTGAGGCTCAATGGTAACTTTCTGACCAACCGTAAAACCCTTCACATCTTTTCCTAACTTCACGATCTTGGCAGAAAGCTCATGCCCCTGAGTCACCGGGTAGGAAGTAAAGGGATGGGTGCCGTGATAAACGTGTATATCGCTGCCGCAGACCCCAATCTTCATAATTTTCACCAGAACCTCCTGATCTTTTGGTTCCGGAACCGCTATCTTGCGAAAAGTAATATTTTTAGGCGCTGTCATTACCTGCTGAAGCATCATTTCTTCCATTGTTTTTTCCTCCCATTCTTCTTTTTCAGTTTCACTGGATATCTATTTTTCGTTCACGCTAACAGAACGACTCTCTTTTCCTCTCCAGTTTCTTTTTTATTAATTGCTACTTTTTAAAATGATTTTAAAAAGTAGCTTATGAACAAATTATAACAAATCATATTTTCAATTTCAATAAGAAGAATTTACAATTTTCAACAGTACTTTTTAGATATTTTCAATAAACTTTTCTGTGAAATATCTGGCCGCTCCCACTGCAGCCGCCTCTACATTATAATTGCAAAGATAAATATATTCCTTTTGTTCCTCAAAAATACTGTACCCTTTCACCTTTTCCTTCAATATCTTTACATAAGGCTTCAGATAGCTTCCAACATATCCCCCGATTACCACCGGCAGATCTGACTGAATATGCAGATTGTAGATCATCAGTGCAAGAAATTCCAGATACTCATCAAACACCTGAACAAAATGCGGCTCCCTCTTTTCCAGACGTTCAAAAAATTCTGACATGGAACCGTTCGTTAAATTCAGCAGCACCAGTGCGGATCCATAGGCATCATAATGCCCGGCCTTTCCGCAATAGCAGGGACGCCCACCCGGAACCAGACACATATGCCCCAGTTCTCCGCTTCTGCTGTTATCCCCCATAACGATCTGGTTCTGAAATACAGTGGCTCCTCCCACGGAATTACTTAAGGATAAAAAAGTAAAACTGGGCGGTGCAGTATGGGTATAGCACTCAGCCATGCAGGCTGCTGTGGCATCATTAAAAAACCGGATTTCATAAGGCAGGTCTATGGTTCCAAAGGGCATTGGCTCTTTCAAACCTAAAATATGTGAATACTGCAGCACCTTCTGATCTTCACTGACAATGCCTGGCAGCGAAACTCCAAGACCCGTGATCTTCTTCTCATCAATTCGGTGTTTTTTCAGAAATTCCCGGTGCATTTCCTTTAATTCCAACCCATAGGCTTCACTCTGCGAAAAAGTCTTCCGCATCCTCTCATTGACCAGGATCTCTCCTCTCAAATTGATCATTGCGAAATCCACATGATTCTTTGTAATATCAATCCCTGCCGCCAGCCGGGCCTCTCCATCCGCACAGACCGTCACTGCCCGCCTTCCTCCGCTGGATGCCTGCATTCCTGCCTCATACACCAAACCAGCCGCCCCCAGCTCACTGAGAATCTGACTTACCGTAGGCAGACTCAGACGAAGTTGAAAGGAAATTTCCTGTTTTGTCACCGTGTCTGCTTTTAACAAATATCTGAATATTCTCTTTCTATTTTGTCTTTTCACCTCTATGCTGTTTAATTTAACGCCCATTCCCCTTCTCCTCTTTTATAAAGTACTTTAAAAACTCTGTTGCTATTAGCATAATATATTTCTCATCTTTTTTCTATTCTTTTTTTGCATTTTTTCCATATAAAAAAGAAGTCTGCCCGCAGACTTCTCCGCCCATCGCAGTGCGATCCTGCCAAGCATTTTTGTTTCATAAGACGGAATTTCCTATGAAATAAAAAGAGGATATTGCAAAATACGAATTCCGGTGGATTTTCGGTGTGTTTTTCTCCAAAAAGACGTTATTTTTCGGAGAAAAATCACCCGAAAGGATACCCCGGAGGTATTTTGCAATATCCCCTATGTCCTATCGGCTTCCTTTGCATAAAAACCTGACTGCAAGCAATCTGAATTACAGATCAATCATATTAATTTCCACATCATTGCTGCGGCCCTTTTTACCGCTCTTGTCCTGTTTTCTGGACTGTCTGCCTGCTTTCTGTTCCTGACTGGCAGGCTGTCCTGCTCCGTGCTGCTGACCCTGGCTGGCGGACTGTCCTGCTCCGTGCTGCTGGCTCTGACTGACAGGCTGTCCTGCTCCATGCTGCTGGCTCTGACTGGCGGGCTGTCCCTGCCTGGGTTGCTCATCCTGATACTGAGGCATCTGCTTCGGCTTTTTATGAGACTTCTGAGGCTGTACATCCAATCCTGCCTGCTGCTGGGCAGCTCCGTTTTGCATAGCAGCCGGTTTCACAGAGGGACGGCTCTGTTTCGGATAGTTCTGCTGACTGAACGGAGGCTGGTTCTCCGGCACGCTGTTCTGCGGTATTCCCCTTTGCCCCGGCCGCATCGGCTCTGCCTTTGCCTGCTTTTTCTCCGCCTTTTTCTGAGCCTTGGCAGCCCCCTTGCTGTCTGTGTAACCATAGCTTCTGTAATCATTCAGCTCTGCCTTTAAATCCTTTTTCCGAAGAAGAAGATTGATCACTACGAAAAGGAGAATCACTGCCAGACCGATCAAACCGTACATGATCTTGGTAAACAGGCCGAGCTTATCCTTGTATTTGGTGATCTCGCCTTTTAAATCTGTGATGGTATTCTCCGCTTCCTGAATTGTGTTTTTGTCCACCTTCACATAGCGGGAATCCTCTGTCTCCGTTTCCGTCTCTGTTTCCGTCTCCGCCTCTGTCTCCGTCTCTGTTTCCGTCTCCTGCGCAGAGCCTGCCAGGCTGGCATCAGAGACCACATTCAATTCATAGGTAAAGGGACTTCCGTTCCCTGCGGCCACCGTAATGGTGACGTAGCCGGTGCCGTCTTCCTTCAAGGTGGTGCCGTTGATGCTGCTGATAGTAGCGCTTGCACTGGAAGGAACGGGATCCAAACTCAGTTCCTTGGTCCCTGCCGGAACCCTTACTTCATAGGACCAGGTATTGTAGGAAAACTCAGGGGATACCACTGCTCCCTCTGTGAGAATTCCAAGGGATGACAAAGAATTGTCATCCTCTGATGCCAGCGCCGTTCCACTGCAAAGCATAAGCAGAAGACAGGCCAGCATCATGCACCATCTGCTCTTTTCCAAAAACTTTTTCATTTTCCAAAATTCCTTTCTCTATCTCTGCGGTGTTCTCTCCTCAATATCCCATCGCCGCATACACTCTATTCTGCCTCATCAATGGCCTTTCCAATATCATTCCGATAATATTGGTTGTCAAACTCCACCAGCTTCACTGCCTCATAGGCATTGGCTCTGGCAGCTTTCAAATTTTCTCCCAGCGCTGTCACTCCAAGAACGCGGCCTCCGTTGGTCACCAGATGACCGTCCCTTAAGGCGCTGCCTGCGTGAAAGACGTAACGCCCTTCTTCCTCTTTTATATTCTCCAGTCCCCGGATCTCAAAACCTTTTTCATAGGCTACCGGATACCCTTTGGATGCCAGCACTACGCACACAGCCGCATTGTCCTCAAACTCCAGCTGAATCTGATCCAGTGTCCCGTCAATACAGGCTTCAAACACATCCACAATATCATTCTTCATCCTGGGCAGCACCACCTGGGCCTCCGGATCGCCAAATCTGGCGTTATACTCCAACACCCGTGGGCCTTTCTCCGTCAGCATCAGGCCAAAGAAAATGATGCCCTTAAACTCTCTGCCCTCTGCCGCCATAGCATCCACGGTAGGCTGAAAAATATAGTTCTCACAGAACTGCTCCACTTCTCTTGTATAGAAGGGGCTGGGGGAAAAAGTTCCCATGCCTCCAGTATTCAGCCCGGTATCCCCGTCTCCTGCCCGCTTGTGATCCTGAGCGGAAGTCATAGGTTTAATGGTCTTTCCGTCCACAAAGGACAGTACCGATACCTCCCGGCCAGTCATAAATTCCTCAATAACCATCCGGTTGCCTGCGGAGCCGAACTGCTTATCTTCCATAATGGACTTTACCCCTTCTTTTGCCTCCTGAAGGGTATTGCAGATCAGAACTCCTTTTCCCAGAGCCAGGCCGTCCGCCTTCAGCACAATGGGAAACTCCGCCTTTGTCTCCAGATACTCCAGAGCCTTCTTGGGATCGTCAAAGTTTTCATAGGCAGCTGTGGGGATCTGATACTTTTTCATCAGATCTTTGGAGAACGCCTTAGACCCCTCCAGGATCGCTGCGTTCTTCCTTGGTCCGAAAATTCGCAGTCCTTCGGCCTCAAACACATCCACAATGCCCCCTACCAGGGGATCATCCATTCCCACCACAGTAAGGTCAATCTGCTTTTCTTTTGCAAAAGAGGCCAGCTTCTCAAATTCCATGGCCTTGATATCCACACATTCTGCGTACTCCCCAATGCCTCCATTGCCGGGAGCGCAGTATATCTTATCTACTTTAGGACTCTTGGCGATCTTCCATGCCAGGGCATGTTCTCTTCCACCGCTTCCCACAATCAAAACTTTCATGTCCAGCCTCCTTGATTTCTCACTCCAGGAACGTTACCCGTCCCTGATCGATCTTCACCTTGCCCTCTGCGATCAGATTGATCGCCTGGGGCAGAAGTTTCCACTCTGCTTCCTCCATCACCCGCAGCTGAAGCTCTCTGGGGGTATCCCCCGGATGGACTTCCACCGCCTTTTGCAGAATAATAGGCCCTGTATCGGTTCCCTTATCCACAAAATGCACCGTAGCTCCCGTCACTTTCACGCCTCTCCTTAAAACTTCCTCATGCACCTTCAGGCCGTAAAAACCGGTTCCGCAAAAGGAAGGAATCAGGGACGGATGCACATTGATAATTTTGCCGGGAAAAGCGTCCACCATCTTTTCCGGAATCACCACCAGGCAGCCTGCCAGCACGATCAGATCCACCTGGGCCTTCTGCAGGGTCTCCAGAAGCTCCTCATTAAACTGCTCTCTGCTGTTGTAATCTCTTGGTGAAATGCATCTGGCAGGAATCTGATGCCTGGCTGCCCGTTCCAGAGCATAGGCATTTTTATTATTGCTGATCACCAACTCAATCTTTGCATTTTGAATCGCCCCGGACTCCATGGCATCAATGATGGCCTGCAGATTGGTGCCTCCTCCGGATACCAACACTGCCAGCTTTAACATAAAGTAACTCCTTTTTCTCCGCTCTCGATCCGGCCGATCACGTAAGCAGTCTCTCCGGCTGCCTCAATGGCTGCCTTGGCCTTCTCCGCGTCCGCAGCATCCACTGCCACTACCATACCGATACCCATATTGTAGGTATTGTACATCATCTCTTCTTCGATCTGCCCCTCTCTTGCCAGCATACGGAAAATGGCAGGAACCTGATAGCTGTCCTTTTTGATCACAGCCCGCACTCCCTCCGGCAGCATCCTTGGCACATTCTCGTAGAAACCGCCTCCGGTGATGTGGCTGCAGCCTTTGATGCGCACCCCTGCTTCCCGCACGCTGCGAAGGGCCTTCACATAAATCTTAGTGGGAGCCAGAAGAGCCTCTCCCAGAGTTTTCCCCAGCTCTTCATGATAAGTGTTCAGGGTAGCTTCATCCATCTGGAACACCTTTCTCACCAGAGAGAAACCATTGCTGTGAACACCGGAGGAAGCAATGCCAAGAAGCACATCCCCATCCTTTAATTCTTTTCCTGTGATCAGATCCTTTTCATCTACAACACCCACTGCGAATCCAGCCAGATCATACTCATCCTCCGGATAAAAGCCAGGCATCTCTGCAGTCTCGCCTCCGATCAGGGCAGCGTCAGACTGGCAGCACCCTTCTGCCACGCCGCTGACAATCTGAGCGATCTTTTCCGGATAGTTTTTGCCGCAGGCAATATAATCCAGGAAAAACAGAGGCTCTCCTCCTGCGCAGGCAATATCATTGACGCACATGGCAACGCAGTCGATTCCCACGGTATCATGCTTGTCCATTACGAAAGCCAGTTTCAGCTTGGTTCCCACACCGTCTGTACCGGACACCAGAGTAGGCTTTTCCATGTCCTTGAATTTGCTCATAGAGAAGGCGCCGGAAAAACCACCGATATTGGTAAGCACTTCCGGGCGCATGGTTTTTTTGATATGCTCTTTCATCAGTTCCACAGATTTGTAACCAGCTTCAATATCAACGCCTGCATTCTTGTAATCCATAGTTTCCTCCTTATATGTATGGGGTCTTTTCACAGTTTTTCTGTCCACAATAAATCCCGGACACCGGAATTGCTAAATGACGGTCCTTTACTTCTTAATTGATCATTTAGAATAATTTTTATAGCCCACTTCCTGAAGCTTTGCATCCTTAGCAACTACCTGCTCCTTCAGCTCCCTGGAATAATCTTTCAATCTCTGGAGCAGTTCCGGATCGGAAGTAGCCAAAATCTTGGCTGCCAGGATTCCTGCATTAGCTCCTCCATTGATCGCTACCGTAGCCACCGGTATCCCTGAGGGCATCTGTACAATGGAATACAGAGAATCCCGTCCTCCCAGAGAGGTGGTGTGCATGGGAATCCCGATCACCGGCATGGGGAAGATCGCCGCGCACATACCCGGCAGATGAGCTGCCATTCCCGCTCCTGCAATAATTACTTTAAAGCCTTTTTCCTCCGCACTTTTTGCATACTCAAAAAACACATCCGGTTCCCGGTGTGCGGAAATAATGGTCATTTCATAATCAATTCCGAATTTTTCCAGCATATCTGCTGCCTTGCTCATTACGGGCATATCTGAATCACTGCCCATCACAATTCCAACCTTTGCCATTCGCTTTCTCCTTATCCTATCCCCTGAAAATGGTATTTTTCGGTTTTCCGATCCTGTCCCAGGTTTCACAGTTTTTAGAAACCTGAGGCAGTCCCTTTATCAAATTTTAATTCTACTAACTCTGTCAGAGCTTGTCAAGATGATTGATGATTTCCCCGGCATTTTACTTATTCCAGCGGCTGATTCAGCGCTTCCGTTCCCTCCAGCACAAACCTTCCATC
This sequence comes from uncultured Lachnospiraceae bacterium, assembly GCA_902475025.1. Taxonomy (GTDB): domain Bacteria; phylum Bacillota; class Clostridia; order Lachnospirales; family Lachnospiraceae; genus Merdiplasma. The sequence continues at coordinate 31,586 of CABRXX010000017.1, read as the reverse complement.
CCGGATAATCTCTCTGCGAAATCCCTGATCCCCCAAAACCTCCAGAAGTCCCAACTCCCTGTAGGGAATCGTGATGTCTGTATGGCATCCCATATACGCCTTTGCCGGATTCTCTTTTCTTAACAAAGACACCTCATTGTCCCTGGCAATGATCTCCTTTCCGTTGGGGTTGTACACCGGAAGATCCTCATTCCAGCTGTAGCAGGTATCTCCCACTGCAAAATGGGGGCCCATCTTCTCTGCAATCAGGATGGGAAGCAACGCCTGAATCCCATACCTTTCCGCCATGGCATAAGCTGTGGTATTGGTTCCGATGGCAAACTCTCCCAGGGGAAGCGTGTCGTGATGATATAAAAGATTGCTGCGAAGAAAAGCCTGATTCTCCTCCCGGGATGCAAAATTGGTGCAGTCATATTCTGTAATCATGCCATCCTGAAAGGTAAGGCACAGATTATGATACTCCAGCTCCTGCAAAAATACCTTTGTCACATGCAGAATCCCATTGGTTCCGGCAAGCTTCGGGGAGGTAAAAACCTCTCCCACCGGAATATTCACATCCGCCACACAGTTTTCAAAGTTGGTCTCTTTCTCCGAATTCTCCAGGGTGTGAAGGGCCACCACCAAATCCGTCCGGTTTTCTCCCCGTCCTTTAATATGCACCCGGTTTCCCTGATCCAGGGTATCAATGATCGTCTGCTGGATTTTTTCATACAAAGCCATATCCAGAGTATTGATCTTCACTGTCTCCCGGAAGATCTCCTCAAACTGCCCTCCGATCTCCGGCACCGGAAATGCGATAATCGTAAAACTGCGCTCCTCTCCGATAATATATTGGTTGGTCAGCTGGGCGGTTTCATTATTCATATAGACCATCAGCTGCTGCTGTTTCTCTGTCAGCTGGCAGGCCTGAGATTTGGCCTTTGGCGTAAAGGGTGTCTGACCGAACACCTCCACCACCGCCGGACCCGCATGTCCATTGGCCAAGGTTTTAAAAGTCTCGTAAGCATTCCTCATAACTCCCAGACGGCGCTCTACAAACTTTTTGTCCAGATAGAGAGCGCAGTCCTCCCGGTGGTCAAAATCAAACTGCGGATTCGCCACAGCTCCCGTATACCCGATACGCATTCCCTGGCGCTTATTCACTGTGGAGAGGGCATACCGGAAAATCACCGGCTTCAGACCCATCTTCTCAAAATTGCCAATAGCTGCCCGCACCATGCGTTCAAATCCCAGGTTGTACCGGATGTTTACTGTGAGCTTTTTGGAAAGATCCTTTCCGGCCCGCACAAAGCCAATCCGGTATCCTTCCGTATACGTATCCGCCATCGCCTGGATTTCTTCCTGACTCAGAGAATTTAAGAATCTGGCTGTCTCCAGCTCATTATCTGTCACATACTCTCCATAATGATACAGATACCGAAGATCCGTCAAATCCGAATCAAGAATGATCCGCGCCGCAAAATCTCTGGCCGGATCCACATTCTGGCGAATCCGCTCTGTGAGGAACACATCGCTGTAATCGCTGACAAACCAGTAGATCATCTGCTGAATCTCCCGGTATTCTGGCAGCGGCTCCTGCTCAAACCGATTGTACACTTCAAGAAAAAGCTCCAGATGAACCACAATGGCCTCCAGCGCCGCCATCTCCTGTCCCGGCTGCGCCCAGGGCCCCCAGGCTTCAAAAGCAAAGCAGATCAGCCCCCGAAGCTCCGCATAGAGAAAGCTTAAAATCTTTCCATGGGTTTCCCCTAAAATTTCCTGGGCGTACTCCGGATTTCCGAAGCTGACAGAATAATGCTCCGGGAGAATGTCTTCATATAAAAGATGATTTTTCTCTTTCCACTGCTCCAGAGAATATTCTTCCCTGGCCTGTCCCTCCAGCTCTCCTTTCAGCTGCCCGATCTGTGTAAGAAACCTGGCTGTTCTCTGAAAATATGCGTCATAGGGCAAAGCTACCGTCCGCTCCTGCAAGATTGCATGTATCCGCTCCATGGCCAGCTCATAGCGGCAGAGCAGTGTTTCCTCTGTATCATAATTCATAGCAGTCACTCCTTGTTTTCTAAAATTTGATTGCTGTCCGTGTTGCTCCAATCTGTGTAACAGCTAATCCAGTCGGTTACGACTGAACGGTTACCAATATATAGAAATATAGAAAGGAGGCTGCTCCAAGCCAAGAGGCTGAACTCCAGAACAGGGATATTCAAAACGCTCCGCCTTATAGGGCATCCTCCTTATATTTCATCCTTATGCTTCGTCATCCTGCAGATTTTTACCTGCGTTCCGCTCAATCAGCCCCCTGCTGTACTCCCAAAGAGTTTCCGAGCCCTCATGAGTCCTTACATTTCTTCCCATAACCTGGGATTTCTTCACCTGATGCTCCCTCCAGGAAATACCTCCGGTGGCGTCATTGAGCATCACAGGCTGTATCTTATCCAAACTGTTGGCAAATTTGGCCTCCGGGGTCTCCTGAGCCTCAAACTCCTCCCACAGCGCTCTTAAATACTGTGCCTGATCCTGAGGCAGCAGATTAAAAATCCGGTCAGCAGCCCGCTCCTCCCGCTGCCGCTTATCTGAATTTCCCGCCGCATCGTAGGCGTAGGTATCCCCTGCGTCAATCTCCACAATATCATGGATCAAAACCATAACCATGGTCTTTTGCACATCAATCTTCTCATTGGCATATTCAGAAAGAAGGGCACACATCAGCGCCAGATGCCAGGAATGATCTGTATCCGTCTCTTTCCTGCTGCCTCCGGTGATATAGCTTTGCCTGGTAATCTGCTTTAATTTATCCACCTCCAGCAGAAATTCCATCTGCTGCTCCAGCCGTTTTTCCATAAGCTCCCTCCTCTTTTCTTCTGTGCTGTTCTGCCATGCCGTTTTTTCATGGCCTCCTGATTTGTCTGATTTTCCCGACCTGTCTGCCTTTTCTGCCCGACCTGTCTGCCTTTTCTGCCATTCCGGCCGTTCCCTTATCCGTCCTTTACCACAGAGCCGATTTGTCTTTCTTCTCTTTTAGGATGCCAGTCCGCTGCAGAACGTGAGAAACCATACTGCCACCATAAAACCGCTGAGCAGTGTGCCAATCTTACAAAAAATATAGGACTTGCACTGATCCCGAAAACTTTTTAATCCATACACCATACCGCCAAAGGCGATCACAAAAGCTGTGAAGCCGAAGGAGCCAAGCCATGCTCCTCCCCCGCCTGCCAGCACCGCACTGATGCCCACCAGAATCACAAAGATCAGAAAGGAAACGCCTCCCAAAATGGTGGAGAGAATCCCCCGCACGGAATGTCTGGTCTCCTCATAGGTGTAAGTATAACTGTGTCTTTTTTTAACCATAGTACTTTCTCCTCAGGCGGTTGCAGATACTGAAAATCCAATACCCCAACACACCGCCCATAGTGTTGAGGATCATATCATCCACATCGAAGCTGCCCACCTTGGTGATCAGCTGGGTCACCTCAATCATGGCGCTGAATTCAAAACCCAGCAACAGTATTTTCCAGAAGCTGCGCATGTTTCGCTTCAATACCGGGAGAATGGCTCCAAAGGGCAGAAAACCCACAATGTTTCCCACCAGATTCGTCACCACCGCATAGGTTCCCAGCACTTGAGGGTATTGAAGATACCGCCGTATCTCCCGAAAAGGTACCAGATTGTAATGGTATCCCTCCATCCCGCCGGTTCTTCCATAACTCTCGGAAAAAAACAGCGCATAGATCAGCAGCAGCAGATAAATAAAAAATAGCAGTCCTCCTATGGCCCGAATCCATCTGGCTGTCGTTTTTTTCATCAGATCATCAGGCTGCGTTTTCTTCTCAACAGCCTGGCGCCATTGATGATCATCATAATTCCCGCAGCGATTCCTGTCACCAGGACGATCACTCCCAGTGTCAGGTCAGCGGCTCCTGCACTGCTCATGGTCTTAAACACTTTTTCCTTTTCACTCATAGACAAATCCTCCTGCTTACCGGGCCCCGTACTGTTCATAGTATGCGTCAATAGCAGCTTTTATTGTATCATCAATCACTATTTCTCCATGACAGGGGCGATTATAAAGATGCTCCACCACTTCTGCCATAGTGACGATAGCCGCTGTGTCAAATCCGTACAGCTCTTTCACCTCATCCAGGGCACACTTCTCTCCGCCCTTGCCCACTTCCATACGGTTTAAGGAAACCATCAGACCCTTGATCTCCACATCGGCCGCTGCCTTTACCTTCGGAACCGTCTCCTCCATGGACTTGCCGGAGGTGGTCACATCCTCGATCATAATCACCCGGTCGCCGTCCTGAAGCTTGCTTCCCAGGAAGCTGCCCTTGTCGACTCCGTGATCCTTCTCCTCTTTTCGGTCAGAACAGTAACGCACTTCCTTTCCGTACAGCTCGCTGTATGCCATAGCGGTCACCACTGCCAGAGGAATTCCCTTGTAAGCCGGACCAAACAGCACGTCAAAATCATCTCCGTAGGTCTCATGAATAGCCCTGGCATAATACTCTCCCAGCTTCTTTAGCTGAGAACCTGTCACGTAGCCTCCTGCATTCATAAAAAAGGGAGATTTTCTTCCGCTTTTCAGGGTAAACTCTCCGAATTTCAGCACTTTGCTGTCCACCATAAAATCAATAAATTCCTGTTTATACTGTTCCATATCTTCTAAAACCTCCATATTTATGAACCTTTTCATGCCCTGGTTTCTTATTTTTCCCTCTCTTGTGGTTCAATCAGGAAAAGAACGATCAAATTCTTTTTAATTTTACCACAAGAACTACTATATTTCAATTCACTAATTTCTCCCTCATACAGCTCCGGCAGAGCTAAAATGCAGATAGGTCTGATAAGCAGATCAAACTCCGGATTCGTGAAGCAGCACAAATTTATAGAATACGTGGCACAACAAAAACAAGCGATACCCAGCCCCATGTCCAGGTATCGCTTGTTTTCGTTGTGACTCCCCCTGTCTAACAGAAGGCACAGCAAAATTCCGGGGTGGTTTTTCTATGTCTGAAAATCAGGGGTTTACGCTCATCCCACCCAACTCCTTCATAATGATCAGGTGATCTCCTTTTTTCACTTCCTGCTTTTCCAGATGATTTAGCTCCATGATCCGCTCAGGAGTTGTATAGTAGGTTCTGGCAATCTCCCACAGACAGTCCCCATCCTGAACAATATAGCCAACAATCCCCGGAAGTTTCGTAAGTTTTTCCAGATCCAGCTCCTTTTCTGTGATGTCTGCAATACACATCTGGCGGTTGGGGCGCACCACAAACAGATTCATGGCGACAGAGGCCCTCACTTCGATCTCCTCGCTGTCCGCCATGGTGGTGGACAGCTGCTCCAGCCCGGCGTTTAAGGTATAACGGCAGTTATCATCCAGACCTGGGATATCTGCGGAATGTGAGAAAGGAATGCTGCCCTCCATCACTGCAAAGGGCATGGTGTCATCTGCTGACACATACAAGATCTCCACTAAAACAGCACCGTCAATCTGGATGCCCGTTTCTGTCATCTGCACCTCATCAATCTTTACCGTTCCCTGGCTGTTGCAGATCTGCAGGATTCTAGGTTTGGTTTCCTCCACGCGAATCCGTCCTGACGCCCGGACTCTGGACTGATTGCGCATCACCATATTTTCATAGACCTCTTCCCTGGAAAAAACCTCCAGCTCCCGCTCCGGAGAAAAGATATCGTCCAGAATGTCCATTTCCGCAAGGGCATACAGCTTCATATCCAGATCCAGGGTTCCCTCCAGGCGGATCAGCCGTTCCTCCCCGTCCATATCCTGGTTTACCTGAAGTTCTATCTGAGCCAGATTCACGCCCACATCCGGCACCAGGGTATCCGTACAGCCCGATACCTCCACCTCCCCCCGCAAAGGCAGGGTATGCTCCAGCCACTGCTTTGTCCCATTTTCATCCTGTCCGTTATACAAAACAAAGACAAACAGTTCTCCCTCCACAGCCAGTTTCCCTTCCTGAACATGGATTTCGCAGCTGCGAAGCTGTACATTCTCCCAAAGGATCTCCTGAATATCCGGCTTGTTGGAGGGCAGCAGAATCTCATTTTTGATTCGGATAATATCCTTCTTCTGCACTTCCAGCTGCATAAATTCCAGTCTCTTCTTTTTCTGGCACAGCCGGATCTCACTCTTTGCCTCCACAGCCGCTGACATATCATAGATTTCGTCCGTCACAGCTGTAAAGGTAAGCAGGCCTCTCATACTCAGTTTTCGGGAATTGATCATCACCACATTCAGATCTTCGATCTCGCACTTTAAGGACACCGTCTCCCCCGGTTCCAATCCTTCCATATTGATATATTCATCAAAGGGAAGCTGAGTGTCCAGCCTATGTATCTGGCGTCCTTCTGTATCATCCATGTACAAAACGCTGACCTGCACATGACCCTTCAGCAAAAAGCGTCCTGCCTCTGATCTGGTATTTCCGATCACTGTTTTTGCCTTGCTCTGGATAATCTGTTCCACATCCGGCTTTGCATCCGGCACATTAAAATCCTCCTCCAGCGTAATCTGACTCACTGCCCGCTTTGCCTGACGGTACATATGAATATTCTTTTTCAGAACTTCCATTTTCCGGCTCCTTTCCCATTTAACACGATCTGATCCGCTTTTGTGCCCTCTCCTTCTCTTCTGTTCCTGCCTGCTGCCCGAAACCTCCATGCAGCGATGCTGCCCCTTTTGCCCAAGCCTGCTCCTTCGCAGTTCCTTAGAATCACTGAAATTCCACTTCCTTATCCCTGCTTTCCATTTTCAGCACAATCACCGGAAAAGAGGGATCTTTCGAAAGTCCCTCTGTCTGAGAAGGCCCGATGAGGGTGGTGGCAATAGAAATCTTACTTTCTCCCTCCAGACATTCATCCACAGAGATACTGTATCCTCCGGTTTCCTGCTTCCCGTATCCCCTTACTGCATACAGACTGCCTTTATCTTCAAATACAATCTGAATTTCTTCCTCCTTGTGTTCTTCCATCACCTTCTTCAGTTCATCCGGTATCTCCTCCGGTTTCACCACCGTAAAATCCAATTCTGTTCCGGTCCCCTTTGTCTCCCCGCCAATCCCGCATCCTGTCAGCAGCAGGCAAAGTCCCAGTACCGGAAATAATTTTCCCAGATGCCTCATAGATCCAACCATCCCGTTGTTTTATAACTATTTTTATTCCAGGAACCGGGAAAATATAACGAATTTCATGAATAGAAAAATCCCCAAAATAAGGCGCGTCTCTCTTTCATGCTTTCTGTACCGGAACTTTTCTCTCCTGAAAAAACACGAAATCTTTGCCCCATTTTCGGGATCTCTCCTGCATCCTTAAAAGGATGTCAGTCTTATATTCAGAGCATACTGCCCTTTGTATACGGATATTGATTTTATCTTACATCCGTCTGCTTCACATGCTGCAAAATCACCTGACCGATACGCTCTGTGGCCCGGCCATCGCAGGCGCCCATATAAGTTTCTATAAACCGCTTTCTCTTTTCCTCCAGCTCCTGCCTCTCCTGTTCTGATAACCGGCTTACCCGACGCACCGCTTCCGCCAGTTTTTCTTCTTCCATCACCTGAAGACCCGGTATTTCAGAGAACTTCATATAAAAGCCCCGTTTCTTTGTGTACTCTTCAAAATCCGGTGTATACAGGATCATAGGTTTCTCAAACAGCGCATACTCGTAGATCAGAGAAGAATAATCTGCGATCAGCACATCCACCACAGGGAACAGCCGCTCCGTTGGGATTTTGCAATTATCCTGTCCATATTTTTTCATCATATGGGGATGCACTCTGGTGAGCACCAGATACTCCTGCCCCAGCTTCTCCTGTAAATCCTCCTTATTAAAAGGAATATTCCCTGGATCTCCCGGGTTTCCCCGAAACGTAGGCGCCCAAAGCACCACCTTTCGCCCCGCAGCCTCCGGATATTCCTGGTAAAATTCCCGGACGCACTGGCTGCGCCAGCGCTCCTGAAAATACAGATCACTCCTGCTGACGCCCAATGCCCTCACACAGGCCTTCGGCAGCCGCATCGCTGAGGCGAAGGGTATTTCACAGGCCTTTGCACTGACCGTCACCAGATCCGTATTGGAAAACACATTCCCATGATACTGTCTTGGAATATCATCCTCTGTGTCATATCCAAACTTCTTAAAGCAGCCGCAGGCATGCCAAAGCTGAATCACCTTTGTCTCCTGCCGTTTCCTGCAGGAAGCCGCAGGAAGAAAATTGTCGCAGATCACCACGCACCCTGCCTGGGCGTAGAGCTTCATAAACTTTACCATATGCAGGAGCACCTGCCCGGCAGACGCCTTCTGGTAGTCCAGATACAGTTCCTGAATCTTCCCCACATCGTTTTCTGCCTCACAGCCTTCCTCCGCCTTTCCGCTGTTCTGGCTTTCTCTGCTGCGTTTTCGATCCCAGGCAACCGGTTTCCCCTTTTCAGAAGCCGGCTCCCTGCTCCGGCAGGCTCCCAGATACTGATACAGAAGCTCCATATTCTCCGGGCGCTGGTCATGGTGAGCATCTGCAAACACGATCAGCCCCGGATCCACAGGCTTTCTGCAGGCAAAACGATAACACAGGGGAAGCAGGCACTTCTGAGAAAACATTTTAATATACTGTTTTAATAATAGTTTTATATTCATAAGTTCCTCCCGGGTCATGGTTTCTTCTGTCTCTCACCCATATTTTGGGATATTTCTATATATAAAATCTTCCTGTTACAGACAAGTGCAAAAAGTCTGATCTGCCCCCCTGCGCTCCAGGTATTGCCACTCTAAATTATGGTTCTTCTCCGCCGTCCCATACCATAATAGTTTTGCCCATCTTTTTATGGATATCCAGTTCAAAAGCCTGCACCATCTGGGAAATTTCCCGAACCGGCACCACGGCCCCCACCATCCGCTCCAGATATTCGCTCACCTGGGGAACTCTCTGATAAAGATCCAGCACTCCCTCAAAGTCTGCTCTGCCGCTTCGGCTGGTGCCAAAAAAACGAAGCCCCTTTTCCAGAATCAACCTGGTATTCAAAGGCACCAGATCCTCCGATACCCCCAGAAGAGCCATGGTTCCCTCTGGCTTCATGTGACGGATCATCTGATTGATGGCAGCGCCTGCCCCCATTCCTCCTACACACTCGAATCCATGATCGATTTCAAGATTCTCCGGGACAGCATCTACACGGAAGGTCAGATCCGCAAAGGAAAAATCATCCAACTTGCTTTCATTGACTCCAAATACTGCCACCCTGGTATCTGGGAACATAAATTTCAGCAAAAGAGCCGTAAAATAGCCCATGTTCCCATCTCCCCAGACCCCCACCAGTTCCCTCCGTCTGTGGGCATTCCGATCGAAGCGGGAAATTGCATGGTAACACACAGAGACCATCTCGGTAAACACTGCCACCAGATCATTCAATCCCTCCGGCAAAGGCAACAGACGATCCCAATCTGTCTGAATGTACTCCTGCATCAGCCCATGGACGCTGCTTCCCCGAAATCTGCTGGAAGGCAAATAGTTCTCACTGATATATTCATCCTTCTCTATCGGAAGATTCGGTATCATCACCACTCTGTCTCCCGGCTGAAAATGTCCCGTAGGATCGCAGAGCACCCGACCGATTCCTTCGTGTATCAGAGCCATGGGCAGCTTATTTTCCATTACCGCCGCAGGCCTGGTCCCCTGATAATATCTCTGATCCGCATTGCAGATAGAAAGGTAAGTGGGACGCACCAGCACCTGATCCTGCTTCAGACTGATATCCTGAAAAACCGCCTCAAACTGCCTGGCTCCCACTAACTGATAAATGGTATTTAACATAAATTTCCTCCGGTCACTGCTGCTCTGGCTCTATGCCCAGCAGAGCCTTGGCCACAGTAATATCATAAGGATAGGTAATCTTAATATTGAAAACCTCCCCCTGCACCAGATGCACATGCTCTCCTTTCAGCACCAGGATCTTGCAGGCGTCCGTCAGCATCTCCTTCTCCTCCCGGCCAAGCTCCCGGTACAGCTCCTTCAGCCGCTTTGCCCGGAAGGATTGGGGCGTCTGCCCCTGGTACATAAATTTTCGGTTGGGAATTGCGGTGATCTTTTCCTCCCCGATACTCTCCACTATGGTATCTGTAGCAGGGATCACCGTATCACAGGCCCCATATTCCCTGGCGAACCGGATATTTTCACTTAAAATCCGGTAGGTCACAAAGGGCCGCACAGAATCGTGGGTGACAATAATGGTATCCTCATCCAACTCTCCCTGAGCTTCAATATAATCTACCGCATTCATAATCGTTTCATTCCGGCTCTCTCCTCCCGCCAAAACAGTAACTGTTTTCCCGGAGGGAATATATTTGCGAATCATATCTTTTGTATAATTCAGCCATGCCTTGGGAGATAGTACCAAAATCTCATCAAACCCGGGATGAATCACGAATTTTTCCACTGTGTGGATCATCACCGGCTTATCTCCCAACTCCAGAAACTGCTTGGGCTTCTTTGCATTTCCCATGCGGGAACCGGAGCCTCCTGCCAAAATCACGCCATATACTTTGCTCATACGAATCTCCCTTTCTCTCACAGTCCTGCCTTTTTAAACTCTTCTCTCTTAGCGCCGCTCATTCTCAGAACTTGTCTTTTTCTTCGAAAGTTCTTTCTTTAAAATATGAATCTCAGCATTATCCCTGGGAACCAGACGCCCTTCCCTCTTTTCGCTGCTTATTTTCTGCGCAGCGCTCTCATCACCGCCTGGAACACCCCTAGGATTCTGGGATGCAGATAGATCAGCCGCAGACTCTGCTCTTTTTTCACTGCCCGAACCCTCTGCCTTGACCGCTCCACCTCTGTGTAAGGTTTCCCTTCCTCGTAAGTCCGAAGTACAAGGCCGCCCATCTCCATCATCAGTTTCCGGCGATCCTTCATCCTAGGAAACCGGTGATATTTATAAAACTGCACAAAATAAAACCAGATCCTGGTGTTGGAAAGCTCCCAAAAGTACTCTTTTAAGGCTCCCCGCTCCCGGCCAAAGGCTTCCGCATCATCTATGCACTCTCCCGCCCGGAAAAATTTTTCCAGGTTCAGCTGGTTGGTAATACTCTCAGACACCACATGACGGTTGCAGACCACCTCCGACACCGTCTCAATGGTGTCTCCCACTGCGGCAAATTTCAGGAAAAAGCTTACATCCTGACCGATTACCAGCTCTTTCGTAAACTCCAGACCATAATTTCTAAGGGCTTCGGCGCTCCACAGCTTTGTATCCGGCACGCAGTTTAGCTGCATAGCAGCGGTCAGCTCCTTTGGATCCTTCAGATGATAAAAGCCATCCTTTTGCATAGTGCGAAACAGCACCTGATTCTCGTCCTCACTCAGGCCAAGATGAGAACCCATCACCATCTGCGCTCCGGATTTCTCCTGGTGGGCGAGCAGCGTCTCCAGCATCCCCGGCTCCATCTTGTCATCCCCGTCAAAGAATACTACAAACTTTCCTCTGGCCTGCCAAAACCCTTTGTTCCTGGCTGATGGCGCTCCCTCATTTTTACCGGTAAACACCCGGATTCTGGAATCCTGTTTCTCATAGTTTCTCAGAATCTCCAGACTCTTGTCCGTAGAACCGTCATCCACACAGAGGATCTCGATCTCCCGCTCCGTCTGGGCAATCACACTGTCCAGGCATTTCCCTATAAACTTTTCTGCATTATACACAGGAATAATGACGGATACCTTTACTGCTTCCTTTTCCATTCCCGGTTCTCCTACCGTTTTTTCAGCATTTTTTTGATTTTGATGGGAAGGAACATCACCATCTTTCCCACTTTGTAAGTCGTAGAATTTTCAATTTCCCTGCAGCGCCGCTCTGCCGCTGTCTCTCTGAGGGAAAGACCCTCCTTGTTGGTCTCGTAAACTCCATACTCTTCATAATATTTCTTCGGATCTTCCATCAAAAGCAGCAGCTTTTTTTTATCAGTTCTGGTAAACAGCTCCAGATCCAGCTCTCCGGCAGCCCGACTTTCCTGAAATTCCCGGCTGATATGCTCTACGTATTCCTTTTTATAATCCTGACTGATGCGCCGGAGTGTAAAAATATAATTCTGGTACCGTTTTAAATTGTAATAACTCTTAAAACGCTGCCACAGCTCCTGATTCTCAGGGCGCATAAAAATTTCCCGGATATAGGCATATTCCTCATTCATACAATACACCTTTTCCCGGCTGTTTACAGAGGAGTTGGGATTATCCCTGCGATTCAGATAATAGGGCTTGTCTAAAAACATAGCCCGCTTAGCATACATAAAAGTCTGCCAGAAAAAGCCGTTGTCCTGAAAAGCAGCTCCAGGCGTCTCATGATGCCGGATATGATGCTCCTCCAGAAAGGCTCTTTTGTAGATACCGCTCCAGGTATTCATAATAAACTTGGAAACCTCCGGCGTGCTGCTGGGATCTACCACCTGATTGTACCAGGTTCTGGAACGATCCAGCCGGTTGTAGTACCACTCCATATCTCCGTTTTTCTCGTCTGTGATAAAGCGGTAAAAATCCGCTTTTACAAAATCCAAATCATGCTCCACAGCCGTCCGATACAGATCTTCGTACATGGTAAGCGTCACATAATCATCCGGTTCCAGGATGCCAATGTATTCTCCCGTCGCCCGATCCAGTCCCACATTCATGGCTTTTCCGTACCCGCCGTTTTCTTTGTCAATGATCACTACTCTTGAATCTTTGGCTGCATATCTCTGCAAAATTTCCAGCGAATGATCCCTGGAACCATCATTGACACAGACAAACTCCAGATCTCTCATAGTCTGTCTGCACAGACTCTCCATGCACTGTTCCAAATACATCTCCACATTGTACACAGGCACAATTATCGATACTTTCGGCATACTTTTTAACCTCTTTCTCCTTTTCCTTATCTTAAGATCCCTTTTATTTTTCTTTTGATCCGCTGCCACAAAGAAGCGTTTGTAGCAGCAGGCTTCTCATTTTCCTTGATCCATTTTAAATATTCTTCCATAGAATGGTTTAAGATAAACTGACAGGCCTGATAATTTTTCTTATTATAGGCATCAAAATAATCGGCGCTCTTTCCCCGAATCCCCAGTTTAGCAAAGGCATTTGTCCGTAACTCCTCATACAAAAGCTCTTTTGCCTGAGGATCCTGAATGGAATTTAAATTGTAAATACTGCCGGAAAGAGCGTGATTCACATAACTTTTCTCCACCAGCTCATAAATCCCCTGATCCTTCAGCATCTGCCGCACCGCCTCAAAAGCGGTGAGAAAATCCAGGGGATACCGGTAGTTGGTAGACTGACAGCTATTCTTCATCCCTACCCGATAATTCACCAGGGGCCTTCTCAGTACAGTAATGCGCTCTGCCTTTACCATGCAGGATGCCACAAAAAGAAAATCATTGGTTCTGTGAATCTCCTGAAACCGAATATGATTTTCTTCCACTAATTTTCTGGAAATCAGCTTATTCCAAGCCCAATTCTGGAATGTATTTAAAATAGAATCCGGCATATCCCTATAAGAAAACACCTCTTTTGCCGGAATATTGGCTTCCTTAAAAGATCCCTTATCCAGCCAGGTCTTTCCTGTGGTATCCTCATAGCGCTGCACCTGATAGACACAGATCTGGGCATCCAGACTCTTACATTGTTTATAAGATAGCTCCAGCATTTGGGGATCAAAAAAATCATCGGAATCCAAAAGTGAGAGATACTCTCCTCTGGCGATTGCCAACCCCTGATTCCTGGCTGCACCTCCCCCAAGATTGTCCTGGGTAAGCACAATGACCCGCTTATCCTTTTTCTCATACTCCCGCAAAATCTCAAGACTTCCATCTGTGGAATCGTCATCCACACAGATCAGCTCCAATTCTGCCAAAGTCTGATTTAAAATGCTTTCCATACACTCCCGCAGATAATGTTCCACATTATACACAGGAATAATGACGGATACCTTTACTGCATTCTGCTCCATCTGCAGTTCCTCCTGCTTTCTATATTCTTCTGCCCGCTTTTATAGTTTTCTTCTATCTTGATTAAGGTGTCAAACGCCCTATGAACGAACGCCCCACGCCAGCTTGCTGCGGGGGCTTTGATTTCCCTGGTTTCCTGTTCATCTATCTCTTTTCAGATCTTTCTGGAAATAATATATCTGGGCCGTCCCTTTACTTCCTCATAAATTCTGGAAATGTAATAGCCGATGATGCCTAAACTGATCATGATAATGCTTCCTATAAATAAAATCAACAGGATCACTGTGGTAAATCCCTCCACCGCATGGCCACTGAAGTATTTGATCAAGGTCTGGATACTTAAGATCACTGCCAGCAAAAATACCACCACGCCTGCTCCTGTGACGAACTGCATGGGTGCAGAAGAATAACCCACAATATTGGTGATCGCATATTGAATCAGGGATTTGGTAGACCATTTGGACTCTCCTGCCTCCCGCTCCTGCACATCAAACTCTACCGTTCCGGAACGAAATCCGATCCAGGAGGACATAGCCCTAAAAAAAGCATTCCTCTCCGGCATCTCCAAAAGGGAAACCACAGCCCTCCGATCCAGCAATTTAAAATCAGAGGCCCTGGACATGTCAATCTGAGTAGCTGAAGACATGAGCTTATAGAACATACCTGCGCTGGCCCTGTGCAGCGCACTCTCCTTACCTCTGCTGCGCTTCACGCCCTCTACCACCTCATACCCCTGCTGCCAGAGACGGTACATCTCCACCAGTGCCTCCGGCGGATGCTGAAGATCACAGTCCATTACAGCCGTACAATCTCCTGAGGCATTGGCCAGGCCTGCAAAAATAGCTGCCTCCTTTCCAAAATTCCTTGAAAAATGAATTCCCCGCACATGGGGATCTGCCTTAGCCGCTTCCTCGATCTCTCTCCAGGTTCCATCCCTGGAGCCATCATCTACAAACACCAGCTCATATGAAATCTCTTCCCGGGATAAAATCTCTTTTAATGTCTTTGCCGTTTTTAACAGCATAGCTTCCTCATTATAAGCAGGAAGCACTACGGATAATACTGTCATATATTTCTCCCAACTATATTCCAATCTATACATTGCTTGTTTCCCAGACATTAACTCCTGATCCCTACGGTATCAGAGTTGCCTTTGGCTGCTATGGCCACTTCGCTCCGCTTCGGGCCGGTATAATGTCTAGCGACATTATACCATAGATATCCTGGTTTGTGAAATATAGAATGTGATGTGTTTCGGTCATGCTACGGAATCGGCACGCGCCAAGAAACACATTTTTCCAGCTCCACCTCCGTTTCAGGAACAGATTTATTTGTCCGATAGTCTGTTTTCCCATCTGTCACATTTATGTTCCGGCTGCAAACCTGCGTTTTTTACGAAAAATAAGAAACCTTGAAACAGCAAAAAATCAGGAATAGAACTTTTTACTTTTACATACGATAATTATAAACATTCCACCTGATTTTTTTATCACTGTGGCATCCGTGTACATAGGGCAACAGACCTCAAGCCATGAGATTTATTTAATAAGCGTACTGGGAAAACTTGTGAAGTCCTCAGTCCGGAATGCTCCTGCAAGGGCCTTTCGTTATATTCAGAGATATTTTGGAGAGAGGAAGCGGAAAATATGCACAAGTGACTTTTGCACCATAGAAATGAGACAGAAAAATCGTGGAAGAGACTCTTTCTGAACACACTTTTTTATTTCATAGAAATTTCCATTCCCCCGCCTTTCAGTTGGCGGCACAGCTTCTTTGATTACTCTTTATGAAAATACTGTCCAGATAAAAAAAAGCAAAGGGAAAAGGCTGTCATAAGACAGCTTATGAAAGTGCGTCATTTATTAGCTGTACCCTACTTTCTTTCACAGTAATTCCTTCCTATAAAATAAAAATAAGAAAAGGCTGCAACAAATACATCCTGTGCCGCTTCTTCTCATGATTTTTCTCCAAAACCAACCTGCTTTTCTTGAAAAAACATGCCAAAGTCCCGCCAGAATTTCTCTTTTGCAGCAGCCTTCTCTTTATCCTGCAATGCCACAAAACAGATTAGAAACTGTCATGGCTCCATGCAGTAGAAAATTAAAATTTCCTAGCATCCGTGTGCAAAGGGCAAAACGCCCTTCATATACCAATACCTGTACAGCGAATCATACGTTCCTGCTATCTTCACAAAGAAAAATTGTCTCAAGTACAAGGTGGGGGAATGAGACGCAGCGGTGGCTACGCCCATTGACGCCAGCGATGTAATCGAACAATCAAGCTCGTAAATAGGGCAGTTCATTTATATTCATGGTACTAGCCCTGCAAAAATGCCAGATAGCCCTTCTTTGCCTCATACACATCCGCTTTGCTTACGATCTCCATGGGCGCATGCATATTCAGCACTGCCACGCCGCTGTCGATCACTTCCATGCCGTACTGAGCAGAAATATACGCGATGGTTCCGCCTCCGCCTACATCCACACGGCCTAACTCCGCTGTCTGGAAAGCCACATTGGCCTCCTCCATCACCTTGCGGATCCAGCTTACATACTCTGCGTTGGCATCATTGGAACGGGATTTTCCGCCGGAACCGGTATATTTGTTAAATACCAGACCATTTCCAAAATACGCAGAATTCTTTTTCTCAAAAACACTGGCGTACAGAGGATCATAGGCTGCACTCACATCTGAAGAAAGCATCTTACAGTTGGTCAGACATCTGCGCAGATCCAGCTCATTGTACTGGCCCATACAGTTCATCAGTTCTGCCACAATGTTCTCAAAGAATCTGGACTGCATACCAGTAGCCCCCACGCTGCCGATCTCTTCTTTGTCTACCAGCAGACAGCAGCAGGTCTGTTTGGGAGCCTCCACCTCCAAAAGAGCTGCCAGGGAGGTATATCCACACACCCGGTCGTCATGACCGTAGGAGGCGATCATGCTGCGATCCAGGCCGCAGTCTCTGGCCTTGCCTGCAGGAACGATCTCCAACTCCGCAGAGATAAAATCCTCCTCTTCCATGTCATACTGCTCCTTCAAAATCTTCAAAATGCCAGCCTTCACAGCCTCCTTGGAAGACTCCTTCTTCTCTCCATCCAAAGACTCCTCATCTGCTCCTTCCGTCAGAGGTCTGCTGCCAATCAGCACATCCAGATTTTCTCCCTCAATCACCACCTTGGCCTTTTTCTCCATCTGCTCTCCAGACAGGTGGATCAGAAGATCTGTCACACAGAAGATCGGATCACTCTCTGCCTCTCCAATGCATACCGGAATCACCGTTCCATCCTTCTTCGCTACCACTCCGTGGATAGCCAGCGGAATGGTCACCCACTGATATTTTTTCACACCGCCGTAATAATGGGTGTCCAGATAAACCATCTCCGTATCTTCGTATAGGGGAATCTGCTTCAGATCCAGTCTGGGAGAGTCAATATGCGCTCCCAAGATCCGCATTCCCTGCTTCATAGGCTCTGTTCCCAGCACAAACAGGGCAACGGCTTTGTCCATACAGGTGGCGTATACCTTATCCCCTGCTTTCAGGGCAGTTCCCTCTGCCACTGCCTTCTCCAGGCTCTGATACCCTTTTTCCTCCGCCAGACGAACCGCCTCTTTTACACACTCCCGCTCTGTTTTTCCTTTATCCAGGAAGGACTTGTATTCCTCCGCCAGCTTTTCCAGCGCAGCACACTGGGCTTCATCATAGGTTTTCCAAACATTTTCACGTTTCATTTTCCTTGCCTCCATATTCATTTTCCCACGGCAGCCTCCAGCTTATTTTCTGTGAAGCCAAAAGCCGGATGCCCATTCGTTGAATCATTTCATCACCGCTATCTTAGTTTACCAAATCATCCGCGGATACTCAACCCTTTTCCTCCGGATAAAACAGCAGATCATGATTCACAGGCTGATAAAACAGGCGCTGAAACTGTCTGCTGTCTTTTGTCTGAGACAAAATCCACATGGTTTTTGCCACCACTGCCTCCAGAGTCATATCGTAGGACTCCGGCAGATCAAACTCATGCTTCATATTTTTTCCCACCTGATATATGGACATATCGCTGCCCTCATGGGTCACCTGAGTTGCCATAATCACCAGCTTTCCTGCCTCTGTGCAGCGGCGGATAGCCTGATAAAAGCTCTCGTCTCCATAATCCGGCAGTCCTCCCACTCCAAAAGATTCAATGATCACTGCATCGAAGGAATCAAACAGAGTCTCCAGCACTTCCCCGCTGCTTCCGGGAATCAGCTTCATCAAAAAAACGCGGGGATTCAACTCATGATAAAAAGTCAGCGGTCCCTTCTCCTGGCCTTTATCATCAATATAAAACACAATCCGGTTTTCCTGAATCACTGCAATCTGAGGATAATTAATACTGGAAAAGGCATTGTAACTCTTTGAGCGCTCCTTTTTGGCTCTGGTTCCGGCGATCACATTTCCTCCAAACACAATACACACACCGTGGGCTTTTTCATGAGAAGCAAACCTTAAACTGTCCAGAAGATTGGTTCTGGCGTCCGTCACATCCAGATCAATGGGCTTCTGGGAGCCTGTGATCACCACAGGCTTATCATTATTCTGTATTAAATAGGAAAGGGCCGCTCCTGTATACGCCATCGTATCTGTTCCATGGCAGATTACAAAACCATCATATTTTTCATAGTTCTCTTCAATCAATGCGGCTAACTGCAGCCATTGAGGCCAACTTACATTGGTACTGTCCAAATTAAAAGGCTGGATTGCCTCTATCTCACAAAAGTTCCTTGCCTCCGGCACATAGGAGAGCAGTTCCTGATCTGAAATCTGGGGGCTCAATCCCTTTTCCGTATACTGAGACGCAATGGTGCCGCCAGTGGCAAGCAGCAATAATCTTTTCATACAAACCTCCTGAACTTTCGGCATTGAAACTCTTCAGGGAATTTCCCATTTCTCCAGATTTGAAAAATTTCAGGCTCTCCATATATTTCAGGCTCTCCGCCTTCTTCGGATTTCCTATATTTTAGGATTTCCTGCATTTTTATATATCTTTCTGTTTCGCAGCCGTCTACCGAAATTTTACACCGTTTTCTCCTCTTCTGCAAGGGACAAACCCCCGGATCTTCCCTCTTATCTTTCCCTGGGTTCTTGACAATCTTCCCGCTTATTTTTTCCTGCGTTCCCGCCGGTTTCCCCTCTTATTTTTCCTGCGTTCCCGCTGGTTTCCCCTCTTATCTTTTCCTGCGTTCCCGCCGTTTTCCCCTCTTATTTTTTCCTGCGTTCCCGCTGGTTTCCCCTCTTATCTTTTTCTGCGTTCCCGCTGGTTTCCCCTCTTATCTTTTCCTGCGTTCCCGCCGGTTTCCCCCTCCTTTTCTTCGGATTCCCTCTGCACCGGTCTTATTTTTATTTGTCTTTCTCTTACCTGCGTCATCCTGTTTTCTCTTGACATATATAGATATCCGATATATAATAGCCTTAATATATAGATCACCTATATGTTTTATGAAAATATATTACTGCGCAGTAAAATATTTCTGGAACTGCATTAGCAGAGCCGCGGAAGCCCCGCTGGCAAAACATGAAAAAATTCACATTCAGGAGGGAATCTGATGATTGATAAAAGTCTGATGTCCGGCAGCACCACCCTGCTGGTGTTAAAACTGCTGTCCGAAAAAGATCTGTATGGCTATGAAATGATTGAAACACTGCGGGAACGCTCTGAAAATGTATTCGAACTGAAAGCCGGAACCTTGTATCCTCTGCTGCACAGTCTGGAAGAACGCGGTCTGCTCGTCTCTTATCAGCAGGAAGCAGGAGGAAAACTGCGGAAATACTACCAGATCACCAGACAAGGACGTAAAGCCCTGGAGGAAAAGCGCCGGGAATGGGGAGAGTACTCCCAAGCTGTATTTCGAGTGCTGGAGATAGGAGGCGTCTTATGAGAGCTAACGAATATCTGAACCTGGTGACAGAACAGCTCCGCTGTAAAAAAGCCCGGACTGCTGTTGCCTCAGAACTGAATGTTCACATCCAGGAACAGACCGAAGTCTATCTCCTGGAGGGAAACACTCTGGTAGAAGCGGAAGAGAAAGCAGTAAAAGATATGGGAGATCCCGTAGAGACAGGCGTAGCCCTTGACCAAATCCACCGTCCCAAAATGGCCTGGAAAACGATTCTTTTTATTGTCATTCTAAGTTTTTTGGGACTGGGCGCCCAATTTCTGGCTGCATCTCTGGCCGGGGTGGAGGAAGCGCTTTTCGCCCACCAGGAACTAAAGCGCCTCCTACTATTACTTCTTGGACTGACGGCCATGCTCCTGGTATGTCTGGCAGACTACAGCATCATTGGAAAATATGCAAAGCACCTGTATCTTGGGCTGTTTTTCCTTTTAATGGCCGGACACCTGCTTTTGGGCAGATCCATTAACGGAAGTGCCCAGTGGATCGTTCTAGGACCTCTGTCCTTCAACATTCCTATGCTCTCCTTCCTTTTCATACCGCTGTACGGCGCCGTCCTCTACAGCTACCGGGGAACCGATTTCCGGGGACTGCTCAAAAGTATCCTTTGGACAATGCCTCCCGTTCTTCTGGTTTTTCGATGTCCCAGCCCGTTGATAGCGCAGATTTTATTTTTTTCTTTTGTTCTCATGTTATCTGCTGCCATCCATAAAAAATGGTTCCGAATTTCCCGCCGTCCCTGGCTGGCAGCTTTGTGGGGAACAGCCCTCCTTCTTCCTCTGCTGTTTGTGTTCTCCCTGGTCTTTAACGGCAGGGGGTACCAGGCAGCCCGGATACAGGCCATCCTTTTTCGCCCCGATACCATCAGCAGCACCATGAACTGGAAAACACTTGCAGTGAGAGAACTTCTTTCCGGAAGCCGGATTCTGGGCGGCAGCAGCCAATCCGCCGCCGCTGTTTCAAAACTGGATCCCACCGACTTTGCCCTTACCTATCTTACCTCCAGTCTTGGAATCCTGGCCGCTGTGCTTCTGGTGACCGCTATCGCAGTACTTCTTTTCTGGCTTCTAAGGCGTTCCCTGAACCAGAAAAATCTGCTGGGCAGAATCATGGGCTTTGGCTGCGGAACCGTGCTGCTGATTCAGCTTGCGCTCTACGTTCTGGCAAATACCGGCATCGGCACATTCTCCGTCCTGCTCTCCGGCGTCTACTGCCCCTTCCTCTCCTACGGAGGAACCGCCTGCCTGGTCACCTACATTTTGCTTGGGATTCTGCTGAGCGTATACAGATGGCAGCAGGTACTGCCGGGGGAGACCCGGGCAGAAACGGCAAGGGGAGAAACCCAAAAGCAGAAGGACTGTCTCGCAAAATAAATAAAACTGCTGCAAGGATCATCTCGTATAATTTCTTAAAAAATAATTCTTGCGGCAGTCCACAGTGTTTGCCTGCATAATTTTTACATTATTTTCTTAAAAAGACGGATCCCGCACCCTATAGGTCTATGGTATCCGTCTTTTCCTATTCGCATATATCCCTGTTATTTAATAATAATATCCCTTCCCTCTGTATCAGAGTTCAAGCACACGGCCACAATCAAGATCAGACCGATCACAATATCTTTCCACAGAGCATTCACGCCAATCATATTCAGCCCCGAAGTAACCGCTGTAATAGTAACCACACCGATCATAGTCCGAAGTACATTTCCTCTTCCTCCTGCCATGGAGGTTCCTCCAAGCGCTACAGAGGCAATGGCCATCAGCCCCAGGCTGTTTCCTACTGTGGGAACAGCGCTTTTTAACTTGTAAGCATACAAAGCACCCGAAAGAGCACTGCAGGTACTGCACAAAATAAACGCTGATATCTGTGCTTTATCCGTATCTACCCCTGCGATTCTGGCTGCCCGCACATTGGCACCCACCGCCAAAATCGTTCTGCCATAGACTGTATACTGCTGTACACAGTACAAAATCACAATCACTGCCACAGCCAGCAGAAACATCACCGGAATCCCTGCAATCTTAAAGGTTGCCCAGGATACAATATCACGCTTATTCATAGGAATAATCTGAGAACCATTGGGTGCAAGCTTCAGGGCAATGTAATTCCAGAAATTAGTGGTACACAGCGTAACGATAAAGGACGGCAGTTTCAGCTTCGTTACCAGTAAGCCGTTCACAAGTCCCATGACAACACCAATCAGCAGCATCAGCAATAAAATACTGTTTCCCACGTCTGCCACAAAAATACCAGTCAGCACACAGGTACAGGAAGCTACCGCTCCGGTTCCCAAATCAATACCGCCTGTAAAGATCACAAAAGAAATTCCTCCCGCCATCAAAAGAAGAGGCGAAATCTCTATCATTAGATTCTGCAGACTGGATGCACTGACAAAGTTCGGCGTAATGCAGGTAAATACCAGAAATACCAGAACCACACTGGCGATGCACATATACTGGGAATAGTTAGATAATTTAAATTTTTTTGTCTGACTTTTGCTCATCTTCTCCGCACCTCCTACATCATTCTCTTTACGATATCCAGCTGCAGAGGCTTATTGCCCACCGGGCAATCGAACTCTCCGCTCTGCAGACCATCTTTCATGACGATGATACGGTTAGACATTCCTATACATTCATCCAGGGTATCTCCCAAAAGTATAACCGACATTCCAGCCTCTGTAATATCACGAACCAGATTATAGATCTCTTCCTTGGAGCCAATATCCACACCTCTGGTCGGATGATTTAAAATCAAAATATCGCAGTTACTTTCCAGCGCTCTTGCAAAAATGACCTTTTGTGCATTTCCTCCAGATAGCTGATTGATGCGGTCATTAATAGAAAAGCACTTGATTCCAGCTTTTTTCACCCAGCCTTCTGCAATTCCCTTTAGCTTTTTGCCGGAAACAAGCCCAAACTTTGAAAGTTTCTCCAGATGGGAGATCGCTATATTATCTGTCAAAGACATGATACCAATCATTCCCTCATCCCGACGTTCCTTGGGAACCGACAATATTCCCGCTTTTCTGGCCGCACAGGGATTTGCAAACTTATACTCCTTTCCTCCCATCTTAATTGTCCCAGCCGTAGGAGCCTCATCTCCAATCAGTACAGAAACCAGAGCTTCTTTTCCAGAACCTTCTACTCCGCAGAAACCCAGAACCTCACCTTTCTTCAACTGGAAGCTTATATGGTTGAACGCTCCAAACAAACTTAAGTCCTCTACCTCCATCACAGTAACCGTTTCCGGCTCTTTCTGTCGGTCTTCTTTAAAGTATTCACCCGTGGTAGACCTTCCTACCATCTTTTCATAGAGCACACTCTCATCCGCATCGGCCGTATCCATCATTGCGGTCTCTTCTCCGTCCTTAAACACATAAATACGATCCGTGATCTCCAGCACTTCATCCAGCCTATGAGAAATAAAGATCACTGCATTTCCCTGCTCTTTCATCTTACGAACCTGCAAAAACAATTTTTGTATTTCTGCATCTGAGAGGACCGTTGTCGGCTCATCCAAAAGAATAATCGCATGGCCGTTGGCTGCCTGAGTCACTACATTCAGCACTTTGGCAATCTCAACCATCTGTCTGGCTGCAAAATCCAGATCCCTGGCTTTTACAGTAGGCTCAATATTTTCCAGTCCAACCTCCAACAGCGCTTTCCTGGCATCCCGATTCATACGGCTCCAATTTACTAATCCGGCCTTACTGTACTCCCTTTCACGTCCAAGAAAAATATTCTGAGCTACCGTAAGATTTCCTACCAGGGACTGCTCCTGAAACACCATACCAATCCCCTGCTTATTCGCTTCTAAAATCGTATTAGCCTTATACTCTTTTCCTCTTAGCTCCAGAGTTCCCATGGAAGGTTTTTCTACACCACAGATCAGTTTCATTAATGTAGATTTTCCTGCACCGTTTTCACCGATCAGGCCAATAACTTCTCCGCCGTAAATATCCATGTCAATGTCATGCAGAACTGTATTTGTTCCGTATATTTTTCCGGCGCCTCTTGTCCGGAACAATAATTCTTTCTTCTTTTCCATGACTGTCCTCCTACTTGGAAATGGTCTGGCGTTTCCGCTCAATGGTCAGTGTCACTGCAATGATAATAATAATACCCTGAATCACTTTCTTCATATAAGGATCTACACCCATAAGAGTCAACCAGTTTGCCAATTCCGTATAGATTAATACACCAACGAAAGCCTGGAGCATACCGCCTTTACCTCCGGACAAAGATCCTCCGCCTACTACAATTGCCGTCACAACCGGAAACATCTGGTCTGTTCCGATACTGGACTGCCCCAGTTTCAATCGCATGCACATGAGAATTCCAGCCAGAGCTGCTGTACAACCGGACAATGCAAACACTCCGATCTTCACCCGGTCTACATTAATTCCCGTAGATCTGGCGGCTGTCTCATTATCTCCAATCGCATAAACTGCCCGGCCAAAAGCTGTGTAATTCAAAATCACAGCACCGATAACAAAAATCAAAAATGATAAAATAGTAATATAAGGTATCTGAAGAAAGCGCCCTCTGGAAATGGTAATAAACAATTCGTCCACAACCTGAATTGGTGTACCTTGATAAACCAGAACCGCAATACCTGTCATAATACTTCCCATAGCATATGTAACAATAAAAGATGCAATCCTGGCTTTTACATGAAGATACCCGGTAATTGCCCCTACCAGAGTGCTGAGCAAAACGACAAACACAATCGCCAGTACACCAAAATTGTTGGTATTCGATTTGTTAGCTACCAGAAAAGCCGCAAACGAACCGGCAAATCCCATGATTCCCTCAATCGAAAGGTCAATACTTCCCAGAAGAAGTACATAGGTGAGACCCACAGATATCACCAGCGGAATCGACATTTGATACATGATGTTCACAATATTTCCCCAGGAAAAAAAATTTTCCTGAGAAACAGCACCCACCACAGTCATGACCACCAGCAAAATCAGGGGCGCATATCTCCGGACTTTTTCCATCTTAGCATCTGATTTTACTTTATAAGAAAACTGCTCTGCCACAGAAGCAGTTTTCATTACCTGAATTAGTTTATCTTTCATATGAGAAACTCCTTTTTGAATTTCAATTATTTGGAAACAGAAGAAAATACCTGTGCCAGCTTTACT
The DNA here is from genome assembly GCA_902475025.1 of uncultured Lachnospiraceae bacterium. Taxonomy (GTDB): domain Bacteria; phylum Bacillota; class Clostridia; order Lachnospirales; family Lachnospiraceae; genus Merdiplasma. Next base: position 6,513 of record CABRXX010000017.1, on the reverse strand, counting down.
CCTGGAAATAAAATGCAGGCCTGCAAAAGCAAGCCCGCATTGGTCAGACTATATTTCGGGACTTACAGAAACTATTTCCGTATGACCTCTTACTCAGCCTCCTGATAGCTCTCTACACAGAATTTAAGATCAGAATAATCATATCCCGGGTCACCTTTTTCAATGAACTTCTCAACTACTTCATCCACATTGGTGCTGTCTACATAAGTGGTCTTACAGAAAATCAATCTCTCAGAGGGATCCAGAGCCTTAAAATCAAATTCGCCGGTAGCTGCATAGTAAGCGTAAGCCGCACCGTAACCTGCGATACAATATCCGTCGTTTGCGATGGTAGCGTACATATCGCCTGCCTTGATTGCATCGTAAGCAGCCTGGGTTCCGTCACATCCACAAACATTAATCGTACCATTCTTGCTCTCATTCTTCAAAGCTTCGATAGCACCAAGCGCCATTGTATCATTTGCACTGTAAATTGCCTTCAGATCCGGATAATTTACCAGCCAGTCCTCGGTAATGGTCATAGCCTCTGCCTGACTCCAATTTGCCACCTGAGTATCTACTACTTCAATGTTGGGATATTCCTTGGCAGCCGCTTCAAAACCTAAATGACGGTTTGCCGCACTGTCATCACCCAGAAGTCCCTGAAGTTCTGCTACCTGGCCTTCTCCGCCAATAGACTCAAACAATTCAACTGCTGTCTTATAACCATTGTCAAAATCAGAAAGCATCAAAGACGCTACAAAATAATCATAATCTGCGGGGTACAGTCCCTCTGCCCTGTGTGCCAGGATTACCACATAATTTCCATTTTCTTCGCAAACCTCTGCAATGTTAGCAGTGTTTGCAGTGGAGGAAGGATCGACTACAAAGATTGCCTTGTCGCCGTACTGGGCAATATAATCGTTGATTCCCTGAAGCTGTTTATTATCATCACTATCACAGGTCAGGATATCGCACTCTAAGTTATCAATCTGGCTTGCAAACAGCTCTGCTGCTTTCGCTTCCTGAGCCCAATATTCATTATCCATAGAATGGATACAGATACCAAGATGCCAGGTATCTTCTGAAGCTTCCTCTGCGAAACCTGTGGTTCCCATTGCCATTACCGCTGTCATAGTTGCCCCTGCACAAAGCAGTGTTGCCAATGTTTTTTTCATGTTCATACGCTTTTCCTCCAATTATTATTTTTTGTTGTTTTGAGAAAAACGGCAAAACATACATCCGACCATTTCATTCGCTGTTTTAACCAATTTTCTCCTGCCTTTCCGCAATCCGACTAAGAAATATGCACATTTTATACTTTTATTATTTTTTATTTATCGTGATATTCCACAATCGGCTTATCTGTAGAATACTACTTCTTTACTGCTTTGTCAATCGTTTTTTTGTTTTATTTTGCTGTTTATTTTTGTTCTCTTGTTTTTTTATGATATTTTTAATTATTTATTGCTTTTTATTGTCATTTTCTTCAGTATTTTTGACGCATGAATTGCTGCACCTACAATTCCTGCTTCAGGATCTCCGGAAGCCAACACGATTCTAAGCGTCTCTCTTGGGTAAGGAGCCCGTAGATTTTCCCGAACAGTGTCTGTAAAAAATCTCAATGGAAAACCCTCCATCTCTGTCACGCCGCCTCCAAGCACTACCGCCGTCGGATCCAAAATCGTCACCTCCGCCGCTGCTGCAAAGGCGCACATACGCACTATGTCTTTCACCTCCGGTGCTTCACCATGCTTTATAAAAATCTCCTGTACCGGACAATGATACTGTTCCTGTGCAATCTGAGCCAATACTTTTCCACAGCCGTGAAGGGCAATACATCCTTTTTTCCCGCAGCCACACATTTCGTCCCATCCGGGTATGGAAATATGCCCAAGTTCACAAGAGGATCCTGTACTTCCTGTATATATATTTCCATCAATGCACATGGCATTCCCAATCCCCGTGCCTATAAAAATGCCTGCTAAAATCCCCTCTTTTGGCAGATCATTTTTCCACATCTCATATAAAAGTGAGGTATTGGCATCACGTTCCATACATACCGGCAGCCCCATCTGCTTCTCCAGAACAGACTTTAACGGCAGATTATCAAATCCCCTGATATTAGGAGAACTGTAGCAGATCGTCCTATCCCGGTCCATCAGGGAAGCCAGAGACAACGTCAGGCAAATGATTTTTTCCTTCCCGTATTTTTTCACAAAAGGATGTAAAAGATTTTCTATATACTCTCCCTTATCAGCCGCGTCGGATAAACCTTCCGTAGAGATTTTTTCAAACTCCAGAAGCTGATACGCTTCATCCACTACACCATACCGCAGATTCGTTCCTCCAACTTCCATACACAGGTAGTAATGTCCCATAAATTTTCCTCCTCGAATAGCTGTTCGTTCATTTTAAAAGCACAAAGTGCCGCAAAATATAGTCCCAGGATCTACCGGTTTTATACTTTGCGGCACTTTTCCCACTGCTAATCGTTCTTAGATTCTGTCTCCGCTGCCCATAATATCAATCTTATGCATATACAATTCTTTCAGTTCCGGACGTACTTTCAGGGTAAACACCCGGCTGTCCACAGCCCCTGGATTCTCATCCAAAATGCGGCGCGTATGGGCCAGTGCACAAATCCATCCATCTGTAGCAATATTTACCTTGCAAACTGCCATTTTTGCAGCCTTTTCAATCTGATTCTCCGGAATTCCTGCCGTTTGTTCTATATGGCCTCCATGCTGATTGATCATTTCTACAAATTTAGGATCAATGTTGGAAGCCCCATGAAGCACAATGGGGAACCCTGGACAATTTTTCTGAATATGCTCCAAAATATCAAAACGCAGCTCCGGAAGCGTTCCGTCAGGATTCGGTTTCATCTTCACCAACCCATGACAAGTTCCAATAGAAATCGCCAAGCTGTCGCAGCCTGATCGGCGAATAAATTCTTCCGCCAAAACCGGATCTGTATACAGGCTTTCTCTATGTCCAGAAACACCATCCTCTTCGGCTCCAGAAAGAATGCCAAGCTCTGCTTCCACAGTCACATCATGAGCATGGGCATACTCCACTACTTTCTTCGTTAATGCAATATTTTCCTCAAAAGGAAGCGCACTTCCATCAATCATCACAGAAGAAAATCCATTCTCAATCGCAGTAACACAATGTTCAAAACTCATTCCATGATCCAGATGCAATGCCACTGGTATCTCCAATCCTGCCGCTTTGATACGGTCTACCCCTGCCTGAGCCAGACGCGCCAGCATCTCATGCCCCAGCTGACGGTGAAGATTTGGAGAAGCCAGCAAAATTACTGGAGATTTTTTTTCAATCACAGCATCAATGATACCATTCATCTGCTCTATGGAGATGAAGTTAAAAGCAGGCACTGTATATCCTTCCCGATAAGCCTTGTCAAACATTTCCCTTGTATTTACCAGTCCTAGATCTTTATAGCTGTACATATATACCCTCCTATATAACATTTTTTACTGTTTCCATTTTGTGTTACCCGCTATTTCTCTTCCTTGCCCTCTGGAATTGCAGGAATTTTTTCCAGATCTGCATATCTGGGCAATTCACCAATCAAAGGCAAAATATAGTTTAAATACTCTCTTCTGACAAAATTTTGTTCTTCTGTGACATAGGCCAGATCAAGGCTTCTTTCTTTCCCGGCCACCTCTGCCAGATCAATTCCAACCATCTCTGTTTCATAGGGGTAATCCGATTTTCGCCGCAAGGTTACCATCTCACCGGTATGTCCCTCCACAGCCATACAGACTGCTTTCCGTCCCAAATCTTCTGCTTCTTTCTGATCCACAAATGACGCATCATGAATGGCACAGCGCTGCATCAGCCCCAGATCAATACACCGAATTTTGCAAGAAAAATGCCTCCGAAGCAGCCCATTCAAATAAGGAGTGATTCCTCCCATATTTTTGGAAGGATTCTCTTCCTCCAGATTTATGCTGGTCGCTTCAAATAAGTACTTTCCATCTGAAGTTTTCACGCCTTCCGGAACTACTGCAAAACATTTTCCTTTTTTCTCCAATACACCTCTTACATCTTCCACAAACTTATCTGGATCAAAAATCACTTCCGGCACATAGATCAGATCCGGTCCGTATCCAGTCTCACAGGCAGCCATAGATGCCGCTGCCAAAAATCCTGTATTACGCCCCATCACCTCGCTGACCATAATCAAATCTGTATCATACGTATGCATATCGTGAACCAGTTCTGCAATAGTTTCCACCACATGTTTCGCTGCTGAAGGAAATCCCGGCGCATGATCAATTTCTGCAATGTCATTGTCCACTGTTTTCGGAATCACAATCAACCGAAAGTCATACTGCTTTCTCTTCAGATACTGATACAGTCTCTTTCCTGCTAAGGCAGAACCATTTCCACCATTAATAAATATATAGTAAATCCCAAATCTTTTTAATGTCTCTAAAATTTTTTCGTAGTCGCACTCGGTATCCTCTCTCACTTCATAACGGCAGGATCCAAAAACCATGGATGGAGTCTTTTTTAAAAGTTCCAACTGTTCCTCCTGCCATCCGGAACAGTCATACAGCTTTCCAGCCATAACCCCTACGATTCCATGGGATGCTGCATACAGTTTTCCTATTTTCTCCCGGTATTTCCTGCACTCCGCAATCACCCCATATGCAGAAGTATTGATTACCGATGTAGGTCCGCCGGACTGAATATACAAAGCATTCTTTTTCATATCCTTCTCCTATTAAGATCCTTTCTGACTGTAAGTCTTTCACACCATAAGAAAGCTCCGTTGTATTATCCCTATTCTCACCTCTCAGCTGCTTTTTTATTCTCATTTATTGTTGATTATTATTGATTTCTGTTATATAATAGTAACAAAGGAATACCTATTTGTCAATTATAAAGCACGTAAAAAATAAGGAGAACACCATGGCGGAAAAAAGCGAGCAAACAAACACCACTATTTTTGCCGAAGAGCGAAAACATCAGATCCTGAAATTATTAAATTCTCAGGGAAAAATTGTTGTTCCGGAATTATGCGACCTTTTCGGGGTTTCTGCCTCCACCATCCGCAATGATTTGCGAGATCTGGAAAATGCCGGAATGCTGAAACGCACTCATGGAGGTGCCATCAGCAATACTAAAATGAGCCACGAGCTTCCCCCCAAAGTAAAAGAAACGAAAATGATAAAACAGAAGCAGGAGATGGCTGCCGCTGCTCTAAACCTTATTGAAGACGGTGATACCATTGCTATTTTAAGCGGCACCACAACGTTTGAATTGATAAAAATTTTGAGCTGCAAAAAAAACTTGACTATCATCCTAAATGATATTCATTTTGCCACCTGGTTGGAAGAAAATACTGATTTTACTATTATTATTTTAGCTGGTATCCTCCGCAACCATTATCATAGCGTTCATTCCCCCGTAAAAAATGAACTTCTGAATATCATTAATATTGACAAGGTCTTTTTTTCCTGCAATGGTTTCAGTATTCAAAGAGGTATTACGACCCCTTATCTGGACAGTGCAGTCAGTTTCCGCAATGTGCTTCAGGCTTCCTGTACCCGGATTCTTATGAGTGACAGCACAAAAATTGATTCTGTCACTTTTGCAAAGATTGCCGATTTAAGTGAAATCAATATACTGATCACAGACAGCGGTATCAGCCAGGAAGATGTGGATTCTCTTCAGGAATATGTAGAAGTCATAATTTCCCCAGCATTAAATTAAAAAGGAGGAAACTAATAAATTGAAAATTTTAGCTTTAAACCACATTACTATCAATGTAGAAAATTTAGACGCATCAAAAAATTTTTACAGAAACGTATTAAACTTGGAAGAAGCAGGTTTTATCCATATGGGAGATCATACCCTCACCTACTACCAGCTTACCCCCGAATGCCGCCTGGAATTGATCGACTATCTGACACCGGTCTCAAAAGCAACTATTACTGAAACTGCCCAACGTTCCTACCGTCACTTCTGTCTGGAGACAGACAATCTGGCACAAGTGTATCAGGACTGCCTGGATCATCAGGTTTTCGTGCGAAAGGCTCCTTCTTTTGTGGAAAAATTAGGATGCGACACTATGCTGATCGTGGATCCCAATGGGGTGGAAATCGAAATCATCCAAAAATAGGAAAACGAAAAATCTACTTTTGCCAACTATTCAACCCCAAACGCACACATAAAAAGGACTACCTCCCGATAGTCCTTTTTATGTGTATTTTAATTATTCATTTGTCAGAAACGTATTTAGTTTTTTATTATTCTTATAATGTATATCGAAGAGATCTGCTTCCTGCTATATCTATTTTAATATATCTTCCACTCGGTAAAGGAAGGTCTCTGATACGTACCATAGTCTGATACTGCTTTCTCGTCACAATATCTCTGCTATTTTCTTCGTATTCTTTCCTTCGAAATTAAGTTTCCGATATATTCCTTACTTCATATTACATCTAATTTTTTGACATCTGTGCGATACAAACATCTGAAATTTTTATAATATTACTT